>NZ_JADLQN010000003.1 GCF_015477835.1 Nocardia higoensis | reverse complement strand
GAAGAGCCGGAACCAATAAATAATTGGCACTGACATTCATCGACACACTATTGAGTTCTCAAAGAACACACGCACACACATCCGAACCAGAAAAACTCCGGTGCTTCAGTGAGGCAACTTTTCCAGCTTAGCGCGTCCAGTCCTCCGGAACCAAATCCGAACTATGGCCGAGCCAGTGTGATCGCCAGGCGCTCCTCGTCCTACCTCGTTTCCCAGGCCACGCTGAACCTCTCGGCTCGGCGTCTCGGCTCCGGGTCGGTGTCCGTGTCGCTCTGACCTGGAATAAGTTACGCAGACACTCGCACCATGTCAAATCCCCAGGTAAAGGCGAGTTCTGGTGCGACCGGGCACTATCGGGCCGACCGAATCGGGCCCGCGAGGCCGACCCGAACAGGCCCAGGGGCGTCGCTGTATTCGCCGGACGAGAACTTTCCGGTTGCCGCCACCGGATCGCGAAATCGATATGTATCGGGCACATGCCCGAACCCGCACTTCACGCGGTATTCCCGGTAAGTGCTCATCGCTCGATCGAGCGGCTCGCGCCGATAGCTGACCGTCGAGAGCCCATCGGGTTGTATCCCGAAGGCGCGCAGTCGCCGAGCGGCTCACGCTCGGCGATGCCTATGGCCCCTGACAGGCCCGCGCCGGAGTACGTGGAGACGATCGGGGCGTTCGTGGCGGAGACGGAGGGATTTGAACCCCCGGTCGCTCTCGCGACGCTCGCTTTCAAGGCGAGTGCATTCGGCCGCTCTGCCACGTCTCCAGTGCAGCGATCTTAACGTGTCAGGCGGTCGGGGCGGCTGTGGTGCCGTCGACCCGGGTGAACACCTGGTGGATGGTGTCGAGTTGGTCGGCGTCGAGGAGGTCGACGAAGTGGCGGCGGACGGCGGCCACGTGGCCCGGGGCGGCGGTGCGCAGGATGCGCAGACCGATGTCGGTGAGCTGAGCGAGGACACCGCGGCCGTCGCGCGGGCAGGAGGAGCGGCGGACCAGCCCGCGTGACTCCATGCCGCGGATCTGGTGGGTGAGGCGGCTGCGCGAGGACTGGACGCCGTCGGCGAGTTCGCTCATGCGCAGGGCGTGGCCGGGTGCCTCGGACAGCAGGACCAGGATCCGGTACTCGCCGAAGGTGAGGTCGTTGTCACGCAGGAGCTGACGGTTGAGGGTGGCCATGAGACGTTGGTGGCCGTCCATATAGGCCCGCCAAGCTCGCTGTTCGTCCGCGGACAGCCAACGGGGTTCAGCAGCGGCGAGGTTCGACGGCTCGGGCACAGCGAGATTCTAAAACGGGCATAAGTCGCACTGTGTGAACAGGCCGGTCAGAACGGCGTGGTGAGCACGGAGCGGTCGAGGGCGGCGACGCTGGACCGGCCACACAGGCCGAGAGAGGAGTCGACGTCGGCGAGCAGCAGGCGCAGGGCATGGCGGACGCCGTCGCGGCCGGCGAGGGCCAGGCCGTAGGCGTACGGGCGGCCGTACAGGACGGCTTTCGCGCCCAGCGCCAGCGCGATCAGGACATCCGAGCCCGTGCGGACGCCGGAATCGAACAGCACGTCGGCGCGGTCGCCGATGGCGGAGACGACGGCGGGCAGGGCGTCGAGGGCGGCGATGGAGCCGTCCAGTTGACGACCGCCGTGGTTGCTGACGATCACGCCGTCGGCGCCCGCGTCGACCACGATGCGGGCGTCGTCGGGATGCAGGATGCCTTTGATCGCGATGGGCAGATCGGTCCATTCGCGCAGGCGGGTGATGTCGGCGGGGCGCAAGGTGTGATTGCCGAACAGGCCGACCCAGGTGAGGACGGCGATCCGCATCGCGTCCTCGCTCTGCTCCGGCGGCATGGGGAGCTTGGCGCGGAAGACCGGATCGGACAGGTAGTTGGCGATGCCCTTGCCCGCCAGAAACGGCAGATGGGCGAGTTCGAGATCCTGCGGACGCCAGCCGAGGGACGGGGTGTCGACGGTGACGACGATGGCCTTGGCGCCGGCGCGCTCGGCGCGTTCGACGAAGGAGCGGGCCAACTCGTCGTCGGCGGGCCAGTAGAGCTGATACCACCATTCGCCCGCGGCGGCGCCGACATCCTCGATGGTGCTCGAGGCGGCGGTCGAGAGCACCGAGCCGATGCCCAGTTCCTCGGTGACCTCCGCGACGATCACCTCGCCGCGCTCGTGTACCAGTTCCAGCACCCCGATCGGGGCGGTCAGCACGGGGGCGGCCAAGTGGGTGCCGAGCACGTCGACCGAGAGGTCGCGGGCGCCGGGGCCGGTGGTGCCACGCAGCATGCGGGGCACGATGCGGTGCTTGTCGAAGGCGGCGCGGTTGGCCGCGGCGGTGCGGCCGGAGGAGGCGCTACCCGCCACATAGGCGTATTCGGCGGCGCCGAGGACATCGCGGGCGCGCTGCTCGAGCCCGTCGGCCGTCATCGGCAGTTCGGGCAGTTCACCGCCCAGTCCGCGCAGGTAGATCTCGTTCTGGAAGTCGATGAAACTGCTCACGGGTGGAACGCTAGCCCGACGGCGTCGATCGCGCTGGGCGGATTCCGCAAATCGCCGGCCGACCTGCTCGCGGCGGATTACGCGGCTGCGACTCGACTCACACGGTGCCGGATCGCGAACGGCGGGTCGCAGCGTTCCGGGTTCGATCGCTACGGGCGCGGCGAACGGAGCAGTATGGAGAACATGCGTGCGATCGAACTGAACGGATTCGGCGGACCGGAAGTGCTGGTGTGGGGGAAAGCGCCCGATCCCTCGCCCCGGCACGGTGAGGTGCTGATCGACGTGGTGGCCGCCGGGGTGAACCGCGCGGACATGCTGCAACGGCAGGGCAAGTACCCGCCGCCCGCCGGGACGAGCGACGTGCCCGGCCTGGAGTGCTCCGGCGTGATCGCCGAACTCGGTGACGGCGTACGGGACTGGCGGGTCGGTGACCGGGTGTGCGCGCTGCTGTCCGGCGGCGGGTACGCCGAGCGGGTCGCGGTGCCCGCCACCCAGCTGCTTCCGGTCCCCGACGACATGGATCTGGGGGCGGCGGCCGGATTGCCGGAGGTCGCGGCGACGGTGTGGTCGAACCTGGTTTCCACCGCGGGCCTGCACGCCGGGCAGACGGTACTGATCCACGGCGGTGGCGGCGGGATCGGCACGCACGCGATCCAGGTCGCGAAGCAGCGCGGCGCGCAGGTGGCGGTGACGGCCGGCTCGGCGGAGAAGCTCGAGCGCTGCCGGGAACTCGGCGCGGAGGTACTGATCGACTACCGCGAACAGGATTTCGTCGACGTGGTGCGCGCGCACACCAACGGCCGAGGGGCGAACGTCATCCTGGACAACATGGGCGCGTCCTACCTCTCGCGCAATGTCGCCGCGCTGGCCCCGCACGGTCACCTGGTGATCATCGGCATGCAGGGCGGGGTGAAAGGCGAGCTGAACATCGGTGCGTTGCTGGGCAAATGGGGCAGCGTGCACGCCACCAATGTGCGCAACAGACCGGCGACGGGGACCGGGAGCAAGGCCGAGATCATCGCCGACGTGCGCGCCAGGCTGTGGCCGCTGGTCGAGGACGGATCGGTGGTGCCGGTGATTCACGCCGAGATCGACATCGCCGAGGCGGGCCTGGCGCACGAGCTGCTGGACTCCGGGCAGGTCGTCGGCAAAGTCGTGCTGCGCGTCCAGGAGGAGTGAACGGCGCCCCCGCGACCCACCCACTCCGGCCCGTAGGCCGGTGAGCCGTCGTCATCGGCGAGTGTTACTCCAGCGGGCCGCTATTCCAGCGAACCGAGTGCGCGGCCGAGCTGGTCGATCTCGAACTTCGTGGTGTAGGGCGCCAGCCCGACGGTGACCGCTCCACCCTCGTCGTTCACGCCCAGCGCGTCGAGCAGCCTGCTACCGCCGTGCACGCCGCTGAGCGTGCCGATGCGTGCGTCGGCCAGCTTGGCGGCGACCTTCTCCGCCTGCATTCCGGCCACCGTGAAACTGACGGTCGGGATGCGGGTGGAGGCGCGGCCGATGACGGTGAGGGCGTCGATCTTGTCGAGGGTGTCCATCAGGTGCTCGAACAGCGAGTCGTGATAATCCTGCAGCGAGGTGATGGAGATCTCCAGACGCTCGCGGCGGGTGCCCTCGGCGCCCTCGTCGAGACCGGCGAGGTAGTCGATCGAGGTGGTCAGCCCGGCGAGCAGGCCGTACTGGTGACCCCCCACCTCCAGTCGTTCGGCGCCCTTGGCATAGGGGTTCAGCGACATCGAGGGGATGCGGTCGAGGAAGGCCGGATCACGGAACACCAGCGCGCCGATCTGCGGACCGCCCCATGCCGGGGCGCTGACCGCGACCACGTCGGCGTTGAGTTCGTCGATGTCGATCAGCGCGTACGGCGCGGCGCCGAACGCGTCGGCGACCAGCAGACCGCCCACCTCGTGCACCCGGTCGGCGGCCACCCGCACCGCGGGCGCGGAGCCCACGATCGGCGAGGCCGCGGTGAGCGCGACGAGCCGAGCGGTGGGGCCGATCAATTCCTCGAACTGCCATGACGGCATCTCACAGGTCTCGATCTCGACCTCCGCCCAGCGCACGTGCGCTCCGTAGCGGTTGGCGATGCGCAGCCACGGCGCGACATTCGCCTCGTCGTCCAAGCGCGACAGCACGATCCCGGTGCCCAGACCCAGACGCGAACTCAGCGATTCCGCGAGCCAGGCCAACAGCACCGCTCGATCCGGACCGAGCACGACACCTGCCGGGTCGCCGCCGACCAGATCGGCGACCGCCTCGCGGGCGGCGTCCAGCACAGCCGCGCTTCGCCGCGCCGCCCCATGGCGTCCGACATGGGAGAACGACGTCGTACGGAAACCCGTTGAGACGGCACGAGATACCGAATCCGGGACAAGCATGCCGGCTTGCGGATCGAGATGAATCCAGCCGTCGCCCAGGGACGGTATAAGGCCCCGAACCCTCGCGACGTCGTAAGTCATATCGGCCACTCTAATCGGCGTCCACGCGGCTCGGTACGGACCCGGCGAACGCCCGGCGTCCGGCTCCGCACGCCGGAGGTTTAGCGCGTCCGGCGACAACGCGACATGATAGGGGTCATGACGCATTCGGACGAGACACCCGATTCCATCGTCGTGGTCGGCCCCGACGGGCAGCCGCTGGTGCTGCAGGCCGGTGCGAGCGACCGCGCCGATGCGGTGCCCGCCGACGACGAAGTCACCGCCGAGGACTCCGACGAGCGCGCCGAGCAGGGCGAATCGCTGGCCGACATGGTGGAGCAGCCCGCCAAGGTGATGCGCATCGGCACCATGATCAAGCAGCTGCTCGAGGAAGTGCGCGCCGCTCCGCTCGACGACGCCAGCCGCAGCCGGCTCAAGGAGATCCACCGCTCCTCGGTGCGCGAACTCGAGCAGGGTCTCGCGCCGGAGCTGCGCGCCGAGCTCGAGCGGCTGACCTTGCCGTTCGGTGAGGAGGCGGTGCCCTCGGACGCCGAGCTGCGCATCGCCCAGGCCCAGCTCGTCGGCTGGCTCGAAGGCTTGTTCCACGGTATCCAGACCGCGCTGTTCGCCCAGCAGATGGCCGCCCGCGCCCAGCTGGAACAGATGCGCCAGGGCGCGCTGCCGCCCGGGCTGCAGATGGCCGATCCCCGCGCGGGCCGCGGCGACCACGTCACCGGCGGTTCCGGCCAGTACTTGTGAACCCGGCGAGCGGCCAGGGTCGGATGCGTCCGATGAGCTGGGACCATCCCGACCGCGGACGCCTGCTCGAAGGGTAGTGTCGAGCACCGTGCCCGCCGCTGCCGCTCGCCCCGACTCCGAAGTGAGTGCGGTGCCTCCTGAACAGAGCTCGGTACCAACCACCGAGCAGAATCCGGCGACCTCGAAGAACACCGAGAACCCCGAGGCGAACGCAGCGGTGGCTTTCGTGTCCGACTCGCAGACCTTCCGGCGCGCGTTCCGGGATATGCGCGACGGCTTCGGGCAGCGCGAGCTGTGGCTGTCCCTCGGCTGGCAGGACATCAAGCAGCGCTACCGCCGCTCGGTGCTCGGGCCGTTCTGGATCACCATCGCCACCGGCGTGCAGGCCGCCGCCATGGGCATCCTCTACGCGACGCTGCTCGGTCAGCCGTTGCGTGAGTACCTGCCCTACGTGACGGTCGGCCTGATCGTGTGGAACGTCATCTCCGCCAGCATCCTGGAGGGCTCGGATGTGTTCATCGCCAACGAGGGGCTGATCAAACAGCTGCCCTCGGCGCTGAGCGTGCACATCTACCGGCTGGTGTGGCGGCAACTGCTGTTCTTCGCCCACAACCTGGTGATCTACCTGCTGCTGCTGGTCGGCTTCGGGGTGTGGGAGAACCTCAGTTGGGCGAGCCTGCTGGCGATACCGGCGATCGTGTTGATCTTCCTGAACTCGATGTGGGTGTCGATCCTGTTCGGCATCTTCAGCACCCGCTACCGCGACATCGCCCCGATCCTGGGCTCGATGACGCTGATGCTGTTCGTGCTGACCCCGGTCATGTGGACCACCAAGACCCTCGAAGACCAGATCGGCGGCGCGAGCGATCGGGCGCGGCTGGTCGAGATCATCCCGACCTTCCACTACCTCGAGATCGTGCGCGCTCCCCTGCTGGGCGAACCGCAGGAGCTGCGTCACTGGGTGATCGTCGGCACGATCACGGTGATCGGCTGGATCGGCGCGGTATTGGCCATGAAGCAGTACCGTGCCCGCGTGCCGTACTGGGTGTAGGAGCCGCACATGAGCAGTGTGAGTATCGATACCCACCACGCGTGGGTGGAGTTCCCCATCTTCGACGCGAAGTCGCGGTCGCTGAAGAAGGCGTTCCTCGGCAAGGCGGGCGGCGCGATCGGGCGCAACCAGTCCGATGTGGTCGTGGTCGAGGCGCTGCGCGACATCAACTTGAAGCTGCGCGAAGGCGACCGGGTGGGCCTGGTCGGGCACAACGGCGCGGGCAAGTCGACGCTGCTGCGGCTGCTGTCGGGCATCTACGAGCCCTCCCACGGCAGCGCCCGCATCCGCGGCCGGGTGGCGCCGGTGTTCGATCTCGGCGTCGGCATGGACCCGGAGATCTCCGGCTACGAGAACATCATCATCCGCGGCCTGTTCCTCGGACAGACCCGCAAGCAGATGCTGGCGAAGATCGACGAGATCGCCGATTTCACCGAACTCGGCGAATACCTGCACATGCCGCTGCGCACCTACTCCACCGGTATGCGGGTGCGCCTGGCGATGGGCGTGGTGACTTCCATCGACCCGGAGATCCTGCTGCTCGATGAGGGCATCGGCGCGGTCGACGCCGAATTCATGAAGAAGGCCAGACTGCGGCTGCAGGAGTTGGTGGCCCGGTCTGGCATCCTGGTGTTCGCGAGCCACTCCAACGAATTCCTCGCCCAGCTCTGCGATTCCGCGCTGTGGATCGACCACGGCCAGATCCGCGAGCGCGGCGGCATCGAGGATGTGGTGCGCGCCTACGAAGGCCCCGAGGCAGGAAATCACGTGGCGACCGTGCTGCGCGAGATGGAAGCCGAGCGGGCAGGCCGCGCGAAGGAATCCGCGGACGACAGTGCGAAAGAACTGGAGCAGAACACTGCATGAGCGGTCAGCGCCCGGAGGCGGAAGCTCGCGTAACCACGCAGGGCGCCCGCACATGCACGAAGGAAACAGCATGAGCGGTCAGCGCCCGGAGGCGGAAGCTCGCGTAACCACGCAGGGCGCCCACACATGCATGAGGGGAACAGCATGAGCCCGGAAGCTCGCCCCACCGCGGAGTCCGGCGCCGGTGACGCGACCGGGACGGGATCGCTCGGGGAACGCGAGGCGACGCACGCTGTTCCACCGCCGGTGAACTCACCGGAGGAGGGCGCCGCAGCGTCGGAGACCTCCGCCGCCGACGCCTCGGCGGGCACACGCGGTGGTGTCGAAAGCGGCGCCGGTACCGATGGATCCGACGGCGGCGAGAACTCTGACACCGTTGCCGCGGACAGCGCGACCTCGCGTGCGGACGAAACCGCGCGGCCTTCGTTCGACGGCTTCGAGATCGACCCCGTCGGTGGCGAGGCGATGTCGTATCTGCCCGAAGCCGGCACCGGGCCCGAGGCCCGGATCGTCGCGATCGTGGTCACCCACAAGCGGCGGGAGCTGCTGGCCGAGTCGCTGAAAGTGCTGACCTCGCAGACACGGCCGATCGATCACCTGATCGTGGTGGACAACGCCAACGAGGCCGAGGTCGCCGAATTGGTCGAGCAGCAGCCGATCGAGACGACCTACCTGGGTTCGGCCCACAATCTGGGCGGCGCGGGCGGATTCGCGCTGGGCATGCTGCACGCGCTGACCCTCGGCGCGGACTGGGTGTGGCTGGCCGACGACGACGGACGCCCGGACGGCCCGGAGGTGCTGGCCACCCTGTTGGATTGCGCCGGTCGGCATGGTCTGGTCGAGGTCTCCCCGGTGGTCTGCGACATCGACGAACCCGATCGGCTGGCCTTCCCGCTGCGTCGCGGCGTGGTGTGGCGGCGGTTGCGCTCCGAACTCGGCGACGACGATTTCCTGCCGGGCATCGCCTCACTGTTCAACGGCGCGCTCATCTCCGCCAAGGCGGTCGACGTGATCGGCGTGCCGGACCTGCGGCTGTTCGTGCGTGGCGACGAGGTGGAGGTGCACCGGCGGCTGGTCCGCTCCGGGCTGCCCTTCGGCACCTGTCTGCAGACCGCCTACCTGCATCCCAACGGCGCGGCCGAATTCAAGCCGATCCTGGGCGGGCGGATGCACACCCAGTACCCGGATGATCCGGTGAAACGCTACTTCACCTACCGCAACCGCGGTTACCTGATGTCGCAGCCGGGC
The DNA here is from genome assembly GCF_015477835.1 of Nocardia higoensis. NCBI lineage: Bacteria > Bacillati > Actinomycetota > Actinomycetes > Mycobacteriales > Nocardiaceae > Nocardia > Nocardia higoensis. The sequence goes on along the minus strand of NZ_JADLQN010000003.1, from coordinate 614,748 downwards.
ATGCGCAAACTGTTGCCGCAGGAGTGGATCCGGTTCTCCTGGTTCTTCCTGGTGACCCGCCGCGATCCGGCCGGGCTGCGCGAGTGGTTCCATCTGCGCTCGCTGGGCCGCAACGAGCAGTTCGGCAAACCCGACTAGATCGCATCCGCGCAGGTGGAAAATCCTTTGCCGGATACGCGCGGGGCGTGCGAGAGTATCCGGCGTCGGTGTCGGAACGAGAGAGACGAGGAGGTGGAACACATGACGGATGTGCGGTTTGTCGTGCGCCGGGTCCCGGCCCGCGCCGCGGTGTTTCCCTCCCCCGGGGTGTTCTTCTCCCCCGAGGGCCTCCACAACTCTTAGCCGAGCCCCGCGTCGGGTTCGGCCCGACGAAGGATGCTCTGGAATGGTCGACCACGACCTGCTCGTTCCCTACGGCTGGACCGAGACCGTCGCCGCGCGGTACGCGGCATATCTGGACGAGGACTGCGTCCCCGCGCGCGTCCTGCGCATGGATCGCAGCGAATGCGATGTCATCACGCCCACCGGGCCGAGGCGAGCGCAGTGCCCGCGCGCGGACTCCCCGATCAGCGGGCTGTGCACCGGCGACTGGGTGAGCCTGAACGCCCGCGGCGAGGTGCGCGCGCTGTTGCCGCGCCACACCGCGATCGTGCGCTCGTCGGCCTCCGGCCGATCCACCGGACAGGTGCTCGCCGCCAATGTCGACACCGTGTTGATCTGCACGGCCGCCGACGGCGATGTGGATCTGGGCCGGATCGAGCGGATGCTCGCCCTGGTGTGGGAGAGCGGCGCGCAGCCGGTCGTCCTGCTGACCAAAGCCGATGCGGCGGGCGAGATCCCGCTCGACGAGGTGCGGGCGGTCGCGCCGGGGGCCACGGTGCTGGCGGTGAGCGCGAATGCCGGGTTCGGCCTCGATGTGCTCACCGCACTGCTGGACGGGACCGTCGCCCTGCTCGGCCCGTCCGGCGCGGGCAAGTCGACGCTGGCCAATGCCCTGCTCGGCCGGGAGGTGTTCGCCACCGATGAGGTTCGCGCCGTGGACAAGAAGGGCAGGCACACGACCGTGCACCGGGAACTGCGCCCGCTGCCCGGCGGCGGCACGCTCATCGACACTCCCGGCCTGCGTGGCGTGGGCTTGTGGGACGCGGCCGAGGGCATCGAACGCACCTTCAGCGATGTCGAGGAGTTGGCGGCGCACTGCCGGTTCACCGATTGCGCGCACGAGTCCGAGCCGGGCTGCGCGGTGCGCGAGGCCATCGAAGCCGGGGTGATCACCGAACGCAGGTTGACCAGCTATCGCAAGCTGGCCAAAGAGAACGCCTGGATGGCGGCACGCACCGACAAGCGGCTGCAGGCCGAGCGTGAGCGCGTGTGGCGCGGCATCGCCAAACAGCAGCGGCGGAATTACCGCGAACGCGACAACCGCCGCTAGCACATCGGATCCTGGGGTCTCCGCGCGTCACACCGACGCTCGGAGGCCCCGGGGCCGTGTCACGCGAGGCCGACCATCGGGTTGCCACCGCACGAGTGCCGCGAGGCACGGAGTCGTCCAGCGCGCCGGGGCACAGACGCGCGACCATCGGACACCAGTCCCTCGCGCACCCGGCGGCCGCCGGTATTCGGCTGTGCCTCGGCGAGTTGCGCGCCGACGCCGTGGGCGCCCGATCACCGGCGCCTTTCCGGATGGGACTATGCAACTGGTTGCATATCGTCGCCGACCCGCTTACGGTGAGAGACGACCGTCGCGGAGCACCGCACCGCACCGCGACACGAGGCGCGTCCGGGCGGGCGAGACCCGCGCGGGCGCTCGCGACGAAGGAGCATGTCGATGACGGAAAACAAGCCGCTCGCGGGTAAGACGCTGATCATGTCCGGCGGCAGCCGGGGCATCGGCCTCGAGATCGCCAAACGCGCCGCGGCCGACGGCGCCAACATCACCCTGATCGCCAAGACCGACCAACCGCACCCGAAACTTCCCGGCACCATCCACACCGCGGCCGCCGAGGTCGAGCAGGCGGGCGGACAGGTCCTGCCCTTCGTCGGCGACATCCGCGTCGACGAGTCGGTGGCGGAAGCGGTGCGCCAGACCGTCGAGCGGTTCGGCGGGATCGATCTCGTGGTGAACAACGCCTCGGCGATCGACCTCTCCCCCACCGACGCCCTGTCGATGAAGAAGTACGACCTCATGCAGGACATCAACTGCCGTGGCAGCTTCCTGCTGTCCAAGCTGTGCCTGCCGCACCTGCGCGAGTCCGCGCGCGCGGGCCGCAACCCGCACATCCTGACGCTGTCCCCGCCGCTCAACCTGGACCCGAAGTGGGCGGGCGCGGCCCTCGGCTACACCATCGCCAAGTACGGGATGTCGCTGACCACCCTCGGTTTGGCCGAAGAGCTGAAGAACGACGGCATCGGCGTCAACTCGTTGTGGCCGCGCACCACCATCGCCACCGCGGCTGTGCGCAACCTGCTCGGCGGCGAGGAGATGATCGCCACCTCCCGCACCCCCGACATCTACGCCGACGCCGCCTACCTGGTGCTCACCTCACCGGCGGAGAAGACCACCGGCAATTTCTTCATCGACGACGACGTGCTCGCCGCGCACGGCATCACCGATCTGGACAAGTACCGGGTGGTCCCGGGCGACGGGCCGCTGAGCACCGACCTGTTCCTCTGAGAGACCGCGGGCAGGCGGGCGCCGACGCCGCTGCCGGGCGCCACGCGGTCGGGCCCGCCCCCGCGACGGGCCCTCCGGACGACGAGAGGCCGCACACGTGGAGTGTGCGGCCTCTTCGTCACGCGGGGGTGTGCGGCGAGTTCAGTCCGCCTTGATCCCGTAGAGACGTTCCCAGTTCGCGCGGCTGGTGAGCTCGGGCATCGCGGCCCGGTACTGCGACTGCAGCGCGGGCAGCTCGCGGCGCAGTCGGCGCAGCACCCGGATGGTGCGCAGCAGCAGCGCGCGGGCGCGCGCCTTGTCGCGGCGGCGGATGCGGACGCCGGACTGCGAGGCGTCGGTGACCACCACGTGGTCGAACAGGGAGACGTGCCACCAGTAGGCGTCCTCGCGGGTGACGCCGATCAGCCCGTGCTGGGTGCGGCCGAACCACTGGTCGACGGCGCGCTTGATCAGGATCAGCAACGCCCGGCTCGGCTCGCCGCCCGCGCGCCGGACGGAGATGTCCGCGGCGTTCACCGGCGGGGTGGCGGCCGGGTGCTTGATGGTCTCCGGGTAGTCGGCGCGCTCGGCGCGGGCGGCGGCCAGCGCGGCGATGCCGCCGTCACGCAGGGTTTTTGGGCCGTCCATGAAGTCCTCGATGCCCTGCAGGGTGGTGTGCACCAGCCCGTACTGCATGGCCACCAGCTGCTCCGCGATATTGCGGAACAGCTGCTTGGTGATCTTCCTGCCGTCCAGGTCGGTGTGCATGGCGCCGACGATCAGCGAGTTACGGGTGGAGAAATACCTGGCCCAGTCGTCGTAGTCCTTCCAGTAGAAGTCCGCGTGCCAGACCGCCGCGTTCGGCAGGGTGACGGTGACGAACCCGTGTTCGCGGGCCCGCACGCCGTACTCGACGTCGTCCCACTGGAAGAAGATCGGGATGGGCAGGCCGATCTTCGCGACCACCTCGGCCGGGATCAGGCAGGTCCACCAGGCGTTGTAACCGGCGTCGACGCGGCGTTCCTGGTTCTTCTTGAGCATGGAGGTGTTGCGCAGCGCCTTGGGCACCCGCTGACCGTGGCGCAGTTCGCCGAGATGCACTTCCTCCGCCCCGACATTGAGGTAGTCGGGGTTGAGCAGGAACAGCATCTGCGCGCCGACCAGGGTGGGTTCCACGGTCATGTTGGCGAAGGCGTTCAATCGCAGCACGGTCTCGGGCTCACACAGGATGTCGTCGTCCATGAGGATGACGTCGGCGTGCTCGTTGACCGCGGACACCTCGTAGAGACCGCGGGTGAAGCCACCCGCGCCGCCGAGGTTGGGCTGGCGGATGTAGCGCAGCTTGTCGCCGAAGGCGGGCTCGACCTCTTGGTAGCGAGCGCGATCGGCGACCGGATCGGTGCCCTGGTCGACGACGTAGACCGCGTCGATGGCGGCCAGCACGGTGGGATCGCCCGCGAGCGCGGCGACCGTCTCGGCGCAGTCGGCGGCCCGGTTGAACGTGCAGATGGCGATGGCGACCGGGCGGATCCGCTCGGGAGCCGCGGCGGTCCAGACCAGTTCCTCGATGCCCAGCTCACCGCCGTCGGCGTCGAACTCCAGCCACAGCGCGCCGCCGTCGACGAACTGGTCCAGCGGTGCGCTCAGCGTGGCGACGCCGCTGGCGGTGGTGGTCAGGCTGTCGATGATGCGGCGGTGCCCGGCGATGTCGGAGGCGACCAGGCGCACGCGAGCGCGGCGGCCGACCTCGAGGGCCATCGTGACGGTCACCTCGGTGACGGTGGTCCAGCGTTGCCAGTAGCTGGCCGCGAACCGGCCGAAGTAGGTGTTGGTGTGGACGGTGACGCCCTTGTCCAGGCGCAGGGCCAAACGCTCGCGCGTCACCTTGCCGCCCTTGGCGACGGCGTAGAGCTCGTCGTTGATCTTGGCGGACGGGCCGGTGTAGATGCCGCGTTGCAGCACGAGCCGGTCGGGGGCTCTGTGGTCGACGCGCAGCGCGGCCGGAGCGGCTGCGGCGGTTCGGCGGTCGTCAGATTCGGAAACGGCCTGGATAGCCGACTGGTCCATGAAGTCCTCGAAATTCAACTTGGTGCCGACGGGGACGAACCACACGCCCCGGGATGCCGAGCGCGGCGTGGCGAGAATATCAACCGTCGAAGGAACATGCGTGTCAGCGACCGGTGCGCCCGGCGGGTCGGTCGCCACTGTCGGTGAATACGAACTTGTCATACGCCCAGTAACGGAACACCACCGCGAGGGCCTGTCCGACGAACAATCCGGCGATATTGTCCGCCAGCGGTGAGGACAGCCCGAGCACATAACGTGAAAAGCCGAGACAGCCCAGTTGCAGGCCGATCGCGGCCACATTGAACGCCGCGTAGAGCAGATATTGCCGGGCCGCGTTGCCCGGTTTCTTGTCCCGGTAGGTCCACCACTTGTTGCCGAAATAGGTGACCACGGTGGCCGCCGCGATGGCGATGACCTTGGCGGGCAGCGGGGAGTGGAACATCACACCTTCGCCACCCCAGAACACGAGCAGGTTGTAGACGCCGGCGTCGACGACGAAACCGATGGCGCCCACCACCAGGAACGCACTGCCCTTGCGCAGCGCCGCCGCGAGAGCGGCGGCGCGGCTTGCGGGCGCGGACACCCGGTCTTCCCCCGAGGCGGGTACGGAAGCGGCCGCCGATCGCTCGGCCGGTGGAACAACAGGGTCGGGGTAGGACACCTCGGCGACGGTACCCCAGACGTGTACCCTCCCCGATGTCCCCTTCGCCCCCCGAGATGAGGATTGTGACCCGGGTGGACTCCACCGACCTTCGCATCGCCGCAGTGGTCCCCTGCCACAACGAAGAGGCATCCGTCGCCAAGGTCGTCGCCGACCTGCGTGCCGCCGTGCCCGGCATCGTCGTCTACGTCTACGACAATCTCAGTACCGACCGGACCGCCGATAAGGCGCGCGAGGCGGGCGCGATCGTGCGTTACGAGCACACCAAGGGCAAGGGCAATGTGGTCCGGCGCGCTTTCGCCGACATCGAGGCCGACGTCTACCTGATGATCGACGGCGACGACACCTACGAGGCGTCCGCCGCCCCGCAGATGATCGAGACGCTGCTGGCGGGCCCCTACGACCACGTGCTCGGCGTGCGCAGACAGGACGAGGGCGCCTCCGCCTACCGGACCGGCCACGAGACCGGCAACAAGGTGCTCAACGGTGTCGTCGGCAAGGTCTTCGGCGAGAACGTCGAGGACATGCTCAGCGGGTTTCGCGTGTTCTCCCGCCGTTTCGTCAAGAGCTTCCCCGCCGTCTCGCGCGAATTCGAGATCGAGACCGAACTGACCGTGCACTCGCTGCACTTGCGCGTGCCGCAGACCGCGGTGCCGGTGGGTTTCCGCGACCGCCCGGCGGGCAGCGAGTCCAAGCTGCGCACCTACCACGACGGCTTCAAGATCCTGTCGCTGATCATCGGACTGGCCAGGCACGAACGCCCCGTCGCCTTCTACGGCCTGGCGGGCACCCTCGCCTGGCTGATCTCGATCGTGCTGACCGTCCCGATCGTCGTCGAGTTCACCCGCACCGGCGAGGTACCGCGCTTCCCCACACTCTTCCTCGGCTTCACGCTGCTGCTGCTGGGCAGCCTGGCCTGGACCGCGGGCCTCATCCTCGACGGCATCCGGCGCTCCCGCCACGAGGCGGCTCGCCTGGTCTACCTGCGCTATTCGGCGGCCGGAGCGGACGAATCGCCGCGGTTCGGACAGCGCGGGCGGGTGCTGTGCGATGACGAGGCCGCGCGTTGACCAGGTCCACCGATCGCGACACCGCGGTTCCGGGTGAATCCGATTCGACGGCAGCGGCCGACGCCGAGAATCCCGCGGCCGCCGAGATCGAGACACCGAATTCGGCCGCGGAGACGGATCCGGACTCCGCGATCGTTCCGGCTCCGGACCGGACAGCGCCCGTGGCGGAGCCGACTCGGCTCGACGGGACGGCGCGACAGGACACGACCGCGCAGGACGGGCGGGCGCGCAACGACGAGGCGGTGGCGCGCGCGCCCGGCCGCACCCGCGTGCTCGCCGGGCGCGCGCACCGGCGATTTGGTGGCGCGACCATCGCCTTCGTGGTGCTCGCGGCGATTTTCGGCGCGGTGTTCAGCATCATCACCCCGCCGTTCTGGGGTCACGACGAAATCACCCAATTCGGGCGCGCCTATCAGGTCGCGCACGGCGGATTCCTGCCGACCGAAATCGACGACGAGCGCGGCGTCGCCTACGGCCATGTCGTTCCCGTCGAAATCGACGACCTCATGGGTTACGCGATGGGCGACTATCGGGAGAACCCGGACGAGCCGGGCGCGATGGTCGCCGATCCGATGGTCTACGAGCGGATGCGCGCGGCCGAGGTCGGCGACGAACAGCGCACCCTGTGGTTCACCAATACCGCCGCCTACTCTCCCGTCGCGTATGTGCCCGCGGCCGTGGGCATCCGGGCCGGTGAAGCGCTCGGGCTCGATGTCGGCGGCATGGTGCTGCTGACCCGGCTGGCCGGGCTGCTCAGCTACCTGCTGGTCGTCGGTTTCGCGCTCTACGCATTGCGCGCGTACCGCATCCAGTGGCTGGCCTTCACCGTCGCCGTGCTGCCCATCGCGATCTTCCAGGCGGGCACCGTCACCGCCGACACCATGACCAACGCACTCGCGCTGCTGGTGTCGGCGCTGCTGGTCAAGGGCTTGTTCCTGGGCCGCGAGTACAGCAGGGCCGAGACACTGGCCTACCTGGCCGCGACGCTGCTGCTGCCGCTGAGCAAGCCGACCTACATTCTGCTGGCCATGCTCATCGTGCTGGTCCCGGTGCGCCGCTTCGCCTTCTTCGGCAAGGTCGCCGACAGCGGGTTCGACTGGCGGCGACTGGTGCCGTGGGCGTTCGCCGGCGTCGGCGGTGCGTCCTTCCTGGCCTGGACGGCGGTCGCCGCTCCCACCGGCGAGGGCATGGGGCTGATGCGCCCGCAACACCAGTGGTACACGGTGCAGCCGGACGAGCAGCTCGGCGAGATCCTCGGCGACCCGATCGGTTTCCTCGAGGTGTTCCGCGACAGCCTGATCTACCGCGACCAGCTCTGGTTCACCCAGTTCTTCGGCGAACTCGGCTTCGCCTACATCGAGGTGCCCGCCACCGCCGTGCTCGGCTGCCTGCTGGCGCTGGCCGTCGGTGTGGGCATCGGCGACCGGATGGACGCGGCCTCGGCCACCCGATGGCGCACCACGCTGATCGCGCTGACCATTGCGGCGGGCGTCGCGATGATCTACGTGACGCTCTACATGTCATTCACGCCGGTCGGCTACTACATCATCGACGGTGTGCAGGGCCGCTACTTCGTTCCGCTGGCCCTGCTGGCCTTCGCGGCGCTGCTGCGCTGGATGCCGTTGCGGCTCAGCGACGCACAGGGGCGTACCCCGGTCTTCGGGCCGAGCATTGTGGTGGTGTCGGCGACGACGGTCGCGCTGGTGGCCACGGTCGTCAAGTACCACACCATCGTCTGGGGCTGAGGCGTTCGCCGAGTCGGCCACCGGCGGGCCGGTCAGTCGTGCGGTGCGGCCACCGTCTGCTCCCCCGCGGCCGCGTAGGCCCGCTCGGTCGCGTCCTTGTGCGGCCGCCACCAGGACTCGTTCTCGCGATACCAGGCGATGGTGGCGGCGAGGCCGGCGCGGAAGTCGGCGTAGTGCGGCCGCCAGCCGAGTTCGGTGCGCAGCAGGGTGGAGTCGATGGCGTAGCGCTGGTCGTGGCCGGGGCGGTCGGTGACGTGGTCGAAATCGTCCGGGTCACGGCCGAATTCCTCGAGCAGCATGCGCACCACGGTCTTGTTGTCCAGTTCGCCGTTCGCGCCGATCAGGTAGGTACGGCCGATGCGGCCGCGCTCGAGGACGTCCCAGACCGCGCGATTGTGGTCGTGCACGTGGATCCAGTCCCTGATCTGGTGGCCCGCGCCGTAGAGGCGGGGCCGCACGCCGTCGATCAGATTGGTGATCTGGCGCGGGATGAACTTCTCCACGTGCTGGTACGGGCCGTAGTTGTTGGAACAGTTGGACAGCGTCGCCCGCACCCCGAACGAGCGGGTCCACGCGCGCACCAGCATGTCGCTGGCCGCTTTGGTGGCCGAGTACGGGCTCGACGGGTTGTAGGCGGTGGTCTCGGTGAACGCCGGCTCGTCCGGGGTCAGATCGCCGTAGACCTCGTCGGTCGAGACGTGGTGGAAGCGCACGTCGTAGCGGCGCACGGCCTGCAACAGCGAGTAGGTGCCGACGATATTGGTCTGCACGAACGGCCACGGCTCGGCGAGGGAGTTGTCGTTGTGCGATTCGGCGGCGAAGTGCACCACCGCGTCCACACCGCTGACCAATTCGTCGACCAGGTCGAGGTCGGCGATGTCGCCGTGCACGAAGCCGATGTGGTCGGCGACCGGATCCAGCGAGGCCCGGTTGCCCGCGTAGGTGAGGGCATCGAGCACCGTGACCGTCACGTCCGGTCGTTCGGCGACGGTCTGCTGGACGAAATTGGCACCGATGAAACCGGCTCCTCCGGTGACGAGCAAGCGCACCCGCGCGATACTACGTCGCCCGTCCGGTGCACCGATACACCCGGTGACGCCCGCGGTGTGCCGCGGCGGGAAATGACGGGCACCGACCGAGAGCCGGAAGCCGGCGCAAGAGCACACGCGATTCGGGTTTCCGATTTCTCACGATGAGCGCACCGAGAATATGCGCTGGAATTGCGGCAGTCGTCACGGAAGGTTCACTGTCCCTTAGCTGCTCTCGCTTTCGATCTACAAGTCCCTTCAGAAGCTTTCCGGATCGAGGAAATCGAGCATGCTCTTCAAGAAGTTCGCCGCCACTTCGGCCCTGCTGATCGCCGCCATGGGCATCACCGCGGGCACTGTCAACGCCGAACCCACACCCGCCGACAACGGCGCGATCAACTTCACGGCGCAGGCCGGCGACACTCAGTCGATCATCACGATCGACTCCGGCTCGCTGGTCGTCGAGGACAACGCGCTCAAGGTCAAGGCCGCCAACGGCGACACCGTCGCGGGCACCCCGCTGACCTTCCGTGTCGACGAGTTCGAATTCCCGATCGCCGCGGAAGTGGCCGATCGCACCGCCACGCTGACCCCGCAGCTGGACGTGGAGAAGGCCGTCTACAAGCCGGTCGCCCTGCCCTACGAGAACAAGGCCCCGTGGAAGAGCGAATACGACCGTGAGGTCGCCGCCTGGAGCCGGCTGACCAGCACGATCAGCATGGGCGCCACCGTGGGCACCTTGGTGGGCGGCCTGAGCGGCGGCGCACTGGGCTGCGTCCTGGGCGGCATCGCGGGCGCCACCGTGGCCTCGGCGACCATCGTCGGCCTGTTCGGTCCCTTCGTCCCGGCCGCCCTGCTCGGTTGCATCGGCGGCGTCCTGGCCGTCGGCGCCATCGGCACCCTGGCCGGTCAGATCCTGGTGACCGCCCCTGTCGCGATCGGCGCCGCCATCCAGTACTTCACCACCATCAACCAGCCGTTCACGCCGCCGGCCAAGTAACACTCCGGCCAGTCGACAGCGCGAACCCCGCTCCGGCGTCCCGGAGCGGGGTTCATCGACTCGTCCGGCCGAGCGAATCAGGCCGTCCGAGCCTGCTCCCCGGCGGCCAGACAGGTGCGCACGAAGCGGGCTGCCCGGCCGAGCGCGGCCCGGCTCTCCGGCAGCCCCGGCCAGATGGTGGTGAAAGCGTGCACTTGGCCACGCCACAGGTCCAGGCTGTGCGGGACTCCGGCGGCGGCCAGCCGCGCGACCATGAGCTCGGCGTCGTAGCGCAGCACCTCGTCCTCGGCGGCGATGAGCAGGACCGGGGGCAGGCCGGCGAGGATGCCGTTGACCGGGGAGAGCAACGGGTCCAGCACGCCGTCGATCTCCGCGCCGAGGCGCACCACCGCTTCCAGAGCCGACAACGGGATGTAGGGGTCGAGCGCCACGTTCATGTAGTCCCGCTTGGCGGCGTAGTCCAGGTCGAGCAGCGGGCTCAGGCCGATCAGGCCCGCGGGCGTGGGCAGCCCGAGTTCGATGGTGCGCAGGGCGGTGGCGAAGGTGAGATAGCCGCCCGCCGAGTCGCCCGCGAAAACGACGCGGGAGCTGTCGGCACCGTGCCGCAGCAGCCAGCGGTACGCGGTCAGGCAGTCGTCGATGGACTGGGCGATGCTGCGGCCGGGCAGCTGCCGGTATTCGACGTTCACCACGGCCAAGCCGGTGCGCCGGGCCAGGCTGGCGGCCACCGGCCGATGGGTCTCCAGACCACAGATCACGAATCCCCCGCCGTGCATGTACAGCATGGCGCCGTGGCGCAGAGCGCGCCCGGCCCCGGCCGGACGGATGATCTCCATGCGGAAACCGGGCATGGTGACCTGTTCGCGTTCGATGCCGCGCGGATGCGGGCGCAGTCGGGCCAGGCTTTCCACGGCCAGCGCACCGACGGGGATGGTGGTCCGATTGATCGGCGTGGCGCGCAGGGCGGGGCGGACCACGCCACGGCAGGTCGCCATCAGCAGCCGCGCGGGAGCGCTCGGCCCTCCCGGATTGAGCACATCCATCGCACACCGCCCTCGCCGCCGAGCCGCCGTCCCCCCAGCCGGTCGGCAGCAGCCGGCCGGACCGCGTATGCGACCGGGGTGAGCATCGGCGTCGACATCTCACACATTGTCATTTCAGAAGACCACGGAAATGTGACCCACGCAACATTTATCGCCCGGACACGCCCCAATGCGAAACCCCTGTGACGCAATCGTGCGTTACCCGGAACCTCACCGAAGCCCAGCGGGACCGGGACTGGCAGACTTCAGGGCATGCGCGGAATCATCTTGGCGGGCGGCACCGGTTCGCGGCTGCACCCCATTACGCGCGGGGTGAGCAAGCAGCTCGTCCCGGTCTACGACAAGCCGATGGTCTACTACCCGCTGTCCACGCTGATGCTCGCGGGCATCACCGAGGTGCTGGTCATCACAACCCCGGAGGACGCGCCTGCCTTCCGCAGGCTGCTCGGCGACGGCAGCCGGTTCGGCATCTCGATCGACTACGTGGTGCAGCCGGAGCCGGACGGCCTCGCGCGGGCCTTCGTCCTCGGCGCCGACCACATCGGTAGCGGATCGGTCGCCCTGGTGCTGGGCGACAACATCTTCCACGGCCCCGGTCTCGGCACCAGTCTGGACCGCTTCGCCGATCTGGACGGCGGCGCCGTCTTCGCCTACCGGGTCTTCGACCCCACCGCCTACGGCGTCATCGAATTCGCCGAGGGAAAGGCGGTGTCGATCGAGGAGAAGCCGAAGAAACCGCGCTCCAATTACGCCATCCCCGGCCTGTATTTCTACGACAACGACGTGGTGGAGATCGCTCGCGGGTTACGACCCTCCGATCGCGGGGAATACGAGATCACCGATATCAATCGGGCGTATCTGGAACAGGGACGGTTGCGGGTGGATGTGCTGGCCCGCGGCACCGCGTGGCTGGACACCGGCACCTTCGACTCGCTGCTCGACGCGGCGAACTACGTGCGAACCATCGAACAGCGGCAAGGACTCAAGATCGGAGTGCCCGAAGAGGTGGCCTGGCGGCGCGGGTACATCGACGACGAACAGCTCCGGGCGCTGGCCGAGCCGCTGGTGCGCTCGGGCTACGGCAGTTATCTGCTCGATCTGCTCGAACGCGGACGGGATTGGTGAGATGGACTTCCGGGAAATGACGGTCCCCGGCGCGTGGGTGATCACACCGCGGGTGCTGACCGACGAGCGCGGCGCGTTCGCCGAATCGTTCAAGGCCTCGGAGTTCGAGAAGGCGACCGGCCGCCCGATGGATCTGCGGCAGGTGAACGTGTCGGTGTCGGCGGCGGGCGTGCTGCGCGGCATCCACTACACCGACGATCCGCCCGGCCAGGCCAAGTACGTGACCTGCGTGCGCGGCGCGTTCCTCGACGTGGTGGTGGACCTGCGTCCCGGCTCGCCCACCTACGGGCGTTGGGACAGCGTGCTGATCGACGACGTGGACCGGCGCTCAGTGTTCCTGTCCGAGGGTCTCGGGCACGCCATCCTCTCGCTCGAGGACGAATCCACCGTCACGTACCTGTGCTCGCTGGAGTACACGCCGGAAGCCGACCACGACATCGACGCCTTCGATCCCGCGCTGGCCATCGACTGGCCGCGCGTGGGGCGCGACGGCGCGCCGCTGACCTACGTGCGTTCCCCCAAGGACACCGCCGCACCACGGCTGAACGACACCGCCGCACCGCGGCCGGTCTGATCAGTCGCACCGCGGCCGGTCTGATCAGTCGCACCGCGGCCGGAACGATCAGCCGCACCGCGGCCGGAACGACTCGGGCCGCATCGTGCGGCTCGGCGCAGCGGCGGCTCGACCGTCGGTCCCCTCCGGTCGGGTCGAGCTAGGCCAACGCGGTGACGGCGTCGTCGAGCAATTCGCGGGCGTCCACCGCGACCGAGGCGATATCGGCGAACGCCACCCGGTAGCGGGCGAAATCGGCCTCCTTGTCGAGGTACACCGGACCGGTGAACGTCTCGACGTAGACCACGGGCGGTTCGGGTGCGGTCGTGCCGTCGGCCGGGAATTCGAGGATGGCGAAGCGGCTGGTCTCCATGCCCGCGTGGTAGTCCGACCCGGCGGGGATCACCCGCAGCCGCACCGTCGGCAGGTCGCAGATCCGGCGCAGGTGATCGAGTTGTTCGACCGCGACCTGCCGGCCGCCGACGCGATGGCGCAGCACGGCTTCCGGGATCACCATGTCCAGCCGCAGCGGCGCGCCGGGACGGGTGAGCAGCAACTGCCTGGTGCGGCGCAGTTCCACCCGGCGCTCGATCTCGGTCGCGCTCGCCGCCGGACGGGCGGCCCGCAGCAGGGCGCGGGTGTAGGCCTCGGTCTGCAGCAGTCCGGGAATCAGGTCGGCCTCGTAACCGGCGAGCTGGCGGGCGGCCTCCTCGAGCCCGATGAAGATGTCGAACCCCTCGGCGACCACATCGGTGTAGGCGGTCCACCACCCCCTGGCCTTGGTCTCCTTCGCCAGCGCCGCCAGCGGAGCGACCACGTCGGCGGGCGCGCCGTAGACCTTGCACATCGCTTCCACATCCAGACTGCGCAGCGACGTCTGGCCGGTTTCGATCCGCCAGATCTTGGCTTCGGACCATTCCAGTTGCCGGGCGGCGGCCCTGGTCGTCATTCGCGCGCGCGTGCGCAGATCCCGGAGATTCCTGCCCAGCCGTCTTCGCGGCATCGTCGATCCGGTGGTCATCTGCGACAGAACCATGCGTCCCCCTATGAGCCCCTTGTCATATCTCGGGTGGCTCCGCGATGCCGCGGGTCACCCGAACGGCATTGTTTCACAACAGATCCCGCGCAGCGCAACACCGGATATCCAGGGGCGCAACGGGCCCTTCGGAACGTGGGGCAAGCTACGAACTCGCTACTTCCGGGAATTGCCGCGCCGGAATCTCCAGAACTGCACCGCGCGCACATCCTCGGAGAGCTGGTTGACCGGTTCGGCGACATCCGAGAGCGCCTGGAAGAGGTCGTCGGCAAGATCGCTGATGTGCTCGACTCTGGTCGCCAGCCGGGAAGCGTTGACCAGGAACTCGAGCGCCAGACGCACGACCGCGGCGATGGTCAGGCCCAACGGGATCGACACCAGCACGGCCAGGATGCCGAGCACGAAGGTGACCTTCCACATCACCACCACCATCGTGATCGGCACCGCGACGGCGACAATCAGACCGAGCAGGTAGGCCAGCGGCAACAGGGTCCGGGTCGCGGATCGTTGGAACTGCACGTCCAACAGCGCGCCGACGGCCTCGCCCACCCAGCGCCGGAAGTCGCCACGGCTGCCGAAGGGCCGCGCGGGCTCGTCGTCCGGGTCGGCCGCGCCGACCTCGCTCCCGAGGCGGCGCAGTGCCGAGGCTTTCCAGGTGATCCACCGGGATTCGGTGTCCAGTTCGCCGGGGCCGGGCCGCACGCCGTCGCTCGGATCCCCGTTCGCGCCGGAATCGCTCATGCTCGCATAGTGCCCCTCTTCGTCGACCGAAACCACCGTGGAGTAGAAGAGTTCACAACAACCGACCGACGCGCGGGCACCGGGTTGTGCGAACACCACGATCGAGGCGATACCCGATCTCGCCGAATGAGATGTAGTGCACATTCGAAAAATTTTTTCGAGAAGGCGTAACGCGCGCACACCCGCCTGTCGATACGCCCCATGAACACAGACCCCAGAGCTATCCGGGAATGGAGAACACAGTGCGCACCACGTTTCCGACTTCCGTCTCCGCGGCCGACATGGACGCCGCGGCGCAGGACTACATCCAGCGTGGATGGACGGTCGCAGAAACGGCCAACGGGCTGTGCCTGATCACCGACGACGAGATCTCGGCCATCGAGATCACCGGCGAACTGGCGGGCGAGGTCCGGCGCTTCCTGCGCGCGAACAACCTCAGCGGTCCGGTGATCGAGGTTCCCGGCACCGAGCGTCGTGAGATCCACCTGGTCACCGGGCTACGCAAGGCCGCGATGGCGCTGGAGGCGCTGCGCGAGGCAGGCGCGATCGTCTACACCGACGGCGCGGGCGTGCCGCTGCCGCCGAGCAAGCTGTCGGCCGGTTCGGCCCACTGGGGCGTCGCGCCGCACGAGGCCCGCTGGGTTCCGCCGGTGGTCGCGGTGGCCGCCGCGGTCCGCTCGGCCGCGAGCCGTCGCCGCGCGCAGCTGACCAGCGTCGCCTGCTGAAGCCGCACCCACCCGTCGAAAACTCCTGAGCGCAGCGGCGGCCCGCACTACCCCGCTGCCCCGACCGGCATCCGCGAGGCGGATGCCGGTCTTTCTCGTTGCCCGTCGCCGACTCGTCCGGCAAGAATTTCTTCGGTGAATGTTGCCGAGAGGGCTGCGTTCGTCGTCTTCCGCGACGAAGATTGCCGACATGACCTCCGGCCGGAACCTGCTGCGCACCTGCCCACTCTGCGAGGCGGTCTGCGGCCTCGAGATCGCCCTCGATGCCGACGACCGCGTGGTCTCGGTGCGCGGCGACAAGAACGACCCGTTCAGCAAGGGGTTCCTCTGCCCCAAGGGCGCCAGCCTCGGCCGCCTCGACGACGATCCCGACCGCCTCACCGCACCGATGATCCGCGACCGCGCCACCGGGCAGCGTCGCACGGTCGGCTGGGACGAGGCCCTGGACTACATCGCCGAGCGCTTCCCGCCGCTGGTCGCCGAGCACGGGGCGCAGGCCACCGCCATGTATGTCGGAAATCCGAACGCGCACACCGTCTCGGGCGCGCTGTATCTGCCGATGCTGATCCGGTCCCTGGGCACCAGGAATCTGTTCTCGGCCAGCACGGCCGACCAGATGCCCAAGCAGGTCGCCTCGGGGCTGATGTTCGGCGACCCGCTGACCGTCGCGGTGCCCGATCTCGATCGCACCGGCTATCTGCTGATGCTGGGGGCCAATCCGCTGGAGTCCAACGGATCGCTGTGCACCGCGCCGGATTTCCCCGGCAGGTTGTCGGCGCTGCGCAAGCGCGGCGGCCGGCTGGTGGTGGTGGATCCGCGGGCGACCAGGACGGCGAAGCTGGCCGACGAGCACTTGTTCATCCGCCCCGGCTCCGACGCCTACCTGCTGTTCGGCCTGGTCCATACGCTTCTCGCGGAGAACCTCACAGATGTGCGACTGCCGGTCGACGGCCTGGACGAGGTACGCGCGGCGGCGGCCGAGTTCACCCCGCAGGTCGTGGCCGCCCGCACGGGAGTGCCCGCCGAGACCGTCGTCCGCATCGCCAGGGAACTCGCCGCCGCGCCGACCGCCGCGGTGTACGCCAGGATCGGCACCTGCACCGCGGAATTCGGCACGCTCACCCAGTGGCTGGTGGACGTGCTCAACGTCCTCACCGGCAACCTGGACTGCCCGGGTGGCGCGATGTTCGCCGACGCCGCCGCGCTGGGCATCGTGCGCAGCAAGCCGTTCCGGACCGGTCGCTGGTCGAGCCGGGTGCGCGGGCTGCCCGAGGCGATGGGCGAACTCCCGGTGGCCACGCTCGCCGACGAGATCCGCACGCCGGGCGCGGGGCAGGTCCGAGCGCTGGTGACGGTCGCGGGCAATCCGGTGCTGTCGGCTCCCGGCGGTGCGCGCCTGGACGAGGCGTTCGCCGGGCTCGGCTTCATGGTCAGCGTGGACCGCTACATCAACGAGACCACCCGGCACGCCGACGTGATCCTGCCGCCGCCGCGCATCATGGCGGCGCCGCACTACGACTTCGCGCTGTTGCAGTTCGCGGTGCGCAATTACGCGCGGTACTCGCCGCCGTTGGTCGAGCTGGAGGAAGGCACGCCCTCGGAGATCGAGATCCTGGTGCGGTTGGCGGCGGCGCTGTCCGGGCGGGAGCACCGCGATACCGGTGAGCAGAGCCAGGTGGCGGCCGTGGACGAGCTGGTCATCGCGGGGATGCTGCACAAAGCGGGCATACCCGAGCGCCGCGACGAGCTGATCGGCGAGAACAGCACCGAGCAGCGCATCGACCTCATGCTGCGCCTGGGTCCGTACGGCGAGTGGAACGGCGGCACGCTGAATCTGCGCACGCTGCTGGACAATCCGCACGGCGTCGACCTCGGCCCGTTGACTCCCCGGCTGCCCGAGGCCCTGCGGACGGCTTCCGGGAAGGTGGAGCTGGCCCCTGAGCAACTGATCGGCGACGTGGACCGGCTACGGGCCGCGCTGGCCGTCGAGGCGCCGGAATTCGTGTTGATCGGCCGCAGGCATCTGCGTTCCAACAACAGCTGGCTGCACAATGTGGCGACGCTGGTGAGCGGCACGAACAAGTGCACACTGCAGATCCATCCGGCCGATGTGGACCGGCTCGGGCTCGGCGAGCAGGCGGTGGTCCGTTCCGCGGTGGGTACGGTGACGGTGCCGCTGGAACCGACCGAGGCGATCATGCCGGGCGTGGTGAGCCTGCCGCACGGCTGGGGTCACGGCGCGAGTCCGCAGGCTGTCGCGCAGGCGCACGCCGGTGTGAACGCCAATGCCCTGACCGATGATTCGGTCGTGGACGTGCCGTCGGGTAACGCGGTTTTCAACGGAGTTCCGGTGACGGTGCGACCGGTCTGAGCCGACGAATCCCGCACGGCGAGCATTTCGGCCCGCGCGAGAACAACCCGTACGGTTCGCACTGTTGTTGCAGGTCAAGGAGTTTCACCACAACGGAATCGCCACGGTCGGTACGACCATAACCCTTCGCCGCCGAAGATCCTCGCTTAGGATCGAACCCGCTTTCCGGTTTATTCGCAGTTTCAGCTTTTCGAGGTTCGGGCATGTGATCGACGCGGAGCAACAACGACGTTCGACGCGGAGCAGACGACGACGACCCCCGGACCCCCGACCACCTTCAGGGGGCAGGAATGACGGGCAGCGCCACGACGGGCGACCAGATCGGTAGCGACGGCGAACACGCCCTGCAGGAGCGCTACGGCACCACCGCGCGAGCCGAGCGCTTCTACAACGACCAGGTACTGGATCGGCTCAACGAGCAGATGATCGATTTCGTCGGCCGGATGGAGATGGCCTTCATCGCCACCGCCGACAAGAACGGCGAATGCGACAACACCTTCCGCGCGGGGCCGCCCGGCTTCCTGCACGTCGTGGACGATCGCACCCTCGTGTACCCGGAGTACCGGGGCAACGGGGTGATGGCCAGTCTCGGCAACATCGTGGAGAACCCGCACGTCGGCATCCTGATGGTCGACTTCGTCCGTGACCTGATCGGCCTGCACATCAACGGCTCGGCGCGCATCGTGGAGGATGCCGCCCTGCGGCGCAGCCTGCCCGACCTGCCCGAGGCCACCGCGGGCAAGATCGCCGAGCGCTGGGTCGTGGTCGACATCGAGGAGGCCTACATCCACTGCCGCAAGCACATACCGCACCTGGTTCCGGCCGAACGCGAGCAGCGCGAGTGGGGCACCGACAACACCCGCGCCAAGGGCGGCGACTACTTCGGCGCCAAGGCGCAGAAACAGGCGATCCTCACCGGGTCGTAGCCGCTCACCGGCTCCGGCCGGGGCTGGTCAGCGGATCTTGAAGATCACCAGACGCTGCACGGCGAAGTTGATCACCGTCGCGGTCCCCTGGGCGACCACGAACGCGGCGGTCACCGCCAGGAACTGTCTGCCGAGCAGGAGCACCATCAGCTGGTTGATGCCGACCTGCACCGCGAAGGTGGTCGCGTAGAGGGCGACCACCGCCAGGAACCTGGCCCGGCTCGGCGGGGCCTGGAAGGTCCACCGGCGATTGATCAGGTAGGCCGTCGTGGTGCCCGCGATGAAGCCGATCGACTTGGCGACCGCCACCGGCAGGCCGATCAGCTCGAGCAGCATCAGGTACAGGCCGAAGTCGACGATCGCCGACAGGCCGCCGGTCACCGTGAAGCGGATGATCTGCGTCTTCAGGTCGACCGTGCCTTCCGGGTCTCCGAGGTATTCGTCGACCACGGGCAACTCGACCGTGGGCGGTAACTGCTGTTCGGCGTGCACGGCGACGAGCCTAACGCCGCACCCGGGCAGCGTTGTGCCGTACCGGCGAGAACGTTGTGCCGTACCGGCGAGAACGTTGTGCCGTACCGGCGAGACCGTCGTGCCGTACCGGCGAGAACGGGTTGTACCACCGGCGCCGTACCGACGAGTACAGCGAGAACGAACCCGCGTCCGCGCGGGCATGTAGCCTGTGAGCCGATGTCCACGAAAGCTCCGACCACCACCACGACGACCGGCGACGACGAGTCCCCGAGCAGCACCGACGGCGGCGCCGAGCGCGCCGGGACGTTCACGCTGCCGACCCGGACCCGCTCGCTGTCCGGGTGGGGTCGCACCGCACCCACCTCCGCCGAAGTGCTCTCGACCAGCGATCCGGAAGTGATCGCCAAGGCCGTCGCGATGGTCGCCGAGGACAACGACGCCAAGCCCGCCCACCTGCGCCGCGGCATCGTCGCGCGCGGTCTCGGGCGGTCCTACGGCGACAACGCCCAGAACGCGGGCGGCCTGGTCGTCGACATGACCGCGCTGAACAAGATCCACCGCATCGACGCCGACACCCGGCTCGTCGACGTGGACGCGGGCGTGACGCTGGACCAGCTGATGCGCGCGGCGCTGCCGTTCGGCCTGTGGGTTCCGGTGCTGCCGGGCACCCGCCAGGTCACCGTCGGCGGCGCCATCGGCTCCGACATCCACGGTAAGAACCATCACAGCGCGGGCAGCTTCGGCAACCACGTGCGCTCGATGGATCTGCTCACCGCGGACGGCACCGTCCAGCACCTCACCCCGCGCAAGAACGCCAAGCTGTTCTGGGCGACCGTCGGCGGCTGCGGCCTGACCGGCATCATCCTGCGCGTCACCATCGAGATGACCCCGACCGAGACGGCGTACTTCATCGCCGACGGCGACGTCACCGCGAGCCTGGACGAGACCATCGCCTTCCACAGCGACGGCACCGAGGACAACTACACCTACAGTTCGGCGTGGTTCGACGCGATCAGCGCGCCGCCCAAGCTTGGGCGCGCGGTGATCTCCCGAGGCTCGCTGGCCACGCTGGACCAGCTGCCCAAGAAGCTGCGCAAGAACCCGCTCGGCTTCACCGGCAAGACCTTCCTGACCTTCCCGGACCTGTTCCCGAACGGCCTGCTCAACAAGCAGACCTTCACGCTGGCCACCGAGGTCTGGTACCGCAAGGGCGCCACCTACCGGCAGAAGCCGCAGAACCTGACCGCGTTCTACCACCCGCTGGACATGCTCGGCGAGTGGAATCGCGCTTACGGTTCGCACGGCTTCCTGCAGTACCAGTTCGTGGTGCCGCCGGAGGCCGTCGAGGAGTTCAAGCGGATCCTCGTCGACATTCAGCGCAGCGGGCACTACTCGTTCCTGAACGTGTTCAAGTACTTCGGTGAGGGCAACCAGGCGCCGCTGAGCTTCCCGATGCCCGGCTGGAACGTCTGCCTGGACTTCCCGATCCGGCCCGGCCTCAACGAGTTCGTCACCGAACTGGACGCCCGCGTCCTGGAATTCGGCGGCAGGCTCTACACCGGCAAGGATTCGCGCACCACCGCCGAGACCTTCCACAAGATGTATCCCCGGATCGACGAGTGGATCAAGGTCCGCCGCAGCGTCGATCCCACAGGCGTTTTCATGTCCGATATGGCCAGGAGGCTGGAACTCCAGTGATCAATGCCGTAGGCAACCCGCAAGCCATCCTGCTGCTCGGCGGCACGTCGGAGATCGGTCTGGCGATCTGCGCGGAGTACCTGAAGAAGGGCCCCGCCCGCGTCATCCTGGCCAACCTGCCCGGCGACCGGCTCACCGACAGCGCGGTCGAGCAGATGACGGCGGCCGGTGCGAGCGAGGTCGAGGTGATCGACTTCGACGCCCTGGACACCGACAGCCACCCCAAGGTGATCGAAGCGGCCTGGGCGCGCGGCGACATCGACGTGGCGATCGTGGCGTTCGGCCTGCTCGGCGAGGCCGAGGAGCTGTGGCGCGACCAGCGCAAGGCGGTCCAGATCGCCGGCGTGAACTACACCGCCGCGGTGTCGGTGGGCGTGCTGGTGGGCGAGAAGATGAAGGCGCAGGGCTATGGGCGCATCATCGCCATGTCCTCGGCGGCCGGTGAGCGGGTCAAGCGCTCCAACTTCGTCTATGGCTCCACCAAGGCCGGTCTGGACGGGTTCTACCTCGGCCTCGGCGAGGCGTTGCGGCCGTTCGGCCCCCGCGTGCTCGTGGTACGGCCCGGCCAGGTGCGCACCTCGACGACGCTGGCGCACTGGAAGTCGACCGGCACCAAGGAGGCGCCGTTCACCGTCGACAAGGAAGAAGTTGCCGCGCTGGCGGTTTCGGCGTCGGACAAGGGCAAGGAGCTCATCTGGGCGCCCGGCGTGTTCCGGTACGTGATGATGGTGCTGCGCCACATCCCGCGGCCGATCTTCCGCAAGCTGCCGCTGTAGAGCCGGACTCGCGCCACGGGCGTGAACAGGTCTCCGATACGAGGGCCGCGCATCCACCGGGTGCGTGGCCCTCGGTCGTTCCGCCGGCAGGGCTGCCGGACGCAACCACCCTTCGCGGCGGAGAAACGGGAGAAGGCGCGCGGCAGCCGCTGCGGCGGAACAAACCTCGGGCCAACGGGCGCGATGAGGCGGGTGCGTACCTCCACTAGGCTTGCCCCGACGTGAAGGCGGACGGACAAGGCCGGAGGTTGGCGCGCCGATGACGACGAGCGACGGAGGACGGCTGCGGCCGCTGGTGCGTCAGGCGGGCGGTGCGGCCGGTGAGGCGCTGCTCGCCGTGCTGGTGGCAGTGGCGGTGGCCGCGATCGGGCTGGTCGCCTTCTCCGTGGTCGAATGGCCCGCGTTCAACGCCTCGAATGTGACCCGGGCGCTGACCACGGTCGGGCAGGTCCTGGCCGCGGCCATGCTGGTGGCGGCGATCGTGCTGGTGCGCGCGCGCCGGGCCGGGTGGGTTTCGAAACTGCTGTCCTGGGCGGGTATTTCCGCTTTCGTGACAGTGACGCTCGGCATGCCGCTGGCCGCGACCGAGCTGTACCTCTTCGGTGTCTCGGTCGACCAGGAGTTCCGCACCGAGTACCTGACCCGGCTCACCGACAGCCCCGCCCTGCGGGACATGACCTACGCCGACATGCCGCCGTTCTACCCGGCAGGCTGGTTCTGGATCGGCGGCCGGTTCGGCGACGCGCTCGGCCTGGCCGGCTGGGAGACCTTCAAGCCCTACGCCATCGTCTCGCTCGCGGCCGCCGCCGCGCTGGCTCTGGTGCTGTGGACCTGGCTGGTGCGCGCCGACTGGGCCATCGCGGTCGCCGCCGCGACCACGGCCGTCACGCTGGCCTACGCCTCGCCGGAGGCCTACAGCGCGGTCATCGTGCTGTTGCTCGGCCCCACCCTGTTGCTCGCCTGGGGAGCGCTGTACCGGCCCGCCCCCGATGTGCCGCCGACGGAGTCCGCTGCCGCTCGGACCGGCATGACTGCCCACGCACCGCGCACCTCGAAGACCACCGCCGGCACCGATACGACGCACACGGGCACCACCGGCACGGGTGCCGGTGCCACCGATACCGCGACCGCGACCGCCGCAGGCGATACCACTGTCACGGGCAACGCCGATACCGACACGACCGGAGTCCGCCCAGGCACCGGCGCTGCCGAGACCGAGGCTGCGCGGGTCGGCACCGGCGACGGCACGGCGGGTGGCTGGGGCGCGGTCATCGGCGCCGGTCTGCTGCTGGGCCTGGCCGCCACCTTCTACACCCTCTACCTGCTGGTCGCCGCCTTCGCGGTGACGCTCATGGGACTGCTGACCGCCGGGCTCGCGGTGCGGGTGCGCGGGCGGGCAGCCCGGCCGGGACGCGGGCGGACTCCGATCGCCGCGGGTCCGGCGTGGCGGGCCGCCGTGCCACCGCTGCTGCGGCTGCTGGTCATCGCGGTGATCGCCGGACTCGTGGCGGCAACCGTGTGGCTGCCGGTGCTCGTCGAGATACTCACTACCACCACGCCGCGTTCGGGCACGGCGCTGCACTACCTGCCGCGTGCCGGGGCCGAACTGCCGCTGCCCATGACGCAGTTCACGCTGCTGGGCGGCCTGTGCCTGCTCGGCACGATCTGGCTGGTGGTGCGGGCTTCCTCGTCACGCCGGGCGCAGGCGCTCGGCATGGGCGTGGTGGCGATCTACCTGTGGTGTCTGCTGTCGATGCTGGCGACCGCCGCGGGCACCACGCTGCTGTCGTTCCGGCTGGAGGCGCCGCTGCTCGTCCTGCTCGCCGCCGCCGGGACCTTCGGCTTCGCCGAGGGCGCGCGCGCGGCCTACCAGGCGTTCAACGAGCCGGAACGATTCCCGCTCGCGGTGGCGGCGATCGCGCTGGTCGGCGCCCTGGCCTTCGCCCAGGACATTCCGCACGTGCTGACCGCGGAGATCAACACCGCCTACACCGACACCGACGGCGACGGCGAACGCGCCGACAAGCGCCCGCCCGGCGCGGCGTCCTACTACCGCGAGATCGACGAGACGCTGCGCGCGCAGACCGGCGAGCCGCGCGACGAGACCGTCGTCCTCACCGCCGACACCACCTTTCTCGCCTTCTATCCGTACTTCGGTTTCCAGGGCCTGACCTCGCACTACGCCAACCCGCTGGCCGATTTCCCGGCCCGCGCCGCGCTCATCGCGCAGTGGAGCGAGCTGGCATCGCCCGCCGAACTGCTCGCCGCCCTCGGGCAGAGCCCGTGGCGCGCCCCCGATGCCTTCCTCTTCCGCCGCAGCGGCGACGACTACACCCTGCGCCTGGCCGAGGACGTCTACCCGAACGACCCGAACGTGCGCCGCTACACCGTCACCTTCCCCGGCGCGCTGTTCGAGGACCCGGCCTTCACCGTCACCGACATCGGCCCGTTCACGCTTGTCACCGTCCAGCGCTGAGGGGTGCATCGCGTCCTCGGCGCGACAGACCCCCGGGACGCCTGCCTCCGGCAGTGGCAGACGAACGAACCCCTACCGGCGGCGGGAGCGCATGACGCCGCCCGATGCCCCGATGTCGGGGCGGGCCGGGGTCGGCGTTTCGCCGCACCGGCGATTTCCGGGCGGACCGGCGGTGGGGTGCGTTCGTGAGGTGGACCGCTGCGGGCCGGTGGCTAGCATGACTGATCGTGCGACCGGACCGAACTACTCGAGCGTTCTCCCGCTACCGCCTGATCGCCCTGGTGACGGGGCTTGCGGGCTTCCTGCTGGCATTGCTGACGCCGCTGCTGCCGGTGCGCCAGGAGGTGGCGACGCTGGACTGGCCCCAGCCGGACGCGTCGAGTGTGACCGCTCCGCTGGTGTCGTATGTGCCGCTGCGCGTGGACGCTTCGCTGCCGTGCTCGACGCTGACCTCCGGCGCGGGGACGCTGCTGTCGACGATTCCGGCGGCGTCCGGGGAGGCCACCGCCAAGGGCCTGGTCGTCTCGATCACCGACGACACCGTCTCGGTGATCCAGCGTGACGTGCCGCTGCTGTCGGCGCCGGTCGCGGAGATCGCCACGTGTGGCGCGATCGAGATCGCGGCCACCGACGCGGCGACGACGGCCGAGTTCACCGGGGTCGAGCGCGAGGACGGAACGCCGTTCGCCAACACCGTGACTCGCGACATCCGGCCCCAGATGGTCGGCGTGTTCACCGATCTCGACGCGGGGCAGCTCGACGGCGCACGGCTGCACGCCGATATCGACTCCCGGTTCAGCTCCTCGCCGAGCGTGCTGAAGCTGGCGGTGATGATCGCCGCGGCCGTGTGCACCATCGTCGCGCTGATCGCGCTGCACATGCTCGACACCTCCGACGGGCGCCGCGCCAGGCGGTTCCTGCCCGCGCACTGGTGGAAGTTCACCGTCGCCGACGGCACGATCCTGGGCACCCTGCTGGTGTGGCACGTGATCGGCGCCAACACCTCCGACGACGGCTACATCCTGAACATGGCCCGCGCGTCGGAGCATGCGGGCTACATGGCCAACTACTACCGCTGGTTCGCGGTGCCCGAAGCGCCGTTCGGCTGGTCCTACGAACTGCTGGCCTGGATGGCGAAGGTCTCCACGGCGAGCATGTGGATGCGGTTGCCGACGCTGCTGGCCGGCATCATCTGCTGGCTGGTGATCAGCCGGGAGGTGCTGCCGCGCCTGGGCGCGCGGGTGCGCCGGAACAAGATCGCGCTGTGGACGGCGGGGCTGGTGTTCCTGGCGTTCTGGCTGCCCTACGACAACGGCCTGCGCCCGGAGCCGCTGATCGCCGCGGGCGCGCTGCTGACCTGGTGCTCGATCGAACGCGCGGTCGCCACCGGACGCCTGCTGCCCGCCGCGCTGGCCGTGCTCATCGCGGCGTTCTCGCTGGCCGCCGGGCCCACCGGCCTGATCTGTGTGGCCGCGTTGATCGCCGGGTCCGGACCGGTCCTGCGGATCATCGTGAAGCGTGGGAGCGGCACGGGAGTACTCGGCTACCTCGCGCTGCTGCTGCCGGGTCTGGCCGCGGGCACGCTGGTGCTCATCGTGGTGTTCGCCGACCAGACGCTGTCGACGGTCATGGAGGCGACCCGGGTCCGCACGCTGGTGGGCCCGAATGTCGCGTGGTTCGACGAGCGGACCCGCTGGGACTCGCTGCTCATGCTGGCCCCGGACGGCTCGCTGGCGCGGCGTTTCGGCGTGCTCATGATGCTGCTGTGTCTGGTGGTGTGCATCCTGCAGGTGCTGCGCAAGGGCCGCATTCCCGGAACGTCGCGCGGGCCGTCGGTGCGCATTCTGGGCATCGTGTTCGCCTCGCTGCTGCTGATGATGTTCACCCCGACCAAGTGGACCCATCATTTCGGCGTCTACGCGGGCCTGGCCGGGTCGCTGGCCGCGCTCGCCGCGGTCGCGGTGGGCACGGTGGCGATCCGCTCGCCGCGCAACCGCGCGCTGTTCGCGGCGGCGGTGCTGTTCGTGCTGGCGATCACCTTCACCGGCTCCAACGGCTGGTGGTACGTGTCCAGTTACGGTGTCCCGTGGTGGGACAAGGCGCCGATGATCGCGGGCAAGGGCGTCTCGACGCTGTTCCTCGGCCTGACCGGCGTCGCACTGCTGTTCGCGCTGTGGCATCACTACCGGCTGCCCTATCGCACCCGGCCCGCCGGCACGGGCAACGGCTTCGATCGGCTCGCCGCCGCGCCGATCACCATCGCGGCGGCGCTGCTGGTGCTGTTCGAGGTGGCCTCGCTGGCCAAGGGCGCGATCGGCCAGAGCCCGGCCTACTCCATCGCCAAGTCGAACATCGCCGCACTGGCGGGCAACCCGTGCGCACTGGCCGACGAGGTGCTGGTGGAGACCGACACCGCCGACTCGCTGCTCGAGCCCTACGACGTGGCGCCGGCCGACGGACTGGCCGCCGACGTCGAGGGCTTCACCCCGGACGGTGTGGCCCGCGACCTCACCGCCGATGCCGAGGAAACCACGACGGGCGGAGCCAACACCGTCGACGGCGGCGAGGAGAACAAGACCACCGACACCACCGGCGCGGGCACCGGCGGCGGCGTCACCGAACAGGCGGGCATCAACGGCAGTTCGGTCGCGCTGCCCTTCGGTCTGGACCCCGCACGCACTCCCGTGCTCGGCTCGTACCAGCAGGGTGACCAGCGTCAGGCATCGCTGACCACCCACTGGTACCGCCTGGACCAGACCGCCGACAGCTTCCGCAACGACCCGGCCAACCAGGTGCTGATCATCACCGCCGCCGGTCGCATCCGCTCGATCGACGCCGACGGCGTGGTCACCTACGGCCAGGACCTGATGCTGGAGTACGGCGTCCGCGGCGCCGACGGCGAGGTCGAGGTGCTGGGTTCGGCGCTGCCGCTGGACATCGGGCCCGCCCCGTCTTGGCGCAATCTGCGGGTGCCGCTGGACCAGCTGCCCACCGAGGTGAACGCGGTGCGCCTGGTGGCCGTCGACAACGACATCACCGAACGGCACTGGCTGGCGGTCACCCCGCCGCGGCTGCCGCGACTGGAGACGCTGCAATCGGTGGTCGGCGAGACCGCGCCGGTGCTGCTCGACTGGCACGTCGGGCTGGCGTTCCCCTGCCAGCGGCCCTTCGACCATCACGCGGGCGTCGCCGAGGCGCCGCAGTGGCGCATCCTGCCCGACCGGGTCGGCTCGGATGCCTCCAACGCCTGGCAGGACCACATCGGCGGCGGCCCGCTCGGCTGGACCGAACTGCTGTCGAAGGCCGAGACGGTCCCCAGCTATCTCGAGCACGACTGGCGCAGGGACTGGGGCTCGCTGGAGCGGTTCACCCCCTACGACGCGACCGCCGAGCCGGCGAGTATCGGGATCGTCACGGTCACCCGTTCGGGAATCGCCTCCGACCCGCCCATTCGCGCGCGCTGACCGGCGCGGACGTCGAATACCGGACAAGCGTCCGGTATTCGACGCCGAAATCCCCTGCGCTACGCGGGGTTTCGATGAAATGACACCTTCGTAACCGAAGCTGCGAAAACGAGACATCCAATGTTTCGGAACGTACTGTGGAGGGTATGACAGGAGCCTTCGATGACATGGATCTCCGCGATCTCGTCGACCTGCTCACCGACGAGGAGAAGCGCGAGCTACGTCCCTCGGTGCTGCGTGTGCTGGACCGTCTCCCTGCCCAGGAGGTGCTGCGCCGGGAATTAGGGCGGCGCTTACTCGAGGTCTGACACCTTCTCCAGAGGCAAGCTCTCCCCACGAACGACCAAGGGCCGTGGCCGCGGAAATCCGCTGCCACGGCCCTCTCTGTGCGGCCGGTCGGTCTCTAGAACACCCGCATCTGCCCGGGCGACCACAGCCCGTTCCTGGTCTCGGTCGAGGTGGTCAGCTCGGCGGGCACCGCGTCGCGATCGTACTGGTCGTAGCGCTCCAGGGAGCCCCAGTCCCTGGCCCAGTCGTCGCGCAGGTAGGTCGGCAGCGTGGTCGAGCGCGCCAGCATCTGCGAGAAGCCGAGCGGGCCACCGAACTCCTGGGCCTGCCAGGTGTTGGTGGAGCTGATGGCCAGCGGACGGTCCGGCAGCACCCGGTACCGCGGCACCTCGGCGACGCCGTTCTCGTGGTAGAACGGCCGCTGGCACGGGAACTGCAGGCCCACGGCCCAGTCCAGCAGGATCGGCTGCTCGGTGCCGAGGTAGCTGTTCAGCGATTCCAGCACCGCGACGCGCGGCGGGGTGAACGCCAGCCACTGGTCGCCGATCAGAATCGGGTCGTTGGCCACGATGCGCACCGCGTCGGAGTCGGCGGCCAGCGCGTCCAGCGGCACGCGCAGATTGCGCCAGGACGGGAACGGGCCGATATCGCGCGGCAGGTACTCGCCCTGCTTGGACACGGTGCCGTCGGGCTGACGCTTGCCGTATTCGAGCTTCAGCTCCTGGCCGTAGTTCATCTTGCCGGTGTCGTCGAAGGACAGCACCCGGCCCGCGGCCGAGATGACGATCAGCGGGCGATCCGCCGAGCGCGCCGGCAGCTCGTACCAGCTCGACACCAGATTGGCGGGCTTCTGCACGCCCGGCTGGTAGCTGCCCATCACCGGGGTGACGGCCGGGTCCAGACCGAAGGGCAGGGCCACGGTGCTGCCGTTGACGCCGCGCACGCCCTGGCCGCCGCCGGTGCCCGCGCTCTCGCCCTCGGCGAAGTTCGCGCCGACCGACTGGCTGGAGGTGTTGCCGGTGCCCGGCTTGACCTCGACGGCGTCGGCGGACAGGTCGTCGGGCACGCCGTTGGGATCGAAGCCGACCGGGTTCACCCCGGCCAACGGATCGGATTCGGGCGGCAGCGCAGGATCGGCGATCGGGGTGAGCCTGCCCTGGTTGGGGTCGGGCTCGACCAGCACGTCGTTGGCCAGGCCACAGGAATCACCGGTGAGCGCGTCGACGTTCGAGCGCGCCAGCGAGTAGGCCGGGTACTGCGAGACCGCGCCCTTGGCCAGCGAAGCCACTTCGAGCAGCACCATCAACGCCGCCACCACGGTCAGCGGGATCGCGGCGAAGCGGCGGATCCGCCTGCCACGCACCGTCTTCGCCGAGGGCTGCGGCGCGGTGTAATCCTCGCGCAGCGTGAACCAGGCGACCAGGGCCAGCGCCAGCCCGAACAGGATCAGGGCGAAGGTGTTGGACTGGTAGCCGCTCAGCGAGATCGGCTTGTCGAACCACGGCACACCGAAGCTGGAGACGTACCAGTAGCCGTTGATGCCGGAGAACGAGACGGCCAGCACGAACAGCAGACCGGCCAGGAAGATGGCCCGGTTCTTGCGCGCGCGCAGCGCGGTGGCCGACACCGCGACCGCCGTGACCGCGGCCAGCGAACCGGCGATGCCCGCGTACGCGCCGAAGTGGTGCGTCCACTTCGTCGGGTTGAACATCATGAAGAAGATCGTGCCGAACACGATGCCCATCAACCGCCAGGTCGGGGCGCTGGCGATACCGGGCACCCGCCTGCGGCGCAGCAACACCAGCATGGTGGTGAACAGGCACAGCAGCATCACCAGGAACGCGAAGCGCCGCGACAGCGAGCCGTCCACGGTCTCCACGAACAGGTAGTAGTAGCGCAGGTAGTCCTCGTACCAGGCCAGGTTGGGGCCGGTGGCCTGGCGTACCCGGTTGGCCTCCATGATCCCGGCGAAGGTCTGATCGCCGAAGACCACGACCAGCACCAGGAGTCCGGCGGCCGCGATCGGGGCGAGCAGCGCCGTGGCGCCGTGCTCGCGATGACGGCGCACCACGATCCGCACCAGCGGTCGGATGCCCGCCAGCAGCGCCGCCACGCACATCAGGCCGGTCGGCGCGGCGGCCAACGTGAACGCCGCGATCAGGACCGCCACACCGGCGGGCAGCAGGCGACCGGTGGCGATGGCCCGCTCGATCGAGACCCAGGTCAGCAGCGCGCCCAACGCGACGATCGGTTCGGAGCGCAGGCCGTTGTCGAAGGGCAGCCAGAACGCCAGGAACACCAGGCCGCCGGTCCACAGCGCCACCTTGCTGGTCCGCACGCCGCGCCCGAGGCGGGGCACCACCTCGCGACTGATGACCATCCAGCACAGGATCGCGCAGAACAACGCGGGCAGGCGCACCCACGGGCTCGCCGTGGAGATCTCGGCGAACACCTGGATGACGTAGTAGTACCAGCCGAACGGCGCCTCCGGCACGCCGAACCAGCGGAAGTAGTTGGCCATGTAGCCGGACTCGGGAGCCACCCGGACCATGCTCAGGATGTAACCGTCGTCGGAGGTGTTGGCGCCGATGAAGTGCCACAGCACCAGGGTGCCGATCACCGCGCCGTCCGCGCCGGTCGGCCGGAACCACCCGCTGGGCAGGAACCTGCGGTGCCCGCGGCCGTCGCTGGCGTCCAGACGGGCCAGCGCGCCCAGCGCCAGCAGCGTGCACAGCACGGCGCCGATGATCGCGGTCAGCTTGATCCAGGTGGGGCTGGAGGAGAACCGGGTGTCCACGGTCACGTCGAAGGACAGCCCGGCCGGGACCGCGCCCTCCAGGTCGGAGAACACGCCGACCACCTGCGGGCGGAAGTCGCCCATCATCCGGCCCTCGGCGGGCACCTGGACGACCTCGGTGCGTCCCGGGTCGCCGTCGACCGGCCGCTCGACCTCCCAGAACATGCCGGGGAACGCGGCGCTGGTGCTCTGGTTGTCCGAGGTGATGTCGATCGAGGTGCACTCGCCCATCCGTGCGCGCTCGGCCGAAGCCACCACCGCATTGCGGTTCACCACGTCCACCGAGGTGTCCGAGACCCGGACGAACATCGCCTCCAGCGCCGCGCGGTCGCCCTGCGGCGGCGCGGTCGCCAGCAGCATGCCGCCCTCCGGCGGCAGCGTGTTCACCGACGAACACGGAATGCTCGCGGTCAGGTCGATCGGCACCTGCGACATCAGCGGCGCCTGCACGTTCTGCAAGGAATCACCCTGCGGCCAGCTCAGCACGGCCGTGGTCTGGGTGACGGGCAGGAACGGCACCGCCACCGCCAGCAGAGCGCCCAGCACACCGGCCACCACAGCGACAATTCGCGCGGTACGGAAATCGCGAGGACGGACCTCGGGAGCGGCGGGCGGCTTCGTCAAGACAGCAGTGGCGACGTCGGACACGGAACGCAATGCTAGCCGTTACCCGGAATCCCGGTAGCCCCGCCGCGACCGGCCGGGCGTGGCCGCCGACCACGGGGTTCGGCAGTGGTCCGGCAACTCGACCGCGACCCTCCGGCGAAAACTCGACCCGACTTGCAGACCGGTGCCGGGCGGGATGGAAAGGTGGGGGTATGACCAAGGTGAATCTCGAGACGAATTTCGGACCCATCGTTCTGGAACTGGACGAGGCCAAGGCGCCCGCCACCGTCGCCAACTTCCTGGAGTACGTCAACTCGGGCCACTACAACGGCACCATCTTCCACCGCGTGATCCCCGGCTTCATGGTCCAGGGCGGCGGCTTCGAGCCCGGCATGCGCCAGAAGGGCACCAACGCCCCGATCAAGAACGAGGCCACCAACGGCCTGAAGAACGACAAGTACACCGTCGCGATGGCCCGCACCAACGACCCGCACTCGGCCACCGCCCAGTTCTTCATCAATGTCGCCGACAACGCCTTCCTCAACCACACCTCCCCCAGCCCGTCCGGCTGGGGCTACGCGGTCTTCGGCAAGGTCGTCGAGGGCTCCGAGGTCGTCGACAAGATCGTCGGCGTGCAGACCGGTTCGGCGGGCATGCACCAGGACGTCCCCACCGAGGACGTGGTGATCACGTCGGCCACCGTGGCCTGATCGGCGAACAGCCGTGCTGTTCCGCCACCGTACGCGGTGGCGGAACAGCACGACCATGTCACTGCGGGGAAGAGATCAGGGCTGGATGAACATGCCCGGGATCAGATCACACCGGACGGGCAGGCCGAGCCGATCGTAGGAACCGGCCAGCATGCCGATGCCGGGACCGGTTCCGGTCTGGACGACGACCTCGACCCCCTCGTTGTATGTGACGGTCACCGGGCCGACGAACGGCGGCGCGAGCTGGAAGTACGTTCCGCCGATGGTGCCCGTCTTGGCGGCGTTCGGGTCCTTGATCGTGATCGTGCCCGGCCCGGCGAATGTGGCGGCGCCGGGGCAGCCCGAGGCGGGGTTCGCCGGAACAGCGGTATCCGCGCCGGCGATGCCGGGGGCGACCGTGGCCGCGCCTATACCGAGGAAGAATGCCGTACACAGCAGCCTGCGTGTCATGCCGATCCCTTCGTTCAGCTCACGGCCGATGTTTGCCGCGAGTTCACTGTGTCGATCGTCTGAGACTGTTCGTCCTGGCCGGACGGCCATTTCTCGCACGTGCTGGTAGTGAATACTGCGTGAGAGTCGCGAGGATGTAAAGACCGCCGCGCTCATGTTCCGAAGAGGCCACGGAGCCGATCCTGCCGCCCGCCCGGACGCGCTCGCGGCACGTCGGAAAGCGCCAGGACCGCCCGGCACTGTCGGGCGAGCGCGCGCATGCCATATGGCTCCCGCTGACGGGACAGGCCGACCTACAAGGGCAGCAGATGGTGCTTGCGCGGGTTCCTGTCCACTGCTTTGTCGCGCAGCAGGTGCAGGGCGCGGCGGATCTCCAGCCGGGTGGTGGACGGCTCGATCACGGCGTCGATGTAGCCGCGTTCGGCCGCCACCCACGGGGTCGCGACGGTCGCGTTGTAGAAATCGATCATCTGCTTGCGGACGGCGGCGCGCTGTTCCTCCGGCGCGGCTTCGATCTGTTTGCCGCCGATGAGACTGACCGCGCTCTCCGCGCCCATGACCGCGATGCGGGCGGTCGGCCAGGCCAGGTTGACATCGGCGCCGAGCTGCTTGGAGCCCATGACGGCATAGCCGCCGCCGTAGGACTTGCGGATCACCACCGTCACCTTCGGCACGCTGGCCTCGACATAGGAGAACAGGAACCGGCCGCCGCGCTTGATGACGCCGATCTTCTCCTGCTCCACGCCCGGTAGGAAGCCGGGGGTATCCACCACGAACACCAGCGGCAGTTCGAAGGCGTCGCACAGGCGCACGAAGTGGGCGGCCTTGTCCGATGCGCGGGCGTCGAGCGCCCCGGCCGAAACCATCGGCTGGTTGGCGACCACGCCGACGCTGCGGCCGTCGACACGGGCGAAGCCGGTGATGATGTTGCGGCCCGCGCTGGAGCCGACCTCATGGAAGTCGCCGTCGTCGAAGATGCGCAGCAGAATCTCGTGCATGTCATAGGCCGAGTTGTCGGAATCCGGCACGATCGAGTCGAGTTCGCGGTCGGTGTCGGTGATCTCCGGTTCCAGACCGGGATTGACGATCGGCGCGAGCTCCTGACAGCTGGTCGGCAGGAAGCTCAGATAATCGCGCACCCACTGGAACGCGGCCTTCTCGTCGGCGGCGACGTGATGGATATTGCCGTACTCGGCCTGGCTGCGCGCCCCACCGAGCTCCTCGAGGCTCACGTCCTCGCCGGTGACCTCGCGGATCACCTTCGGCCCGGTGACGAACATGTACGCCTCTTCGGTCGCCACCACCACGTCGGTGTTGATCGGGGCGTAGACGGCACCGCCCGCACACTTGCCCAGGATCATCGAGATCTGTGGCACCAGGCCCGACAGCGGCTCCTGCCTGCGCCCCAGTTCGGCGTACCAGGCCAGGGAGGTCACGGCCTCCTGCACGCGCGCGCCGCCGGAGTCGTTGATGCCGACGACCGGGCAGCCGACGCGCGCGGCGTACTCCATGATGTAGGCGACCTTGCGGCCGAACATCTCACCGACCGAACCGCCGTAGACGGTCTGGTCGTGGGAGAACACCGCGACCGGCCGGCCGTCGACCAGGCCGTGCCCGGTGACCACGCCGTCGCCGTAGAGCGCCGTCGGATCGCCGGGCTTGCGCACCAGTGCGCCGATCTCCACGAAGGTGCCCGGATCGAGCAGCATGTTGATCCGGTCCCGGGCGCTGGGAATCCCCTTCTGCGCCCGCTTCGCGACCCCCGCCTCACCCGCGGGCTCCTGCGCCTGTTCCAGGCGCGTGCGTAGGTCCGCGAGTTTCTCGGCCGTCGTGCTCACTGGTCCCCTTTCGCCTCCATTGCCACGAGCTTCGCGGCCAGGTCGGCACCGATCTTCCCGATCCGCGGTTCGTCGACGATCTGCAGATGATCTCCCGGAATATGCACGACCTGGAGGTTGGGAAGGTATTCGTCCCAGCCGCCGTTGGGCATGCGCTCGGCGAAGCGGGGCTCCAGTTCGATCATTCCGTCGTGGTAGCGATCAGCGAGGTAGAGCACCACGTCGCCGTCGTAGCGCGAGGGCGTGGTGCGGGCCAGGTGGCGGCTCTCCACCCAGGAGGTGCGCTGATGCTCGAGCACGCCGCCGGGAATCTTCGCACCGCTGATCTTGATCAGATCACTGATCATCTGGAACTGCTCTTCGTCGGACGCGGCGGCGAGTTCCTCGAGCTGCTCACGATCGAGTTCGCCGTCGACGCCGTAGGTCTTCTTCGCGAACGCCTGGTAGCGCTCGATGCGGCGCACCCGCTCCTCGGGGCTGTTGTCCTCGTTCTGCGTCGGGATGGCCAGGTCGATCAGACCGACCACGCGCACATCGGCGCCCTCGGCGCGCAGCAGTTGCGCGACCTGCAGCGCGAACACCGCGCCCAGCGACCAACCGTAGAGCACGAACGGGCCGTCGCCCTGGATGCGGCGCAGCTCGGGGATGTACTGCTTGGCGCGCTGCTCGATATCGCCCTCGACGCGCTCGAAGCCGTACATCGGTGTGTGCGCGGGCAGCCGCTTGAGCAGCGGCTCGTAGACCAGGGTGTTGCCGCCGGAGGGATGGAACACGAACACCGGCACGGCGTTCGAGCCTTCGGCACGCGGACGCAGCGGGCGGATGAAGCCCTCCACATCGTTGCTGTTGTCCTGCTGTTCGCGCACGATGTCGGCCAGCTGCTCGATGGTCTCGCAGTCGAGCACGTCGTCGACGGTGATCTCGGCCTTGATCCGTTCCGACAGCCGCGTCGCCAGCTTCTCGGCGACCTCCTCCTCGAGGATCGGCAGGGTGTTGAACACACCGCCCGCGGACTTGCCGGTGACGATCGCCCAGGTGGCGTAGGTGAGGCGTTCGGCGGCGTCGCGCGGGGGCACGTCGTCTTCGGAGACGTCGGCCAGCGCCTCACCGAAGGCGGCGGTCTCGGGATCGACCGGCAACTCCTCGACCACCGGTTCGACGGCGGCTGCGGCGACCGGCTCGGCGGCCACACCGGCAGCCTTCGCCACGGCGTCCGGACTCTCACCCGATTCGATCGCGGCGCGGGCGGTCTCGACGAAATCGGCGTCGATGACCACGTCTTCGCCCGCGGCCTGCCGCTCGGCGATGGCGGCGACCTCGTCGCGATGCTCGATCGCGTAGCGCAGCACCTTGGCGACCTCGGTGAGGTTCGCGTCGCGCACGGCCTGCAGTTGCAGCTGCGGAATGTCGAACTCGTACTCGACGCGGTTCTTGATCCGCATCGCCATCAGCGAGTCCAGACCCAGCTCCATCAACGGGATCTCCATCGGCAGATCCTCGACCGCGTAGCCCATGGACTCCGCGACGATCAGCGCCAGGCGGTCTTCGAGGGTCTGGGAACCGGTGGGGTCCCAGCGGTCGCCGTGGTTCTCGACGACCTCGGGCTCGGTGGACTGAGCGACGGTGGACTGTGCGACGGCGGACTCGGCGACCGGGCCCGAGGTCGGCAGCGGTGCGCCGGAGGTGACGACCGCGTCGAACAGCAGTCGGAACTGCCCGCCCTCGTTGGCGTGCACCTGCACCGAGGCGCCGCCGGGATGCGGGGTCAGCGTGGTGATCAACGTGCCCACGGCCGGGACCGCGGCGTGGGTGACCGACGCGCCGAGGCTCACCTCGGACAGCACCTGCGCGGCGGCGGCCCGCACCAAGGCGGCGGGATCGGTGACCGCGCCCGCCTGTACCTGCCACACGTGCCTGCCGTCGGGCAGCGCGACGTGCGCGCCCGGCGCCCGGCCCTCGCCACTGCCGCTCGACAGGCGGCTCTGGGGCCAGAACTCCTTGCGCACGAACCTGGTTCGCGGGACGTCGGCGTAGTCGCCGGCGGGCAGCAGCGAGGGCAGGTCGACGGCGTGACCGTGGACGTAGAGCTGGGCCAGCGCGGCGATCACACCGGCCGACTCGTCTTCCTTGCGCTTGAGCGTCGGGATCAGCTGGGCGTCGTGCAGACCCGCGGCGAAGGTGGTGCCGAGCACCTGCATGAGCGCCACCGAGTTCGGGGCCAGCTCGAGGAAGGTGGTGTGGCCGCTGTCCACCGCGAGTTTCACCGCGTTGGTGAAGTACACGCTGTGGCGCATGTTGGTGACCCAGTAGTCCTCGTCGTGCACGGGATCGTGACCGGCGCGGAAGAACTGCTCCTTACGCACGGTCGAGTACAGGCCGTGCCGCAGCTTCGTCGGCTCGATGCCCGCCAGCTCGGCGGCCAGCTCGCCCAGCAGCGGATCCATCTGCGAGGTGTGGCCCGCGCCGCGGGTCGGCAGGACACGGGCGAACTTGCCCGACTCCTCGACCTTCGCGACGATCGCCATCACCTGCTCGGACGGGCCGCCGATGACGGTGTTGGTCGGCGCGGCGTAGACGGCGACCTCGACCTCCGGGTAGTCGGCGAGCATGGCCTCGACATCGGCCGCGCTCAGCTCGACCAGCGCCATATTGCGCACGTCGGCGTCGGTGATCATGGCTTCGCCCTCGCCCATCAGACGCGAACGGGCGCAGATCACCCGCACGGCGTCCTCGAGGGTGAGGCCGCCGGCGATGTAGGCGCCTGCCACCTCGCCCATCGAGTGACCCACCACCGCGTCCGGCTGGGCGCCGTGCGCGCGCAACAGCGCGGCCAGGCCGATCTGGATGGTGAAGATGCCGACCTGCGAGGTGCCGACGTCGTAGTCCTGCGCGTCGTCGAGAATCATCTCGCGCACCGAGTACCCGGCCTCGTCCACGACGAGCTCGTCGACCTCGTCGACGGCCCGGCGGAAGATCGAATTCTCCTGGTAGAGCTGCTTGCCCATCTTCCGGTGCTGGGCGCCGAAGCCCGCGAGCACCCAGATCGGCGCCTGCGCGGCGGGGGCGTCGGCGGTGAACACGCCGGTGCCCGGCTTGCCCGCGGCGATGGCGCGCAGACCGGCGACGGCCTCGTCGTGGGTGGTGGCCAGCACCACGCCGCGCGAGCGCCAGTGGCTGCGCTTGGACAGCGAGCGGGCCACATCGGCCAGCGGCACGTCGCGACCGGCCTCGGACTCCAGCCAGTCGGCCAGTTCGGCGGCGGCGCGGCGGCGGCGCGAGGGCAGGTAGCCGGAGACGGCGAGGATCACCGGCAGCGGCTCGGTCCGCAGGGAGGACCATTCGGTGTTTTCGGCGGATTCGGCGGCGATCTCGGTCGCTTCGGCGACGACCTCCGCGGCCTCGGCCTCCACCTCGGAGACGATCTCGGTCACTTCGGCGAGCACATCGGTGCTCTCGGTGTCGGGGAGCTCGACGGCCTCGACAGCCGTGCTGTGCTCTACGGCCTCGTTGTTCTCCACGACCTCGGCGTTCTCGGCGACCGGCTCGGCGACGGCCTCGCGTACGCCCGCCGGCGTGTACTCCTGGAGTACGAGGTGGGCGTTCGTGCCGCCGAAGCCGAAGCCGGAGATACCGACCGTCGCGACGCCGCTGTAGCGCGGGTACTCGGTCGGGGTCTCGACGACCTTGAGGCGGGCCTGCTCGAACGGGATGTAGGGATTGGGGCCGGCGAAGTTGATGTTCGGCGGGATGACGTTGTGCTGGAACGACATCAGCACCTTCGCCAGGCTCGCCGCACCCGCGCCGGACTCCAGGTGACCGAAGTTGGTCTTGGCCGAGCCGAGCAGCGCGGGCTTGTCCGCCTCGCGGCCGCGGCCGACCACCCGGCCGAGCGCGTCGGCCTCGATGGGGTCGCCGATCAGCGTGCCGGTGCCGTGCGCCTCGATGTAATCGACGGTGGCGGGGTTGATGCCCGCGTCGCGGTAGGCACGGCGCAGCACCTCAGCCTGGGCGTCGGGGTTGGGGGCGAACAGGCCGTTGGAGCGGCCGTCGTTGTTGATCGCCGAGCCCTTGATCACCGCGAGCACCCGGTCGCCGTCGCGTTCGGCGTCGGCCAGGCGCTTGAGCACCACCAAGCCCGCGCCCTCGGAACGGACCATGCCGTCGGCATCGGAGGAGAACGCCTTGATGTGACCGTCCTTGGCGACCGCGCCGTTCTTCTCGAAACCGAGCGTGGCCACCGGGGACAGGATCATGTTCACCCCGCCCGCCAGCGCCAGATCGGCGTCGCCGTCACGCAGCGCGCGCACGGCCTGGTGCACCGCGACCAGCGTGGAGGAGCAGGCGGTGTCCACGGTCACCGACGGACCGCGGAAATCGAAGAAGTAGGACACCCGGTTGGCGATGATGCCGGTGGAGGCGCCCAGCAGGGCGTAGGCCTCCGCCGAGATCGGCAGGCTCGGGTCGCGATCGCCCAGGCCGAGCGCGGCGATGAGCTGGAAGTCCTGGGTGGAGGAGCCGACGAACATGCCGACCTGCGTACCCCTGAGCTCGCTGGCGGGGATGCGGGCGTGCTCGAGCGCCTCCCAGGTCAGCTCCATCATCAGGCGCTGCTGCGGGTCGACCCGTTCCACCTCGATCGGCGACATCGCGAAGAACTCCGCGTCGAAGCCCTTGACCACCTCTTGGTCCAGGTAGCCGCCGCGGGTGTTGCTCTCGGCGACCAGCTGGGCGGTGCTCGGATCGGACAGGAATTCCGACCAGCGGCCCTCGGGCAGCTCGCGGATCGCGTCACCGCCGTTGATGAGGAATTCCCAGGTCGACTCCGGGGTGTCACCCGCGCCCGGCAGCCGGGTGGACAGGCCGACGACGGCGATGTCGTGCGCCTCACCCGGGGTGTAGCCGGCGGTGTAATAGGCGTCCTCGCCCGCGCTCTCGGCAGGCTCGGGCTCGCCGTGCACGATCACCTCGGCCAGCGAGCCGATGGTCGGGTGCTGGTAGACGACAGTGGCGCTCAGCGTGACACCGGTGAGTTCCTCGATGTCGCCGCCGAGCGCCAGGGCGTCGCGCGAGGCCAGGCCGAATTCCTCCATCGGCCGGTCCACGGTGATGTTGTCCACCGGCTGCCCGGTGGCCTCGGCCACCCAATTGCGCAGCCACTCGCGCACCTCGGCCACCGACAACTCGGTGCGCGCGGTTCCCACCGCCGAGGCCGGCGCAGCGGCTCCGGTGGTCGCGGCGCGGTTCGTCTGCTCGGGCGTGCCCTCGTTGTCAGCCATCAATTCCTCAAGCTACTCGTCTGCGTACCAGGCGCGCCGCAAATCGGCGCTCGACCGGGACCGATTCCCCGCCGAGCGCCGACGACCAGCGGTCGAAGCTCACCCTTGCGAATTACTCTTCCGGTGCATCGGGGAAAGCCTGCTGGGTGTAACCACCCCGCAGCGTTCCCTCGAGATAAGCGGTCTTGCAGGCGCGGCGCGCGATCTTGCCGCTGGAGGTCCGCGGGATCGAACCCGCGGGCACCAACAGCACGTCACGCACGGTGACGCCGTGACGCTGGGAGACAGCCGCACGCACCGCGTCGCTGATCGGGCCGGGATCGGCCTTGCCCGCGCCCGGACCACGCTCGGCCACGATGACCAGCTGTTCGGAGGCGTCGTCGGCGTCGAAATTCAGACCCGAGTGGCTGCCGGATTCGAAGACCTCGGCGGGCAGCTGGTTGGCGGGCACCGAGAACGCGGCGACGAAGCCGGGCCGCAGCGCGTTGCTCGCCTCCTGCGCGGAGTACTCGAGGTCCTGCGGGTAGTGATTGCGGCCGTCGACGATGACCAGATCCTTCACCCGGCCGGTGATGTAGAGCTCACCGTCGAAGTACACGCCGTAGTCGCCGGTGCGCATCCAGTTCGCGTCCGCGGCGGTGCCCTCGGCGTGGCTGCCTTCGGCGACCCGCTCGGTGACCCGGTTGCGGAAGGTCTTCTGGGTCTCATCCGGGCGGTTCCAGTAGCCGATGCCCATGTTGTTGCCGTGCAGCCAGATCTCGCCGACCCGGCCGTCGGGCAGTTCGTGGCCGCCGCCGTCGCTCTCGACGGTCTCCGGGTCCACGATCACGGCCCACTGCGACAGCGCCACGTAGCCGCAGGAGACCTGCGCGATGGCGTTCTCCGCGCCCTGCTCCACCTTGACCATGCGACCCGCGTTGAGTTCGGCCCGATCCACGTAGGTCACCTTGGCCTCGTCCTCGGCCTTGGTGGCCGAGACGAACAGGGTGGCCTCGGCCATGCCGTAGCAGGGCTTGATGGCGGTCTTGGGCAGACCGTAGGGGGCGAACGCCTCGTTGAACTTCTTCATCGAGGACGTGGTCACCGGTTCGCTGCCGTTGATCAGGCCCAGGACGTTGGACAGGTCCAGGGTTTCGCCGTTGCGGGGCAGACCGCGCGCGGCGGCGTGCTCGAAGGCGAAGTTCGGCGCGGCCGCGAAGGTGCCCGCGCCGTCGGAGACCGCGGCGAGCTCCTTGATCCAGCGGTACGGGCGGCGCACGAACGCGCTCGGCGACATGATGGTGATGTACTTGCCGCCGACCGCGGGCAGGATCACCGTCAGCAGACCCATGTCGTGGAACAGCGGCAGCCAGGTGACCCCGCGCGAGTTCCAGTCCAGGTTCAGCGCGTCGACCATCTGCAGCAGGTTGGTGGCGACCGCCCGGTGGGTGATCTCCACGCCCGCGGGCACCCGGGTCGAGCCCGAGGTGTACTGCAGGTAGGCGATGTCGTCGATCGAGATGTCCGGGCGCACCCAGCTGTCCCCGACGCTGTCGGGGATCGCGTCCACGGCGATGATGCGCGGGCGCTGGGCGGCGGGCAGCGAGCGGAAGAACTGGCGCACGCCCGCGGCGGAGGAACCCGCCGTCAGGATGGCCGAGGGCTCGCAGTCGCCGAGCACGGCGTGCAGTCGATCGGTGTGGCCGGGCTCGTCCGGATCGAACAGCGGCACCGAGATGGCGCCGGCGTAGATGGCGGCGAAGAAGGAAACCACGTAGTCCAGGCCCTGGGGGGCGAGGATCGCGACCCGATCACCCGGCTTGGTCACCTGCTGGAGTCGGGCGGCCACCGCGCGCAGCCGGACACCGAACTGTTGCCACGTCAGCTCGTGCACCTCGCCATCGCGTTCTCGCGAATAGTCGATATAGCGGTACGCGAGCGTGTTCGCGTCGTTGCGGGTGTGCTTCTCGACGTGATCAACCAGGGTCTGACCCTCGGGAATAGTGATGTTCCCGGTTTCGTCCAGGTAGTCGTCGAAAGTCTCGTCCATTCCTTCTTCTCCTCCGAGGCACACGCAGCATGACGGCGACACCGCCGTTGGTATCTGTGGGGCCCCGACTCGCTTTCGCCCGCGGGTGCTCTATGTCGCAGAGTCAACCTGCAGATTTCATGCGGTCTGCGCGGTGACCGCCTTATCGGCTAGATGTCCTCAAACCAGGGTCATGTTACAGAGAAGACCCGCTCACTCATCCCTCAGCAGGGGGATGACAGGAGCGAATGCGTCCATCTGCGTGGGATAGATGCCGACGTAGGACATCGACGTGAGCTTGCGCACCCGTTTGATCTGCTCGGCGATCTCCTCGAAACTGCCGATCGCCACGTAGGGCGAGTCCAGCAATTCCTCGACCGTGAGCTTCACATCCACCTCGAGGTCGGGGGCCAGGCCCCGCTCCAGCGCGGACAATGCCATCTCGGCGGTCTTCTCCCTGTCGTCGGTGATGACGACTGCGGTGATCGCCCAGTTCAGTTCGATGTCGGCGAATCGGTCGCCTGCCGCTTCCCTGACCAGGTTCACCTTCTCGATCGCCTTCTCGAGGGTAATCCCCGAGAGCAGGCCCTTGCCGTTCTTTGTGGTCATCGGCACCACCGAGACGATGTCGGCGTGCTTGGCCGCCAGGCGCAGCATCTTCGGGCCGCCGCCGCCGGTGCACAGCGGCGGGCGCGGACCCTGCCGCGGGCGCGGAGTCCCCTTGACCCCGTCGACCTGGTAGTACTTGCCCGAGAAGGTGCACTCCTGGCCACGCAGCAGCACATCCAGGATGGTCAGGGTCTCGTCGAGCTTGGCCAGACGCACGCCCGGGGACTCGTAGGGCAGGCCCGCGGCGAGGAACTCGTCCTGCTTCCAGCCCGCGCCCACGCCGACCTCGAGGCGGCCCTTGGACAGCACGTCGATGGTGGCCAGATCCTTGGCCAGCACCACCGGGTGCCGAAAGCCGTTGGCCAGCACCGATGTACCGAGCCGGATCTTCTCGGTGGCCTGGGTCAGGGCGCCCAGCGCGGCGATCGGTCCGATCTGGTCGCCGAGGTGGTCGGGCACGACGAAGGTGTCGTAGCCGTACTCCTCGGCCTGCTGCGCCAGTTGAACGAACTTGCGAGCGCCGCCCTCCTGCTTGTTCCCTTCGCCCGCGGCCGCGAAACGAAACGGGCGCAGCGGCGTGCCCAAAGCGGTCAGCTCACCGGCCGGTGCGGCGGCTTGTGTCATGGATACATGCTCCTGGCTGTGCGGAAAATGCGGCTCGACGGCCTTCCCGGGATCGGGGGCCGGTCGCGATCACCAGCGCACTTTACAGCGTTCCGGTGATGTGTCGTGCGGTTGTCACCGCACCGGTTGGCCCGGCACAGAACCAGGGTTACCGGTGTTGTGTGAGCTCATGGTTGTGGTGGGTGGTCGAGGTTGTGCCGGTCGGGACTGCGGTGATCGGCGATGCGCTGGTCGGCAATGGCCTGATCAGGAATGCGGTGGATAGGGCGCGCCCTGGATCAGGCCGCTCGCCCAGTCCGCCGTCCACTGGGTGGCGGTCGTGCCGTTCTCGTCGACGGCGTAGGTGTTGTACAGCGCGTGCACCGGATTTCCGGCCGCGCGCACCAGGCTCAGCACGCTGGGAATCCAGTTCACCGGGCTCAGCGCCTGCCTGGGCGAATCGCAGATCATGTCGCCGGGCGCGCAGATGGTGTAGGTGCGCTCGGCAAGCTCGCCGAAGCCCGAGCGCGCGCCGGTCATGGTGATTCCCGGCACCTTCAAGCCGTTCAGCGCGACCTCGGCGCCCTCGCCCGGCGGCGGCGGGCCGATCTCGACGGCCTGACCCGGTCCGGACGCGCCGGTGCGCCTGCCGTCGGCGATCAGCGCGACGCCGAGCACCTTGTCGGCGGGCACCGGGCCCTCGCCCGCGCCGATCCGCTCGGCCACGTCGCCGACGATGACCGCGCCCTGGGAGAAGCCGGCCAGCACGTAGGTGGTCAAGGGACATTCCCGCGCCCGCTCGGTCAGCGCG
The DNA here is from genome assembly GCF_015477835.1 of Nocardia higoensis. NCBI lineage: Bacteria > Bacillati > Actinomycetota > Actinomycetes > Mycobacteriales > Nocardiaceae > Nocardia > Nocardia higoensis. The sequence continues at coordinate 571,120 of NZ_JADLQN010000003.1, read as the reverse complement.
GCGACGGTGCGCGTGGTGCCCTCGGAGCGGCTGTTGTTGTAGGACTGCTGCCCGTCCGGCGGGATCGCCACCGGATTGGAGAACTGGGCCACGTACGGCACGGTGTAGACGTCCAGGCGCTGCGCCGGGAACTGTTCGCGCAGCGGTCCGGTGACATTGAGCATCAGCGACAGCGGGTTGGCCGTCGGATTGCGCGGGTCGTCGGCGCTGCTGGATTCCCAGGTGCCCGGCACCGAGATGAGTTGCACGTCAGGGCAACTCGCCGGTTGACTGGTCGGCGGGCCGGGCGGCTGCGGTCCCGGACCGGGTACGCGCAGCCTGCCCGCCAGCAGATACCACAGCAGCACGATCACCGCGATCAGCAGCGCGGCGATCAACAGCACCGGCAGACATCCCACCGGCCGGAACCGGTGGGTGGTCGGCCGCCCGCGACGTGCGCTCACTGGCAGTAGGTCTGCTTGGCGGTGTCGATGTAGATCCGGCCTGCTTCCTCGACCGGCATCTTCGACGGATCGAAGGCCGCGTCCGAACCCGCCATCGCGTTGACGAAGGTGGTCAGGTCGCTCTCGGCGGCGCCCGCGGCCACACCCTGACAGACGTAGGTGGCGACGCTGAGCGCGATGTCCGGGCTGGAGGGCTTGATGCCCTTCTCCTCGAGCGCGGCCAGGTACTGCTTGTCCTTGTCGCTGAGGCCGGAGGTGTCGGCCTCGGGGATCTGCTCGTCCGGCACCGGCTGCGGCCGCTCGGGGGCGGCGGTGTCGGTCTGCTGCTCCGGCTGCTGCTCCGCCTGCTCCGGCGCGGGCGCGGGAGATTCGGGAGCGGGGCTCGCGGGCTCGCCCTCCGCGGAGCTGGAAGCGGCGGCCGACGAGGTCGCCGTGGTGCTCAACGTCGGCGTGCTCGACGCGGTCGAATCGTCATCGCCGCAGGCGGCGAGCAGACCGGTGGCCGCGATCGCCACCGCGACGCCGAAAACCTTTCCACGAATCCGGTGCATGTATGTGGTGTCCTCGATCTGTGCGCAAGGGGGTTCGGTCGGCCCCCAGGGTAGCGGCATCGACCGGAGCCGGTCAGACGGAGTGAATCTCCGCCTTGCCGTCGCGCACGGTGACGAACCCGGCCTGGAAGTTCTGCTGCACACCGCCGGAGACCGGGAATTCGTCACTGATCGGGAAACCGAGCCTGCCGTTCTCGAAGCCCTGGGACTGCCAGGCGTCCATGATCGGGCCGTTGCGCACCGCCCAGGCGCCCGACAACGGGCTCCAGTAGACGCTGCCGCCCTCGAACCGGCTGAACCGGCCCAGGTCCTTCAGCGGAGCCTCCTCCGCCGCGGGGAAGCCGAGCCAGCTGCTCTCGTATCCCATCTGCGCGAATTTGCCCAGGATCAGCCCTTGCACCCGGAACACCCCGGTGTTCGGGCTGTAGTAGAACGGCCCGCCCTCGAAGGCCTGCACCGCGCCCGCCTTGTTCGGCGTCTGGACCTCCGGACCGATCGGGTAACCGGCCGGGCCGCGCTCGTACCCCTGCTTGCCCCATTCGTCGAGGATCGCCCCGCGCACCACCTGCGCGCCGGTCTGCGGGGTCCAGTACAGCGCGCCGCGCTGGAAGGACTGCACCCGACCTCGGCCGTCGCCCAGATCGCGCTCACCCCCGGTCGGCAGGCCGAGCACACCGTTCGGGCCACCCGCGGCCTGGTAACCACCGCCGATCATGCCCGTGACCACGTGCGCGCCGCTCTCGGCCGAGAAGAACACCCGCCCGCCCCGGAAGTCCTGGGCCACCCCGCCGCGCACCACGTACTCGCTGGTGAGGCATTCGCCCAGCCAGCCGTTGCCCTGCACCACCTGCCCGATCGCGCCGCCGGGAGCGCACGCGGGCTTTTCCGGCTCCACGGCCAGCGCCGCCGCGGCCTGCGGCCAGGACTGCCGCATCTCGAAATCCCAGTACGGCCAGCTGTGGGTGCCGGAGGGGCGGTAGTTCACCGTCGCCGGGATCTTCAGCTCGCTCAGCCTGGTCACGAAGTTCTGGGAGGTCAGCCTGGACAAGATCTCCAGCCCGGTACCCGCGTAGTTGGTGCTCACGCCGGGGATGCCGGAGGCCTGGTCGAACGGCCCCGTGCTGCCGCTGCCGCTGGAGATGTAGAGGCTGACGCCCGCGAGCTTGTCGGCCAACAGATACGGGTCGTGCGCGGCCCACTCCGGGTTCGACGGCGGGCCCCACATGGCATCGGAGTCGAAACCGCCCGCGTCGCGCATGGCGAACCCGATGGCCTGCGGCATGCCCAGGGTCGTGGTGGTGAGGAAACCGGAGTAGGACGCGGCGTAGCGCGCGAACGACGGGTTTCGTCCGGCCAGGAACATCGCCGCGGTGCCGCCCATCGACAGCCCGGCCAGACCGCGTACGTCGGTGGCGCGCCACTGGCTCTCCAGCAGCGGCGGCAGCTCCTTGGTCAGGAAGGTCTCCCACTGGTAGTTGCGCCCGTTGTCCGGACGCAGCCAGTCGGCATAGAAGCTGGACTGGCCGCCCACCGGGAGCACCACGGTCACGTTCTTGTCGGCGAAGAACTCCGCGGCGCCGGAATCCTTGGTCCAGCCGCTCTCGTCGTCGTCGGCGCGCAATCCGTCCAGCAGGAACAGGACCGGAAACCTGGTGTCGGGCCTGGCATTCCAGTCGCGCGCGAGCAGCAGCTGCACCTGCACGGGGGCGCCCATGGCGGGCGAGGTGACCCACAGCGTCACCCGCCGGTCGTTCAGCCAGACCGCCTGCTGGACAGTTGCTGAGGAAGCCGCCGCCGTCGGCTGAGCGGCCGCTTTCCCACTCATCGGGGTCGTCGTGATCGCTGCCGGCAGCACAGTCAGCGCGGCGAGCAGGGCGAATCCACCGATGATCGACCGGACACCGCCACCGCGGCGCCGACTCGGCTTACTCCAAGCAAATCCGGCCACCCGCTGTTTGTACCCCGGTCGCAGCGGGATTCCGGGTAAGGCACGCCGCGTGTGAGCCAGCGGTGACCGGAACGGACACCTCCCGGAAGCGACGCGGCAGCCGCTCGTGTGGTGATATCACTCACAGCACGCGAGCGCTGCCTCCGCCCTCGACACTCGACGTCACCGGACGAACGAACGAGGCCGTCGCTTCCGAATTCGGAAGCGACGGCCTCGTGGTCTCGGCGGCCGGTCCACGCGGACCGGCCGATCTCAGACGGTGGGTGCGGTGGTCACCAGGCGCCGGTGGCGTCCAGGATGCCCTGACGCGAGTTCCACAGCTCCGACTCCCAGTACTTCCAGGAGTGCGTGCCGGTGGCCGGGAAGTTGAAGAACGCCGGGATGTTCAGCGACTTCAGGCGGACCTGGAAGGCGCGGGTGTTGACCAGCGAAAGCGCTTCCAGCGCCATCGCGTTGCCGGTGTTGAACACGCCGACGGCCGAGGCCGGGCGATCGTGCTGACCCGGCAGGCCGCTGGAGGCCGAGATGTACATCGGCAGGCCACGCAGCTGCGGCGCGAACACGAACGGGTCCATCCGCAGCCACTGCGGGCTCCACGGAGCGGCCATCGAGTCGACGTTGTAGCGGCCCGCGTCCAGCATCGCGATGCGGATCGCCTCACGCATGCCCGGCGCCGAGATGTTCAGGTAGCCGGAGTAGGACGCGGCGTACTTGAACTGATCGCGGTGGTAGGCGGCCAGTGCCAGCGCGGCGCTGCCGCCCATGGACAGACCGGCGACGGCGTTGTTGGTCTTGGAGACGCCGTATCCGGCAAGGAAATTCGGCAGCTCTTCGGTCAGGAAGGTTTCCCACTTGTAGGTGGTCTTCTGGCCGTTGGTGCTGGAGGGGGCGTACCAGTCGGTGTAGAAGCTGGACTCGCCGCCGACCGGCATCACCAGGGTGATGTTGGCGTCCTTGAACTGATCGATGGCGTTGGTCTCGAAAGACCAGGCGTTGCGGTCGTCGCGCGCCCGCATACCGTCGAGCAGGTACAGCGCGGCGCTGCCGCCACGCGAGGCCCACTGCACCTGGACCTTGATCGGGCCCATGGAGGAGGGGACCATCAGCTCTTCGTATCCACCGGCCGGCGCGCGCAGCACCGGGGCGTGCACGGGAGCGGCGGTCGCGACCGTCGGGGCCGCCACTCCGGCGGCGACCGGTAGCGCCAGCGCGGCGGCACCCACTGCCAGGATCCGATGACGCCAACCGCGAGGTGCGCCTCGCTTACCGGACGGGACTCTGTTCGGCGCGGCGGCCCTGCCGAATCGCATGAATGTGGCTCTCTTTCTGCTGTTGTGGTGTAGCCGCGCCGAGCCGACGCGGCACCACCCGTGCTGCCAACGAGACGCGCGTCACCACGCTCCGGCCCCGACAGTCCGGCGCTTGGTGACGGCGCTACAACGATCTGGTCACACTTGTGCTCGCGGAAGAATATTCGACCGGAGATTTCTCGGCAAGACCGAGATATTTCCGTTGGCCGATATCCCACAGCGCGAGCAGTGTGATCGTGCGGTGACCATACCGCGTTCGCGCCGCGATGTCGTATCGGATGCCGGATTGCGGTCGGCCCGATGCCAAGTCCCGCACCGGAATCCGCCGACGCGGGTGTAGCCGATCACTGTGCGCACGCGCCGAAACCGCTGTGCGCACGCGACCGAACCACTGGGCGCGCACGACGAAACCGCCGAGCGCCCTCGCTGCGCCCGGCGGTTGCCTCGCGTTGCGCTAACCGATATGCGCCGACATATCCGGCAACATCCTGGTGACCTCGTCACGCCAGTTGTTCCACGCGTGGATTCCGAATGGCGGGAACGAATACACCGCGTTACCTCCGCCCAAAGTCGCCATACGCAACTGGAACGAGCGAGTATTCGCCAGCGCGAGCGATTCGAGCATCATGCCGTTGAAGGTGCCGAAACTCGGCGGGTCCGAGGAGGTGGGCAGGCCACTGGCCGCCGCGATCCAGAGGCGGGTGCCGTTGTTCACCAGGTTGGGCGCGAACACGAACGGATCCATGCGCAGCCACTGCGGACCCCACGGCGGCGCCATCGAGTCGACGTTGTACCCGCCCGCGTCGAGCATCGCGGCCCGGATGGCCTCGCGCATGCCCGGTGCGGAGATGTTGAGGTAGCCGGAGAACGAACCGGCGAAGCTGAACTGATCCGGGTGATAGGCCGCCAGCGTGAGCGCGGCCGAGCCACCCATGGACAGGCCGAACGCGCCGTTGCGGTACGGGCTGAACCCGAGCCGGTCGCGCAGCGCCCAGCGCAGGTTGTCGGTCAGAAATGACTCCCAGGTGTAGCGATAGCTCTTGCCCGGACCACCGGCGAACCCGTTCAACCCGTTCGAACCCGTATTCGACCCGGTGCCCGCCGGAACGCCGAAGAATTCACTCGGCGCGTTCCAATCGGCGTAGAAACTCGACATACCGCCGACCGGCATCACCACATTGATGTTCCAGGAAGCCAGCAGCGCCGGGACATCGGTCTCGATTTCCCAGCCGTTGAGCGACTCCGGGGCGCGCATACCGTCGAGCGCATAGACGACGCGATTGGTATTGCCGTTCGCGGCGCGCAGCACCCGGGTTTTGATGGCGCCCATATCGGAATCGACCCAGAAATCGAACGCTCGCGGCTCGAACGCCGCCGAGGCCGCCGCTCCACCGCCTGCCAGCGAGACGCCGAAGGGCACCAGCAACGCGGTTGCCAGGCCGACCGCCCAGCCTCGCCGCCACGGAAGCGACGTGGACTCACGGTGCGCTCGGGACGCCCTCGGCGTCGCACGTTTCCAGCGGAGACCTCGCATACCATCGACCTTTCTCCGGGACGATCGGCAACTGCCGAGCTATCTTGCCGGTCGCCTCGTCCGCGTCCAGGGATGCGCCCGAGAGCGGATCGGACGTAGCGACCTCGGCACATTCTCTCCGAGTATCAATCGGCAACGAATGCTTACATGTTGCTGGAAAGTGATACCAGTCACAAGCAACCGACGCCGCCGCTACTGATTCGTTGCCGATCCGGTCACGGATTCCCCCGGTCGGAGGCATGAAAAAACCGCCCGCGGCGTGACGCCGCGGGCGGTCGTGGCCCCGCCCGCCGGGTTGCCGGGTGATCGCGCACCCGCCGCCCGGTGGTCGGGCAATCGGTCAGCCGATGTGCCCCGACAGATCGGGAATCATCCGGTAGACCTCGGTTTCCCAGTAGCGCCAGTTGTGCACGCCGACCGCCGGGAAATCGTAGGTGACATTGTTCGCGCCCAGGGTCGCCATACGGATCTGGAAAGCGCGGGTATTGGCCAGCGCCAGCGCTTCCAGCCCCATCGCGTTGAGGGTGCCGAAGCTCAGGCCGTCCTGCGCGGAGGGCAGGCCGCTTCCCGCGGAGACCCACAGGCGGGTGTTGTTGGCCTTCAGTCGGGGAGCGAACACGAACGGGTCCATCCGCAGCCACTGCGGACCCCACGGCGGCGCCATCGAGTCGATGTTGTAGCCGCCCGCGTCGATCATCGCGACCCGCAGCGCCTCACGCATACCGGGAGCGGAGACGTTCAGGTAGCCGGAGTAGGACGCGGCATAGCTGAACTGATCCGGATGGTAGGCGGCCAGCGTCAGCGCGGCCGAGCCGCCCATCGACAGGCCGAACACACCGTTGCGGTTCGGGTTGAACCCGAGCCGGTCGCGCAGCGCCCAGCGCAGGTTGTCGGTCAGGAAGGACTCCCACGTGTAGCGGGTGCTCTTGCCGGGACCGCCCGCCAGCATCTGCAGCGCACCCGAGCCCGACGAGGAGCCCGAGGCCGAGCCGCTGGAACCGCCGCCGACGCCCAGAATGGTGCTCGGGGCGTTCCAGTCGGCGTAGAAGCTGGACATGCCGCCGACCGGCATGACCACATTGATGTTCCACTTGGTCAGTTCGCGGGCGACTTCGGTGTCGATCTCCCAGCCGCTGAGGTCGTTACGCGCGCGCATACCGTCGAGCGCGTAGACCACACGGTTGGTGTTTCCGTCCGCGGCGCGGAAGATCCTGGATTTGATCGGACCCATGTCCGAATCCACCCAGAAGTCGAATCCGGACGGGTTGAACGCCGCCGAGGCGGTGGCTCCACCACCGGCCACCGTCACGCCGAGCGGCATCAGCACGGCAATCGACATCACCACCGCGCGCTTGAGCCATGCGCCGGCTCTTCGAGCTCGCATTTTCTTTTCGGCCTTTCCTTCGAGCGGCCGGACTCGACCGCGTCCGGCGACCCTCTGGCAGCCGGAATTGAACTAAGTCCAGATCACGCCCGCGGGCGTCGCGGACGAGCCTAACCCCTTGCGCCGCCTCGGACGTTACCAAACCGAGACAAAGAGGTATATCCCACTATCACACTGCAACCTCTGTGCCAAGAGTGCACGCTCGAGGCCGGTGTGACAAGCCGTGATGTTCACCGGCTTCGGCGGTCAGCGCGGCGGCTGCGGGAACGGGTCGATGAGACCGCATCGCGCGATCTCGTACTTGGGCACCCGATCGATGCGGTACTTCGCGAAATCCAGCGCGTTGCGCAGGTTGTGCCGGAACCGTTCGAAGGTGAGCGGGTCGCGCGTGGAGACCAGCAGCGCGTGGGTGTCGTTGCAGCTGAGCGCGGTCCTGGCCTGGGTCACCCACTTCTCGTCGAGGAACCACGGCATCCACGGCTTCTGATCGACCATGCCCGTGTCGACGACGACCCAGTCCGAGTACAGGCTCTTGTCGTGGCCGATGCGTCCGTCCACGAGCCGGTCGCTGTGCGCGGCCAGCGGGTAGGCCAGACCCATCGGATCGATGACCCGGACGTCGAGCGGGACGTTCATGCTCGTCATGCCCAGATTCAGGAAGTAGACCGTGTGCCCGGCCCCGCCCTCGGGGATGGGCTGCGGCGGCGGCGCGATGTACCAGAACATGAACGACGGCGAATTCAGCAGCAGGCCGCCGTTGGGGTTGCGCCTGATATCGGCGACCATCGCCCGCATGCGCGGATAGTCGAGATAGTCCTCGGCGCGGATCGGGTGGTCGTGGCCGGTGTTGAGCACGTAGTAGACGCGCTCGTCGACGATGCCCGACTCGCTGATCTTGGTGCCGGAGGTGATCGCGGTGGTGCCCGCGGCGAACAACGCCCAGCCCACGGTCGCGAGCCAGGCCAGCAGCACGAAGCCGAAGCCGCCTCGCGCGAGAGCCGACCCGGAGCGCGGCAACCGCAAGGGCAGCACCGAGACCGGCAACAGCAGCAGGAACACCTGTGCCAGCAGCATTCGCCCGTGCATGAAGTCGCCACCCACGCGCAGGGCGTAGACGGTCAGAATCAGGCCGCTGAGGATCACCAGCGTGACCACCGCCGCGGGCGAACGCAGCCACCGCCTGCTCCTCGCGAACCGGGAAGCGCCGACACCCTCGGCTCCGGGCGCGGGCGACCAGGCAGGCAGTCCACCGCCGCGCACGGCGACCACCGCCGCGGCCAGCAGGATCAGCAGTGGCAGCCACAGCAGGTACGGGCCGACCAGATCCCACAGGTAGGTGAAACCCTGTTCCCACTTGGCGCCGCCCGCGTCCTTGGCGACGGCGGTGTTCGGGTAGGGCAGGCCGTAGTACCCCATCCGCCAGATCTGGTAACCCAGCGGCACCACACCGGCGACCGCGACGATCCCGATCCGGGTGGCCACCGGACCGAACCGCCATGTCGGCATCGGCGCGAAGAAGATCATCAGCAGCGCCAGGCCGCCGACCAGAGTCATCTCGGGGCGGATCAGCGGCGCGAGCCCAGCCAGGAACACCAGCCAGGCCAGCCCACCCGGCCGCACGCGGTCGGCCTGCGCCCACCGCATCATCGACCACCACAGCACCGCCAGCCAGCAGATCACCAGGCCGGTTTCCAGGCCGGAGGTGACATAGTCGCGGGCGGGCGGCAGCGCGATGTAGACGAGCACACCCGCCGGCAGCAGCAACGACGATCCCGCGCCGCCCCACAGCCGGGCCGAACCGAGCATGGCGAACACGACCGCGATCAGCGAAAGGGTCAGCGCCACACCGAGAACCACGTACTCCAGGCGAACCTGGGTGAGCCAGCTGAAGAACCAGACGATGTAGGTCCAGGCGGTACTGGTGTTCGCCTCGACCCGCTCGTCCATGTTGAACACCGGGCCGTTGCCCGCGAGCAGGTTGCGCACCGTGCGCAGCACGATCAGGCCGTCGTCGGCGATCCAGCGACGGTTCCACCCGCCGATCGCGAACAGCGCGACGGTCAGCGTCATCCCACCGACGAAGAGGGCCGAAGACAGGCGTAGCGCCGACGAGACCGAACGCTCCTGCGCGGCAGGGCGATCCGTCTCGTCTTCAGTTCGCTCCGCTGCTTCGACCAACTTCTCGTCAGGTGAGATAGACAGCGACACCTACCGCTCCGATCCAGGCGATGGCGAGGAACTGCAGAATGCGGTCCCCCAAGGCGATCTCTTCCGGTTCCCCTGCCTCACCGCCGTCGACGTCGACCGCGTAGCGCAGGATGGCGATGGTAAACGGCACCATGGAGATCGCGAACCAGGTGGTGTCGTTGGCACGATCCTGCTCGAAGGCCCACAGGCCGTAGAAGACGACGACCGCGGTGGCCGCCAGCGTCCAGATGAAGCGCAGGTAGGTCGGTGTGTAGTACTCGAGGGACTTGCGGATCTTGGCCCCGGTGCCGAGCGCGATCTGCAGTTCGGCGTAGCGCTTGCCCGCCGCCATGAACAGCGAACCGAACGCCATGATCAGCAGGAACCACTGCGAGAGCACGATATTCGCGGCCGCGCCGCCCGCCACCGCGCGCAGCAGGAAGCCCGAGGACACGATGCAGATGTCGAGCACCGCCTGATGCTTGAGCCCGAAGCAGTAGGCCAGCTGGATGCCGATGTAGACAGCCATCACCACGGCCAGCTGCCAGGAGGCCAGGAAGGCCAGCAGCACCGAGGCGGTCAGCAGCAACACCGACAGGCCGAAGGCGAGGTTGACGGGCACCACGCCCGCGGCGATCGGACGGAACCGCTTGGTCGGGTGCGCCCGGTCGGCCTCGACGTCGAGCGCGTCGTTGACCAGGTAGATGCCCGAGGCCGCCATGCAGAACACGATGAAGGCGATGGCGACGTGCCCGAGCACGGTGAGGTCGCTGACCGTCTCCGGCCCGGCCGCCAGCGGGGCGGCGAGCACGAGCACGTTCTTGACCCACTGACGCGGCCGGACAGCCTTGATCAGTCCTCCGGCCAGCGACTTGGGCGGACCCTTGACGACGGCATCGGCCAGGTCGGCGCCGGTCGGCTCTTCACTCATCTCAACCAAGGCCTTTTCTCGAGCGGTCACTGTCTTCGATCTCGTCCGTGCTGTCTGCTGTGTCGCGCGGGGCGATAGGCGTGCGTTCGCACGCTACCGTCCCGCGGCCCGTCGCTCGCGCCGCTTCTCGACGGCGAGCAGAGCCGACGCCGACGCCGCGCCCAGCACGGAACCGGCCAGCACGTCGGAGGGGTAGTGCACCCCCAGTACGACCCGGGAGAGCAGCATCGGGGGGATCAGCACCGCAGGCAAGGGTAGCCCGGTGAGTTTTCCGAGCAACACCGCCGCCGCCGCCGTGGAGGTGGCATGCGAGGAAGGGAAGCTCAGCTTGCTCGGCGTACCCACGTTGACCTGCACCGACGGGTGATTCGGGCGCGGACGGCGGACCACCCGCTTGATCACGATGGACGCCGCGTGCGCGCCGACGGCGCCGACCGCGACACCTGCCCACTGCCGCCTGCGCGGCTTGTCGACCAGCCAGCCCGCCGCCGCGATGCCCACCCAGCCGAGCGCGTGCTCGCCGAAGTGCGACATGCCGCGCGCGGCCGAGACCACCGCCGGGTTCGCGCCGATGCTCGACTGCACGGCGTTGATGATCGCGACCTCAGGCGAGCCGGGGGCCACGCCGGGCTGCTCGACGGCGGCCGCGGATTCCGCGAAGGCCTCCGCGCGGGCGTTCGGGGACACGGTCTCACGCTTCCCGGCGTCGTTCCGGCCGCCGATACCGTTCTCCCTCAGAACACCGGTCTCAGTCGCGGCGCCGTTCTCGCTCACGGCACCGTTCTCGCTCACGGCACCGTTCTCGCTCACGGCACCGTTCTCGCTCACGGCGCCGGTCCGGCTCACACCGTCGTTCTCGTCCACAGCACTGTTCGGGTTCACCGGTTCTCGCCTTCGGTCTGCTCGATGCCGAAGACGTTCTCCCAGGCGGCGGTGCTGGTCAGCCGCGGATGGGCGGCCCGGTAGCGCTCGCGCAGCTCGGGGAAACGTTCGGCCAGTTCCTTGCGCAGCCGCATGGCCTCCTTGAACAGGGCCAGCGCCTGGCGCGGGTCGCGCTTACGGTAGACCACGCCGCGCCCGTCGGCGGTGGTCACGGTCACGCCGTCGACCTGCGAGAGCAGGTACCAGCGCGCGTCCAGGGTCGGCACGTTCAGCTGCGGGGTGTCGTGGTGTTCGGGGCGGGCCGGGCGGAAGTTGTGCACCACGCCCTTGACCAGCCTGCCGATCTTGGCGATCGGATTGGCCGGTTCGCCGACCGCGCCCACGTTCAGGTGCGAGGCCAGCGGCAGTTCGGTCGAGGAAGGCAGGATCACCGCGTCCGGGTACTGCTTGCGCAGCTCGTGCACCGCGCCCAGCGCCGAGGGCAGCAGCTGGAACAGCCGCTCCGGGCCCGCCAGGTAGTCGCGGATCGCCAGGTTCTGGATGGCGACGGTCGAGTATTCGAGGCACAGCAGGTGCTTGAGGGTGGCCTTGATCGTGCTGAGGATCAGGCCGCGGCCGTCGCCGGGCATGTGCAGGGAGGCGACCACCAGCCGGTTGCGCAGGTGGAAGTACGCCTGCCAGTCGATGGCGTCGTCCTTGTCGCTCCAGGCCATGTGCCAGACCGCCGCACCGGGCAGGGTGACGGTCGGGTAGCCCGCGGCCTTGGCGCGCAGACCGTATTCGGCGTCGTCCCACTTGAGGAACAGCGGCAGCGGCTGGCCGAGCTCCTCGGCCACCTGACGCGGGATCACGCAGGTCCACCAGCCGTTGAAGTCGACGTCGATGCGCCGGTGCAGCAGCTTGGAGTTGTCCCGGTCGCGCAGCGGGTACTTCGCGAAGTCGTGGTCGTACTCGACGTTGGGCGCCGCGCTCCACATGAAGATCGACCGGTCGACGACCTCGCCCATCACGTGCAGATGGGAGCGTTCCTGCAGGTTGAGCATCTGCCCGCCGACCAGCACCGGTGACTTGGCGAAGCGGGAGAAGGCCAGCGCGCGCAGGATCGAGTCGGGCTCGATCTCGATGTCGTCGTCCATGTAGACGATGAACTGGGCGTCGGTGGTCTTCAGCGCCTCGTACATCACCCGGCTGTAGCCACCGGAGCCGCCGAGATTGGGCTGGTCGTGGATCGACAACCGGTCACCGAGCACGGCGGCCGCCTCGGCGAAACCGGGTTCGTCGACGACCTTGCGGGTGCCCTGGTCGGGAATGATGACCGCGGCGATCTTCTCGAGCACCAGTGGATCGGAGCCGAGCGCGGCCAGCGTCTTCACCGCGTCGGTGGGCCGGTTGAAGGTGGGCATGCCGACGGCGATGCTGCCCTCCCCCGGCGCCTCGATCGGGGCGAACCAGCCGCCCGACAACAGGGTCACCGCGGTGTCGGTGGTGATGTCGAACCAGATCCAGCCACCGTCCTCGAACGGGGCCAGCTCGGTCTCGAACTCCACGGTGGTCGAGTCCGCGCCTGCCGCGACCGCGAACTCCTTGCCCTGCACGTGGATTCGCGAACCGTCGGCCTTGGAGCGGTAGACGTCCACCCGGCCGTGCCCGGCCAGTTCCAGGCGCAGCACCACCGAGGTCAGAATGCTCCAGCGGCGCCAATAGCTGGCGGGCAGCGCGTTGAAGTAGGTGCAGAACGAGACCTCCGACTCCGCGCCGATGGCCAGCGAGGTGCGGGTGGCCGCGTGCGCGCGCCGAGCGTTGGTCGCCGATTCCTCCAGGTAGAGGGTGCGCACATCCAGCGGCTCGCCGGGGCGAGGCAGGATGATGCGCTGGAGCAGCGATTTCGCTCGGGTCTCGGTCGTCATGTCTTCCAATATGGGGTGGGAGGTCGCTGGAGGAGTCATCGTGACTTTCGTTGTATGCGCCCCGGGTTCTCGGCTCAGCTCTGCTCGTCGACCAGCGGGGCACCGGTTTCCAGGTGCGGGCGCAGCACGTTGTCGAACATGCTCAGCGCCGAACCGATCGCCATGTGCATGTCCAGATACTGGTAGGTGCCCAGGCGCCCGCCGAAGAGCACTTTGGCCTCGGCGGTCTCGCGTGCGGCACGCTCCCGGTAGGCCAGCAGCTTGGCACGGTCCTCGGGGGTGTTGATCGGGTAGTACGGCTCGTCGCCGGTCTGCGCGAAACGCGAGTACTCGCGCATCACGACCGTCTTGTCCGTCGGGTAGTCGCGCTCGGGATGGAAATGGCGCGGCTCGATGATGCGGGTGTAGGGGACGTCGGCGTCGTTGTAGTTCATCACCGAGGTGCCCTGGAAGTCACCGGTCTCGAGCACTTCGGTCTCGAAATCGATGGTGCGCCAGCCCAGTTCGCCCTCGGCGTAGTCGAAGTAGCGATCCAGCGGGCCGGTGTAGACGACCGCGGCGTCCGGGTTCGCGGCACGCAGCTCGTCACGCACCTCGAACCAGTCGGTGTTCAGCCGCACCTCGATGAGCTCGGAGGCGGCCATGTTCTCCAGCCACTTCGTGTACCCCTGCGTGGGCAGGCCCTCGTAGGTGTCGTTGAAGTAGCGGTTGTCGAAGGTGTAGCGCACCGGCAGGCGAGTGATGTTGCCCGCGGGCAGTTCCTTCGGGTCGGTCTGCCACTGCTTGGCGGTGTAGTCGCGCACGAACGCCTCGTAAAGCGGGCGCCCGATGAGCGAAATCGCCTTCTCCTCGAGGTTCTGGGCGTCCTTGGTCTCGACCTCGGCGGCCTGCTCGGCGATGAGCGCGCGGGCCTCGTCCGGGGTGAAGTACCGGCCGAAGAACTGCGAGATCAGGCCAAGCCCCATCGGGAACTGGTAGGCCTGCCCCTTGTGCATCGCGAAGACGCGGTGCTGATAGTTCGTGAACTCGGTGAACTGTGTGACGTAGTCCCACACCCGCTTGTTGGAGGTGTGGAACAGGTGAGCGCCGTACTTGTGGACCTCGATCCCGGTCTCGGGTTCCGGCTCCGAATAGGCGTTGCCGCCCAGGTGGTAGCGCCGGTCGAGCACCAGCACTCTCTTGCCGAGCACGGTGGCCGTGCGCTCGGCGACGGTCAGCCCGAAGAAGCCGGAGCCGACGACGATCAGGTCGAATTGTGCGTGGGGGTTTGCGGAGCCGGGAGACGATGCGACGGTCACGGGAGCCCAGAGTATCGGAAGTCCGGCGCAGCGCAGGGTGCAGTCACGCCCAGACAGTGACCGCCCGGCCCTTCGCCGCTTTCCGCCCTGGTGAAGGCGGCTCTCACCAGCCCGGCGCGGGCTGACGCGGACCCGGCTGGTGGTACGGCGGATAGGTCGTCGTGGTTCCCTCTCGACAAGCGGACCGCACCTCACCGCCCGGCGCGCGCCACCCCGGGGTCGGCGCGCGCGAACCAGCGTGTGGTGGCCGGCGCGGCGGTGACCAGCACGACGATCAACGGCAGGATCACCGCGGCAGCGCTCGGGAGCCAGGCGCCGTGCACGAGGGCGTCGATCACGCCGGGCAGGCCGGCGGTGGCGATGGCGACGTCGACGGCGGTGCCGCCGGGCTGCGACCAGTGCACGCCGTAGTCGGACTCGTAGCCGGACAGCGAGGTGAGCAGACCGACGAGGGCGAAGGCGAGCCACGCGCCCGCGCCAAGCAGGACCGTCACGCGACCTTCCTCTTCCCCGCGGTACATCCGCAGCGCGCCGTAGGCGAACACACCGGCGAGCAGAGCCGCGCCGAGCACGGTGGACACCGCCAGGGAGTTGTCGTAGACACCGGAATCGGTGACGAACGACCCGCCCAGGACGAGCAGGCTGATCAGGTTCGCGGCGGCGGCGAGCACGGCGAACCAGACGGCAACCGTCGCGGCGACGCCGCCCGGCCCGGTGGAGCTGACCACACCCTGGCTCATGAGGGTTCCTCCTGATACGCGACGACGCAACGGCTCGGCTCCGCACGATGTCGGGCGCGAACGGACCAAGTATGCGCAACCGCAGGGCCGCGTGCGTCCGGGACCCGTGACGCAAACGGCGACGCCCGCGCGAGATTCCCGCGCGGGCGTTCTTGTTCACAGTCGGCTCCCGGTATCGATCGCCGGGACCGATCCGGTGTCACCGGACCGGCGCCCCTTCGACCGACACCGCCGCGTCCTAGCGCAGCACCGCCTCGGCGTAGGACTTCATGGCGTCACGGACATAGGCGGCCGTGCCCTCGCCGTGCCTGTCGTAGTTCGCGCCGAACCGGGGATCGGCGACGTACATCTCGCCCAGGCCGATGAACGCGTCCGCGGTCACTTCCCGGTGCCGCCAGCCCAGCCCGATCCAGTCGTGGTGGCGGGCGGTGATGGCGCGCACCTCCTCGCTGTCGACCGGCAGGCCCGCGGCGTGCGCCCTGCCGAAGTCGGCGGCGATATCGAGGCAGTCCTGCCCGAACCGCTGCTTCTGCTCGTCGGTCAACGATCGATACCAGGCATCGCCGCTGGTGTAGGCCTCTTCGCCCCAGCGTTCGATCACCTCGTCCTTGTATCGCGAGTGGTCGAAGCCGTCGAAAACCTCTGCTGCCACGAGTTGCTCACCTCTTTCCGTCTTGTGCAACGTGGTCCGCACCGAGTCGATCAGCCGCGCGATCCGCTCCTGTTCCTGTTTCAGCAGGCCCAGATGGGTGCGCAGCGCGGCGGCGGTGTCCTGTTCGCCCGCGAGGACCTCGGCGATGACCGGCAGGCCGAGGCCGAGTTCGCGCAGCAGCAGGATGCGTTGCAGCCGCAGGAGGGAGTTCTGGTCGTAATATCGGTATCCGTTGGCGCCGATCCGGCTGGGCGGCAACAGCCCGAGCTGCCCGTAGTGGCGCAGCGTCCGGCTGGTGGTGCCCGCCGCTCGTGCCAGGTTCTGGATCGACCATTCCCCGGTGCGGGTGTCCGTCGCCATGACCGGTTCTCCTTCCCCGATCTTCTCGGTGAAACCAGTCTGCAAATTGACGCTACGTCAAGGTCAAGCCTCTTTTCCTGGGTTCGCCGCATGCGCCGGGGCGGCGGGCCGATCCGGTAGCCGTCACGACCATGACCGCCGCTCGGCCACGCCGAGTCGCGATGCGGTCAGGCAGCGGGAACCGCACGCGAATCCGCCTGCTCGGGCGCCTCGCAGGGACGGACCGGATCAGCCTGCGGGAGGGGGAGACATCCGCGCGCCGGTCGGAGTCACCGCCTCGATCGGCGGAATGGCGAACCGGTTCTCCACCGGTACCGAACCCAGGGCCTGACCACTTTCCGCCGGACCGACTTCTCCCGGACCGACTCCCGCCGAGTCGGCCTCTGCCGGGCCGACCTGCGCCGGGCCTGCCCCGCCGGGAGTGACCTCGGTCGGTGTGTCCAGGAGGTCGGTGCCCGGGATCATCTCCAGCAGCGTGGTGAAGTCGACGACCTGGGCGCCGAGCAGTTCGGTCACGATGATCACACCGTTGGTGAACAGCCGGTAGGTGCCCGCGTGCTGCGGGAGTTCCCCCTCCGGGCCGAGCGGGTCGCCGAGGGAGCTCGCGGGACCACCGATGCGTTCGTATTCGATGTCGATCGCCGTCGGGCCCTCGGTGGTCACCGCGGCATCGGGGACGATGTCGCCGGGCCCCACCGGCGGGCGGACGATCTCGAGGTCGGCGGGGGCGGGCCCGACCTCGAAGGTCTGGATGTCGGCGGGACTGCCGCCGCCGGGCGCCGCCGAGTACTCCGCGCGCAGAATGTGCCCGTCGCGCAGGAGGACCCGACCGGCGGTGGACGCGACGGCGGCGCCCGAGCGCGGATCTTCCCGTTCGGTGCCGGGGTAGACCTGGCAGTCGGTGCTGTCACAGGTCTGCGCGTAGGGATAGCGCGTCTCGGCCAGCGCGTAGGACCGGGCCGCTATGGCCTGGGCGCGCAGGGCTTCGTTGGCGCCCTTGTCGGCCCAGTTCGCCTGCATCTCGGCGGGCACGACGCCCAGCAGGTAGTCCTCGACGTCGACCCGGTTCACCGTCCGGAACGCGCCGTCTTCGAGGGCCACGCCGAGCGCGCCCCGGTAAGCACCTCCTCCGCAGACGGTCAGGTGTTCCGCGGCCGGACGGGCCGGTTTCGGGTCGAGCGGATAGAGCCACGGATCCGATGTCGCCGTCTGCCAGACCTCGTCGCCGTCGCACCCGATGGTGACCACGACGTTCGCGCCGCCGTCGGGCAGCGGGGTCAGGTGCGCGACCTGCCCTGGTTCGAGGACTCGTCCGGCCACCCGGGCGCCCGCCTCGGCGTAGGCGTCCAGTGCCCTGTCGTCGAGACCGGTCAATCGCACCGCGAGGGTGGTGGGACCGATCGTGCCGATGGTCGCGCCGGGGTAGTAGTGCGCCAGGATCTGCTCCGCGGTACTGCCCTCGGTGGCGCTGTCGAAAGCACCCGCCTGACTCATGCCGCGGCCGTGTCCGGGACCGGACAGGGGTGAATAGTCATGTGCGGCAGGCGGATCGGTGGCGGCGAGCGCGCCGCCGATCAGCAGTGCCGTCGCGCCGGTGAGCACCACCGGTCGCAGTCGGATCGTCGGGGGTCCGCCCCGGTTCCGAAGTCGCGTTCGGCGCCGGGTCCGGACTAGCGGTCCACAGTCGTTCTGTTGTCCGTCACGCCCACTGCTACGCATCGTCACACTCCCACCTCGTCGGCATGTCTCCCGGACCGGCCGCACCCCAGGGGCTACATTCGAGCAATCACTAATCTAACCCTAAACCATAGGTTTATATTTGTGGTGAATGTGAACCAGTGTGATGGCTGTTCTTTCCGGACACAACCCCGATCCAGCGCCTGATCACTGTTCGATCCGATGGGAGAGACCTGTGCCGTACCCCAAGCCGAAACGTTCCTTCGTGCTACCGATGGTGACCACCCTGGCGGTCGCCGCCCCACTGGCAGCGCTGACGATGAGCGACTCGGCGGAGGTCCGCCCCGCCAACGGATCGGAGACGGTCGGGGTACCCGCCCAGCTGGCGCAAGTAGTCCTGAACCAGGCTGCCGACATCACCCTCCCGCTGCGCGAACTGAGCGGACTCGACCTTCCCGACCTCCGCCTGTCCGACCTCCGCGAACTCCCGAGAACCGCCACTGACCTGCCTGTTCCCGGTGCGGCGCCCGACCAGGCGGCGGCTCCGAAGGCCATCGCCGCCCCGGGCGACCTCCCCGAGGGCATCACGCCGGACTCGCCCGCGCTCGCGCCCGGCGTGTTGCCGCAGGAGTTGCTCGACCAGCTCGGCGCCCAGGTCAAGGAGCTGTCCAGGGAGACCCCGTTCAGCATGGTCGCGCTCACCGCGCCGGACCTGTCGGGCACCACCGCGATGATCCGCGCGCGCGGCGCCGACGGCGGCTGGGGCCAGTGGTATCCGGCCGAACCGGTGGACGCGGGCGCGGGCGCCGCGGCTGCGGCGAAGCCCACCAGCGGCACGGAGCCGATCTACGTCGGTGACACCACCTCGGTGCAGATCCTGGTCAGCCGCAAACCCGCTGCTATGGATCCGCAAACGCCAAGCAGCCCAGAGCGATCCGGTCCGGTCGCACCCATCGCGCATCCCGAGTTCGATCCGGCGCAGGCGATCGACGATCTCACCGCGATACTCATCGATCCCGGCCGCGGCGCGCTCGACGCCTCGCTGCACGAAGTCGCCGCCGCGCTGCCCGGCGGCGGACCGAACGTGATCACCCGCAGCCAGTGGGGCGCCGACGAATCCATCAACTGCCAGGATCCCACCTACGACGACGGCCTCGGCGGCGTCACCGTGCACCACACGGCCGGCCGCAACGACTACGACCGCGCCGAATCGGCGGGCATCGTCCGCGCGATCTACACCTATCACTCGCAGACGCTCGGCTGGTGCGACATCGGCTACAACGCCCTGGTCGACAAGTACGGCCAGATCTTCGAAGGCAGGCGCGGCGGGCTCGACCGCCCGGTGCAGGGCGCGCACGCGGGTGGGTTCAACGAGAACACCTCCGGCGTGGCGCTCATGGGCAACCACGAGTCGGTGCCGCCCACGGAGGCCGCGATCCAGTCGATCGGCTCGTTCATCGGCTGGCGCACCCGGGTCGCCGGGCTCGACCCCCTCGGCCACACCACTATGTGGTCGGAGGGCACCGAGTTCACCCCGTACGCGCGGGGCGAGGAGGTGGATCTGCCGATCGTGTTCGCGCACCGCGACGTCGGCTACACCACCTGTCCCGGCGATGCCGCCTACGGGATGATGGATCGCATCCGCGAGATCGCCGCGGGCACACCCGGCTCCTCCGAACCGCGGCGCGTCGGATCCGATCTGGCCGCGCTCGCCCAGCTCACCGCCCGGCTGCTGAACATGGTCAACGACAATCTGATCGCCAAGCACTACGCCGCCACCGGCGGCCCGGCGGGCCCCCTCGGCGAAGCCGCCTCCGAGCCGATGCCCGCCGCGCAGGGCCAGCAGTACGCGAAGTTCGTCAACGGCTACGTCTATACCGCCCCGTACGGCAACGCGGTGGAGGTGGCGGGCGCGATCCTCGACCGGTTCCTCGCCATGGGCGCGGATTCCGGCATTCTCGGCCTGCCGCTGTCGAGCCCCTACCCGGTGCCCGAGGGTCTGCGCTCGGACTTCCAGAACGGCTCGCTCATCCTGAATCAGCTGACCGGCATCGTCACCACGGTCTGGAAGACCTACAACGACACGCTCCAGGAAGAGATGGGCCGCCATCCCGACGCGGAACCCGAAGGCGCTCCCGCCCCGGCCGAGGCACCGCCCGCCGACGCCGCGCCCGCCCCAGCCGACGTACCGCCCGCCGACGCACCGGCTGCCCCAGCCGACGCCGCGCCGACGCCCGCGGACACGGTGCCGACGCCCGCCGATGCCGTGCCGACACCGGCTGCTCCCCCGGCACCGGAACAAGATCCCGCCCCAGCTCCCGCAGGCGCCGCTCCCCTGCCCGAGGGGCCGCTCCCGGAATCAGCACCCGACAGCGCTGTCCCGGTTCCCGGCGGGGACGGGCCCGTTCCCCCGACGGCCGGTCCCACAGCCGTCCCATCCGCCTAGCGCTGCCTTTCCCCGGCCGCCCGGTCCCACAGAACCTCGCGCCCGCCAAGCGCTGCCCTCGCCTCGGCCGCCGGTCCCCACAGAACCTCGCGCCCGCCTGTTGGTCCCGGCCTCGGAACGGCGGTCCACTTCCCGCCGGGCGCCTGGCACCTGCGGTCGGCACTACTGCGACGGGCAAGCGATCCTGCGCGTGGGCAGCACTCCGATCCCCCGCCGATCATGACGCGTACGCCGCCGCCAGCCGCGCCACGGTCGCGGGGTCGGGATGACGTTCGACCCGGTAGCGCTCCGGGAACAATCCCGGTACCGGCCGCAATGCCAGTTCGCGCGCCAGGTCCGCCCAGGCGACCTCGACGGCGGCGCCGGACTCCGCCGAGGTCAGCACCACGCGGTCGGCGCGCGGCAGCAAGGTCGGCACGGCATCGACCCACGGAGTCATGGTGGACTCGACGCCGTCCCGATCGCTGACATGCAGTAGTTGCCCGGGCAACAGGTCGGTGACCTCGGCCTCGAGGTCGGCGCGCAGCCCGCCGTACTGGTCCCGGTAGACCGAGGCGGCCAGCGTCGATTCCGCCGACCGGATCCCGAGCCAGGCCGGATGCCCGGGCGGCACCCGGAAGGGAACCAGCCGACCGTGCTGATCAGCGGTGTAAGGCACCGGGGAGACCGGCCGATCCGCCTCTTCGTACAGTTCTCGCGCGAATTCGACGAGCTCGGCGGCACGCTGCGGCGAGGTGACCGCACCGGCGAGGACACCGGTATTGCCCGCGACGAACGCCATCACCTCGCAGCCGTACCTGTCGCGCAGCGCGCCGATCCACCCGGGCAGCAGCGGCAACGCGCCCGCGTAGAGATCACCGTCCTCGTCGGCCAGGTACAGAATCGGGTCGTCCTTGGCCCCGAACGCTTCGACAGTGGCTCGGGCGAGGCCGGCCAGGTTGGCGCGGGCGGTGGCGAACACCGTCTCCGCGTCGACGCCCCAGGTGGTCAGATCGTGCGGTGTCACCGTGGTCATGGCCGCCGGGGCGTCGATGACCACCCGCTCCATCAGTCCCGCCACGACCGGCCGCCACAGCGTGTTCTCGGCGAGGCTGTACCCCTGGACCCGGGTCGAGAGGATGCCTGCCTGCCGCAGCACCGGACGCAGACGCGGCGCGAGAGCTTCCCAGGACTGCGCCGGGCCCGACCCCACAGCGGCCACCAGACCGCGCACGTAGGGCTCGAGCACCTGGTGGGCGGCGGCCCCCGTAGCACCACGACAGCGCCGGAACGGCGTGGTCAACCCCAGGTGGAACACCTGCCCGTCCGAGGTGCCGTAGCGGATCACGAACTCCCGCTCGTCGAACTCCGCTCCGGCGACACCGGGGAGGGCCCGCACGATCGACAACGCGAGTCGCCCGAACTCCCGCTGCGCGTCCCCGCCGCGTCCGCGCCTGCCGAACCAGCTGCCGATTCCCATCTCACCCTCGCTCCCGCCCCACCGGCCGTCCGCGGCAGAACCGCGGGACGTTACCAGAGCGCCGCCGCAACTGTGGGGGCCGAAACCGTTGGGGCACAGCGGGACCCCGGGATCGGGACTACGTCCACCACCGTTCGAGCACCCGGGCCACGCCGTTGTCGACGTTGGTCGCGGTGACCTCGTTCGCGGCGGCGATGGCCTCCGCGTGCCCGTTGGCCATCGCCACCCCGTGCCCGGCCAGTTCCAGCATCGGCACGTCGTTGGGCATATCACCGAAGGCGATCACGCCGTCCTGGTCGATGCCGAGCCGCTGCGCCACGGTGACCAGGCCGGAGGCCTTGGTGATGCCGGGCGCGGACAGTTCGATCAGGCCGTGTTCGGTCGAGTAGGTGATGTCGGCGCGGTCGCCGACGTAGGGGGCCAGCGCCGCGCGCATCCGACCGCTGTCGGCGCCGCGTAGCCGGATGAGCAGTTTGATGGCAGGCGCGGCGACCACCTCGTGCCGCGCGACCGCGGTGTCGTCGGGGTTGAGCCAGGCGTGTTCGTATTCCGGGGCGCTCACGAACTGCGGGGTCGCGGCGTCGTGAGCGGAGGCGCCGACCCGTTCGGCGGCCAGGCCGCATCCGGGCAACACCCGTTCGGCGATCTCGGCGACCAGGGCGAGGGTCTCGACGCCGAGGGTGTAGGCGGCCATGATCCGGTCGGTGGCGCTGTCGTAGATCACCGCGCCGTTGGCGCAGACGCACAGCGGCGCGTGGTCGAGGCCCTCGACGATCGGATCGACCCAGCGCGGCGGCCTCCCGGTGGCCAGCACGAACGGCACACCGTCGGCGACGAGAGCGGTCACGACCGCCTTGGTGCGGTCGCTGACCCGTTCGTCGTGATCGATCAGGGTGCCGTCGACGTCGGTGGCGACCATCTTGGGCGGAGGCATGTGCAGGCGGGTCACTTGTCCATACTGCCGGAAAAGCGTCTCGGACCGGTTGCGAAGCCGCCGGGCCGGACATGCCCGACCCGCGACAGTCCCGCACGCGCATCGGCCCTCGTCCCTATGATCAGGGTCCGATACCCGCATCCCCACCCGAACGAGTGAGCCAGCCCGGCGAAGGACCACAACCTGATGATCGGCTTCCTGCTGCGACGCGCCGCGAACTACGTGGTGTTGCTGCTGCTGGCCTCGTTCCTGACCTTCGCCGTCGCCGGCCTGACCTTCCGCCCGCTGGACAGCCTCGAACAGCGCAATCCGCGACCGCCGCAGTCGGTGATCGACGCCAAGGCCGCCGAACTGCACCTGGACGAGCCGATCCCGCAGCGCTATCTGACCTGGGTGAGCGGCGCGGTCCGCGGCGACTTCGGGACAACGCTCGCCGGGCAGCCCGTCGGCGAGGAGCTGGGCAGACGGGTGGGGGTGAGTCTGCGGCTGCTGGTCATCGGGTCGGTGCTGGGCACGGTGCTGGGCGTGCTGATCGGCGCGGCCGGCGCGATACGCCAGTACAAATTCAGCGACTACTTCACCACGATCGTCTCGCTGGTGCTGTTGAGCACGCCGATCTTCCTGCTCGCCACGCTGTTGAAATACGGTGCGCTGGAGATCAATTCGTTGACCGGTCAGCGCATCTTCCTCTACACCGGCGAGACCTCCGCGCATCGGATCGAGGGACTGTGGCCGCAACTGCTCGACCGGCTCCAGCATCTGGTGCTGCCGACGCTGGCGCTGGCGCTGGGCGCGATGGCGGGCTACAGCCGCTACCAGCGCAACGCCATGCTCGATGTGCTGGGCAGCGATTTCATCCGCACCGCGCGGGCGAAGGGCCTGACCAGGCAGCGCGCGCTGTACAAGCACGGCCTGCGCACCGCGTTGATCCCGATGGCGACGCTGTTCGCCTACAGCCTGGGCGGCCTGATCACCGGGGCCACCTTCACCGAGAAGATCTTCGGCTGGCACGGCGTCGGGGAATGGCTGGTCGACTCGGTCAACGCCCAGGACATCTACGTGGTGGTGACGGTGACAGTGTTCACCGGCGTGGTGGTGCTGGTGTCGGGACTGCTGTCCGACATCGTCTACGCCGTGCTGGATCCTCGGGTGCGAGTCGGATGAGCGGCCGGGGCGGCGAGCGCCGGGATACGAGAGGCGGGCCGAGGTGACCGAAGCCGAGATCATCGTCGCCGGAGCGCCACAGGCGGCCACCGGCAGACGCGCGCTGGTGTGGCGGCGCTTCCTGCGCAACAAGCCCGCGGTGACGGCGGCGGTGGTGCTGATCCTGCTGGTGGTCGCCAGTTTCGTGCTGCCGCATTTCCTGCCCTACGACTACCTGGACCAGGACCGCACCGCCCTGCGGCAGCCGCCGAGCCCGGATCACCCCTTCGGCACCGACCCGATCGGTCACGATGTGCTCGCCCAGACCCTGCGCGGCGCCCAGAAGTCGCTGATCATCGGGTTCTGCGTGGCGGTGTTCAGCACCGCGCTGGCCGCGATCGCGGGGTCGGTCGCCGGGCTGCTCGGCGGCTGGACCGACCGGGCCGTCATGTGGCTGGTCGACCTGCTGCTGGTGGTGCCCTCCACGATCATCATCATGCTGTTCGCGCCCAAGGTGAAGGGCGGCGGCGGGATCGCGTTGCTGGTGGTGCTGCTGAGCGTGTTCGGCTGGATGATCAGCGCACGCGTCGTGCGCGGCTTGACGATGAGCCTGCGCGAACGCGAGTTCGTGCGCGCGGCCCGCTATATGGGCGCGCCGACCCGCACGGTGATCGCCACCCACATCGTGCCCAACATCGCCTCGATCCTCATCATCGACACCACTCTCTCGGTGGGCGCGGCGATCATGGCCGAAACCGGTTTGAGCTTCCTCGGTTTCGGTGTGCAGCCGCCGGACGTGTCGCTGGGCACGCTGATCCGCGACGGCACCGCCTCGGCGCTGACCTATCCGTGGCTGTTCCTGTTCTCCGGCGGCTTCCTGGTCACGGTGGTGTTGTGCGCCAACCTCGTCGGCGACGGGCTGCGCGACGCGTTCGACCCGAGCGCCAAGGGCGCGCGTAAACGGAAGCGGGCGAAGGCATGAGCGACAGGACCCCCGAGGGCGGCATCCCCGAGGTCACCGCGGACGACACCGGAACCGGCGGGACAAGCGGCGACCGGGCGGGCGCACTGCTGGAGGTCAGCGACCTGCGGGTGTCCTTCCCCGGCGAGGAGGGCCGCATCGACGCCGTGCGTGGTGTCGATCTGACCGTCGGCGAGGGTGAAGTGCTGGCCGTGGTCGGCGAGTCCGGGTCGGGCAAGTCGGTATCGGCGCTGGCGATGATCGGCCTGCTGCCCGATCAGGCTCGGGTGAGCGGTTCCATCCGATTGCGCGGACGCGAGCTGATCGGCCTGGGTGACCGGCCCATGTCGAAACTGCGCGGCCGCTCGATCAGCATGGTGTTCCAGGACCCGCTCTCGGCGCTGACCCCGGTGTACCGGGTCGGCGATCAGGTGGCGGAGGCGTTGCTCGCGCACGGCCGGATGAACCGCAAGCAGGCCGCCGCGCGCGCGGTGGAGTTGCTGGATCTGGTCGGTATCCCGGACGCGGCGGTGCGCGCGAAGAGCTTCCCGCACGAATTCTCCGGCGGCATGCGCCAGCGCGTGGTGATCGCCATGGCCATCGCCAACGATCCCGCCCTGATCCTGTGCGACGAGCCCACCACCGCGCTCGACGTGACCGTGCAGAAGCAGATCCTCGACCTGCTGCGCACCGCCCGCGACATCACCGGCGCGGGCGTCGTCATGATCACCCACGACATGGGTATCGCCGCGACCCTGGCCGACCGGGTGGCGGTGATGTACGCCGGGCGGGTGGTGGAGACGGCCCCCGCCGCGGATCTGTTCGCCGAACCGCGCATGCCCTACACCGTGGGTCTGCTCGGCTCGATCCCCCGGATGGACAGTCCCGCGCGCAGCCCGCTCGTCCCCATCACCGGCGCACCGCCCGCGATGCACGCTCTGCCGCCCGGCTGCGCGTTCGCCCCGCGCTGCCCGGTCGCGATCGACGAGTGCCGCGCCACCGATCCGGTACTCACGGCGACCGGCGACCGCGGCTTCGCCGCCTGCATCCGCACCGGCGAGCTGACCGCCACCGACCTGTTCACCGCGTATCGCCGCGAGCTCGACCACACCGGCGACGGGCCGGAGGCCGCTCGAGGCCCCGAGATCAGCTCCAGCAGCTCCGGCACAGCCGTTTCCAGCACCGCTGACGCCGACACCGACGGCGGCGTGGATGCCGGGCGAGATCCCCGCGCCGCGACTTCTGGTACACGGACCGCAGCCGCGGCCCCCGCCTCAGCGGACCCCCACGCCACAGCGAGCGCGGCGGGCAGCGTGCTGTCGGCCCCGCCGGTAGTCCTGCGCGTGACCGATCTGGCCAAGACCTTCCCGCTCACCTCGGGGGTGATCCTGCGCAGGCGCACCGGCGAGGTGCGGGCAGTCGACGGGATCGACTTCGAGGTCCGCGCGGGCCGCACGCTGGCGCTGGTCGGCGAGTCCGGGTCCGGCAAGTCGACCACACTGACCCAGATCCTGGATCTGGTGCCGCCGGAGCGGGGCCGGATCGAGGTGCTCGGCCACGATGTCGCCACCCTCACCTCGGCGCAGAAGCGGCAGCTGCGGCGCAAGATGCAGATCGTCTTCCAGGATCCGACCGCGGCGCTGGATCCCCGATTGCCGATCTCGGACGTGCTGGCCCAGCCGCTGCGCATCGACGGGCGATCGCGCGAGGAGATCGCGCGGCGGGTGCCGCGACTGCTCGAGCTGGTGGGTTTGCGTCCCGAGCACGCCGAACGCTATCCGGCCGATTTCTCCGGCGGGCAGAAGCAGCGCATCAGCATCGCCAGGGCGCTGGCGCTGGATCCGGAGCTGCTGGTGCTCGACGAGCCGGTGTCCTCGCTGGATGTGTCCATCCAGGCGGGCGTGCTGAATCTGTTGCGGCAGTTGCAGGCCGATCGCGGGCTGTCGTACCTGTTCGTCTCGCACGATCTGTCGGTGGTGCGCAATCTCGCGCACGACATCGCGGTCATGCACCGGGGCAAGATCGTGGAATCCGGGCAGGCCGAGCAGGTGCTCGGCGACCCGCGGCACCCGTACACGCGAGCGCTGATCGACGCGGTGCCGACACCGGCGCTGTCGCGATAGGAGGTAGACCATGGGCAACCGCACATCGCGGCTCCTGGCCGGGCTGGCGGCGGGCGCGCTGTTCGCGGCCACCCTGGCGGGTTGTTCGGCGCAGGACCGATCCGCCGAGGGCCTGTCGGACGCGATCGGCAGTACCAGCGACATCAATCCGGTCGAGCGCGACCTGGTCGCCGAGGGCGGCAATCTGCGACTGTCGATCGCCGCCTTCCCGGCGAACTGGAACACCCTGTCGATCGACGGCAACGAGGGCGATATCGCCTCCATCACCCATGCGATGATGCCGCGTTCGTTCGTCTCCGACACGGCGGGCAGGCTCACTGTCGACACCGACTTCTTCACCGATGTCGCCCTGACGAACACCGACCCGCAGCAGGTCACCTACACGATCGACCCGAAGGCGGTGTGGTCCGACGGCAGCCCGGTGACCTGGGCCGACATCGCCTCCCAGGCCGCCGCGCTGAGCGGGCGCGACCCCCGGTTCCAGATCGCCATGACCAACGGCTTCGACCGGGTCGCCCGAGTGGAGCGGGGCGTGGACGAGCGTCAGGCGGTGATCACCTTCGAGCGGCCCTACGCCGAATGGCGCGGCCAGTTCGCCGGCAACGCGATGCTGTACCCGAAGTCGGTCACCGCCGACCCGCAGGCCTTCAACGAGAGCCTGACCGACGAGATGGGGCCGACCGCGGGCCCGTTCCGCATCCGCTCCACCGACCGGGCCCAGGGCCGCATCGTGCTCGAACGCAACCCGCTGTGGTGGGGCCGCACACCCAAGCTCGACACGATCACCTTCAGCGTGCTCAGCAGCGTCGCGCGCGTATCCGCCCTGCAGAACGACGAATTGGACGTCTCGCCACTCAACACCGTCGACGAGGTGCTGCTCGTCCGCGACACCGCGGGGCTGCAGGTGCGGCGCGCACCGGGCAATCGCTGGCGTCACATCACCTTCAACGGCGCGCCCGGTTCGATCCTGGCCGATCAGGGCGTGCGGGTCGCGATCGGCAAGGCGATCGACCGGCAGGCCATCGCCTCGGCCCTGCAGAACGGGCTGGTGGAATCGCCGACGCCGCTGAACAACCACATCTACCTGCAGGGCCAGGAGGGCTATCAGGACAATGCCCCCGCCTTCGATCCGGCGGCCGCCGAACGCGAACTCGACGCGCTCGGCTGGCTGCGCCGAGGCGACGTGCGTGTCAGAGACGGGCGCGAGCTGGTGATCCGCGACGTCATGTACGACGACCCGACCTGGGTGCAGATCGCGCGGATCATCCAGGACGATCTGGCGCGGATCGGGGTGCGCCTGCAGATCGACACCCGGCCGGGGGCGGGCTTCTTCACCGATGTCATCCAGCCCGGCGATTTCGACGCCGCCCAGTTCATCTTCCAGGGCGACGCCTTCCCGCTCAGCAGCGTGCCGCAGACCTACGGGCTCTATCCGGACAACACCCAGAACAATTTCGGGCGGATCGGTTCGCCGGAGCTCAACGAGCTGATCGAGGCCACGCTGTCCGAGCTCGATCCGCGGCGGGCGATCGAGCTGGCCAACGAGGTCGACCGGGCGGTGTTCGCCGAGGGTCACTCGCTGCCGCTGTACCAGTGGGACGGCAGTTACGGCGTGCGCGCCGATCTGGCCAACTTCGGCTCGCCGGGCCTGGCGACCTACGACTACACCGCCATCGGCTTCGTCCGGTGAGTCCGAACAGCTCGCGCACGGTGCGACATTCAGGGAGGCGACGATGAAGATACGGTCGGCCATGCGATTCGCGGGCCCGATGCTCGCGATCGGTCTGGTCCTGGCGGCATGTAGCGCCGACACCGGCGAACTCCTCGGCGAGTCCGCCGTCGGATCGACCAGCGACATCAACCCGCGCGATCCGGGCGAACTGCGCGACGGCGGCAATCTGCGGCTGACGCTCACCGCCTTCCCCGCCACCTTCAACACCTTGCACGTCGACGCCGACGGGGAAGTGGCCGATGTGCTGGCGCCAACGCTGCCCGGCACGGTGACCGCCGACGCGGCAGGCCGGCTCTCGGTGGACCGCAACTACTTCACCGACGTCCAGCTCACCGGCACGCAGCCCCAGCAGATCACCTACACCATCAACCCCGCGGCGGTCTGGTCCGACGGCACGCCCATCACCTGGGAAGATCTGCGTTCCCAGGCGAACGCGTTGAGCGGACGCGATCCCGTCTACCGGGTCTCGGCCACCCAGGGCTACAGCCGCATCGCCTCGGTCGAGCGCGGCGTCGACGACCGGCAGGCGATCGTGACCATGTTCGATCACTACGCCGAATGGCAGGGCATGTTCAACCCGCTCTATCCGAAGGCCACCACCGGATCGCCGGAGGCCTTCGAGAATCTGGACCGGCAGGCGCCGCGCGTGTCCGCCGGGCCGTTCCTGGTCACCGATATCGACCGCGCCCAGCAGCGCATTGTGCTGAGCCGCAATCCCTCCTGGTGGGGCGCCCCGCCGAAGCTGGAGACCATCACCTTCAGCGTGCTCGACTACGCGGCCCGGTTGAACGCGCTGCAGAACAACGAACTCGACGCCGCGGACATCTCCGGCCTCGACGAGGCGACCGCCGCCTCGCAGTCGCCGGGCCTGGTGGTGCGGCGCGCGCCCGCGCTGCGGTTCTCGCACATGACCTTCAACGGCGCGCCGGGCTCCATCCTCGAAGACGCCCGCCTGCGGGTGGCCGTCTCCAAGGCCATCGACCGCCAGGCCATCGCCTCGGCCATCCAGAACGGCCTCGTCGCCGACCCGAAGCCGTTGAACAATCACCTGTACCTCGACGGGCAGAAGGGTTACCAGGACAATGCGCAGGCGGTCGCCTTCGACCCGGCGGCCGCCGAGCGCGAGCTCGACGCCCTCG
Source organism: Nocardia higoensis (assembly GCF_015477835.1). Lineage (NCBI taxonomy): Bacteria > Bacillati > Actinomycetota > Actinomycetes > Mycobacteriales > Nocardiaceae > Nocardia > Nocardia higoensis. Next base: position 541,379 of record NZ_JADLQN010000003.1, on the reverse strand, counting down.
GCTGGGTGCGTGCGGGCGACGTGCGGGTCAAGGACGGGCGGCCGCTGGAACTGCGCATCGTCATGTACCAGCAGCAGACCTGGGTGCAGATGTCGCAGATCGCCCAGCAGAATCTGGCCCAGGTCGGCGTGCGGTTGAAGATCGAGACCTATCCGGGCAACGGATTGTTCACCGACGTCATCGATCCGGGCAACTTCGACATCGCGAACTTCGTCTGGGAGAAGAGCATCTTCCCGCTCGGCGCGCTGCCGCAGATCTACGCCTACGACCCGGCCAACCCGTTGAGCAACAAGGGCAGGATCGGCTCGCCGGAACTCAACGAACTCATCGACCGCATCATCTCCGAACTCGACCCGGACAAGGCGATCGAGATGGCCAACGAAGCCGACCGGATGATCTTCGAGCTCGGTTTCTCGCTGCCGCTCATGCAGTCCGTCGGCCTCGTCGCCCAGCGCACCGAACTCGCCAACTGGGGCGCGTTCGGCCTGCAGTCGCCGGACTGGACAGCAGTCGGCTTCCTGCCGTGATCTCCCGGACGGGCGGGCGGGCGCGCCCGCTCGCCTATCCGCTCGGCGTGACCGTTGCCGCGCTGGCCGTATGCGCGGCGGTACTGCCGTTCGGCGACACCGATCAACGCGCGGGGGCCGCGGCGGTGGCGCTGGTCGTGCTCGGCTACAGCGTGATTCGGCTGGCCAGGGCGTTCGGCGTCCTGCCGCACGGGCTGCCCGACGAGGTACGGAACTCGCCGGTTCCGGTGCGCCGTGTCCGTCAGCAGCATCGGCTGGCGAGCCGGTCGTGGCTGGAATTCGGCGCTTCCGGGCAGCGGGGCCGGTGGTGGCTACCGGTCTACTTCGCCCCGGAACTGGCGACCCTGACCGAATGCGGTGGGCTGGTGGACGCGCGACAGATCGAGGCCGGGGGCCTACGGATGTTCCCGGCCGGACGGGCGCGTGACACCGAACCCGTCGGCCGGCTGATCGACAACCCGGTCCGGCCCGCACCGGACGCCGAGCAGCGGGCTCGCACCGCGAACCGCCTGTCCCGGCGACTGCTGCTGGATGCCCAGCCCGCCGTCGCCGCCCCGATCGCCGCCCTGCTGTGGGTGTACCTCGACGGCGGCGGACTCGGCGCGTTCGTCGGCGCGCTCGGTGTGGCGGCGGCGGCCGCCGTGTGGCTGACCGCGATCCGGGGCTCCGACCCGAGCTGACCGAGCGGTTGCCGCAACCATTCGGAACAACTCGAAACAACGCAGATCACCTCGAAATATTGGTATTACCACTTGACCAGCTGACCAGTCCGGCGCAGAGTGAGCGCATGGCGTTGCAACCAGTGGTCAAACGATCGGTGTCGGCGGAGGTCTTCGAGCAGATCGCCGACGAAGTCCTCAGCGGTGAACGCGCCCCCGGTTCGGCGCTGCCCAGCGAACGGCAGCTCGCCGAGGCACTGGGCGTGTCCCGGCCCGCGGTGCGCGAGGCACTCCAGCGGCTGGCCGGAGCCGGGCTGGTCGCGGTCCGCCAGGGCGACACCACCACAGTGCTGGACTACCGGCGCGGCTCCGGCCTCGAAATACTGCCGCGGCTGCTGATCCGGCAGGGCACCGTCGACCCCACCGTGGCCCGCAGCATTCTCGAGGCCCGCCTGCACAATGCGCCGAAAGTGGCCGAACTGGCCGCGCTGCGCACCCGGCCCGCGGACCGCGAGCGCCTGCGCCGCACCCTCGACACGAGCCTCACCGCGCTGGCGAACGACACCGAGCCGATCGCCCTGCAAGTGCACGCGCTCGAATTCTGGGAGCACCTGGTCGACGCGGCCGACTCGCTGGTGTTCCGCTTGATGAACAACATGCTGCGCGCCGCCTACGAGCCCGCGCTCGCCGCGCTCGCGCCCCTCATGACACTCGAGGTGGGCAATGCCGCCGGGTATCGCGCGGTAGCCGAGGCGGTGCTGGCCGGCGACGGCGCCGCTGCCGCCGAGCGCGCGCACACCCTCCTCGCACCCGCGACCACCAGCCTGATCGCGGCACTGGACAGCGCCATCGCCGCAGCCGAGACCCCCACGTCCACACAATCCGCGTTCGCACAATCCGAAGACACGCACAGCGAGGTGCCCTCATGACCGCGACGACCACCCGCCGGGGGATGACCCTGCGCGCCGCCCTGACCGAATTCGCCCGTCACCCCTCCCCCTGGCTGATCGGGAGCACACTGGCCGTCACGTCGGTCGCACGCGTCGCGGTCGGCGACTGGCAGCCGACCGACGCGCTGGTGCCGCTGGTGATCCTGGCGGCGTTCCCGGTCGTCGAATGGGTGATCCACGTCTCGGTGCTGCACTGGCGGCCCAAGCGGATCGGGCCGGTCCGGCTGGACTACGAGCTGGCCCGCAAACACCGCGAGCACCACGTCGACCCGCGCGACATCCCGCTGATCTTCATCCCGACCCGCTCGCTGCTCGTCGTCGTCGCCGCGCTGGTGGCGATCGCGGTGTTCGCCTTCCCGCGCCTCGGCCTCGGCCTGACCTTCCTGCTCACCGTGGCGGCACTCGGGCTCTGCTACGAGTGGACGCATTTCTTGATCCACACCGACTACAAGCCGCGGCACGCGCCCTACCGGGCGATCTGGCGCAATCACCGCCATCACCACTACAAGAACGAGCACTTCTGGTTCACGGTGACCAGTTCCGGCACCGCCGACCGACTCTTCGGGACCTGCCCCGATCCCGCGAACGTGCCCACCTCCCCCACCGCGCGCCACCTGCACGGCGCCTCAATCCGCCTGTCCACCCAGCCCGGCGGCGCCGCCGCCGACATTTGACAAAATACCCCAGGGGGGTATCGTCGGAATCGACCGGCGGTACCGCCCGAATCATCGGGCCCCTCCGGTCGGACCAGTTCTCCGCCATGTATTTGGCATCGACCGAAGGAGTGTGCGATGCGCCCGCAGAGCAGCCCGAGGACCTGCGCGACCACGGCAGCCGGTGACCTCGCATGAACACCACCGCCAAATTCGCCGGCTTCGCCGCGGGGATCGCCGCGGTCTTCGCCGTCTCGCTCGGGATCGGCGCGCTGGTCGGCCCCACCGGCTCCACCACCGACTCCGACGGCCACGACACCCACGCCACGGCGGACGATGCGCCGAGCGCCGATTCCACGCCCGGCGGCCTGCTCGTCACCGACGCCGGCTACACCCTGCGACTGGAGCAGCCGCCCGCCACCGCCGGGGCGCCACTGCGGCTACGCATCCTCGACGAGAGCGGCGCTCCGCTCACCCGCTACACCACCAGTCACGACAAGGAACTGCACCTCATCGTGGTCCGCCGCGATCTGACCGCCTTCCAGCACGTGCACCCCGTGCTCGGCGCGGACGGCACCTGGAGCGTGCCGGTGGACCTGAGCCGCGCGGGCGACTACCGGGTGTTCGCCGACTTCGTGCCCGAGGGCGGCGAGAACCTCACGCTGGGCGCCGACCTGCACGTCGCGGGCGACTACGCGCCACGACCGCTGCCCGCCCCCGCGAACACCGCCACCGCGAGCGGCTACACCGTGACCCTGGACGGCACGCTCACCCCCGGCGCTGAATCGACGGTCACCCTCTCGGTCGCGCGCGACGGACGCCCGGTCACCGACCTCGAGCCCTACCTCGGCGCCTACGGCCACCTGGTAGCCTTGCGCGGCGCCGACCTCGCCTACCTGCACGTCCACCCCGAGGGACATCCCGGCGACGGAGCAACCCCCGCCGGCCCCGGCATCACCTTCGCCGTGACCGCGCCGAGCCCGGGTGACTACCGCCTGTTCCTGGACTTCCAGCACGAAGGCGTCGTGCGCACCGCCGAATTCACCGTGACGGTGCCCTTCGCGTCGCAGGACCGGCCGGTGGGCGCCACCGTCCCGACCACGCCGCCCCCTGGGACACCGAGCACCCTGCCGGGTGACCAGCACGGCGACCACGGCCACTGAGCCGCACCCGTGCCACATCGAACGGAGCACCCCATGAGCACCGCCTCCCTCACACTGTCGCAGCAGGCCCCCCAGCTGATCGAACTGCAGATCGGCGGGATGACCTGCGCCTCCTGCGCCAACCGCATCGAAAAGAAGCTCAACCGGCTCGAGGGCGTGACGGCCACGGTCAACTACGCGACGGAGAAGGCCGCCGTCGAGATCACCGGCGATCTGACGCCCGAGGACCTCATCGCCACCGTCGAGGCCACCGGCTACACCGCCGAGTTGCCCGCGCCGCCCGCCTCCGCCGCTTCCGCGCAGGCGCAGGCCGAACCCGCCGACCCCACCGACGCGCTCCGGCAGCGCCTGATCGTCTCGGCGCTGCTGAGTGTCCCGGTGATCGCGCTGGCGATGGTTCCACCCTGGCAGTTCGACTACTGGCAGTGGCTGTCGCTGACACTGGCCGCTCCGGTGGTGGTGTGGGGCGGGTTGCCGTTCCACCGCGCCGCCTGGGTCAACCTCCGGCACGGCGCGGCCACCATGGACACCCTGGTGTCGATCGGCACACTGGCCGCCTTCGGCTGGTCGCTGTACGCGCTGTTCCTCGGCACGGCGGGCACGCCGGGCATGACCCACCCGTTCGATCTCACCATCGCCAGGACCGACGGCAGCGGCAACATCTACCTCGAGGCCGCCGCGGGCGTGACCACCTTCCTGCTGGCCGGGCGCTACTTCGAAGCCAGGTCCAAGCGCACCGCGGGGGCGGCGCTGCGCGCGCTCCTCGAACTCGGCGCGAAAGAAGTCACCGTCCGGCGCGGGAAGACCGAACAGCGGATCCCGATCGAACAGCTCGCCGTCGGCGACGAATTCGTGGTGCGGCCGGGCGAGAAGATCGCCACCGACGGCGTGGTCGTGGAAGGCGCCTCCGCCGTGGACGCCTCCATGCTGACCGGTGAGTCGGTGCCGATCGAGGTCGGCGTCGGGGACGCGGTGACAGGGGCGACGGTCGATGTCGGCGGCCGGTTGGTGGTGCGCGCCACCAGGATCGGCGCCGACACCCAGCTGGCCCAGATGGCGCGGCTGGTGGAGCAGGCACAGACCGGCAAGACCCAGGCACAGCGGCTGGCGGACCGGATCTCCGGGGTGTTCGTACCGGTTGTCATCGCGCTGGCGGTCGCCACGCTCGGCTTCTGGCTGGGCACCGGCGGCTCGGTGGCTGCGGCGTTCACCGCGGCGGTCGCGGTGCTGATCATCGCCTGCCCCTGCGCCCTCGGTCTGGCCACCCCGACGGCGCTGCTGGTCGGCACCGGTCGTGGCGCGCAGCTCGGAGTGCTGATCAAGGGGCCCGAGGTGCTGGAATCGACCCGGCGGGTGGACACCATCCTGCTCGACAAGACCGGCACCGTCACCACCGGCAAGATGACCCTGCGCGAGGTGATCCCCGCCGAGGGCGAGGACGCCGACCAGGTACTGGCGCTGGCGGGCGCGCTGGAGCACTCCTCGGAACATCCGATCGCCCGCGCCGTCGCCGACGCCGCCCGCGAGAAGACCGGCGAGCTCGAACAGGTACGCGACTTCGCCAACCTGGCGGGCCTGGGCGTGGAGGGCGTCGTGGACGGGCGCCGGGTACTGATCGGGCGGGCCCGGCTGCTCGCCGATCGCGGGGTGCCGCTGACCGGTGAACTCGCCGACGCGCTCACGGCCGCCGAGCACAGCGGCGGCACCGCCGTCGCGATCGCCTGGGACTCCCCCGCGGGCGGCCTCGCGCCGCGCGGTGTCCTGGTGGTCGCCGATGCGGTGAAACCCACCTCCGCGCAAGCGATCTCGCAACTGATCGACCTCGGCCTGACGCCGGTCATGGTGACCGGCGACAACGCGTCCGTGGCGCGCGCCATCGCCGACGAGGTCGGCATCGAGGAGGTGATCGCCGAGGTGCTGCCGCAGGACAAGGCGGAGGTGGTGCGGCGACTGCAGGACGAGGGCAAGGTCGTCGCGATGGTCGGCGACGGGGTCAACGACGCCGCCGCGCTCGCGCAGGCCGACCTGGGCCTGTCCATGGGCACCGGCACCGACGTGGCGATCGAGGCGGGCGATCTGACGCTGGTGCGCGGTGACCTGCGCGCCGCCGTCGACGCCATCCGGCTGTCGCGGCGCACCCTGGGCACCATCAAGGCCAATCTGTTCTGGGCCTTCGCCTACAACGTCGCCGCGATCCCGCTGGCGATGGCCGGGCTGCTCAACCCGATGCTGGCGGGCGCGGCGATGGCCTTCTCCTCGGTCTTCGTGGTAAGCAACAGTCTGCGCCTGCGCGGCTTCACCTCGTCGGGCAGCGCACACTGAACTCGCCGACCGGGCCGGGGGCAGCTCGGTCGCGGTCGGTGCCGGTCGCGGTCAGTCGCGCAATGCCTGCTCGCGCAAGCTCTTCAGCGTGCGCGACAGGATGCGCGACACCTGCATCTGCGAGCAGCCGAGCTGCTTGGCGATCTGATCCTGCGACATCGATTGGAAGAAGCGCATTTCCAGCACCAGGCGCTCGCGTTCGGGCAGCGCCGCGATGAGCGGTCGGACCGCGAGATAGTTCTCCACCGTGCTGTATTCGGGGTCTTCCTCGCCCAGCGTCTCGGCCAGCCCGGGCATCCCGGATTCCTCGCTGCTCGCCGAACCGTCGATCGAGGAAGTCTGGTAGGCATTGCGCGCGACCAGCGCTTGGGTCACCTCGGCGATGTCGACATCGAGTTCCTCGGCGATCTCCCGCGCTCTCGGGACCCGCCCGAGCCGCTGGGTCAGCGTCTCGATCGCCGGGTTCAGGGTCGCCTGCAGTTCCTTGAGCCTGCGCGGCACCCGCACCGACCAGGTGTGATCGCGGAAGTGCCTGCGCACCTCGCCCATGATGGTCGGCACCGCGAAGGCCAGGAACGGCGCGCCCTGCGTCGGGTCGAAGCGGTCCACCGCCGCGACCAGGCCGACCCGGGCGATCTGCAGGAGATCCTCGAAGTTCTCCCCGCGGCCGCTGAACTTGCGGGCGATGTGCTCGGCCAGCGGCAGGCAACGCTCGATCAGATCCTCGCGCAGCGCACGGTGGCGCGGATCATCCTCCTCGAGGGCGGCCAGCTCGGCGAACTCGGGTTCCAGGTCCTGGTAGCCCCTGACCTCCGGCTCCGCCGGATCGGCAGGAACGGCGTCAGGCATCGGCGCGACCGCGCGACCAGCGGAACCGCACGGTCGTGAGATAACCGCCGGAGACGTCGCGGGGGCCGGTGTCGATCGACACCGATTCGGTGAGGGTGGTGAGGATGTGCCAGCCGAACCCCGTGCGGTCCGGGCCGTCCTCGGTGCGGGTGCGGGCGGTGACGGAAATGTCCATCGATGCCTCGCCGTAGGCGAGCGAACAGTCCAGATCGGTGCCCGGTACCGCGTCCTGCATGAGCGCGGTGGCCACCTCGTCGAGCGCCAAGCGGATGTCGGCGACCTCGTCGATGCCGAAATCGGCGATCAACGCGACGGTCTCGGCCAGGGCGCGCAACATGACGAGCTGGTCGTACCGCGCTGGCACGCGCACGCCGATGGTGGTGGTTCGTGTCGCCGCCGAGGGGAACACCTTCTCGCCCTTACCCATAGGAGTACTCCTGGATGCGCTGCTGTCGAGCCCGGACCGTCAGCGTACCGCTGCGATGATTGCGGAGGTGACGCGGCCCACGGCACGTCGAGGAGAAACTGCTCCGGTGGAGCGGATGACGGGATTCGAACCCGCGACCCTCACCTTGGCAAGGTGATGCGCTACCAGCTGCGCTACATCCGCGTGCCCGGCCGCTACGGCCGTGCGATCGAGAACTCTAGCCGTCCGGCGGCCGGGCACAAAATCGCCTGGTCACCGGGCGGTGGACGGTGGCGGTGACAATCAGTCGCCTGCCGCGGCCCGCTTGGCATGGCGTTCGGCGATCTCGGCGGCGTCGAGCGCGTCGGCCTCGGCCAGCGTCGGCGCGCTGCCGCCGAGCCGGGCCGGTACCCAGTAGGCGCCCGGCTCGTGGGTGTAGCTCTCCTGCAATCCGGCCAGCAGCCGCTGCATGGTGGAACGCAGCACCTCGGTCAGCTCCGCGGGCGGCAGGTTCGGCGCGATCGGCTCGCCCACCGCGATCGAGATCGGAGTGTTGGTGCGGCCGAGACGCTTCGGATGCCCCTTGGTCCAGACCCGTTGCGCGCCCCAGATCACGATGGGGATGATCGGCACGCCCGCTTCGATCGCCATGCGCGCGGCGCCGGACTTGAACTGTTTGATCTCGAAGCTACGGCTGATCGTCGCCTCGGGGTAGACGCCGACCAGTTCACCGCGCTTCAGGTAGTCGACGGCGGCGAGGTAGGAATCGGCCCCCGCCACCCTGTCGACCGGAATGTGCTTCAGCGCGCGCATGATCGGGCCGGAGATCGCATTGTCGAAGACCTCCTTCTTGGCCATGAACCGGACATAGCGCTTCACCCGGCGCGCGGGCAGGCCCGCGTAGGTGAAATCGAGATAGCCGGTGTGGTTGATCGCGATCACCGCGCCACCCCGGGCCGGGATGTGCTCGGCGCCGGTGACGGTGAACTTCAGGCCTTGGGCGAAGAAGACGGTCCGGGCCAAGCCGATGATCGTCCGGTAGACGGGTTCCACAATTCCGCTAGCGTAGTCGCAGCATCGCCCGACCGGAACGGCCGCCGCCGAACCCGCGCCGACGCGCCGCCCACCGGCTGTCGTCCGCACCTGCCAGCGAAAGAGGATCGTCGAAGTGGAACGTGCCCGTCCGCACGCGAGTGAACACGACCGGACAGCAGCGAGCGGAGCGGGCGCGCCGCGCCGCGGCGCCCGCGTGCTGTCCTGTGGTCTGGCCGCGGCAGCCCTGTTGCTCGCCGGCTGCGACTCGGTGTCGGGTATCCCGGTCGACGACGTGCCGTCCTCGTCCCCGGCCTCGGTGGAAACCGCCGCCGCGGCGGGCACGGACGACGCGGGCAGCTCGGGGATCGCACCGACCCCCGCCGCACCTGCCCCCGCGCTGCCGCCGGTGCCCGAGGACGCCCCCGAGGTCGGCGCGGTGCCCGGCGTGCCCGAGGCCGTGCCCGCGCTGCGCCGGTGGGCCGCCGATCTGGAGAACGACACCATCGCCGACCTCCAGGAGAAGTGCTGGACGCTGGCTCCCGGCAATGTGACGCAGATGTACCAGTACCCGCAGGGCGTGCTCGCCGCGCTCGCCGAGCCGGGCACGGCCACCGCCGACACGGTGACCTGGGAGAGCGGCACGCTGTCGGTCACCGTGGACCGCGCGGCGCTGGCCGACGGCTACGCCTGCCCGCGGGTGGGCGCAGCGGGCGCGAGCGTCCAGTACAACGACGCCGATGCCAGGCACACCGTGCGCCGCTACCTCTCGCGCCTGGTCGGCGAACCGCTCGACCCGGCCGACACCGAGGACACCCACCCGCTGATCTGCGCCGCCTCCCCCGCCGACTGGGACCCCACCGGCAGAGGCGAGTCCGTGGCCGCCCCGCTGGCCGCGAATCCACGCAAGCTGGGCGATGTCACCGCGTTCACCGGCGAGCAGCTCACCTCGGCCTGGCTGTCGGCGGACTACATCACCGTCGACGTCCCGGTCACCGACGACGACGGAGTCACGCAGGCCCGCACCTTCACGCTGACCCAGCGCGAGACCGATGCGGGCAATTCGGCCGGCTACTGCATCGGCGACGTCACGACCTCGTAGGACCGAGGTCACCACCCGGGGCAGCCGCCTTCGGCACTCATCCGCCAGCCACTACCCTGGGTGCTGGCAACGGTCAGGAGGAACAGCTCGTGCAGATCACCAGCGTCGGACACGCCGGTTTCCACATCCGTACCGCGGCCGGGACGATCCTGTGCGATCCCTGGGTCAACCCGGCGTACTTCGGCTCGTGGGTCCCCTTCCCGGACAACAGCGGGCTGGACTGGGACGCCCTCGGCGACTGCGACTTCCTCTACGTCTCGCACCTGCACCGCGACCACTTCGACGCGAAGAACCTCGCCGAACACGTCAACAAGGACGCCACGGTACTGCTGCCGGACTTCCCGGTGCCCGACCTGCGCCGTGAGCTCGAGAAGCTCGGCTTCCACACGTTCTTCGAGACCGAGAACTCGGTCAAGCACACCGTCACCGGCCCCGGCGGCGAGCTCGACATCATGATCATCGCGCTGCGCGCGCCCGCCGACGGGCCGATCGGCGACTCCGGGCTGGTCGTCTCCGACGGCGAGACCACCTGCTTCAACATGAACGACGCCCGGCCGGTCGACATGGATGTGCTGCACGAGGCCTTCGGGCACATCGACATCAACCTGCTGCAGTACTCCGGCGCGATCTGGTACCCGATGGTCTACGACATCCCTTCGCGCACCAAGACCAACTTCGGCAAGCAGAAGCGTCAGCGCGGCATGGACCGTGCCCGCAGCTACATCGAGCAGGTCGGCGCCACCTGGGTGGTGCCCTCGGCCGGTCCGCCGGTCTTCCTCGACCCCGAGCTGCGCCATCTCAACGACGACCACGGCGACGAGGGCAACATCTTCCCCGACCAGATGGTCTTCCTCGAGCAGATGCGCATCCACGGCAACGAGGGTGGGATCCTGATGATCCCCGGCTCGGTCGCCGATGTCCGCGGCAAGGAACTCGAACTCACCCACCCGTTCGATCCGGACCGGATCTACGGCGACAAGGCCGCCTACATCGAGGACATGGCCCAGCGCTTCGCGCCAGCGCTGGAGGCAGAGAAGGCCACCTGGGCCACCGGCGAGGGGTCGCTGCTGGAACCGCTGAAGGCGCTGTTCGAGCCGATCATGGCGCAGAGTGATCTGATCTGCGACGGCATCGGATACCCCGTCGGCCTGGTGCTCGGCGAGGAGACGGTAGTGCTCGACTTCCCCAAGCGGGTCGTGCGCGAACCGATCGAGGGCGAGGGCCGCTACCGCTACGGCTTCCGCATCGCGCCGGAGCTGGTGCGCACGGTGCTGCGCGACAACGAACCGGACTGGGTCAACACCATCTTCCTGTCCACCCGGTTCCAGGCCTGGCGCATCGGCGGCTACAACGAATTCCTCTACACCTTCTTCAAGTGCCTCACCGACGAGCGCATCGCCTACGCCGACGGCTGGTTCTCCGAGGCCCACGACGACTCGGCCACCATCGAACTGGACGGCTGGCAGGTGCAGCGCCGGTGCCCGCACCTCAAGGCCGACCTGTCGAAATTCGGTGTGGTGGAGGGCAATACCCTCACCTGCAATCTGCACGGCTGGCAGTGGGATCTGGAGTCCGGTCGCTGCAAGACCTCCCGGGGTCACGAATTGCGTTCCAGCAAGCTCTGATTCGCGTGCCGTCCTCGCGTGCGCGCCGGGCGGCGGCGCGGGCGCGAGGACGGCATCGGTCCCCGCTCATTACGCGGCTCGACCCCCGCATTCGCGTGCTCGTTCGGCGCGGTCCTCGCGTTCGCGGTCCTCACGTTCCCCGCTCCGCGCGGTTCTCGTAATCGCGGCCATCACGTTCCCCGCACGGCGCGGTTCTCGCGTTCGCCTTCGGCTCGGTTCGGACGCCGCATCGCCAGGACCAGCGCGAGCAGGACGAGGGCGCAGCCGACGATCGCCCGGGACCGCAGGCCGGGACCGCCGGGGACGAGCAGGTCCAGCAGGACCGAGGCGACGAGCTGGCCCGCCACCGAGGTGAGCCCGAGCAGCAGGACGCCGATCCAGCGCACCGTGACCGCGCCCAGCCCGATGAACGCGACCCCGATGGCGCCGCCTAGGTAGAGCCACGGCTCCGTGGGCAGCGGACCGAGCCCGCTCACGGTCAGCAGTACCACCGACTCCACCGCGCACAGCGCCGCGAACCCGACAGCGAAATTGATCAATGTGGCCGGGGCCGGACCGCCCACCGCCCCGACCCGCCCGTTCACCGCCTGCTGCCAGGCCAGCCCGATCCCCGCCAGCGCGGGCAGCGCGATCAGCAGCACGTCGGGCGCCTCACGCAGGGACTCCGGCAGAGCCAGACCGGCGGGCGCTGCGCCGGAGCGCCCGCCGGACGCCAGAAACACCGCGCCGACGGCGATCACCGCGGCCGCCGCGCGCAACGGCGTCACCGGCGTGCGCCCGCTCGGCGCGAGCCCCAGCCGATCCACCACCAGACTGCTCACCAACTGCCCGGCCACCACCGCCACCGTGAACGCGGTCACCCCGATCGCCGCCACCGTCAGCCCCTGGCTCGCCACGAAGAACGCCCCGCACAACCCGCCGAGCAGCTGCCACCCGCGTAACCGTCCGTCCCCGACGGCGGCCCGCACCTCCGCCAGCCCGCCCCGCAAGCGGCCGCTCAGCGCGAAGGCGATCACCAGCAGCACCAGCCCGGTACCGAAACTGATGACCGCCGCGGCGATCCCGTCGTGCAACCGCGCTCCCAGCGCGCCGTTGATCCGTGCCTGCACCGCCACACCCGCGCCGATGCCGAACCCGCACGCCACCCCCAGCCTCATCCGCGCGGTCATGCCGAAAACCGTACCGTCCGGCGCGATGTCCCCGGCGTCCACAGCACTCGGCAGGCACCGCATCAGCCCTTGCGGCGGGGCAACCACGCGGGCATCACGGCCGCGATGACGAACATGGCCGAGCCGAGGATCGCGAGGGTCGTCGACATGGACAGCCAGGTGCCTGCCAGCGCCGCGACGCCGACGACACCGAGCGCGACTATCTCCGCGAGCAGGCCGGACACCGAGGTCACCGTGGCTCGGGCAGGTCCCTCGATCGCGTCCTGCAGCCGGGCGTCGGCGACGATCTCGGCATTGAGCACCGCGCCGTAACCGATCCCGATGGCGACGAATCCGGCGACGGTCAGCGGATACACCCACTCCGGCCTGTGCACGGCCGCCCCGGCGACCAGCGCGCCACCGACGAACAACACCGCGCCCGCGGCGACCATCCAGGCCAGGGAACGCGCCGACAGCGAACTCGTCCGCCCGGCCAGCAGCGTGCCCGCCATCGACCCGGCCACCGTCACGCCGATCAGCACCGGCACCACCGTCGTCGAGACGCCCGCCGACTGCGCCAACAGCGGGAAGTACTCGTCATAGGCGGTGATGCCGAACAGCAGCGCCCCGAGCAGCACGCCACGCCGCACGCCGCGCACCCGCAACGTCTCTGCGACACCGGCTCGCAGCATCGCCAGATAGCGCGCCACCATCGGCTCGGCGCCGGGACGATCGCGCGCGGCGATCACGGGGCCCGGGATCTCGCCCGCGGGCACGGTGCCCGCAGGCACGGCAGGCACAGCGCCCGCAGGCACCGTGGCGAAAGGCCCAGCCGCGACCGGAGCAGTGACAACCCCCGGCCCGACAGCACCTACAGCAGTAACCGTCGTCGCTCCGGCGGCCGCAGCCGCCGCTGGAGCGTCGTCAGCCACAGCCGGTCCGGGCACGACGGGCACGAAAACGTGTCCGATGGGAACCTGGCCGTCCGGGACTCCCGCCTCGCGCGGCGCGGCGTATGCCTGCGGGTCCCCGCGCCCCGGCTCGCCCGCTCCGGGCGCGTTCGGCAACAGCAGACAGATCGCGGTGTGCCCGACCGCCGTCGCCACGCTCACCCAGCCGACCAGCGCGTAACCGCCGAGGACGTATAGCGGGGCGGCCGCGAGGATCGCCACCAACACGGTGATCTCGGCGGCGGCGCGGGTGTAACCCATCAGCCGGGCGTAGGCGCCGGCCTGGTCGCGAGCGGCGAGTTCGTCGTACATCAACGCCTCGAAGGTGCCCGACTCCAGTGCGCCGGACACGCCCCACAGCACGAAACCGAGGGCGAATCCGAGGTAGGACGGTGTGGCGGTCCAGAGCGTGAAGGCGGCCGCGACCAACCCGCCGCTGAGAACGAGCAGCCCGCGTCGGGAGACCGTGTCCGCCCATGCGCCGGAGGGCACCTCGAGCAGGAACGAGGTCACCGACCAGAGTGCGAGCAGCGAGGAGATCTGCGCGGTGTTCAGGCCGTGGTCGGCGAACAGCAACGCGTAGAGAGCGTAGAGCGGGACGAACTCCCGCGAGCCCTTGAACAGCACCGCTCGCAGGGCCAGGTTCGACAGCGAACCGGGGCGGCGCGCACGCGGTGTACCGGAGCTGGGATCGGGTCAATAACCACTGAAGCGAATGCTCATGACTGCCAGCTTCGTCCCGGACCTCGTCGGGCGTCAAGCGGATTTCCGAAGGCCCAGGGTCCAGCGCGGTCAGTTCAGCGGCACCCAGCCGTTGGAGGCCACGGCGTCCTCGCGTTCCACGCTGCCGCCGATGCGGCCCTGCCCCTGATTGAGGTCGTTGATCAGCTCCGAGACCGGATGCGAGTCGCTGTAGTGGTAGCCCTGCGCCAGCGCGAAACCGAGTTCGGTCAGCACCGCGGCCTGGTACTCGGTCTCCACGCCTTCGGCGATCACCTGCAGATCCAGCGCGGAACTCAGGGCCGCGATGACCCCGAGGAGCGGCGGAGCGGGGGAATCCGAGCGGATGGCGGCGACGAAGGACTGGTCGACCTTGAGGATGTCGCTGGGCAGGGTCGCCAGCCGGCTCAACGAGGAGTAACCGGTGCCGAAGTCGTCGATGGCGATGCGCACGCCGCGATCGCGCAGGGCGTGCAGGTTGGCGATGGCGGTCTGGGATTCGGCGGCCAGCTCGCTTTCGGTCACCTCGAGCACCAGCTGATCGGCGGGCCACCCGGTCGAGGAGAGGATTTCCCACACCCGGTCCGCGTAGCCGGGTTCAGCCAGTTCCAGGCCGCTGACATTGACGTTGAGGGTCAGGTCCAACTGGGCGAAGGTCTCCTGCAACCGGGCCGCGTCGGCGCAGGCGCGACGCAGCACCAGCTCGTCGAGGTCGGAGATCAGGTCGTATTCCTCGGCGACCCGGATCAGGCCCTCGGTGGTGACGTCCGGCTGGGCGCTGGACGACCAGCGCAACAACGCCTCGACGCCGACCGCCTTGCCGCCGCCCTCGGTCAGGCTGACGATCGGTTGGTAGTGCACGTCCAACGCGCCCCGGTCGATCGCCTCGCGCAACTCCACCGCCAGCGGCAGCTGCCGCGAGGACTCCAGCACCGTGCGGTTGCGGCCGGCCTGCTTGGCGCGGTACAGGCCGACGTCGGCGCGGCTGACCAACAGCGAACCGGACTCCCCCGGCTGCCAGGAGGTCACGCCCGCCGAGCAACCGGTGGTGACCGCGGCGCGCAACTGCTCGGTGAGCAGGATGGCGGCCTGTTCGGTCACATTCGGCAGCAGCAGCGCGAAGGCGTCACCGCCGTAGCGGGCCAGGCGCTGGTCGGGTGCCAGCAGCTTCGACCAGGTGTCGCCGACCCGCTGCAGCACGGCGTCACCGGCGCGATGGCCGAGGTGATCGTTGATCTTCTGGAAGCGGTCGAGATCGACCAGCACCAGCGAGAGGCTCTGCCCGGTGCGGTTGGCCTGGGCGATCGCCGTGTTGAGCGCCCGGTCGAAACCCCGCCGGTTCAGCAGACCGGTGAGCACGTCGATATCGGCTTCCGAGGCCATCCTGGTGAGGATGCCGACGACCACGCCGACACCGAAGGTCACCCCGGCCGGGATGATGCCCGACCACCAGGGCAGATCGCGGGTCGGCAGCGCCCACAGGCACATGACCACCGCGAAGGCGATGTGCGCGTTCGCCTGGATCCACCGGAAGAACAGCGCGGCATCGCAGGCCACGAAGACGTAGAACGCGGCCAGGCTGATGGCACCCACGGTGTTCGGAAAGGCGTAGACCGCGATGGTGATCAGGATGGTCGCGATGACGACGTACCCGTGATGGATCACGTGCGGCAGGCGCGGACCCCACGCGAGCAGCGTCAAGCCCAGCAGCAGCGCGATCGCCGCCGCGGTACCGACCAGCGGCCGATTACCCTCGTCACCCGGGGCGACCGCGGTGATCACCAGGCCGAGCACGCCACCCATGACGTAGAACGCCCCGGTGGTTCTCGCCATGACCATTGCCGTCGCCAGCGCCGATGCCGCCCGCACCCGGGTTCGGGTATCGCCGCGCGCCCCGATTCCTCGCACGCCCCACAGCCTAGACACTGCACAGCACACTGGTCGCCACATCCCACAATTCCGGCGCCGGCGACCTGTCGGTTATCCCGATCGCTCAGCTCGCGGGCCGCAGCACGTCGGTGCCGACGAAGGGCACCAACGCGGCCGGAACCCGTACCGACCCGTCGGCCTGCTGATGGTTCTCCAGGATCGCCACGATCCACCTCGTGGTCGCCAGCGTGCCGTTCAGGGTCGCCGCGATCTGGGGTTTCCCGTTCTCGTCGCGGTAGCGCACCGCGAGCCTGCGGGCCTGGAACGTGGTGCAGTTGGAGGTGGAGGTGAGCTCGCGATAGGTCCGCTGGCTGGGCACCCAGGCCTCGCAGTCGTACTTGCGCGCGGCCGAACTGCCCAGGTCGCCTGCCGCCACGTCGATGATGCGATAAGGCACCTCGACAGCGGCGAGCATCTCGCGCTCCCAGTCCAGCAGCCGCTTGTGCTCGGCCTCGGCCTGATCGGGAGTGGTGTAGACGAACATCTCGACCTTGTCGAACTGGTGCACCCGGATGATGCCCCTGGTGTCCTTGCCGTAGCTGCCGGCCTCCCGGCGGAAGCACGACGACCAGCCCGCGTAGCGCTTGGGGCCCTTGCTCAGGTCGAGGATCTCCTCGGCGTGGTAGCCGGCCATCGGCACCTCCGAGGTGCCCACCAGGTACAGATCGTCGTCGGCCAGGTGATAGACCTCGGCGGAGTGCTGGCCCAGGAAGCCGGTGCCCGCCATGACCTCCGGGCGCACCAGCACCGGCGGGATCATCATGGTGAAGCCGTTGGCGACGGCCTTCTGCGCGGCCAGCTGCAGCAGGCCCAGTTGCAGCATCGCGCCGTAGCCGGTGAGGAAGTAGAAGCGCGAACCGGACACCTTCGCGCCGCGCTCCATGTCGAACAGACCCAGCGATTCGCCGATCTCCAGGTGGTCCTTGGGCTCGAAACCGAATTCCGGGATCTCCCCGACGGTTTCGAGCAGCACGAAATCGTCCTCGCCCCCCGGGGGGACGTCGGGCAGCACCACGTTGGAGATCGCGCGATGCGCGGCGTCCAGATCGGCGTCGGCGGCGGACTGGGCCGCTTCGGCCTCCTTGACCTTGGCCGACAGCTCTCCGGCGTGCGCCAGCAGAGCGGGCCGGTCCTCCTTGGCGGCCTTGCCGATCTGCTTGCTCATCGCCTTCTGCTCGGCGCGCAGGTTGTCGGCGGAGGCGACCGCCGCACGCCTGGCGGCGTCGGCCTCGAGCAGCGCGTCGACCAGAGCCGGGTCTTCACCACGCGCGCGCTGCGAGGCGCGCACCACGTCGGGGGCCTCCCGCAGGAGTCGGAGGTCGATCATGGGCAATCAGCCTAGTCGCCGCGATGTGGGCCGGTCACACCGATTACCACCAGCGACCCCGCCGGGCTCGTGACACCGCGCGAACGGTCCTGCCATGATGGAGCGCGATGTCCACCGATGATGTGCCACAGACGCCTGCGCCCGCGGACGCCGCCTCCGGCGACGCGGTTTCCGCGGACACCGCCGAGCAGGCCGGGTCGCGCGGAACGAGCCTGTCGGCGCCCAAGCTGCGCTGGGGTCTGCTGGCGACCGCCGCGGGCGCGGTGGTGGCCGCCCTGGTGACCCTGGCGGTGAGCGGGTTCGACAACGAGTCCGGCCTGGAGGTGCACAATCCGGCGGCGCCCGCGCACACCCTGCTGGACAAGGAGTTCGGCACCGCCTCCACCGGCGACTGCCTGAGCTGGAACAAGGCCGATCGCAGCGATCTGGTGAAGGTCGACTGCGCCAACCGTCACCTGTTCGAAGTGGCCGCCGACATCGACATGTCCCGGTACCCGGGCGTCGAATTCGGTCCCGGCTCGCGGTTCCCGGATTCGCTGCGGCTGACCGAGCTGAAGGAAGAGCACTGCGTGCCCGCGGTGCAGCGCTACATGAACGGCAAGTTCGATCCGCGCGGGCGCTATGTGGTGGGCCTGATGTACCCGAGCGCGGACGGCTGGTCGGCAGGCGACCGCACACTGCGCTGCGGCCTACAGTTCTCGGCCAGTACCGGTAGCCCGTTGCCGACCACCGGCAGCGCCGCCGAGCAGGACCAGTCCAAGGTCTTCGAGCCGGGCACCTGCCTCGGCATCAACCAGAATCTGCCGACCGACCCGATCGACTGCGCGCAGGAGCACTCGGTGGAGATCGTCTCCTCGGTCGATCTGGCCGCGCACTTCACCGGCGGTCCGCCCGCGAAGGCCGACCAGGACAAGTACGTCGAGGAGCAGTGCACCGAGGCGGTCAACGCCTATCTCGGTTCGCCGGAGGCCATCCGCAACAAGACGCTGACGCTGTTCTTCGACTACGTGGACGCCGCGAGCTGGCTGGCGGGCAGCCGCAAGCTCGACTGCATGATCGGCAAGGGTACCGACCGCGAGGGCTTCGCCCCGATCGTCGGTTCGGCCAAGGGCGACATCCTGATCAACGGGCAAGCCCCTGTGCCGCCGCCGAATTCGGGTCGCTCGACGCCCGCGCCGCTGCCGGGGGCGGCGCCGCTGCCCCCGCAGCCCCGGTGACGGGCGACCGGCCGTGACGGTGGCCATGTCCGAGGAGCGCTTCGAGGAACTCGTCGCCGATGCCCTCGACCTCATCCCCCCCGAATTGACCGGCGCCATCGACAATGTCGTGATCCTGGTCGAGGCGCGCGACCCCGACGAACCGAGCCTGCTCGGTCTCTACCGCGGCATCGCGTTGACCGAGCGCGACAGTCATTACGGCGGGTCGCTTCCCGACACGGTGACCATCTACCGCGAGGCGATCCTGGACATCTGCTCGAACGAGGAGCAGGTGGTCGAGGAGGTCGCGATCACCGTGATCCACGAGATCGCACACTATTTCGGCATTGACGAGGACCGGCTTCATCAGTTGGGATGGGGTTAGGTCTCGGGGCAGTCGCCGCACCCACCTGTACCGGTGGTGATCGGGGGGCGAGTAGGGCGACTGGCAAGATCTGACGAAGGAGGGGATTCGATGGAACCGATCGCGGTGCTGTCGCGTCCAATCAGTCGTAGGGGGAATTCTCGTGGTTCCGCCGAACTGTCTGCATCAGCCGGACCGCCACCAGAAGGAGTCGAGTAATGGTCGGCCACGTTTCTATCTCACCCGAGCTCGTCCTCGCCGCAGCCGCCGAGCTCGATCTGCTCGCCGAGCGGCTGGCCGGGGCCGCCGCGTTCGCCGGTCCCGCGACCCACGTGCTGCCCTCCGGCGCCGAAGAGGTCTCGCTGCTCGCGGCGAACCATTTCAACCGGGCCGCGGCCACCCATGACCATTCCATCGCCCAGGCCGTCCTCGAGTTGCACCACGCGGCCGCGGTGCTGCGCCTGCAGCTGGGCACACACGTCGCCGAGGACGTGGTCAAGGCAGGCGTGATGCAGGCCGTCGCCGGAACCATCGGGGCCTGACGGCTCACGCGATCTTCGACACAGGGGAGACACAAGCATGACCGCAGGTATCACCGGGGTGTTCTGGCTGCCCCGCATGGCAGAAGCCAATTCCATCGCGCTCAATGCGGGAGCGCACGCGGTGCCGATCTCCGCGGCCGCGACCTCGTGGGGTGGGCTCACCGCCGCCTGGACCGACGCGACAGCCACCGTCGCTCGGGTGATCGCCGAGCTGGGCGTCGGAATGCAGGGCGTGAACGGCATCGCCGCGCTTTCCCGGCTGGTCCCGTTCACCACGTGGGCCTACGAGCAGAGCGTCATGGCCGCCACCATGAGCAGCAAGGCCGCCGCGAACGCCACGGCCTACACCGTCGCCTCGCTGGCGATGCCCAGCCTGCCGGAAATCGTCGCGGTGAACGCCGCGGTCGTCGCCTCGGCCAATCCGCCGGGCGCGGTTTCGGGAGCCTTCGAGGCGGCCGAACTCGCCAAGTCGGCCATGGATGTGCGGGCCGCGCTGGTGATGGAGACCTACGAGGCCGCGACGACCGCCACGGTGATGACGCCGGGCGAGTTCCACGCCCCGCCACCCATCGCCGACGGCGCGGGCACCACCGATGTCGGCACGGCTGCCGAGAGCTCGTTCCAGGGCGATCCGCTGAGCACCGCGGTCGCTGGCGCCGTGTCGGCCCTCAACAATCCCGGCGTGGTCGGTGTGGTCAACCAGGTCGCCGGTGTGGCCGGCACCGTCGCCGGCGGCGGCGCGAGCACCGTGGGCAACCTCGGGGCAGGCATGATCGCGGCCGCGTCGACCACCGCTCCGGCCATGGCCGCCACCCCGGCGGGCATGACGGGGGCCGGCCCGGCCGCGGGCGGCGCAAGCCTCACGACGGCGACCCACTCCGCCACCGTCGGCCTCGGCTCCTCGGGCGCCCTGCAGCACGGATCGATGCAACTGCCACAGGGCTGGGGTTCGGGCACACCGGCCGCCGCGCCCGCCGCCGCACCGGTGACCGAGGTCGTCACCCGCGTCGATTCCGCCGCCGCCCGACCTGCGTCCGCCTCGGGCAGCCCTTTGCTCGGCCGCACGGCGCAGTCGGACGACGATGAGACCGATCACAAGGCTGCCGAATACCTGCGCGACGACCATTTCGGCGACCACCGCTTCGCCGCCGACGGTGTGATCGGAGCGGCGCCGACGGGGTCGGCCGAGTGAGCGTACTGGGAGCGGCCGGTGGTCCGTCGACGCTGGGGAGCGTTTCGGTCGGCCTCGACGAGATGCAGTTCCTGCTGGAGCGGTTGCAGTTCGACGAGTTGCCGGTTGTGCTCCAGGCTGTCGGACGCTACGACAACGAGGCCGATCACGACGCGGCCATGCAGGTCGCCGAGCGCGCGCTGATCGATCGTGGTTTCCTGATCGACGGCGTGGTCCATCGGGAACTCGAGGACCGGCTGCGCACCCTGTATCGCCCGCGCTGGGTGCTGGCACTCCGGCTGGTGGTGAACGGCCAGATCAACCGACTGGCGCTGGCACAGGGCGACGATCTCACGGTCGTGGCGCTACGCGGGCCGTTCTCGTACGTGCTCGACGAGGTGGACGAGGATCTGCCCGGCCCGCTGATCGCCGCCCTCGGCCCGGCCGAACCACTCGATATCGAGAGCATGAACGCCGAAACCGAACTGCTCGCACCGGTTTTCGGTGACACAGGTGATGCGGCGACCACCGCGAACCGGCTGGCGAAGATCTGCACACCCGCGCGTGATGCTCAGGCCTTGGCCTCCGCCCTGGTCGAGATTCATTCGCATTCCCAGATTTCCGCGGTGGTATACGGCGACGGCACTCGCGAGATCGCCGACAGTCACATCGCGGTCTTCGACACGAGGGGTGGACGGATCGTCCTCACCGCCGCCGTCGCCGACGACGGCACGAAGTGGACATCGATCAGCAGCGGTTCGACGGCGCGGTTGCGCACCGCGATCAAGGACCTGATCAGCTCACTGCCCGAACGCGAGGAGTTCCCGCCGCAGATGGCGCCGCAATCGCTCTGATTCGGGCGTTTCGCTCGGCACTTCGGCTCAGCCCATGGTCGGCTGAGCCGAAGTCGCTTTCGCGTAGTCGAACGGTGGGACGAACCGGCCCCACCGCACGCATTCCCAGCTACCGTCGGCACGGGGTACCAGCTCGATGGTCTCGGTGTTGTCGAGTCGGTTGGTGGTCGCGAACGGCGGCGCGATGCCTGCCAGCGTGCGGGCTACCAGGCGCATGGCGGCGCCGTGGTTCACCATCAATACGTCGCCGGTGTGCGTCAAGGGGTCCAGATAGCGGTCACGCAGATCTTCGATCACCGGCAGGAACCGGGCCAGCACGTCGGCGCCGGATTCGCCGCCGGGGACCGTGACGCTCAGATCGCCCTCATGCCAGGCGCCGTAGATCCGCTGGAACGTCTGGTGGGCGTTGTCGTCGGCAAGACCTTCCAGATCGCCCGCCTGCACCTCGTGCACGTCCTCGAGCGCGGTCGCGGGTACGCCGGTGACCTCCTCGAT
This sequence comes from Nocardia higoensis, assembly GCF_015477835.1. Taxonomy (NCBI): domain Bacteria; kingdom Bacillati; phylum Actinomycetota; class Actinomycetes; order Mycobacteriales; family Nocardiaceae; genus Nocardia; species Nocardia higoensis. The sequence goes on along the minus strand of NZ_JADLQN010000003.1, from coordinate 519,395 downwards.
GTAGCTCGCGGTCTGTCGCGCGCGCAGCGCCACCGAACTCAGCAACACCGTAGGCGCGGCGGTCAATCGGGAACCGAACGTCTTGGCCTGTGCCGCACCGCGTTCGGTCAGCGGCAGGCCGGGCACCCTGGTGTCGAGCAGCCGGGCCACATTGCCCTCGGTCTCACCGTGCCTCACCAGGATCAATTTGCCCACGGTGCCCGGCGTCGTCATAGATCCGCCACTCCTTTTCGTAACTGCGTCAACCATTGTGCCGCTTCCTCGTCCGACGGCGGCGGCGTTCCTGCCTGCGACACCGTGGGCCAGGAACCTAGGAACCTGATCCGGGACGTACGGTGCAGCGCCTTGAGCGCCTCGGCTACCGCGGGATCGTCGAGGTGGCCGACGCAGTCGAGATAGAACCGGTACGTGCCCATGCCCGTTCGAGTGGGGCGGGATTCGATGCGCGTCAGATCGATACCCCTGGTGGCGAATTCGGCGAAGGCCCGCATGAGCGAACCGGGCACGTTGGGCAGTTCCAGGACGATGGAGGTGCGGTCGGACCCGGTAGGCGCGGGCGCCACGCACGGGCGCCGGACCAGCACGAAGCGGGTCACGGCCTGATCGTGATCGGCCACGCCGGAGGCCAGTGAACTCAGGCCGAGCCGTCGGCCCGCCAGCGTCGTGGACACCGCGGCGTCGGCGTGACCGGCGACGACGTCCTCCGCGGCCGCCGCATTGGACGCCGACGTGTAGATCCGCACTCCCGGCAGCGTTCGCCCGACCCACTCGCGCACCTGCCCCAGCGCGACCGGGAAGACCGCCAGGGTCCGCACATCGGAGACGGTCGTGCCCGCCGCGGCAAGGATCTCGAAGGTCACTTCCATCTCGGTCTCGGCGACGATCTGTAGCCGCGGGCCGACCGCCAGCGAATCCAGTGTGGTCGAGATCGAGCCCTCGATCGAGCTCTCGATCGGCACCACCGCGCCCTCGACCTCGCCCCGGCGAACCATCTCCAGCGCGGCGGGCGGCGACGGGGCCGGTACACGCTCGACCGGCCCGGCGATGACATTCGCGGACTCGAGTTCGGCCAGAGCCATCTCGGTGAAAGTTCCGGACGGTCCGAAGTAGGCGATGTGCGGCACGCCTTCGACTGTATTTGTTTTCCCCGAATCGTGTCTGCGCGATATTTGCCTCGCAGGTCCGACGCAGTCCTCGAACTCCGACCGGGCCGAGGTGGACCGGTCAGGGTGCCAGGGCCGCCAGCGATTTCCGGAGCGGTTCCGGGCGGTCGGTCTCGATCGCCAGCAGTACGGCGCGCACCGCTTCCACGGCAGGTGGTTTCAGCGCCGTCAGGAAGGCGATGTCGGGCTGCTCCAGGGCAGCGCGAATATCCTCCCCACACAACGCCGCGACAGTGGCCGCGACGACTGCCAGGGCGCGAGCGCCGTCGGCGGTGCGCGCGATGTAGCCGGTGTCCGCATGGGCGATGGCGGCCAGGAAACCGGCCACTTCGGCGTCGGTGGCGTCAGCGTCGAGCACGGGTTCCGTGGGGTCCGGAGTGTACGGGCGCACCAGTCCGGCGACGAGGCTGCGGCGCGCGGGCGTGCTGAGGGTGACCAGGACCGGTTCGTGCGCGGGTCCGTCCGGAGTGGGGAGTGCGTGTGCCACCGGATCACGGTATCTCGCGAGGACGGCACGCTGACGTGCCGGTGACCGCCCGCGCCGCCACCCCGGCGGCCGAGCCGACTGCCCGTTCCTCGCCGCGTGCGGACCTGGTCGCCTCCGATATCGCGGAGCGCCTGCGGCTCGCTCGAGGCGACCCGTTCGGCGCGAACATGTCGAGAGGGCGCGAGCATGTCGAGAGGGCGCGAGCATGTCGAGAGGACGCGAGCATGTCGAGAGGTCGACGGATATCGGTGGTGGCCGACGTGCTCGCTCAGGATGCCGGAAACGCGACGGCCGGTCATCGACCGCGACGGCAGGGTTGCGGATCACACCGCCGTGACTTAGCTTAGGTTTACCTAATTAGCGGCTCCGAAATGCCGCCGCAGCCCCCGGAGGTTCCGCATGCCGACGAAACCGACCACCGCGCCGAGCGCCGCCGAACGTGTGCGCAATGCCTGCGCACACGCCGAGACCTCGGTGCTCGCGCTGCCCGGCATCGAGCCCACGCCCACATCGGTGCACCATCTGCGCCGGTGCGGCGACGTGGTGATCGCGGTGCCGACCGGCTCGGCGGCGGCGGCGCTGACGGCGAACTCCGGTCCGGCGGGTACGGCCGCGGTGCTCGAACTCACCGACAACGCACCGCTGCCGCTGCGCGAGCCGGTGCGCGCGTTGGTCTGGCTGCGCGGCGTGGTCCGCCCGGTGCCGGAGAACGCCCAGCGGGCGCTGGCGGGCGAAGTGGCCGCGGAGCTCCCGCACCCGCAGCTGCTCGACGTGGGCCACGGCGCGACACTGCTGCGCCTGGTGATCGGCACCGCCGTGCTCGCCGACGCGACCGGCGCCGAATCGGTCCCCGCCGCCCAGGTGCGCTCGGCCCTGCCCGATCCGTTCTGCCAGATGGAAGCGGCCTGGCTGCACCACCTCGACGCCGACCACCCCGATATCATCGAACAACTCGCCCGCCGGCTGCCGCCCCGCCTCCGGACCGGCGACGTGCACCCGCTGGCCATCGACCGCTACGGCCTGACCCTGCGGGTCGAGGGCCACGACGGAGACCACGACGTCCGCCTGCCCTTCACCGCCCCGGTCGACGACGTCGAATCGCTGAGCCGGGCCGTCCGCACCCTCGCGGGCTGCCCGTTCCTGAACGGCCTGCGCCACAGCTGACCAGCGCACGACGCACACCACCGCCGACCGCCACGCCCGGACGCACGCACGCACGCACGGCATGTCTCAGCCGACGCCCACGCCGGCGACTCCGCCTAGATTCGACGACATGTCAGCCGACTCGGACGCGCGCCACCACCGGACCGACCTCACATCGCCCGACCCCTCGCACCCGACGCCCGGCACCGGCGAAACAGCAGCCCCCAGCCTCCCGGAGCCGGCCTCGACAACGGGCGAAACAGCATCGTCCGACTCCGGATCGGCGCCCACCACGGACGACTCGCCACCGCCCGCCCCGGCACCCACCACAGACGACTCGCCACCGCCCGCCCCGGCACCCACCACAGACGACTCGCCACCGCCCGCCCCGGCACCCACCACAGACGACTCGCCACCGCCCGCCCCGGCACCCACTCCCAGCGGATCGGCGCCGCCGGAAAGCGCCGGACCCGAGCGTGCGGGCCGACGGTTACGGAGGCTGCTCATCGCGCCGCCGCAGCCGGTGCCCGAGTTGACCGCACGCGAGCGCCTGGGGATCCGGCTCGAGATCGTGGTGGTGCTGGTCGTCACCTTCGGCCTGCAAGGCGTGAGCGCCGCGCTGTCGCTGATCGACAGTGCGCTGTCGCCGGAAGGCGTGAGCGGTCGAACGATCGCGCTCAATGCCTCGCGTTCCGATCAAGCGTTCATCGATCTGCTGTATCAGCTCATCGGCGTGGCGAGATTGGCCGGTTGGGCGGCGTTGGGCTTGTACCTGTTGTGGCGCAGCGGGATCGGGCCGCGGGTGATCGGTTTCGCCAGGCCGAGAATGCGCGCGGATCTACCACCCGGTCTGGCACTGGCCGCGCTCATCGGTGTGCCCGGCCTCGGGCTGTACCTGATCGCGCACGCCTCGGGTTTCAGCGTGACCATCGTGCCCAGCGCCATCGACGACCACTGGTGGCGGCTGCCGGTGCTGATCCTGTCGGCGTGCGCGAATTCGGTGGCCGAAGAGGTCCTGGTCGTCGGCTACCTGCTGACCCGATTGCGCGCACTGGGCTGGTCGCCGAATTCCTCGCTGCTGGCCTCGGCGTTGCTGCGCGGCAGCTACCACCTCTACCAGGGCGTCGGCGGCGGGCTCGGCAATGTGGCGATGGGCCTGATCTTCGGACGCTACTGGCAGCGCACCGACAAGCTCTGGCCGCTGGTGGTGGCGCACGCGGTCATCGACGCGGTGGCCTATCTCGGCTACGTCGCGCTGCGCGGGCGGGTGGGCTGGCTGCCCTGAGCCGCGCGAACACGATGTCGCAGGTCGGTTGCTCCGGCTCCCCACCCCATCCGGCGCCGCGCGACACCGGCGACGACATGCCGATGCGGGTAACGCGTGAGCCCGGTTACGGCGATCCGGTGTAGACCCCTTTTCCACCCCCGAACAGTAGAGTCGACATCGATGAACGGCGACGACCCCCGCATTGCGCGGACACGCCGGGTGCCGCCGCAGGCAGGTCCCGGAGTGCCCGCTACCCCGCCACACCGCCGGGATCCGCGCGGGCGCGATCCCCACGGCCCCGGCCCCGCCGATCCCCGCGACTCGGCCCCACCGCACGGTGGCGCTCCGCAGCGCGGGCGGCCACAGCAGCACGGGAGTCCGCCACAGTACGCGAGCCCGCAGCGCGGCGCGCACGATCCGCGCCGCGGTGATCCCCGCGGAGCCGGTCCGCATCCGCAGGCGGCGCGCAGGCAAGCGGGCCCGGATCATCCGCAGCAGGCCGCCGCCCCTGCGCGCCGCGTCGAACCCACCAAGGTGCTGCGACGCGACCAGAATGCCGCCGCTGGACCACTGGCCTACTCGCAGGCGCAGGAGGAGTCGCCCACGCTGCACCGCGGTCCCCGGTACGCGCCGACGCAGCGGCCGGAACCCTTCGCCGACGAGCGCCATGTCGAGCGGGCCCGCGGACCGCACCGCACCGCACCGCCACCGCCTTCGGCTCCGCCGCGGCGCAACGATCCGGCCCCGGGTCCGGCTCGCCGCAGACGCAAGCGGCATCCCTTCCGCTGGTTCCTGGTGTTCCTGCTGGTCCTGCTGATCGGTTCGGTCGCGGGCCTGATGAATCTCGACGGCAAGCTCACCAGGATCGACGCGCTGGCCGATTACCCGGATCGCGTGGGCGACACGCCGGGCACGAACTGGCTGCTGGTGGGCTCGGACGGGCGCTCCGGGCTGACCGCCGAACAGGAGCGCGAACTCGCCACCGGAGGCGAGGTCGGGCCCGAGCGCACCGACACGATCATGCTGGTGCACGTCCCGAGATCCGGCGCGACCACGCTGATCAGCCTGCCGCGTGACTCCTACGTCAGCATTCCCGGTCACGGTCGCGACAAGCTGAACGCCTCCTTCGCGCTGGGCGGACCGCAACTGCTGGTACAGACCGTCGAGGTCGCCACCGGCTTGCGCATCGACAACTACGCCCAGATCGGTTTCGCCGGTTTCGCCGACGTGGTCGACGCGCTCGACGGAATAGACGTATGCCTGCCGCAGGCGATCGACGACCCGCTGGCGGGCATCAACCTCCCCGCGGGCTGCCAGCACCTCGACGGCCCGGAAGCGCTCGGCTTCGTCCGCACCCGCGCCACCGCGCTCGCCGACATCGACCGGATGAACAACCAGCGCCTGTTCATGTCGGCGTTGCTGCAGAAGGCGACCAGTACGGCGACGCTGGCCAATCCGCTGCGGCTGTGGCCGCTGGCCTCCGGCACGGCGAAATCGCTGAAGGTCGACGAGGGCGACCACCTGTGGGACCTGGGCAGGCTCGGCTGGGCGATGCGCGGCGAGACCATCGCGACCACCGTGCCGGTGGGCGGATTCGACGATGTGTCCGGCAGCGGGAACGTGCTGCTGTGGGACAAGGACAAGGCGGTCCCCTTCTTCGAGGCCCTGGCCGACGACAAACCGATTCCCGAGAACCTGCTGACGCGGTAGCGTTCAGCTATGACCGACAGCACGCTCGCCGACGTGTTCCCGGTGTCGTTGCGCGAACACGTCCGGCGCGGGTTCGCCATCGCCCAGCAATATCTCGCTGCCGCGGTCTATTTCGATGCACAGCGATTACCGCAGCTGGCCGCGCAGTGCTATCGACGCCACACCCGGCACCGGGAGAACGCGCTGCGCGTCGTGCGATATCTGCTCGACCGCGATCTCGAGATACGGGTGGGCGGCGTCGACGAGCCGCGCTCGGAATTCGAGTCCCCGCGCGCGGCGGTGGAGATTCTGCTCGACGCCGAGCGCGTCTTGACCGACGCCTGCACCATGCTGGTCGACACCGCCCGGTCCCAGCGGGATTACCTCGGTGAACAGTTCGCCACGTGGTTCCTGGCCGAGCAGGTGGAGAACGTCGCCGCCATGACCACGCTGCTGGATGTCTTCGACCGGGAGAACGGCACACTGTTCGACGTCGAGGAGTTCGTCGACCGCGATATGCCCGCCCCGGGAAACGCTGATCCGGCTGCTCCGAGAATAGCGGGTCAGGCCCTCGGCGATTAGGTGAGACTACCCTCGGAACAATGTCGGAGACGCTCGCCGGAGCGGCATCACCTGGGTAGGGAATACTAACCTCAATAAGGGTGCACTTGGATGACAGTCGTTCTGACCAGCACTAATGTCTGGAATATGTCCAGTCATTCGGAGAGCCCGCACAGCAAATTCCACAGTCTGCTGCACGATCAGATTCGGAACGAGTTCAATGCCGAACATCAGTACATCGCCATCGCGGTGTGGTTCGACAACGCAGATCTGCCGCAGCTGGCGAAACGCTTCTACCGGCAGTCGGTGGAGGAGCGCAATCACGCGCTGATGATCGTGCGCTACTTCCTCGACCGCGACATCAGTGTCGAGATCGCCGGCATCGACTCGGCGAAATCGCACTTCGAGACCGCGCGTGAGCCGATCGCGCTCGCGCTCGCCCATGAGCGCACCGTCACCGAGCAGATCGTCCGGCTCGCGAGCACGGCCCGCGAGGAAGGCGACTACCTCGGCGAGCAGTTCATGCAGTGGTTCCTCAAGGAACAGGTCGAAGAGGTGGCCGCCATGACCACCCTGCTCAACATCGCCGATCGCGCCGGGTCGAACCTGTTCGATCTGGAGGAATTCGTGGCCAGGGAGATGAGCGGCGTAGGCGATACCTCGGGCGCACCCCCGGTGGCCGGCGGCTCGGTGGGCTGAGACGCTCGCTCGGGATCGCCGCTCGGTCGGCGGCCATCCGGGCGACTCCCGGCAGGACCCGGACAACGAACAGGCCCGGCTCGTGGTGGCGAGCCGGGCCTGTCGTGTTCGACGAATCGAATGTCACTCAGCGCTCAGGGAGCTGAGCAGACCGGTGAGCAGACCGAGAATGATTTCCATGGTGGATCCCTACTTTCCTCATCATCCCGGGTCCAGAGGTTTCCTGTCCCGGCGCCTCCTTGCGGCGACGAGATGAACCTAACCCAGAGCCGATGAGAAAAAGGGCGTTTTCACAAAACTTCTCGCACCGATTTCAGCGCAGCGTGACCTGGCGGGACCGCAGCCCGTCCCTGGACCTGCGCTCGTCGGCGGTCAGCTCGGTCCCCGCGGCCAGCGCCTCGACCAGTCGGGCACCGAAATCCCTTGCGGGCGATTCCCACTCGCTCGGATGACGCTCGGGATCGAGATCGAAGACCGGCACCAGCAGGCCGTGCGTACGGAACGAACCGGCGAAGCGCGAGCCCTCCCCCAGATGCAGTCCGCCCGCCGCGTGCAGCCGCGCCAGCGCCGCCATCAGCTCGTCCTCGTCCTCTGGACGCACCCAACGCACGTGCGCCTTCTCGCCCGCGTCCACCCACCAGGCCGCGCCGATCGAATCCGTGCCCAGCGCCAGCCGCGCCGAGGGCATGATCGCCTGCTTGGCCTGCTCGATGGTGGCGGCCACCTGCGGGTCGGGGGTCACGCCCTCGGGCACCCACCAATCGAAGTCCTGATGGACGGTGAGCTCGAGGCTCGCTGTCGGGTCGAGCACATCGGCCAGCTTCGGTCCGCCCGCGACGCTCTCCACCGAGGTCAGCGAATCGCCCGGCTCCGCCGACTGCGTCCACAGAATCGACGCGGCCAGATCCGAGCCGGGATCGGCGCCGGCGAACTGCACCTGCGCACCGACATAACCCACCGGCGGCTCACCGGCGCGCACCAGGGCCGCGACCGCGCCCGGCAGCACCGTGCCGAGCACGACCTCGCGCTCGGCGGCCACCGAGTCGACCAGCGGCAGCGTGGCCGTCGCGGACGGCACGAATTCACGCAGGGCGACCAGATCGCATTCGGCGGCCAGGCCCTCGAACGGCCGGGTCACGCTCTGGGCCGCCTGCTCCAGCGCTGCCTTGCGCTCGGCGAGACGCTGCGCCCGGTTCCCTCCGGGCTTCGGACTGTTGCGCTTGCTCTTTCCCACGAGCGCCCAAACTACACCGCAGCCGCCGTGACGCGGACAACGCGCCCGGCGTGCCGATCAGGGGTCGGTCAGCAGCGACTTGGTGCGGCCGGGATGGTTCGTCGCCACCCAGCTGACGCCCAGGTCGGCGCACAGTTCGACGTCGGCGGCCTCGTCCACGGTCCAGCAGTAGGTGGCCCGCCCGGCCGCCGCCGCCTTGTCCACCAGTTCGGGGTGCTCGCGCAGCGTCTTGACCGAGGGGCCGACAGCCGTGGCGCCGACCGTCGTTGCCGCGCCGCCACCGAGATAGCGCGAGGACTCACCCAGCAACACGGTCGGCAGCAGCGGAGCGGCCCGGCGGATGCGCCACACCGCGGTCGCCGCGAACGACATGACGACCGCGCGGGAATGATCGGCCGAGGCCGGGGTCGCGATCCCGTAGCGCTGGAGCTCGGCGAGCACTTTGTTCTCCACCAGCCCGCCGTAGCGGACCGGGTGCTTGGTCTCGATGAACAGCTTGGTGGGTCTGCTGCGCCAGTCGAGAACGAGTTCGATGAGTTCGCCGAGGGTCAGCACCGAGGCGGGTTCGCCGTCGGCGCCGAAGTCGAGATTCTTCAGCTCGTCCAGGGTCAGCTCGCTGACCAGGCCCGTGCCCGAGGAGGTACGGTCGACAGTGCGATCGTGCACGCAGACCAGATGTCCGTCCCTGGTGAGCCGGACATCGCATTCCACACCGTCGGCCCCCTCGGTCAGCGCCAGCTCGTACGCCGCGAGGGTGTGTTCGGGCCGCACCGCCGACGCCCCCCGGTGCGCGACGACGAACGGCGCGCGATTACCCCGGCTCACTTGGCCACGACCTCCTTCCGCAGCCGATCCTGCTCGTAGGACCGGTCCTGCTCGCCGTTGTCGATCCGTCGATCCTCGGTCATCGCGTCCTCGTCCGCATCCCGGGGTTCGGAACCGGCCTGCACCGGCGCGATGACCGGCACCGCCGGGTCGACGGTGACCACCCACCGATGGGCCATCCTGGCACGACCGCGCAGATCCCGGCCGTCGAAGTGCCGCACCACGGCCAGCGTCAGCACCGCGACCCCGGCGGCGAATGCGTCGGTGAACGCCGTGAAAGCGACACCGTCGGCCTGCACCTGCAGCGAATCGGCGGTGCGCCACAGCAGCGCGGCCGCCACCAGCAGCCCGTCCGCCACCCAGGCGAACCACCAGATCCGCACCGCACGCGCCAGCCGAGGATCCTCATGGGCGCCGGCGGCTTCGATGAGGTATACCCCCGGCCACAGCAGATTGACCACCGGCACCAGACAGCCGAAGGCGATGGCGATCGGCGAGCGCGGGTCGGTGGCGCCCGAGCGCGCGTAGGCGCGTCTGCGCAGGCGTACCAGCCAGCCGGTCAGTGCCACCGCGGCGGTCAGCGCGGACACCGCCGCGCCGATCGAGCAGATCCAGACGAGGACATCGGAGACGGCGAGCACCGTGGGGTCGATCAAGCGGGTCCGGTTACGCAGCAGGACGAGATAGCGCACGGTCTCGGCGAGCGCGGCCGCGCCGAACAGCGATGCGGTGATCAGCAGCAGCCGTTCGGCCCTCGGCGCGTAGCGCTCCACGCGGTGGTGGCTCGCCGGCGCGGCTGCCGCGGGGACATCGCGCAGGCCCCAGCGCGGGATCTCGCGATAGCGCGGCGTCGGCCCGAGCGATCGGGGCCGAGCGGATCGGTTCGCCTGACGTGCGGACCGGTGATCCGGTTTTCGTGCGACCCAGCGGTAATTGCGGCGCTGCGCGGGCGCGTCGATGGGCCCCGGCGAGAGCAGCACGCCGCGACAACGCGGGCACCAGTGCATCGGCGCCGTCTGGACCGCCCATCGCGCACCGCAGCGCGCACACGGCTGAACTACCGAACTCACCGCACCACCGAACTCACTCCCACTGGACTCACCGCGCATTCCCGCCCTTCGCCATCGGTAGACCGCTGTCAGTACATCGCTGTCAGTAAACCGCTGTCAGTAGACCGCTGTCGGTCAGTAGATCGCTGTCAGGAGATCACTGTCGCGAAGATCGCCGTCAGTAGATCTTCGCCTGTCGGTCTCCCTCCGCGACCAGCGGGCGACCGATCTGCTGCCAGGCCACCATGCCGCCTTCGACCTGCACAGTCTCGAAGCCGACATGGGCCAGGTACACGGCGACTTCGATCGAGCGTCCACCCTGACGGCAGATCACGTAGATCTCGCTGTCGTAGTCCAGTTCGTCGACGCGCGCGGGCACATCGACCATCGGGATGTTGACGGCCCCCGGCGCGTGGCCCGACTGCCATTCGTCTTCCTCGCGCACATCGAGCAGGATGGCGCGCCGTCCGCCCGAGTGCTCCGAGGGGACGGGCGTGTCGAATTCGCCGGGCACCTCGGCCACCTGGGCCGACGGAATTTCCGAGCTCCTCACAGTTCGATCCTGCCATGTGTCCCGCCGCGCGGGGAGATACCCGGGCCGACCGGGAGCAGCGGTATCCGCGCAAACCATTTTCCCGACCTGTGGTCTGTTTTCTCCGCCATGGCCGGTCCGTGCCCTGTTCGCTGTGGCCTGTGCATATCTTCGTCGAAGTTATCCACATAATCCACAACCTGATCCACAGGCGGCAGCTATCGCCGGACCGGGATTCACAGGGGCGAACTATAAGCAAACCCGCGATGAACGACGGTGCCCGGAAGCCGGATCACCGAGCGCCGGGAACGGGCGTCGCGGACGATCGATCCGGGACTCCCCTCCTAGAACATCCCGGAGCGATCGCCCGCCGACGCCTCGGAATCCGGCGGCGCAGCCCCTCACCCGCGGGCCGGGTGGCCGCGGGCCCGGCGCCGCCGCGGCATCCCGGCACCGGTCGGCCCGTACGGAATCCGACAACTACTTGGACGCGACGATCGCCGGATCGGTTCCATCCGAGCCACGACGTAACGAAAAGGCGAAATCTCGCATCAAGGCCCCCTGTCTCGCTAGCCTGGGCGCATGACTCAGACCAGGGGGCTTCGCGATGGATTCGATGCCGACGGACTCAACACCGCGCTCGCCGAGGCGGTCTGCCTCAATGCCGATGTCGACCCGGCCGCGGCACGATTGGTGCTCGACCTCGGCGTTCCGGTGCTTCCGGAGAACGGCGACGCCCCCCGCGAACGGCCACTGCGCCTGACCTTCAGCGGCGTCACCCGCATCGCCGCCTCGCTGCGCGTACACGCCTGGGGAGACGCGCCGCCGGACGTGCTTCCGCTGACCATCGACGGCCTGGCCAGGGCGATTCGCAGTTTCGGCGGCGGCCGCCTGCACGGCTGGGAGTACATCGACGTCGACGACAGCGGCTGGGCCCTGTGGCGCGAGCTGCTCAGCTTCGACACCGTGGTCGAGGACAGGGTGAGCGCCCACGTCCTGGAGTTCTCCCAGGAAGAGGGCACCAATCCGCGTGAACTCGACGTGCGGGTGTGGTTCGACGACCTCACCATCCACGACCGGTCGGGCACCGAGATTCCGCTGGCCGACTTCATCGCCAACGGCGCGCGGTGGTGGCAGGCCCACGACAAGGGCGATCCGCGCACGCTCGAGTTCGAGATCATCCCGCCGCTGTGACCGGGAGTGCGTGAAATCGGCCACATGACGGTCGGATCCGCATGACAACGATGTCCACATCGGTGTCATTGACATCGTTCATGCCGGGAACCAAGATCAGCTCGTCCCGGCGGGTAACGCCTGTTCCGGCGACACCGACGCCGGTTCGGGCAACCGCACCCGCCCGGCCCCGCCCGCGGCCGGGCCACCCGCTCGGATCGCGGTGGACGGCGGAATCGCGCGGTTGCCCGTCGATCACCCGATCACGGGCGGAACACCGGGGCGTACGGGTGAGTTGGTACCGAGCGGGTGTACGAATGATGGCTGGGGCGCCCACAACCGGGCGCCACAGCCCGACATCGAGGAAGGGACATCGTGGCTGAGTACACGCTGCCAGATCTGGACTACGACTACAGCGCTCTGGAGCCCCATATCTCCGGGCAGATCAACGAGATCCACCACTCCAAGCACCACGCGGCCTACGTCGCCGGTGTGAACACCGCGCTGGAGAAGCTGGAAGCCGCTCGCGAGGCCGGCGACCACAGCGCCATCTTCCTGCACGAGAAGAACCTGGCCTTCCACCTCGGCGGCCACGTCAACCACTCGATCTGGTGGAAGAACCTGTCCCCCAACGGTGGCGACAAGCCGGTCGGCGAGCTCGCCGCGGCCATCGACGACCAGTTCGGCTCGTTCGACAAGTTCCGCGCCCAGTTCACCGCCGCCGCCAACGGCCTGCAGGGCTCGGGCTGGGCGGTGCTCGGCTACGACACCCTCGGCCAGAAGCTGCTGACCTTCCAGCTCTACGACCAGCAGGCCAACGTGCCGCTGGGCATCATCCCGCTGCTGCAGGTCGACATGTGGGAGCACGCCTTCTACCTGCAGTACAAGAACGTCAAGGCCGACTACGTGACGGCCTTCTGGAATGTCGTCAACTGGGCCGATGTGCAGGATCGCTTCGCGCGCGCCGTCGGCCAGGGCAAGGGCCTGGTCTTCTGATCCGGTAGCACCCGCCCGGTGGCAGCCGGAGCACACATGGCCGCGGTCTCCTCACCCGAGGAGGCCGCGGCTTCGTCGTTTCGTACCTCATCTGGCACTCACTGGTACTTGTGTGCCAAATGACGTATCGGTCATTCTCGGGATCCAGACATTTCGCGGATGGGCACCGCCGCCCCCGGTAGCCGGAGTTCGGGAGGCACAGACATGACGATCGGCGACTCCATCGGTATCACCCCGTTCCACGCCCACGGCAGCCTGCGTGGGTTCATCATCTCCGGGCGCTGGCCCGACACCACCAAGGAATGGGCGCAGGTGCTGGTGCTCGCGGTGCGGGTGGCCTCGCTGCCCGGCCTGCTGCCGACCACGACGGTCTTCGGGGTACGCGAGGAGTTGCCCGACGATCCGCGTCCCGGCACGGTGGGCATGGTGCTGGCCGAGGGACCGGTACTGGGAGAACAGGCCCTGGAACCGGGCGCGTTCGCCGCGCACATTCCGCCCGCGCTGCTGATGCTGCACCCGCCTGCCGAGACCAGTCCTTCGCTACCGGAGTGCGTGGGCGCGGCCTCGGGCTGCGTGCTGCTGCCCGGGGTGCCGCACCTGGGGCTCGAACATCGCGCGGCCTGGGCGGAGGCGGAGGCCGACGGCACGGTCACCTCGCTGGTCAGCCGGGTCGGGCTGGATCCGATCAGCGATCCGGATACCGCGGTGCTGGCCATGCTGCTGGCCGCCTGAATCTTCGCCCTCGACGCGTGCGGGGGCGCGCTGCCGGATAGCCTGTGTCGGTCGAAAGGAATCCGGCAGACATGTCCAGTATCCCGCTGCCGGCGGCGAAGACATGGGATCTGGCCGCCGAAGGCTACGCTTCGTACTCCCGCAGGCAGATGTCGACCTATTCGGCGCGAGCGCTCGAACTCGTCGGCGTCGACGCCCGATCCCGGGTGCTGGATGTGGCCGCCGGGCCCGGCACACTGACGCTGCTCGCGGCGCCGCGGGTCGCCGAGGTACAGGCGGTCGACTTCTCCCCGGAGATGGTGCGGCTGCTGCGTGAGCAGGCCGAGGCCGCCGGTTTCGGCAACGTCGAGGTTCGGCTCGGCGACGGTCAGCACCTGCCCTACGCCGACGCGTCGTTCGACGCCGCCTTCTCGATGTTCGGCCTGATGTTGTTTCCCGACCGCCGCCGTGGCTTCGCGGAGATGTTCCGGGTGTTGCGGCCCGGTGGTGGCGCGGTCGTGTCCAGCTGGGCGCCGGTCGCGGAGTCCTCGCTGATGCGGACGGTGTACGCGGCGCTGTGCGCGGCCGGATCGATCACCGAAGAGCCCGCGCCGGTCTACTCGAGCCTGGAGAATCCGGAGGTCTTCGCGAGCGAGATGCGCGATGCCGGCTTCGCCGGGGTCTCCATCCAGCGCCACACCAGCACGGTGACATTCCCGAGTGCCGTCAGCTTCCTCGAGCACATGCTGCGGGGCAGCGCGCCGCTGACACTGATGCGTCACGAGGTCGGCGAGGTGGAGTGGCGACGGCACGCGGAGATCATGTGCGCCTACCTCGAGGAGAACTACCGGCCGAACGCCCCGCTGACGACGACCGCCTTGCTGGGAATCGGTCACCGTCCCGAGGACTGACCCGGTCGTCGGCGACGCCGGGGGCACGAACGGGCCGCCCGACTGTTGCGCACCGGGCGGGCATTCCGGCGCGGGAACGGCGAAGGCCGCCGCCGAATCGAGTTCGGCGACGGCCTTCGCGGGTGCGGAGCGGTGTTCGGGCGATCAGCGCGGCGCCATGCGCAGCGCGCCGTCCATCCGGATGGTCTCGCCGTTGAGGTAGTCGTGTTCGACGATGTACTGCGCCAGCTGCGCGTACTCGTCGGGCCGGCCCAGGCGCGAGGGGAACGGCACGCCTGCCTCGAGGCCCTTGCGGTACTCCTCGGTCACGCCGGCCAGCATCGGGGTGTCGATGATGCCGGGGGCGATGGTGTTCACGCGGATGCCGAACTGCGCCAGGTCGCGCGCGGCCGGAACCGTCATGCCGTGCACGCCGCCCTTGGACGCCGAGTAGGCGATCTGACCGATCTGGCCCTCGAAGGCCGCGACGGAGGCGGTGTTGATGACGACGCCGCGCTGGCCGTACTCGTCGACCGGCTCGGTCTTGGCGATGGCGTCGGCGGCCAGGCGCATGACGTTGAAGCTGCCGAGCAGATTGACCGTGATCACGGTGCGGAACAGTTCGAGGTCGTGCGGTCCGTTCTTGGACAGGATACGACCCGCCCAGCCGACACCGGCGCAGTTGACCACGACGCGCAGCGGCACACCGGACTCGACGACCTGCGCGACGGCGGCGGACACCTCGTCGTTGCTGGTGACATCGGCCGGGATGAGGGTGACGCCTGCAGGCACATTGTCACCGGCGCGCTCGATCGACGCGGGCACATCCAGGCCGAAAACGGTGGCGCCCAGCTCGGCGAAACGCTTGGCGGTAGCGGCGCCCAGGCCGCTTGCGCCGCCGGTGATGATGGCGGCGGAACCCGAAATCTCCACGATGGTCCTCTCGTTCGTGACAGCCAGTTGGCCCTTCGTCAATGGCACCCTAACCCGTGCCACTCGAGCCCCCACCCACGGCTCCCTCGAACACAGCGGGGAAAATCGAGGTATGCAGCGAAAGGCAGGCAGCGCGCGCCAGCTCCCCCGGGGACGCCACGGGCTGCCCAGGGAGCAGGTGATCGCCTCCCAACGGGACCGGATCCTGGACGCGATGGCCGATGCCATGGCCGCGCAGGGATATGTCAATACCTCGGTGGCGGCGGTGCTCAAGCGGGCGGGCGTGTCACGGGAGACCTTCTACGAACAGTTCCGCTCGAAGGAGGACTGTTTCGAAGCCGCCTACGCCCGCGCGGTGGAGCGGCTCGTCGCGCGGATCGCCGCGGCGGCGGACAGACACGAGGACGCACCGGTCGACCGGCCCGATCTGGAGCGGATGGACCGGCTGGTGACCGCCTATCTCGAGGGTCTGGTGGAGGATCCCGCCTATGCCCGGCTGTACCTGGTCGAGGTGTACGCGGTCGGATCGAAGGCGTTGGCCACCAGGGCGCAGTTGCAGGCCTCCTTCGTGGCGCTGATCGCGGAGGTGCTCGACGCCCGGACCGACGCGCAGCGCTTCGCGTGCATCGCCTTCGCCGCGGCGGTGGGGGCGATGGCGACGGCCCGCATCGCCGCCGACGACCTCGACGGTTTGCGGCGATTGCGCGAACCTCTGCTGGATATGGTGCGCCGGGGCGGCGCGCTCTACGGCGGGCCGCCGACGCAGGATTGAGCGCTCAGCGGGCGGCGGGCAGGGTGTCGGTCTCCGCACCCGCAGGCGCGAGCACATCCATCGCTTCCGCATCCGCCGGAGGCGCTGGGTCCACGGACGCCGGGGTGCGGCGGCCGCGCAGCAGCGGTCCGGCCGCGACACCGGCGACGAGCGCGACGACCGCCGCCACGATGGCCGCCGCCACCAGCGGCGCGACTGTCAGCGCGGACAGCAGCGTGACGGTGCCGATGACCGTGAACAGCACGCCCGAGACCACGCCGATGAGCCGTTCGGGCAGATGCTTGCCCACCAGGATGCCGACCGCGATGGCCAGGCCGTCGGCGGCCACCATGCCGATGGTCGAGCCGAGCCAGACGCCGAACCAGTGGTTGTCGGTGGCGAGTGCGGCGGTGGCGAACATTGTCCGGTCGCCCAACTCGGCGAGCAGGACGGCGGAGAGCACGACCAGGAACGGCGCGGCGGTGCTGCGGGGGGCGGCGGGCGCTTGCTCCTCGTCCGCGGACAGGTGCTCGCGCAACGTCCAGAGTCCGACCGCCAGGAAGGTTGTCGCCGCGACGAAGGCGATCGCGGTGGTGGGCAGGGACGCGCCGAGGAAGTAGCCGATCGCGACCGAGATGACGTGCACGCCCGCGGTGGCGGCGGCGATCGCGCCCAGCACGACCCACCACCGATAGCGCAGCGCGAAGGTCAGCGCCATCAGCTGGGACTTGTCCCCGAGTTCGGCCAGAAAGACGATGCCGATACTCAGTGCGATGGTGGCGGTCATGGTCGGTGATTACTCCCCTGCTCGGGCTCGTCGACTGCCCGGCCTCCGAGATTACCTCGAGCAAACCTTCCCTGCCACTGCCCTCATCTCGAAAAACCAATGCGCGCAATAAGTTTGGATGCCCAGTAGACGAAGTTCGGCTACCCTTACGCAACTGTCGGCAATCCCGGCGAGCAGGGGCACGCGCAGACGAAAGCGGCCCCCTCCCGCCGAAAGCGGAAGGGGGCCGGTGGTTTCGCGCCGCGGCTAGAGCGTGCGTGTCAGCCGTTCGGTGAGGATCTGCGCGAAGCGCGCGGGGTCCTTCAGCTCGCCGCCCTCGGCCAGCACCGCCGTGCCGTACAGCAGTTCGGCGGTCTCTGTGAGCTCGGGCACCTTGCCCTCGTCGGCATCGGGCTTGCGCTGGTCGTAGGCGTCGCGCAGGCCGGTCACCAGCGGGTGGGTCGGATTCAGTTCCAGGATTCGCTTGCTCACCGGCAGCTCCTGGCCGGACGCGCGGTACATGCGCTCGAGCATGGGCGTGAAGTCGAAGACATCGCCGACCAGGCAGGCGGGCGAGGTGGTGAGCCGGTTGGTCAGGCGCACCTCCTTGATGTTCTCCTCCAGGGTGTTGCCCAGCCAGGTCAGCAGGTCGGCGAACTCCTTGTCCTGCTGCTCGCGCAGCGCCTCGGAGGCCTTCTTCTCGTCCTCGGACTCCAGGTCGACCTCGCCCTTGGCGATGGACTGGAAGCGCTTGCCGTCGAACTCCGGCACCGAGCCGACCCACATCTCGTCGACCGGGTCGGTCAGGATCAGCACCTCGCGGCCCTTGGCCTCGAAGGCCTCCATGTGCGGCGAGCGCTCGATCTGATCCCTGGACTCGCCGGTCATGTAGTAGATGACGTCCTGGCCCTCGGGCATCCGCTCGACATACTGCGCGAGCGTGGTCGCCTCGGACTCCGAATGCGTCGAGGCGAACGAGCTGACCTGCAGGATGGTCTCGCGGTTGTCGAAGTCCGAGAGCAGGCCCTCCTTGAGGACGCGGCCGAACTCGCGCCAGAAGGTCTGGTACTTGCTCTGGTCCTCGGCGCCCTGCAGATCCTTGACCGTGGACAGCACCTTCTTGACCAGGCGCTTGCGGATCATCTGGATCTGGCGGTCCTGCTGCAGGATCTCGCGCGAGACATTGAGCGAGAGGTCCTGGGCGTCGACCACGCCCTTGACGAAGCGCAGGTACTCCGGCATGAGTTCTTCGCAGTTGTCCATGATGAACACCCGCTTGACGTAGAGCTGCACGCCGCGCTTGTGCTCGCGAGTGAACAGGTCGAAGGGCGCCTGCGAGGGCAGGAACAGCAGTGCCTGGTATTCGAACGTGCCCTCGGCCTTGAGCGGAATGATCTCGAGCGGCTCGTCCCAGGCGTGGCTGACGTGGTGGTAGAACTCCTTGTACTCCTGCTCGGAGACCTCCGAGCGCGGGCGCGTCCACAGCGCCTTCTGCGAGTTGAGGGTCTGCTCTTCGACGAGGGTCTTCTCCTGCTTCTCCTCGCCCTCGCCTTCGGTGACGGTCCGCTCGACGCTCATACGGACCGGCCAGGCGATGAAATCGGAGTATTTCTTGACGATCTCGCGGAGCTTCCACTCCTGCGTGTAGTCGAAGAGGTGATCTTCCTCGTCGGCCGGCTTGAGATACAGCGTCACGGCGGTGCCCTGCGGGGCCTCGTCGAGATCTTCGATGGTGTAGGTGGAGCTGCCCGCCGCCGACTCCCACCGGGTGGCCCCGGTCTCGCCCGCCTTGCGGGTGGTCAGCACGACCTTGTCGGCGACCATGAAGGTGGAGTAGAACCCGATACCGAACTGGCCGATCAGCTCCTCGGTGGCGGCCTCGGACTTGGCCTCGGCGAGTTGCTTGCGTACCTGCGCGGTGCCGGACTTGGCCAGCGTGCCGATCAGGTCGACGACCTCCGCGCGCGACATGCCGATGCCGTTGTCCCGGACGGTGAGGACGCGCTGATCCTTGTCGACTTCCAGCTCGATGTGCAGGTCGGAGGTGTCGACCTGCAGATCCTTGTCCTGGAAGGACGCCAGTCGCAGCTTGTCCAGTGCATCGGACGCGTTCGAGATCAGCTCGCGAAGGAACGTGTCCTTGTTGGAGTAGACGGAATGGATCATCAGCTCGAGCAGCTGATGGGTTTCTGCCTGGAACTCGAGTTGTTCGACGTGCTCTGTCACGACGACAGGGTACCGCCGCCGCCGAGCGGAATCGCCGCGGGCACGTGCGTGAAATCGGCCAGCGAGGGCACCTGCGCCACCGCGCTGTGCGGGTTGGCCACACGGGGCGCCATCCACTCCCGCAGCGTCATGGTGGCGCGCACATCGTCCTCGTTGTATTCCAGCAGGCGGGTGCGCTGGCCGAGGTCGGGTGCACCGTCGTAGCCGACCGCGAGCCGATACCAGCTCATCGACGCCTCGCCGCTCGCCTCCGGGTCACGCCAGGAGAACCCGGCCACCGGGGCGACCTTCTTGAGGCCCTTGCCGTTGGGGCAGATGAACTGTTCGGTGACCGCCTGGAACATGTCCACCCACTCGGGCCCGTCGACGAAGGCGCGCACCTGTTCGACGGTCGGCACCCCCGCCATACCGGCGAACCGCTGGGCCGACTCGTACAGCCATTTGTCCTCGGCGGTACGCGAATAGCAGTAGGCCGCGAAGGTCTTGCCCGCCGCGTGCGCCTGGGCGCGCACCGTCATCAGCCAGGTCCAGAACTCGCCGAAGGAGCGACCCTCGTCCCTGGTGGGCAGCGGATCCCAGGTCACGAACGGACGGTACCGCCCGTCGAGCAGCGTGCCCCACAGGTAGGCGCCGTATTCCTGGTAGCTCTCCAGATCGACGTCGACCTCGACGTCGGCGCGGCGCACCTGCACCCGGTCGAAGCGACGCACCAGCGGAGCGCCCGCCAACCAGGCGCGGGCGGTGACCACGGCCTCGTCGAAGGGGCCGTGCTGCCAGTCCTGCGGATCCTCCCCCGTCCACGCGGCGAGTTCCTCGATGGTGGCGACCCCGTGCCCGCGCAGCACCTCCGCTCGCGACCCGGGCGCGACCAGGCTGACATCGCGGCGCTCGGTCAGCCATTGCTCGCAGCTGGGCCCCTCGATTCCCCGTGTCCACCACGGACATTGCCTGCACTCGGGCACCTTGGCGGGTGCGGTGGGCGATTGGCCGCGCACCACGGCGATGCGATCGGCGTAGCGGCGGTCGTAGTCGTCGAGCATCACGGCGATGTCGTGCACCAGGATTCGGTCGGACTGCAGGCCGATCACACCGCCGAGCAGGCTCGGGCTGGCCAGGCCGTGGCGCTGCAACATCCGGTAGAGATGGGCCAGGCGCTGCTGGTCGCGCGGCTGCTGGCGCAACTTGCGGGACTTGTCCGGCTGCGGATCCCAGCGCACCGGGTCCGAGGTCAGGGGGTGGAAGTCGGCCGGACCCGGCCTGCGCGGATCGGTGACCTTGTGGTTGACCACGATGATCGGGATGTACCCGCCGCGCTCGGTGTCGCGCATCAGGATCTCCGAGCCGCCGCGCCTGCCCGTGTCGGGTTCCTGCGGCAGCAGCCCGCCCCAGATCCATTGCGCTCCGGCCGTCAACGCGCCCACGGTCGCCTCGGCGCGCTCGCCCGCCCGCAGCGCCGGATCCACGATCACCCACTGCGACGGGGCCGCCGCCACGAGGGTGTCGCGTACCGAGGCGCGGTGCGCGGCGGCGGCCTCCCGGCGCTGGCGCACCCCGGAATCCTCGATCACACCGGTGAGTTCACCGCCGTGCGCGGCGTCCATGCGCAGCCGGTGACGGCAGCCGATCAGGGCGCGCGCATCGAGATAGCCGGTGACCGCCTCGGTGAAACCGGTGGGCGTTTCGGGCACGTCGATCCCGGCCGGCCGCACCGCGGCCGAGCCCTCGTCCTCGCGACCGTGGCGGTCGCCGCTGCCCGAATTCACCTAAGCAGTATGGTCCAGACCCCCGACACCCCCGCGCACCGCATGAATCCCCGGGCACCGCGCGATCCGCACCGCGTATCCGCACCGCGTGATCCCGGCACCCGGCGAACACGCGCCTGCCCGGCACTATCGCAGCACCGCGCGCCGACCGGATAAGGTGGGCGCGAACCGCGTGGTACAGGGGCGGACGACGCACTACGGCGACGCGCTCGATGGCAGAACGGCATGACGGAGGGCCTTTTCCGATGGGGTTGTTCACGAAACGCACACGGCGCCCGAGCCGCAGGGCCGAGGCCAAGGCCCTCAAGCACAAGGCCGGGTTGGAAGCCAAGCTGGCCGCCAAGAACGATCGCAAGTCCCGCCGTGCCGAGCAGCGCCTGCAGCGCAAGGTCGCCAAGCAGCAGGTCGCCACCCTCGAGGCCGAGGAGAAGGCCGCGCTGAAGATCGCCGCCAAGGCCGAACGCGACCCGTTCAGCGCCGGCCAGGTCAAGAAGTACATCGGTGTGGCCAGGGTGCTGATCCCGGTGCTCGCGCCGCTGGCCTACCGGGGCGCCACCTTCGTGCGTGGTCAGCTCGACACCCGCCGAGCGCAGCAGCTGGGCATCGGCATCGAGCAGCTCGGCGAATACACCGGGCACGGCGCGAAGCTGCAGGCCAGGATCGCCAACACCGAGGCAGCGCTGGATCGAGTGCAGGACCCCGGCGGCGATTTCGTCGCCGCCGCCAAGGACCGGCTGGCCGGCCTCGGCACCGCTGTCCGCACGGCCGAGCAGATGCCCCCGGCGCGCAGGCGCGGGGTGCACGCCTCGATCTCCCACGAGCTGTCCGGTATCGAGGCCGAGGTGCTCGCGCGCCTCGGGGTGCGCTGATCACCATGCCGAAACACCTCACGCGCGCCCTGATCACCGCGCTGCTCGCCCTGGGCATGGCATTGACGGCGAGCGGGGTCGCGACCGCGCATTCCGGAGCGGTCGGCAGCGTGCCCGAAGACGGCGCGCGGATCGATGCCGGACCGGAGCGGGTGGTCGTGATGTTCAACGAGGAACTGCAGCCCGGCTTCCCCTCGCTGACGCTGGTGGGACCGGACGGCAATCTCTGGTCCAAGGGTGAGCCGACGATCGAGGGCAAGTCCGTCAGCGTCGCCGCGGGTGAACTCGGTCCGGCCGGTGAGTACACGATCGCCTTCCGGGTCACCTCCGCCGACGGGCATGTGGTGAGCGGGACGCGCACCTTCACCCTGACCACTCCGGGCCAAGGCGTCCCGGGGGAGCGCGCCGACGGCAAGAGCGCCGACGCCGCCGAGGAGGACTCCGGGTTCCCGTTGTGGCTGCTGATCGTCGGCGTCGTGGTGTTGCTCGGCGTGGGACTCGCCGTGGTGCTCTTCGGCTTCCGGGGCCGAGACAACCGCGCGTGATACCGCGTCCTGGCACGAGGCGGGGTCGGCACGCGAGGCGCGCCGCGAGCGTGCGCGCGCCGCTGCGGTGAGCACGCCGACCACCGGCCGGGATGCGACCGCCGTGCTGGCGGTCGTGCCCGCCGGCCTGCTCGGGGTCGGCCTGGCCTGGTCGCTCGCCCGGCCCGACGTCGCGCTCGTCGCGGGCACAGTGCGGGTACTGGCCGACTGTGTGGGCGCGACGGTGCTCGGCCTGGCCGCGCTGCCCCGGCTGCACGACCGGTTGCGCACGCCGTGGCTGCTGCTCGCGGTGCTCGGCGGGATCTGGTGGGCCGCCGAGGTGGCCGTACTGGTGTCCGCGGCCGCCGAGGTGGTCGGGACGGCGGTGTCGGATCTGAGCGCCGAGCAGTTCACCACCTACTCGAGCGAGGTCAGCGGTGGCCGGATCGGGCTCGCGGTGCTGATCGGCATCGCCGCGCTCACCGGGTACTCGGCGTTGGCCTTCCGGCGCGACGCCGACCTGTCCGCCGATCTGGTGCTGGTGTTCGCGGCGGTCGCGTTGGCGTTGCGGCCCATCACCGGGCACATGTCCCAACAGCCGCTGGGCTCGGTGCTGGCGGCGGTGCACGCGCTCGCGGCGGCCACCTGGCTCGGCGTGCTGGTGGCGCTGGCACTGGTGGTGCGCGGCCGCGGTGAATGGGCGGCGGCGCTGCCGCGCTATTCGGCGATCGCCCTGCCGTCGGCCGGGGTGGTCGCGGCGACCGGAGCGTTGAACGGGGTGATCCGGCTCGGCGGCCCGGCCGAGCTGTTCGACACCGGTTACGGGCGCATCCTGGCCGCCAAGGCGACGGTGCTGCTCGGCCTGCTGGTGCTGGGCTGGTGGTGGCGGCGGTACTGGGTGCGCCGCGCGCGCGGGCACCGGATGAGCGCGGCGGACTCGCTGCGCCGGGCGGTGCTCGACGTGGCGCTGATGGCGGTCGCGTTCGGTCTTGCCGCGGCGCTCGCCGTCACCGCCTGATCCACCGGTATCCGCACCGATACAGTGACGCCATGACCGCTGTGAAGATCGCAGGCCCAGCGGCGCGGACCGCTGCGAGGTCGACGCCATCGTCGACTACCGGGTCCCCGGCGGACTGGCGGGCAAGGCGCTCGGACGCACCATCGAGCCGTTCGTGAAGGTCGCGGTCAAGCGCACCACCGACAACCTGCTACGCGAGATCGCCGCGTTCCATTCCCGGCGTTCGGCCTGAGACGGGCATCGCGCACGACGAACACGATGACGGGCCGTGGGATGCTGAGTGCATGAGCGAACGCACCACTCCGACCCTCGTGCAGCGGATCGGCTACATCTGCGGCAAGACCCTGCCCGCATCGATGTCGGACTGGGTGCTCGACGATGTGACCGGTCCGGGCGCGACCAGGCGCTACCTGACCCGCTTCCTCGTCCCGATCCTGCCGGTGCTGTGCCTGTTTCTGTTGCTGCCCGGCCCGGCGTGGATGGGACTGTCGATGATGGCGCTGCTGTACCTGCCGCTGATCTACTTCACCATCGCGCTGATGTACGTCTATCGCAGACATCGGCTGATCAAGCACGGTCTCGACCCCTCGCTGGCCGATGCCGAAGCCAGGGCGCGCGGACGCGCCGAGCGCCTGGACTACGAGCGCAGGCACGGCCGCGCCTGAGCCCCGGCCGCACCCGAAAGGTCGGCGACGAGCCCGCGGGCGATAATCGAACCATGTCCGAGCCTGTCGACGTCCCCATTTCCGATGACCAGATCAAGCTCGGCCAGTTCCTCAAACTGGCCGATCTGATCGAATCCGGCGCGGAGGCCAAGACCGTGATCGCGGCCGGACTGGTCCGGGTCAACGACGAAGTCGAACTGCGGCGCGGACGGCAACTGCAGGCGGGCGACGTGGTCACCCTGGCGGGACGTCAGGTCCAGGTGTCCGGGGCCTGAGTATCCGGCCCCGGAGGCCGGCTCACTGCGCGCGGACCACCACGCCGTCGTGATCGCTGTAGAGCATTTCGCCCGGCACGAAGGTCACGCCGCCGAATTCCACCGGCACATCGCGTTCGCCACTGCCGGTCTGGGTGCTCTTGCGCGGATTGGTGCCCAGCGCCTTCAGCCCGATGTCGAGGGTGCGCAGAATCGCCGAGTCGCGGACCGCGCCGTTCACGACGACGCCTGCCCAGCCGTTGTCCACACCGCGTCCGGCGATGATGTCGCCGACCAGGGCGGTGTGCACGCTGGCGCCGCCGTCGACGACGAGCACCTTGCCCTCGCCCGGCTCACCGAGGGTCTGCTTCACCAGCAGATTGTCCTGGAAGCAGCGGATCGTGGTGATCCGGCCGGAAAAGACGGCACGGCCGCCGAATTGGATGAACTGGGTATCGCAGCTACGGATCTCGGGGCCGATCTCGTCGGCCAGATCCGCCGTCGCGATCTCGGTGGTCGAATCGACATTCGCTGGTTCGGACATGAGTAGATTGTCCCCCGCCCACGCGCACCGGTTCCCCCGACCCCCGTCCGAGCGCGGCGCGGACCTGGGCGAACCGGCGTGGCACCTCCGCGATTCGTACCCGGATGCGTCCACACTGTTTCGGTGACTTCCTCGCCAGAGCGTCCATCTCCCGCCCCGGCTCACGAGGCACCGGCGGCATCCGTGCCACACCGCGCCCACGGCGCGCTGCGTGAGGTGCCACACCGGGCGGGTCTGGCGCTCGGCGTCTTCGCGGCGGCCTGCCTGCTGTGGAGCCTGTCACCGACGCTGCGGTATCTCACCGGGCCACCGCGCCGCTATGTCGACGACTACTACTTCGACGCGCCCGACACCAATGTCATGTGGGCATTGATCGTGGGTCTGCTGGCGGGGGCGGTCGCGGCGCGCAAGCGGATCGCCTGGTGGTTGCTCACCGCCTATCTCCTGGTGTTCGCGGTGTCCAACGCGATCGAATTCGCCGACGACCGCGATGTGAACGCTCTTGCGGCCATGCTGGTGCAACTGGCGGTCGTCGGCGTGCTGATCGCGGCCTGGCCGCAGTTCTATACGCGGGTCCGGCGCGGCGCGGGCCTGCGGGCACTGGGGGTGCTGATCGGCGGCCTCGCGGTGGGGTGCCTGCTCGGATGGGGGCTGGTCGAACTCTTCCCCGGCACGTTGCCGCCGGGCTGGCAGCGACCCGGCTGGGCGGTCTATCGGGTGACCGCGGCGATCTTCGTGGAGAACGAGCATTTCGACGGGCGGCCACGGGCTTTCGTGAACCTGTTGCTCGGCGTGTTCGGCGCGGTGGCGCTGTTGGCGGCGGCGATCACGCTGCTGCGGTCCCAGCGCGCGACCAACGCCATGACGGGCCTGGACGAATCGGCCATCCGCGGACTGCTGGAGCGCTCGGACGTAGCCGATTCGCTGGGCTATTTCGCCACCCGCCGGGACAAGGCGGTGGTCTTCGCACCCAGCGGCAAGGCGGCGCTGACCTACCGCGTCGAACTCGGCGTGTGCCTGGCGGGCGGCGACCCGATCGGCGTGCACGAGGCCTGGCCGCACGCCATCGACGCCTGGCTGCGGTTGGCCGACCACTACGGCTGGACCCCCGCGGTGATGGGTGCGAGCGAGGCGGGCGCGAGCGCCTACCGCCGGGCCGGGCTCTCCGCGCTGCGACTCGGCGACGAGGCGGTGTTGGAGACCAAGGGGTTCTCGCTGTCCGGGCCGGAGCTGCGCCAGGTACGACAAGCCGCCAACCGGTTGCGCAAACACGGTGTGCGCGTGCGTATCCGGCGGCACCGCGAGATACCGGCCACCGAGTTGCCGCACATCACCGCGCGCGCGGACGCCTGGCGTGACACCGAGACCGAACGGGGTTTCTCGATGGCGCTCGGCAGGCTCGGCGACCCGCTCGACGGCGACTGTCTGCTGGTGGAGGCGGTGAACGGGCAGGACCGGGTGCTGGCCATGCTCTCACTGGTGCCGTGGGGGCGCACCGGGGTCTCGCTGGAGCTGATGCGGCGTGACCCGCAGAGTCCCAACGGCGTGATGGAGTTGATGATCTCGCAGCTGGCGCTGAACTCCGAGCAGTACGGCATCACCGAGATCTCGCTCAACTTCGCGGTGTTCCGTTCGGTGTTCGACGAGGGCGCACGTATCGGAGCGGGGCCGGTGCTGCGGCTGTGGCGCGGTGTGCTGCTGTTCTTCTCGCGCTGGTGGCAGCTCGAGGCGCTGTACCGCTCCAATATGAAGTACCACCCCCGCTGGGTGCCGCGGTTCTTCCTGTTCGAAGAGCGCAGACACCTGCCCAGGGTCGCGGTGGCGAGCGCTCTGGCCGAAGGCTTCCTGCCCCGCTGGGGCGACGCGCAGGACGCGAGCACCCACACCGGCGACCGCAGCGCCGTGCCCGCGGGCATGACCGGACTGCACGCCGACGGCAGCCCGCCGGACTGGCCGAAACCCGAACTGCTGGCATCGGGTCCGCGCAGGCCGGATCAGGTGCGGGTGCGCCTGGACAAGCTGGACCGGATGACTGCCGCGGGCCTGGAGGCCTACCCGGTCGCCTATCCTCCGACGCACACCGTCGCCGCCGCACGGCATTCGCCGCGCGGCACCACGGTGCGGGTGTGCGGGCGGATGCTTCGCCTGCGCGATCACGGCGGCGTGATCTTCGCCCAGTTGCGCGACTGGTCCGCCGACATCCAGCTGGTGCTCGACCGCGAGCGTACCGGCGCGCAACGGATGGCCGGCTTCGCCGAGTACTGCGATCTGGGGGATCTGGTCGAGGTCAGCGGCCGGATCGGGCGCAGCCGCAGCGGCGAACTCTCGCTGCTGGTCGCGGACTGGCGGATGCTCGGCAAATGCCTGCACCCGTTGCCGGACAAATGGAAGGGCCTGGCCGATCCGGAAGCGCGGGTGCGCAACCGCTACGTGGACATGGCGATCAACCCCGAGGCCCGCGACCTGCTGGCCAAGCGCAGCGCGGTGGTGCGCTCGCTGCGCGACTCGCTCAACGCCTGGGGCTATCTGGAGGTGGAGACCCCGATCCTGCAGCAGGTGCACGGCGGGGCGAACGCCACCCCGTTCACCACCCACATCAACGCCTACGATCTGGACCTCTATCTGCGCATCGCCCCCGAGCTGTACCTGAAACGGCTGTGTGTGGGCGGGATGGAGAAGGTCTTCGAGCTCGGCCGCACCTTCCGCAACGAGGGCGTGGACTTCAGCCACAACCCGGAATTCACCATCCTCGAGGCCTACGAGGCACACAGCGACTACCTGCGCATGATGGACATCTGCAGGCAGCTCATCCAGAACGCGGCGATGGCCGCGCACGGATCCGTGGTCGCCATGCGGCCGGGGACAGACGGCATCGCGATTCCGGTCGACATCTCCGGCGAGTGGCCGGTGCAGACCGTGCACGCCGCGGTCTCGGCGGCCGCGGGCGCGCGGGTGACTCCGAGGACCGGCGAGGACGAACTGCGCGTGCTGTGCGACAAGCTCGACATCGCCTACCAGCCGGGCTGGGACGCCGGTCAGATCGTGCTCGAGATGTACGAGCACCTGGTGGAGCACCGCACCGAGGAACCGACCTTCTACATCGACTTCCCGACCTCGGTGTCCCCCCTGACCCGCGCGCATCGCAGCACCCCCGGCGTCGCCGAGCGCTGGGATCTGGTCGCCTGGGGCGTGGAACTGGGCACCGCCTACAGCGAACTCACCGACCCGGTGGAACAGCGGCGCAGGCTCACCGAGCAGTCCGTGCTCGCCGCCAACGGCGACCCCGAGGCGATGGAACTCGACGAGGACTTCCTCCGAGCCCTCGAACACGCCATGCCGCCGACCGGCGGTCTCGGCATGGGCGTGGACCGCATCGTCATGATGATCACCGGCCGCAGCATTCGCGAGACGCTGCCCTTCCCGTTGGTCAGGCCCCACTGAGGGAAACGCCACCCGGGGATCACCGCAGGACACGCGGAGGCCGGTTAACAGCGTCGGTTCGCGCGCGATAACCTGTCGGGTCCGGCCGGGAGGAGCCGGGAAACTACACACGGAATGGGGGGCCATGTACGTCGACGTACTGACCACCACGGGCCTGCTCGACCACACGGTCTGGGCGAACCCGGAAACACTGCTCGCCTCGAACGACTACGCACAGGCTGTCGAGTACCTGGCCAAGAAGCGCAACCGCGGCAGCGGCTCGGGAGGCGGCGGCTACATCATCGGTGGCATCTGCTGCCTGCTGTTCGTCATCGCCCTGGTGGTCGGCATCTATCTGCTGACCAAGAAGAAGAACAACGACCGAGCGGGGAACGGGCAACCACCTCACGGTGGTTCCGCACAGCCGCCCTACGGTGCGCCCGGTGGTCAGCCGCCCTACGGTGCGCCCGGTGGTCAGCCGCCCTACGGTGCGCCGGGTGGTCAGCCGGCCTACGGTCAGCCCTACGGTCAGTCGACCGGCGACCAGCCCCTCGGGGGACAACCCTACGGTCAGCCCCCGTATCCGGGTCAGCCCCCGTACGGTGCACCCGGTGGTCAGCCGCCCTACGGCCCGCCCGGTGGTCAGCCGCCCTACGGTGCGTAAAGCGGTCGGCCGATCCGTGGTCGGCCACCGCACGGTGGGTCCGGGCCCGAGGGCGGGCCGGCGCTCCGCACGGAGGTTCCGCCCGGTCGCGCCGGAGCTGTCCGGCACCGGCTCGACGGGCTCCGGCATTCGACCCCGTCGGCGCGCGGGTTCCCTCGACCCGCTCCTCGACCACGTCGGCCGCACCGCCGTACCCGCCCTGCAGAGCGGGCGGACCACTGCGGACCTCACCCGGCATGCGCGGACCCGTCTCCGTGCCGGGTGCGGCCCCGCGGTGGTCTCCACGAGTCTGCAAGGACGGCAACGTCTCCTACGACGTGCCTCGGCCGTGGTCGTGCACGCGGATCGCCTCGCGGCCGTCACGGTGAACGCCCGCCTCGCCCCTGCCGCACGCCCGGCCTCACCGGTGCGGCACAGTGAACGGGTGCAGTTGATCCTTGTCCGCCATGCCCAGCCACTGCGGCTGACCGCCACGTCCGGTCCCGCCGATCCGGATCTCGCGGAGATCGGACGCGAACAGGCCGCTCGGGTGCCCGCCGCGCTCGCTCACCACCACCGGATCAGCCGGGTGCTGAGCAGCCCGCAGGCACGGGCCCGTCAGACCGCCGCCCCGACCGCCGACAAGCTCGGCCTGCCGGTCGACATCGTCGACGATCTGGCCGAATACGACCGGGATCTGCCCGCCTACATCCCCGTCGAGGACGCCAAGATCGAGTTCCGCGACGCCTACGAGCGGATCAAGGCCGGGCACCTACCCGAGCAGATCGACGAGACCGCGTTCGTCGCCCGGGTGCTGCGCGCGGTCGACGAGATCGCCGCGGGCACCGAGCCGGACGACACCGTGGTGGCGTTCGCGCACGGCGGCGTGGTGAACGTGTTGCTGCAGCATGTGCTCGGCCTGCCACGCCCGCTCACCTTCCCGATCGACTACTGCTCGATCACCCGCGTGCTGTTCTCGCGTACCGGCCGCCGCAGCGCGGCCACGGTGAACGAGAACGGCCACGTCTGGGACCTGCTGCCCCGCAACCAGGGCCGCTGACCGGCGCTCACAGCGAATCCGGAGGCCGGTCGCAGAACCGCCGATCACCCCGGTCAGCACGGCCCGCACTATCCGTTCCCCTTGCCCGCTGTGCCGCAGCACCTTCCGCTGCCGTCCCCCGGTTCCGCGGGCTGACGCGCCGACGGCCCGTCCCCCAGGGCGGGGGAACGGGCCGTTGCGTCCGTGGCGACGTCCGGTGAGAACAGCCCGGGCTCAGGCCATCCCGGCAATCCAGTTGTGCATCCAGCTGATCGCGGTCTGCCCACCACCGACGGAGTAGCTGCCGTAGGCCGTGTGCGTCTGCGACTTGTAGAAGCGCTCGATGTCGTCGACGCGCTTCTGATTCGCCGGCTCCGAAAGCTGTGACTGCAGCACCGACACGCCGCCGTGGGCCATCAGATCGTTGATGATCGCGCCTGCCTCCAGCTGGTAGCGCCAGACGTTGGCCGGGTTGGCATCCGAACTCTGCGCCAGGAAACCGGCGAACCGGGTGACGAAATCGTCGGTGGCCGTGGCGCAGTAGAGATCGTCGACCGCGCAGATCGTGCGCACCCGGTCGGAGACCCAGCCGAAGCCACCGGGCCGCGGGCCGCCCGCGCCCGCACCGGGAGCGATCGGGCCGACCTGGACGTCGGTGGGCGAGCGCCGCGGATCCGAGATCAGGCCGACGCCCGCGATCCTGCTCGCGGGCACCGCGCCGAGGCCGGTACCGATCTCGGCCGCCAGATCGCCCGCGGCGTCGGCGCCCTGGCTGTAGCCGACCACCGCCATCTTGGTCTCGCCGCAGCGCAACGCCATCCGGCTGAGCAGGCCGCGCGCATTGACGACGGCTTCCCTCTTGGAATTGCCGTACGCCTCGCCCTCCCACGGGAAGGCGGTCGCCGCGTAGGTCACGTAATCGACCTCGACGGAGCGGGGCAGCCCACGGGTGACACCGGACAGCATGCCCGGCTGGGGCTGCTTGTCGTGGCCGGTCTCCCACGTTCCCGGGATCGCCACGACATACAGACTCGGGCACGGCGCGGCCACCGCCGTCGCCGCGCTACCCACCATCAGACCGGAGGCAATCGCCGCCGAGGCACCCAGCCCGGCGACCGCCTTCTTCCACCGCATACCGCTCCAGTTCGACCTGTGCCCCACGCGGGAGCAGCCCCGACAAAGTTCGCGCTGATCATGCTGGACCCTGCGGATTTCGCGTCGGTGAACACACGGTTTCTTCCGGCCACCCACTCCGGGATCGCAGTTCAATCGTCCTCACCTTAGGGCGCGCACCGCGCGCCCGCCATTCGGACCGGCGATTCGGCGACGAATTGCCCTACCCATCCATCGGCGACCTGGCGGAACAGGCTGTGCCACGCCGACGAAAAGCGCCCGTGGACGAGTCGTCCACGGGCGCCTGAGGTTTCGCGCGGGCGATCAGCCGCGCGGTGGTCAGCTCAGCGCTGGGCCACCATGGTGGGGGTGATCGGCGCGGGCAGCGCGGTCTCGCCCTCCAGGTACGCATCGACCGCCGAGGCCGCGGCGCGGCCCTCGGCGATGGCCCACACGATCAGCGACTGGCCGCGGCCCATGTCGCCCGCGACGAAGACGCCGGGCACATTGGTGGCCCAGCCCTTGTCGCGCTGCACATTGCCGCGCTGGTCGTAGCCGACGCCCAGATCGGTGAGCAGGCCGCCCTTCTCGGGGCCGACGAAGCCCATCGCCAGCAGCACCAGATCGGCTTCGAGGGTGAAGTCGGTGCCCGCGACCTTCTCGAAGCGGCCGTTGACCATCTTCACCTCGTGCGCCTCGAGACCGGTGACGTGGCCGTCCTTGCCGACGAAACGCTCGGTGTTGACCGAGAACACTCGCTCGCCGCCCTCCTCGTGCGCCGAGGACACCCGGTACATCAGGGGGTAGGTCGGCCACGGGGTCGAGGCGGCGCGCTCCTCCGGCGGACGCGGCATGATCTCGAACTGGTGCACCGACACCGCACCGTGCCGGTGCGAGGTGCCCAGGCAGTCCGCGCCGGTGTCGCCGCCGCCGATGATGACGACCTTCTTGCCCTTGGCGTGGATGGGCGGCAGCCCGTCGGCGTCGGTGACCGGATCACCGTGCTGCACCCGGTTGGCCCAGGGCAGGAACTCCATCGCCTGATGGATGCCGTCCAGCTCACGACCGGGGATCGGCAGGTCGCGGGCCTGGGTGGCGCCACCGGCCAGCACGACCGCGTCGAACTGCTCGCGCAGTTCCTCGGCGGTGATGTCCACACCGACGTTCACGCCGGTGCGGAAGATGGTGCCCTCGGCCTCCATCTGCGCCAGACGGCGGTCGATGAAGCGCTTCTCCATCTTGAATTCCGGGATGCCGTAGCGCAGCAGGCCGCCGATGCGGTCGGCGCGCTCGAACACCGTGACGGTGTGACCGGCGCGAGTCAGCTGCTGCGCGGCGGCCAGACCGGCCGGGCCGGAGCCCACGACGGCGACCTTCTTGCCGGTCAGGCGGGTCGGGTAGACCGGGGTCACCCAGCCCTCGTCGAAGGCGTTCTCGATGATCTCGACCTCGACCTGCTTGATCGTGACCGGATCCTGGTTGATGCCGAGCACACAGGAGGCCTCACACGGCGCCGGGCACAGCCGCCCGGTGAACTCCGGGAAGTTGTTGGTCGCGTGCAGCCGGTCGATGCCCTCGCGCCAGCGGTCCTTGTACACCAGGTCGTTCCACTCGGGAATCAGATTCCCCAGCGGACAACCGTTGTGACAGAACGGAATACCGCAGTCCATGCAGCGGCTGGCCTGGGTCTGCAGGGTCTCGTGCGAGAACTTGTCCTCGTAGACCTCTTTCCAGTCCAGCAGCCGCAGCGGAACCGGGCGCCGGGCGGGCAGCTCCCGCTTGGTGTGCTTCAGAAATCCCTGTGGGTCAGCCACGAGCGGCCTCCGTCTTCTCGCCTCTCAACAACTCGCCGGCGTCTTGACCGCGTCTCACGTCAGCCACGAGCGGCCTCCATGATCGCCTCGTCGACATCCTTCCCGGCCTTTTCGGCCTCGGAGATGGCGAGCAGAACCTTCTTGTATTCGCGCGGCATGACCTTCACGAAATGATTCACCTGCTGGGACCAATCGCTGAGGATGCGATCGGCGACCGCCGAACCGGTCTTGTCGCGGTGTTCGGTGATGATGTCGCGCAGCCAGGTGAAATCGTCGCCGGACAGCTGCTCGAGCGCCTCGCGCTGCTCCGGGCTCACCTGGGTGACGAACGTGGCATCGGGGTCGTAGACGAAGGCGACGCCGCCGGACATACCGGCGCCGAAGTTACGCCCGGTCGCGCCGAGGATCACCACGCGGCCACCGGTCATGTACTCGCAGCCGTGGTCGCCCACGCCTTCGACGACCGCCGTCGCGCCCGAGTTGCGCACCGCGAACCGCTCACCGACCACGCCGTTGATGAACGCCTTGCCGCTGGTCGCGCCGAACAGGATCACGTTGCCGGCGATGATGTTGTTCTCGGCGACGAAGTCCTCGGGGGCGTTCGGCGCCGGGCGGACCACCAGGTGACCACCCGAGAGACCCTTGCCGACATAGTCGTTCGCGTCGCCCTGCACCCGCAGCGTGATGCCCGCGGGGACGAAGGCGCCGAAGCTGTTGCCCGCCGAACCGGTGAAGGTGATGTCGATGGTGTCGTCGGGCAGGCCCGCGCCACCGTAGAGCTTGGTCACCTCGTGGCCGAGCATGGTGCCGACCGTCCGGTTCACGTTGGTGATCTTGGTTTCGATCTTGACCGGCTTGCCGAGCTCGAGGGCGTCGCGCGCCTCGGTGATGAGCTGCTGATCCAGCGCCTTGTCCAGGCCGTGGTCCTGGGTCTTGGTGCAGCGGCGGTCCTGGA
Source organism: Nocardia higoensis (assembly GCF_015477835.1). Lineage (NCBI taxonomy): Bacteria > Bacillati > Actinomycetota > Actinomycetes > Mycobacteriales > Nocardiaceae > Nocardia > Nocardia higoensis. The sequence goes on along the minus strand of NZ_JADLQN010000003.1, from coordinate 485,679 downwards.
ACATGAACGCCGTCTCGATGTCGTCGAGGATCGGCGAGAGATCCAGCTTGCTGGCCTTCCAGTGCTGCTTGGCCTTGGTGGTGTCGAGCAGGTCGACCCGGCCGATGGCCTCGTCCAGCGTGCGGAAGCCCAGCTGCGCCAGCAGTTCACGCACCTCTTCGGCGATGAACTCGAAGAAGTTCACCACGAACTCCGGCTTGCCGGTGAAGCGCTCGCGCAGCACCGGGTTCTGGGTGGCGACGCCGACCGGGCAGGTGTCCAGGTGGCACACGCGCATCATGATGCAGCCCGAGACCACCAGCGGAGCGGTGGCGAAACCGTACTCCTCGGCGCCGAGCAGCGCGGCGATCATCACGTCGCGGCCGGTCTTCATCTGGCCGTCGACCTGCACCACGATGCGGTCGCGCAGGCCGTTGAGCAGCAGCGTCTGCTGGGTCTCGGCCAGGCCGAGCTCCCAGGGGCCGCCCGCGTGCTTGAGCGAGGTCAGCGGCGAGGCACCGGTGCCGCCGTCGTGACCGGAGATCAGCACCACGTCAGCGTGCGCCTTGGAGACGCCCGCGGCGACGGTGCCGACACCGGGCTCGGCGACGAGTTTCACGTGGATCCGAGCCTGCGGGTTCGCGTTCTTCAGGTCGTGGATCAGCTGCGCCAGATCCTCGATCGAGTAGATGTCGTGGTGCGGCGGCGGGGAGATCAGGCCGACGCCCGGCGTCGAGTGCCGCACCTCGGCGACCCACGGGTACACCTTGTGCGCGGGCAGCTGGCCGCCCTCGCCCGGCTTGGCGCCCTGGGCCATCTTGATCTGGATGTCGGTGCAGTTGGTCAGGTAGTGCGCGGTCACGCCGAAGCGGCCGGAGGCCACCTGCTTGATCGCGCTGCGCCGCCAGTCGCCGTTGTCCTCGGCCTCGAAGCGCGCCGGATGCTCGCCGCCCTCACCGGAGTTCGAGCGGCCGCCGATCCGGTTCATCGCGATCGCCAGCGTCTCGTGCGCCTCCGAGGAGATCGAGCCGTAGCTCATCGCGCCGGTGGAGAAGCGCTTGACGATCTCGGAGACGGGCTCGACCTCGTCGATCGAGATCGGCGCGCGCGCACCGGACTTGAACTTGAACAGGCCGCGCAGCGATGCCAGCCGCTCGGACTGGTCGTCGACCAGCTTCGTGTACTCCTTGAAGATCGAGTACTGACCCGAGCGGGTCGCGTGCTGCAGCTTGAACACCGTGTCCGGGTTGAACAGGTGGTACTCGCCCTCACGGCGCCACTGGTACTCACCGCCGACCTCGAGTTCGCGGTGCGCGCGCTCGTTGCGGTTCTCCAGGAAGGCGACCCGGTGCCGGGCGGCGACGTCGGCGGCGATCTCGTCGAGACCGATGCCGTCCAGCGGCGAGCGCAGACCGGTGAAGTACTCGTCGACCAGGCTCTGCGACAGACCGATGACCTGGAACAGCTGCGCGCCGTTGTAGGAGGCCATGGTGGAGATGCCCATCTTGGACATCACCTTCAGCACGCCCTTGCCCGCGCCCTTGATGTAGTTCGCGACGGCCTTCTCGTAGTCCGTGGCGACGCTGCCGGTGCCCAGCTCGAGCGCGCCGCGCTCGATCATGTCCTCGATCGTCTCGAAGGCCATGTAGGGGTTGATCGCGCCGGCGCCGAAGCCGACCAGCATGGCCATGTGGTGCACCTCGCGGGCGTCACCGGCCTCCACGATCAGGCCGACCTTGGTACGGGTGCGCTCGCGCACGAGGTGGTGGTGCACCGAGGAGGTCAGCAGCAGCGACGGGATCGGAGCCAGCTTCTCGTTCGACTCGCGGTCGGAGAGCACGATGAGCTTGGCGCCGCCCTCGATGGCGGCCGAGACCTGGGTGTTGATGGCCCGCAGCGCCCGGCGCAGCCCTTCGCCGCCGTCCTTGACCTGGTACAGGCCGCGCACGACCACCGAACGCAGCTCCGGCTGGGAGCCGTCGTCGTTGATGTGGACCAGCTTGGCCAGCTCGTCGTTGTCCAGGATCGGCTGCTCGATGGCGATCTGCTTGCACGACTCCGGGCCGGGGTGCAGCAGGTCGGCCTCGGTGCCGAGGTTGCGCTTGAGGCTGGTGACGACCTCTTCCCGGATGGCGTCCAGCGGCGGGTTGGTGACCTGCGCGAACAGCTGGGAGAAGTAGTCGAACAGCAGCCGCGGGCGCGCGGAGAGCACGGCGATCGGGGTGTCGGTACCCATGGAGCCCAGCGCCTCGCCGCCGGTCTTGGCCATCGGCGAGATCAGCAGGCTCAGTTCCTCGTTGGTGTAACCGAAGATCTGCTGGCGGATCAGCACGCGATCGTGCGACATGTGCACGTGCGGGCGGTCGGGCAGGTCGGCCAGCCGGGTGACGCCCTCGTCCAGCCACTGCTGGTAGGGGTGCTCGGCGGCGAGCTGGGTCTTGATCTCGTTGTCGTCGACGATGCGACCCTGCGAGGTGTCGACCAGGAACATGCGACCCGGCTGCAGGCGGGCCTTGCGGACCACCTTGGACGGATCGATGTCGAGCACGCCGACCTCGGAGGCCATCACGACCAGGCCGTCCTCGGTCACCCAGACGCGGCTGGGGCGCAGGCCGTTGCGGTCGAGCACGGCGCCGACCACGGTGCCGTCGGTGAAGCAGACCGAGGCCGGGCCGTCCCACGGCTCCATCAGCATGGAGTGGTACTCGTAGAAGGCGCGCAGCTGCGGGTCCATGCTGTCGTGGCGTTCCCATGCCTCGGGAATCATCATCAGCACGGCGTGCGGCAGCGGGCGACCGCCCAGGTGCAGCAGCTCGAGGACCTCGTCGAAGCGAGCGGTGTCGCTGGCCTTCGGGGTACAGACGGGGAAGATCTTGGCCAGCCGGTTGTTGCCCGCGGAGTCGGTGCCGAATACGTCGCTGTTCAGCAGCGCCTCCCGCGCGCGCATCCAGTTCTCGTTGCCGGTGACGGTGTTGATCTCACCGTTGTGCGCCACGCGGCGGAACGGATGGGCCAGCGGCCACGAGGGGAAGGTGTTGGTGGAGAACCGGGAGTGCACGATGCCCAGCGCCGACTCGACACGGTCGTCCTGCAGATCCAGGTAGAACGCGCGCAGCTGCGGGGTGGTGAACATGCCCTTGTAGACGAAGGTCTGCCCGGACAGGCTAGGGAAGTAGACCGTCTCGCGGCCGGTCGCACCCTCGCCGGCGCCCTGGTTGCCGAGCTCGTGCTCGACGCGCTTGCGGATGACGTAGGCGCGCCGCTCCAGATCCATGCCGGAGAGCTGCTCGGCCGAATTCTTCGGAGAGGCGATGAAGATCTGCCGGAAGGTGGGCATGGCGTCGCGCGCCAGGGCACCGAGCGAGCTCTCGTCGATCGGCACCTCGCGCCAGCCGAGAACCTCGAGGCCCTCTTCCTTGACGATCTTCTCCACGCCGTAGGACGCGCGGGCGGCCTCACGCCGCGCCTGCGGCAGGAAGGCGATGCCGGAGGCATAGGATCCCTCGGGCGGCAGCTCGAATCCGGCCACGGCACGGAAGAAGCGGTCCGGAATCTGGATCAGGATGCCCGCGCCGTCGCCGGAGTTCGGCTCGGCGCCCGCGGCACCGCGGTGTTCCAGGTTCAACAGGGCCGTGATGGCCTTGTCGACGATGTCGCGGCTACGACGGCCGTGCATGTCGACGACGAATGCGACGCCACAGGCGTCGTGTTCGTTCGCCGGGTCGTAGAGACCGATGGGTCCAGGTGACCTGTGGCCAGGAAGTTGCGTCATGCCTCTGCCTTCAAGAAAGTGGCCTTCGGAGAAAGACCTCGAGGAAAACGGTCTTTCGTTGAACGCCTCCGTCAAGACTGCGCCCGTACGATCCGGAAACCAGCCGCGCTGATGGTCTTCGGCGTGCAGTCACGTCTCCAGTTGTCCACCCGCTGGTTCATACAAGTGGGTGCTCGGCGGTAACGGAACGCTTACACGTTCCTTACCTCCGCGCGGGTGCTCGCCCACTACTGTGGGCACCGGCTTCGAGAGCCCGAGCAGGCGAGGTGCCGAACGTTGTGGCGTTCGGCGTAAGAGCAAACGATAAGTCAGGTCCGGGGCCCAACAAACTTAGGTAGTACTAATCACCTGGTCTAGCTGGGCTTCTTCCAATCGGTCCTCCACGTGTGCGCGTTGTCCAGTGTAAAGCAGGCCATCGGCCCCGATCGATCCCCGGGCACCGGGTGCCAGGGGCGCGAAGGAGGGCGGTCGAGCGGGCGGGCGCGGCGCCCACCGAACCTCGGAAGCGGCCGCTACCTGCATCGAAGATGATTTCCCAGCGCTCCGCAGCGGCAAACCAACGTCGTCGCGGCTAACTCCCGGGCCGTCCGGTGAGACATTTCCGACACCGGGTGCGACAGGCCGTTAACCTGATCCGACCGTCCGGGTTCTTTTTCCCACCGTGCGCTGCAGCACACTTCTGGCAACCGCTTCGCTATCGCACGGTTTCCGCCTCGCGAGCCGTTGCTCGCCGAACCCGTTGCGGCCCTGCGACGAAATCATCGGCCGTGGGTTCCGACGATCCGCGCCCCTTCCCGGGCAGCCCTCCCACCTCGATGAAAAGGGCGGCCGCCGAGGCGGCACGGTGGCGTAGCGGACGCCACGATGTGAGCCTGCCCACATCCATGCGGGCACGCTCGGTGTGTCGGGCTACGGCCTGTCACTCTGGCTCTCCGAATATCCGCTCGAATGTCCCGCGCCGCCACCCTCGCCTGACCGACGAATCCGGAGGAAGTGCAGTCCATGTCCGTCACCGGAACGCTCATCCGGCTCGGTGGCGCGCAACCGAGTGCGCTCGGCGAAGCGTACGAGCGCGCAGGCTATGCCCTCACCGGGGCGGCGGTCGCGGTGGCGGCGCTGGTGGCCGGCGGTGTCGCCGCGGCCGCGAGCGCACCGATGTGGCCGGTCGCCGTGGTGGCGGCCGTCGCCGCCGCGGTGGCCGCGGTGGCGGGGGTGATCGCCAGGGCACTGGTCTCCTCGCCGGGCACCGCGCCGCGCAGACTCTGGTTCCTCGGGCGGGTGCTGCTCGCCCTAGCCCTCGGCGCGTTCCTCGGCGAAGCCGCCACCGTCGTGGCCGAGGATGCCGCCATCGATCGCATCCTCGACGAAAAGGCGCACGCCGCTGCGCAATCCGCGCCGGGCGTGATGACGGCCCGCACCGCCCTCGAGCGCGCTCTCGCCGAGCGGGCGTCGCTGGCGGGCACGATCGCCGACGCCGAGGCCGAGGCCGATCGGGCGCTGGTCACCGCGCGCTGCGAGTTCAATCCGACCGAACAGTGCCCGGCCACCAGGATCACCGGTGTCCCCGGTGACGGTCCCGAGCACCGGACCGCACAGGCCGTGCTCGACGACGCCCGCGACCGGCTCTCCGCCGCACGCGACCTGGCCCCCGAACTGGATCAGCGCGTCCGGGCCGCCGAACAGAGCCTGTCCGCGGCGTACGCCGCGGCCGAACTGACCGGCGATCGCGGCCCCGGCGCGCGCTGGGCGGCCATGCACCAGCACACCACCGCCTCGGCCACCGCACTGCTGCCCCGCCTGGCCGCACTGCTCGCCGGCCTGGTGATCGCCCTGCTGCCGTTGGCGGCGCGCCGCTGGCTGGGGGTGACCTCACTGGACCGCCACGCCGCGGCACGCGCGGCCGTGGACGCCGCCGAACGCGATGCAGAAACCGCCATCGCCGTGCAGCGCGCCCGGTTACGCGCCGCCGCCGCAGAAGTGCGTGCCGAACGCGAACTCGCCGCGGTCCGGCTGACGACCGCGGTCCCCACTACCGCTGCCCTGCCCGCGCCGGGCGAGGCTCTACCGGCCGCCGCGGGGACCCGATCGCCCGCAGTTGACGGATCACCTTCCGGATGGGGTGATTCGCCGTCGGTGGCTTCCGCGACAACCGCCGGAGTGGCCACAGCGGCCCCGGTCGCGACGGAAGCGGGCCCCGGCGCGAGCACCCCGGCGGTCGAGGGTTTCGGTGACGGGAAGCGCCATACCCGGGTGATCGCCGCGATCGGCGGACTGGAAATCGGGATCACCGAGTTCGCCCGGCCGGTCCGAGCCGTGCGGGAGCAGGACGGGTCCGATCTGCCCGTCCTGGGGAACCTGCCGTTCGCCGGATGGATCGGACCGCTGATGCCCTCGTTCGTCGTCGACGTCGTGGAGACCGCGACCCGACCGCTGCGGACCGCGCGCCGAGCCATCGATGAGGTCGAGGAACTCACCTTCACCCTGCGACACAACCGCACGATCACCGTGGCCGTGCGGGAGACAGCCCCCGAGGCGGGGATCTGGTCCGACCGTGCGGTCGGCGCGACGGTTGTGGACGTGGAACCGATGGTCGACGTGGAGCCGACGGTCGAGGCAGATTCCGGCGCCCACTCCCCCGGAACACGTTTCCACTAGACTCCGATCCGTGCTGCCAGCCGTTGATCCGGCCGGCGTCACCGGGGCGGGGGACGAACCGGCGCCGGGGTCGCCCGGACCCGTTCCCGTTCGCCCCCTCACCTTTCGTGAACTGCTGGATCTGCCGTTCGCGTTGATTCAGGCGAACCTCGCCACCCTGGCGCTTCTCGGCGGCGGGGCCGTCGCGCTGGCCGAACTCGCCGTCGCGCTGCTCACCGTGAGCGTCGCCGAACTCACCGGCGGCTCCGACGATGCCATCGGATGGACAGCGGTGCTGACCACGCTGGCCTGCGCCTGGATGATGCGCGCCGTCTTGCGCGGCACCGTCGTCCCGATCGCGCTGGCGTCCGTCTTCGGGCAGCGGATGCGCCCGCGCGCGGCGCTGGCCGCCCTGGCTACCCACGCCGTCCCGGCCCTCACGGCGCATCTGGTGTTCACGCTGGTGGGGGTCGGGGTGCTCGCGCTAGGCATCCTGCTGATCACTGTTCCGTTCGTCGTGGTCTGGCTCGGCTATCTGCGCGCCGGGCGGTTCCCGCTGCCCGCGGTGCTCTATGCCGAGCCGGTCTCCTATCGCGACGGGGTCGCCCGGACCAAGGTGCTCGCCTCCGGGGCGCAGTGGCGGCTGACCGGATTGTGGCTGCTGCAGCGCGGCTTGTTCGCGGTGTTGACGGTGCCGCTGTTCGGCCTGGCCATGTACGTCTCCGATGTCTCCGGCACCCGTATGTGGCCGGTGATCGTGTTGCTCACCTCGATGTCGCTGCTGCTGGCGGCATTCGCCGAGATCGTCGAATCCTGCTCGCGCGTGGTCCATTACATCGACGCGCGGTGCCGCAGGGAGGGGATGGACATCCGGGTGCCCACCTCCGGGCGGGATGGGTGGCGGACATGACCGAACACGATCGGCGAGCCCCCGAGCCGCCGCTGCTGGGAGCCGCGGCCGAGCATCGCGCCGCCGCCGAGGAGGCCGCCGCTCGCCGCGACTTCGACCGTGCGCTGCGGGAACGGTTCCGCGCGGTACTGCGCGGGATGGAACAGCGCGGCGTGCTCGAGACGCGCCGGTCGCGCACCGCCGACGAGACCGCCGCCGACGCCTCCACTGTGCTCCCGCTCGAGGTGTCCACCGAACTGGAGCCCGCCGCACGCACTTTCGACGAGGTCGTCTACGGCGGGCGCGGCGCCACCGAGGACGAATACCGCAGGCTCGAATACGCCGACACGTTCTCCGCGTCCGCGCCGCCACCGCGGCCCGAACCGGAGGTGCGCGAGGTCGTCGAGAAGGTGCCGCGCACCCGTCGCGGCGTGCTGCCGCTGCCCGCGCTGCTGCGCAGTCCCAGATTCTGGGCCGGTCTCGCGTCCGTGCTCGTGCTGGGTCTGCTGCTCTACGCGGCGCTGCATTCCTGCGCCGCGCCGACCGCGCCGCCACCCCCGCAGCCGCCGACGGATCTGCCGACGCCGCCCGACGACCCCGACCTGCCGCCGATCGAGGGCGAGGACTCGATCTTCTCTCGGCTGCCCGCGCCGCTGGCTTTCGGTGGACTGCAACTGCTCATCGCGTTCGCGCTGCTGATCTGGTGGCGGGCCAGGCGGCGCGGCGCGCTGGTGCGCGAGCCGCGCCCGGTGGAGGTCGCGGCCAACGAGCTGCTGGCCGGACAGGCCGCGCTGTACCGGCGCGGCGGCGACCACGACTACGTCGCGGCGAAACTGCGCGCCGCCGCACTGCGCCGGATCAGGCCCGAGCTCGGCGTGGCGGCCGACGCCGATCACGATGGGCTGGTGCGCGCGGTCGCCACCCGCACCGGGCTCGATCCCGGCCTGGTGTACGCGGCCATGTTCGCCCCGGTGCTCGACGCGTCCGCGCTGCGCGTGGTCGCCGCCCAGCTGGATCTGATCGAGACGGAGGTCCGATGACCACGGACATGACGAAATTCCCGGACGCCCCCGCCGGCTCCGCCCCGGCCGGCGGCGACCCGGCCGGCTCGGCACCGACCGCGGAGCAGGCGCTCGCCGCGCTCGCCGCGCTGCGCGCCGAGATCGGCAAAGCCGTCGTCGGCAACGACAACGCGGTGCTGTATCTGGTGCTCGCGCTGCTGTGCCGAGGCCACGTGCTGCTCGAGGGGGTGCCCGGTGTCGCCAAGACACTGCTGGTGCGCGCGCTGGCCACCTCGCTGGATCTCGAGCACGCCCGCGTGCAGTTCACCCCCGACCTGATGCCGGGCGATGTCACCGGATCGCAGATCTACGACCCGCATTCGGCCGAGTTCACCTTCCGTCACGGCCCGGTGTTCACCAATCTGCTCCTGGCCGACGAGATCAACCGCACCCCGCCGAAAACCCAGTCCGCGCTGCTGGAGTCGATGGAGGAACGGCAGGTCTCGGTGGACGGTCGGCCGCGGCCGCTGCCCGATCCGTTCGTGGTGATCGCCACCCAGAACCCGATCGAGCAGGAGGGCACCTACCCGCTGCCCGAGGCACAGCTGGACCGCTTCCTGTTCAAGGTCGATATCCAGCTGCCCGGTCGCGACGACGAGTTCCGTGTCCTGCAACGTCACGCCACCGGATTCGACCCGCGCGATCTGGCCGCTGCCGGTCTGCGCCCGGTCGCCGGGCCCGCGCATATCGCCGCGGCCCGCGCGGCCGTCGGCACGGTGGCAGTCAGCCCGGAAGTGCTCGCCTACATCGTGGATCTGTGCCGGGCGACCCGCAGCGCGCCCGCCGTTCGGCACGGTGCCTCCACCCGTGGCGCGACCGCCCTGATGTCCGCCGCCCGAGCATTGGCCTGGCTGAACGGGCGCGGCTTCACCACCCCCGACGACGTGAAGTTCGTGGCGACGACGGTGCTGCGGCACCGCCTGCAGCTGCGCCCGGAAGCGGAGTTGGACGGCGTCACCGCCGAGGCGGTGCTGGCCGGGCTGCTGCACTCGGTCCCGGTTCCGGTGTAGCCGTGGTCGTCAGCGGTCGACTGGTCACGGTGGCGGCGCTGCTGGCGCTCGGCGTCGCGCTCGTGCTGCCCTCCTGGATCGGCATCGTGGCGGCCACCGCGCTGCTGGTGGCGCTGGCGTGCGCGGATCTGGCCGCACTCGCGCGGCCAGATGACCTCACGCTGTCCAGGCAGGCGATGACCACCGTCCGGCTCGGCCGCGAGGCCGACATCGAACTGACCGTGCTCAACACCGGCACGCGCACCGCGCGGGGCATGCTGTGGGACGACTGGCCCGACAGCGCGGGTGCCGGGCATCGGACCCGCCGCTTCGACTTGACGCCGAACACCGCGCTGCGACTGCGGACCACGCTGACCCCGCGCTACCGCGGTGATCGTGTCGCCGGTCCGGTCACGATCCGGCTGTTGGGCCCGTTCGGCCTGGCGGGCAGGCAGTTCCGGCGCACGGCCGAGGCCAGGCTGCGCGCGCTGCCCGCCTTCCGCAGCGAGTATCTGCTGCGCTCGAAGGTCGCCCGGCTGCAACACCTGGAAGGCCGCAATGTCGCCAACACTCGCGGTCAGGGCAGCGAATTCGACTCCTTCCGCGAATACGTGGCCGGTGACGACGTGCGCTCCATCGACTGGCGCGCCACCGCCCGCGCCGACGATGTGCTGGTGCGGACCTGGCGTCCGGAACGCAATCGGCATGTGCTCATGGTGCTCGACACCGGTCGGATCGCCGCGGGCCGCGTCGGGGACGGCACCCGTCTCGACGCCGCCATCGAGGCCGCGCTGCTGCTGGGCGGACTGGCCGCCGCGGCCGGTGACACCGTCGACCTACTCGCCTACGACCGCGCGGTGCGCGCCGAGGTGCGCGGCGCGGCGGGCAATCGTCTGCAGCCCCAGCTCATGCACGCCCTGGCCGGCGTGGTGCCCGCCATGATCGACACCGACAGCGCGGGCTTGGTCCGCGCGGCCCTGGAACGTGCCAGGCGGCGCTGCCTGGTCGTCCTGTTCACCGGCCTGGATGCCGCTGTGGTGGAGGAGAATCTGCTCCCCGTGCTCCCGGTGCTGGCCCATCGTCACCGGGTACTGGTGGTGTCGGTGGTCGATCCGGAGATCGCCGAGGCCGCCGCCGCCCGGGACAGCCTCGGCGACCTCTATCTCGCCGCCGCTGCCGAGTCCGCGCTCGCCGAGCGGTCGCTGGTGCAGGAATCGTTGCGGCGTAAGGGCATCGACGTGGTGTCGGCGTCACCCGATCGGCTGCCGAACGCGCTGGCCGACGCGTATCTGGAGCTCAAGAAGTCCGGCTCGTTATGAGACGCGCTGTCCGTGCCACCCTGTGCCGTACCGGAATACGACAGCCGCGCGATGTCGCGCGCCACCGTGTGACGACCGTCGGCACCCCACCGGGTCCGGGTCCGGGTCCGGGTCCGGGTCCGGGTCCGGAGGCATTGTCGGACCGCCGCGCCGGGGACCCGTCCACGCGCCCCGAGCGGACGGGGCACTCGCGAGGGCCGAAGCGGTGGCAGCCGGACGGGCCGTCGCGACGATCCGGGCTGTCCGCACCACCCGGGCGACCACGGGGGCACAGGCAGCCGGAGCGGCTCGGTCGATCAGAACGTCCGGAGCAGTCCCGGGCCGCCGGGGGTCAACGCGCGCCGCTGGCGTTCGGCGAGGATCGCGCCGAGAATCTGCACCGGTGGGTACCCCGGTGGCCGGGCCACGGGCAGCCGGGCACAGACCGCCTCGGTCAGCTGGTGGCCGAGGCTGTCCTGTGCCTGCGGGGTGAGGGTCGGCAACCGGGTGAGGTACTGACGCACGGCGAGCCCGAGATCCTCCGGGATGCCGGACAGATCCAGACGCGCCGCCCAGTCGGACAGCCAGGGTGGCGTACGGGCCATCGCGGGAGCGGGCAGCGGCGCCTCGGCGTGCACGACCACGGTGCCCGCGAGCACATCGCCGACCCGGCGGGCCGAAGGCGAACACAGCGAGGTGAGCAGCGCGATCACGCCGAAACCGCCGAACATCCAGAAATCGACGATCGCGCCCGCCAGCCCGCGGGTGACCGCGTGCCGGAAGTCGATCGGTCCGCCGTCGGCGCGCAGCACCCGCAGGCCCAAGGCGGCCTTGCCGGGGGTCCGTCCGCGCATCAAGGTCTCGCAGGCGACCGGGTAGCCGACCAGCACGGCGACGATGATGACGATGGTGGCGGTATCCAGCCAGGCGGAATCCACGCCACTGTCGACCACGAGGACGGCGAGGGCCAGGAACAGCCCGAAGGCGCACGTCACCTGGACCACCACGTCGATGAGGAACGCGGCAGCCCTGGTGGGGATGCGGGCGATCGGAAGCTCGAGGGCGACCGCTTCGCCGGTGGTGAATTCAGCCATCTCGTCAGCATTCTCTCGACCGGCGGCAGTGGAAGGCAACCGACATGGACGTAGACGCCTACAGTTACGCACACCGGCGGGCCTGGTTCCGACTCGACCAGCTCGCGCGCAAGCGCAAGCTCAGCGGGGCCGAGGCCGACGAACTGGTCGTGCTCTACCGGCGGACCTCCCAGCAGCTGGCGCGCCTGCAGACGCACAGCCCGGATCCCCAGCTGGTGGCGGGATTGAGCGCGATTCTGACCAGGGCGCGGGTCCGGGTGGCAGGCACCAGGTCAGATACCTGGGCTCAGATCGGCCTGTTCTTCAGCCACACTTTCCCGGCGGCGGTATACCGGGCCTGGCCGTGGTGGGCCGGGGTGGCGGCGACATTCCTCGCGGTGGCCGCGGGTCTGGGCAGCTGGATCGAAGGCTCGGGCCGGGCCAGGGAGTTCTTCGGCGTCCCGGACGACCACGAGGCGCTGACCGCGCCGGGCGGCGCCTTCGAGACCTACTACACCGAACATCCGAACGACGCCTTCGCCGCGCAGGTATGGACCAACAACTCGTGGGTGGCCGCGATCGCCCTGTTCACCGGCGTGCTGATCCTGCCCGCGGTGTACCTGCTGTTCATGAACGCGCTGAACGTCGGTATCAGCGCGGGCCTGATGGCCGACGCGGGCAGGCTGGACGCGTTCTTCGGGTTCATCCTCCCGCACGGCACGCTGGAACTGACGGCGGTGTTCGTGGCAGGCGGCGCCGGACTGCAGTTGGGCTGGACACTGATCGATCCGGGCCGGCTCGGGCGGCTGGAAGCGGTGGCGCGGCAGGGCCGGACGACCGCGGCGATCGCGCTGGGGCTGGTGGTCGTGCTGTTCGTCTCCGGCCTGCTGGAGGGCTTCGTGACCCCCAGCGGGTTGCCCGCGCCGGTGCGGGTGGCGATCGGCTTCCTGGCCGAGGCGTTGTTCCTCGCCTACGTCTTCGTGCTGGGCCGCCGCGCGACGCCGGCTTCGCCTGGCGCGGGCGCGCGCGCTGCGATCGATGCGCACGCCGCCGTGCCGGGTTCTTCCCGTACGGCGATCGACGCAGGCGCGGTCAGCGCGGGCACAGTCAGCACGGGCACGGGCAGCGCGGGCACGGGCAGCGCGGGCGTGATCGCCGCGCGGTGGGGTCTGTCGAGTGCGGCTGTCTCGGCTTCGGATGTCGGCGAGATGAACGAGCAGACAACGGTGAGCACACCGGGTCCGCGATGAGGCGGGATAATAAACAGCAACCGCGTCCTGCTAATTAGCTCGCGGCGTCCCCCATTTGAGTTCCGCTGGCCGCAGCGAGTCCAGCTCAGCTGCGGCCAGCGTTGCCGTTGACTCTACACAATCGTTACCCCCATGCAACCCCTTCTCGGCATTGTCAAACGGTTTGATCACGATCCAGTTAACCCTTGCCGAGCTTCCGTGACCCCACATTCAGCTAACCCTCAGCGCCTGCCGCGGCTGCCCGTTTCACGGCATCCGGCACAAGGTTGAACGTTTGCGCACCCGCACGCGCAGCGCCATGCCATAGACCTCTCCATGGACGCGAACGGAAATAGCCGTACCCAGCCGAGAAATTCGGTATGTCTGCCAATTGGCGTGTCTGCCAGGACTTTTGCGGACGATCGACGAGTTGCCGAAAGTTTCTGGGCCGAAAAAAGACTTGCAGTCTGTTTAAGCCGTGATTTCAGTCCCCACATACCGTTCGGACGGTTCACACATCACGTGCGCCGGTATTCCCGGAAGGTAACCAGTGACACCCCTCCCGAGTGCGAACCTTTCGCCTCAGCAGCACCCGCGCAACTGGATACCCAAACTGTGATCTTCGCTACATAGAAGCGGCGACCTGGGTTTTTGCGACCGCACGGCCGTGCCCGGCCGACCTTTCCGAGTCGGCCGGGCACTGGGTCACATCGCCGTTTCCACGGCTCACCATTCCGCGGCGGCGATCACGCTTCGGCCAAGCCGAACCGCGCGTGCACCAAACGCAACGGACGGGGCGCATACCAGGCCGCGCGGCCGAGCAGGCGCATGGTGACCGGAACCAGCACGCCGCGCACGAGGGTGGCGTCGATCAGAATCGCCAGCCCCGCCCCCAGTCCGAAGAATTGGATGAACCGCACGTCGCTGGTGACGAAGGCGAGGAAGCTGATGGAGATCAGCGCCGCCGCGGTCGTGACCAGCCTGCCGGTGCGCGCGACGCCCTCGACCACGGCCGTCTCGGTGCTCGCTCCGCCGTCGTGCAGTTCCTTGATCCGGCTGATCACGAACACCTCGTAATCCATCGACAGGCCGAAGGTGATGCAGAACAGCAGCAACAACATCGACACGTCCAGCGGCGCCGGAGTGAACCCGAGCGGACCCGACAGGAAGCCTTCCTGGAACACGAGCACCATCAGTCCCAGCGTGGCCGCCAGGCTCAGCGCGTTGGACGCCAGCGCCCGCAGCGGCTGGATCACGCTGCCGGTGAACAGGAACAGCAGCACGAAAGTGGTCAGCACGATCCAGGCGACGGCGGCGGGCAACCGGGAACCGATGGAGGCCAGACTGTCTCGCAGTTCGGCCGCCTCACCGCCGACCAACGCGGTGGTCCCGGCGGGCGCGGGCACGGCGCGCACTCGGTCGACCAGTTCACGGACCTCGGAGGAATCGCGGTCGAGATCGGTGCGCACGTCCAGCCGCTGGGCGTCGGGGCGGGCGAAGCGCAGATCCGCCGGAGAGGTCGCGACCAGCGCGCCGTCGGCGAATGTCCCGGCGGCGGAATCGACCTGGCCGACCCGGTCCACCCGGGAGAGCGCGGCGGCGTAGTCGGCCAAGGGCTGCCCGGTGACCGGTGACGCGATCACCACCGCGAGCGCGCCCGACTCCCCGCCGCCGAACTCCTCGCGCATCGCGTCGCCGACCTGCCTGACCTCGGTGGCGGTGGGCAGCACCCGATCGTCGGGCGTGCCGAAGCGCACCCCGAGCAGCGGCGCGGCGGCCAGCAGCAGGATCAGCACCACCGGCACGCCGGTGAGCAGCGGCCTGCGCATCGCCGTGCGCGCCACGCGGGCCCACGACGGCGCCGCGTCTCCGCGCAGGCCACGCACGCGGGGGATCGGCAGTGCGTCGGAACGGTCGCCGAGCACGGTCAGCAGCGCGGGCAGGGTGAACACCGCGGCGACCGCGGAGATCGCCACCACGCCGATGCCCGCGTACGCGAAGGAGCGCAGGAAGTACTGCGGGAAGATCACCAGCGAGGACAACGCCGCCACCACGGTCGCGGCGCTGAACGCGATGGTGCGCCCCGAGGTCGACACCGCCAGGACGACCGCCTCCCCGGTGGGCGCTCCGTCGGCCCGGCGCTCACGGAAGCGGCTGACCATCAACAGCCCGTAGTCCACAGCCAGCCCCAGCCCCAGCGCCGTGGTCAGGTTGACCGCGTAGATCGAGACATCGGTGAGCGATCCGAGCACCGACAGTTCGGCGAAGGTGCCCAGGATCGCGATGCCGCCGGTGAGCAGGACGAGCAGGGCCGCGATCACATTGCCGAAGGCCAGCACGAGCAGCGCCAGGATGATCGGCACCGCGATCCCCTCGGCCAGGCCGAGATCCTTGCCGATCTGCGAGCTGATGGCGTGGAAGGTCGGATCGAAGCCGCCTACCTGGACTCGGGCGACCGGCCCGTCGCCGCGATAGTGGGCGATGATCTGCTCGGCGTGCTCGGAGGCCTCCGCCTCCGGGTTGCCCGCCAGGATCACCGCCGCGGCCCCGTCGGTGGATCGCATCGCGGGGGCACCGGTCTCCCAGTAGGACACGATGTCGGTGAGCCGGGCGTCGGCCCGGAGTTCCTGGGTGAGGTCGCGGCCGAACTCGGCCACCTCGGCGCTGTCCACATCACCGTTGCCCGCCCGGACCAGGAACACATAGTCGGTGC
Source organism: Nocardia higoensis (assembly GCF_015477835.1). Classification (NCBI taxonomy): domain Bacteria; kingdom Bacillati; phylum Actinomycetota; class Actinomycetes; order Mycobacteriales; family Nocardiaceae; genus Nocardia; species Nocardia higoensis. The sequence continues at coordinate 470,042 of NZ_JADLQN010000003.1, read as the reverse complement.
CCGCGCCGTAGTGCTCGGTGAGTGCCGCGGCCGCCCGGCTGGCCTCGGCGCCGGGATCCTCTTGGCCGCCCGAATCCATCTTCGAGAAGGCGGTGACGCCCAGCGCCGCGCCGGCGACGAGCGCGAGAACGCTGGCGACGAGGATCCAGCGGGCTCGCCGGACGATGAATCTGCCCAGGGTGTCGAACATCTCGAGCCTTTCGATCGGATATGTTTACGTGTGACAACTTTGCAGGCGTTAACTTGCCACCACATGTGCACAGGTGTCAACATCGAAAAGGTGACGACTTCCGAAAAGGCACGCCCCTACCACCATGGAGACCTACGGAACGCCCTGGTCACAGCCGCTGCGGAACTCGCGGAGACCGGCGGCCCGGAGGCGGTCACTGTGCGCGCGGCGGCCCGGCGTGTCGGCGTCACGCCCACCGCCGCCTACCGGCATTTCACCAATCACGAGGAGTTGCTCGACGCCGCGCAGGAGCAGGCGCAGCAGACCCTGTTCGCGGCCATGGGCGAGGTGCTCGCCGGGCTGGCACCCGAGGCCGACGCGGTGGCCCGGCTCTCGGCGATCGGGCACGGCTACATCACCTTCGCCCAGCGCGAGCCCGGCCTGTTCCGCACCGCGTTCTGCAGCAAGCCCGAACCCACCGGCCCCGGCGAATGGAACGCCCCCGCCTTCAAGCTGCTCTCGGCGGTGCTCGACGAACTGGTCGAGATCGGCTTCACCGATCCAGCGCACCGGCCCGACGCCGAATACGCCGCCTGGGCCGCGGTGCACGGGATGGCCTCGCTCATCGTCGACCGGGCGGTCAGCCATCTGACCGCGGACGAACGCGCGGCCGCCATCGCCCGCACCCTGGACCTGGTGCGCTTCGGCCTGGCGACCGGACCGAACGCCTCGGCGCTGCTGGCCGCGGCGGCGCCGGTCGGACGAACGCGAAACGGGTGACCCCGCGGCGGCGGAATCACCCGTGGCTCGTCGGCGGACTCACATGAGCGCGCCGCCGTCGACGCGAATCTCACTGCCGGTCATGTAGCGGCCGTCGTCGGAGGCGACCATCGCGACCACGCCCGCGATGTCCTCCGGCGAGCCGAGCTTGCCGCCGTCGAGCCAGCCGACCTGGCGGGCGTAGAGACTGAAATCGGCCCCGTCGGGCTGATCCATGATCGATTTCGTGGTGATCCCGCTGGTGATGCCCGCGGGCACGATGTTCACCGCGCGCAGACCGTCCTTGGCGTACTCCAGCGCGATGGCGTGGGTGAAAGCGTTGACGCCGCCCTTGGAGGCCGCGTAGGCCGCGAGGTAGGGCGCGGCGCTGAAGGCCGAGGTGGAGGAGAGATTCACCACCACTCCGCGCCCGGACTCCACCAGCGCGGGCAGCGCGGCCTGCGTCACCAGGAAAGTGCCGGTGAGGTTCACGGTGATGACCTGGTTCCACGCCTCGAGCGGCATTTCGTGGGTGCGGGCCGGCTTCAGGATGCCCGCGGCGTTGACCAGGACGTCGAGTCCGCCGAGGAATTCGCGCGCGCTCGCGAGGGCGGCGGCCACCGATTCCGGGGCGGTGATGTCGATGTGCACCGACCGCAGCCGGTCGGCGTCCTCGCCCGCCTTCTCGGCGGTGAGCTCCAGCCCGGCGGAGTCGATGTCGGCGGCGACCAGCTGCGCGCCCTCCGCCAGCAGCCGCAGGGCGATGCCCTGTCCGATGCCCGAGCCCGCACCGGTGACCAGGACGCGACGACCGTCGTATCTACGCATGAGGAAAAACTAGAACAGGTTATCGTCCAGGGCAACAGTGCGACGAATGTCACGCTCGCCCCCCGCCCGGTTCCCGAGGGCCGTCAGGTCGTAGTCCACGACCACCGGCGCGTGATCGCTGATCCGGCGGTCCGGCGCGGGGTCGCGATCGGTTCCCGCACGGACCGAGGCGCGCGCGAGGGCCGGCGTCGCGAGGTGGTAGTCGATGCGCCAGCCGACGTCCTCGGCGAAGGACCGCCCGAGCCAGGACCACCACGAATACGGTCCGTCGCTGCCCGGATGGTGCAGACGCACCACATCGACGAGGGTGCGCGCGGACAGGATCGAGTCGAACCACGCCCGCTCTTCGGGCAGGTACCCCTCGACCTGATTGCTTCGGCGCCAGTTCCGCACATCGTGCCGGGTGTGCGCGATATTGAGGTCACCCATCAACAGCAGCTCCCTGCCCTGCGCACGAGCGGTGCGCCGCGCCCTGGTGAGCTGACGCGCGTACGCGTCGAGGAATCGCATCTTGCGGTGATAGCGGGCACCCCCGTCCGGCGCCTCCCGCATCCGGCCCGGCTTCTGCAGGTGCGCGGGCAACCCGCCCTTGGGCAGATACAGCGACGCCACGGTGATCGGCGCGTCCGCGAGCTCGACCTCGACATAGCGGCCCTGATCGGCGAACTCGCGCAGCCCCCGCGCCAACGGGACCGGGTCGAGGTCCACCGTGTCGACGTGATCGCCACCGGGTTCCCGCAGCAGCGCCGTGCCGCTCCACGAACGCACCGCCCGCGGCGGGTGGCGGGTCAAAATCGCGACGCCGTTGCGTCCTGGCACCGTTCCCTGCTCGTAGGTGAGGTGGTACGCACCGAACACTCCGGCCGGAATCGCCGCGGCGGAAGCACGGACCTCCTGCAACGCGACCACATCGGGTGCTCGGTCACGCAACCACCGCTCGAACCCACGGCGCTGCGCCGCACGAATCCCGTTGATGTTGAAGGTCGCGATGCGCACGATCGGCGAGTCTAGATTCGATATGTCCGGCTTCCCGAGGCGGTGCCCGATCGGGCCGGAACGCAGATGAGGCCGGGACCTCGGTGGGTTCCCGGCCTCATCTCTCACAGTTCACCGAACTGCTCTCTGTGGGCGAAGGGGGACTTGAACCCCCACGTCCTTTCGGACACTGGCACCTGAAGCCAGCGCGTCTGCCATTCCGCCACTCGCCCGAGCGACTCGAAGACAGTAACACGCCGATCTGTGAGACATGAAATCGGCAGCTCAGCGATGGTTGTACGGTCCTGTGTGCGGCCCGAACGACGATACGGGAACCCTGTGGGGTTTCCGTGAGTTACCGATGTAGCGAATCAGCGGTGCCGGTTCGCGGATATCATGCAGTGGACGTGGCCGTTCGACGACACGCCCGATGCGCGTGTCGTTGTTATCAAGCTGGGAATGACCGAAGGAAGACGCTCACCGAAGGGAGGCCGGCAATGGGCATCGTTTCACGGTTCGAGCGTCGTCTGCAGGGCGCCGTGGGTGACGTGTTCGCCCGGGTCTTCGGAGGCAGCGTCGTGCCCCAGGAAGTCGAGGCTGCGCTGCAGCGCGAAGCCGCCGACAACGTGCAGGACGTAGGTGGCGGTCACCTGTTGGCCCCCAACAGCTATGTGATCACCATCAACTCCGCCGACCACCAGCAACTGGACGCCGACCACGACCTCACGACCCGCGCGTTCGCCAAACATCTCCAGGACTACATCCGTGATCAAGGGTGGCAGACCTACGGCGAAGTACACGTAGCGTTCGAGGCATCACCTACGCTGCACACCGGACAGTTCAGGGCGAGCGGCCGCGTCGATCCGGACGTCGGTCGCCGGGGCTCCCCGGCCCCGAGCCCAGAACCCACGCCACAACGACCTGCACACCCGCACCCAGGAGCTGGCCCCATGACGCAGAACTCTGGCTACGACCCGAGCCGTGAGCCCGCGGAGTCCGATCCACGTAATCGCGGGTACGCTCCGCCGCCCGCGGGCCGTCCCGCCGTCGGCCCGAACGGCGCATACCCCGACGAGTACGGCCGCGGTGGCGCGCCGTACGGCGGCGGCGATTACCGCGCGCCGGAGTCCGGTCAGGGATACGGCGAATACCAGAACGGCTACGACTACCAGCAGGGTGGCGATTACCAGCAGGGCGCCGACTACCAGCAGGGCGGCGCACCCGGCTACGGACAGCAGGGCGGCGGTTACGGTCGGCCCGGCTACGGCGACCAAGGCTACGGCGACCAGGGCTACGAACAACCGGGATACGGCGGCGACCAGGGCTACGCCCAGGGCGGCGGCCAGCAGGCCTATGCCGATCCCGGCTACGGCCAGCCGGGGGCGGGCCAGCCGGGCGCCGGCCAGCCGGGCTACGCCGATCCGGGCGGTTACGGGCAGGGTGCGGGTTACGGCGGTCAGCAGGGCGGCTACGGCGACCAGGGGTACGCCGAGCCCGGCTACGGTCAGGGGCAGAGCGCGCCCGGCTACGGCCAGCCCGGCTACGGCGATCCGGGCTACCGCGATCCCGGTTACGCCGAACCCGGTTACGGTGCCGACGAGCCGGGCGCCGGTTACGGCCAGCCCGCTCCGGCTCCCGCGCCGGGCGGCGGCTACCCGCAACAGCCGGGCTACGGCCAGCAGGCCGGCTATGCCGCGCCCGCCTACGGCGGCGCCCCCGCCGCCGGTTCCGGCTACTCGGCCACCCTTCAGCTCGACGACGGCAGCGGCCGCACCTACCAGCTGCGCGAGGGTTCGAACATCATCGGCCGTGGTCAGGATGCGCACTTCCGGCTGCCCGACACCGGCGTCTCGCGTCGCCATATCGAGGTCCGCTGGGACGGCCAGACAGCCATGCTCTCCGATCTCGGCTCGACCAACGGCACGTTGGTCAACGGGTCACCGGTGCAGGACTGGCAACTCGCCGACGGCGACGTGATCCGGGCCGGACATTCGGAGATCCTGATCCGGATCGTGTGATCCCGTAAGCTCGCGGTCATCGAAAATCGGCCGACAGCCCTATGATGCTGCCTACGCGCGGCTCCGCACGGAGCCTCGCGGCAAGCAGTTGTGTGGGGGTCGGCCGATCCGCACCGATGGCACCGGAATACCCAAGGTCGAAGCAGGAGGTGGAACGCCGTGCAGGGATTGATCCTGCAACTGACCCGCGCGGGGTTCCTGCTGTTGCTGTGGCTGTTCGTCTGGGCGGTGCTGCGGACTCTGCGCAGCGACATCTACGCGGCATCCGGCATTCGGATCCAGCCCAGGGCCGCGCGCGGTTCCGCGGTGCTGCCATCCCTGCGTCGAGGCCAGAAGGGCGCCAAATATCTTGTGGTGACTCAAGGTTCACTCGCCGGCACCCGCATCACGCTCAGCACCCAGCCGGTGCTGATCGGACGTGCGGACGACTCGACGCTGGTACTCACCGATGACTACGCCTCCACCAGGCACGCACGACTCTCGCCGCGGGGTGACGACTGGTACGTCGAGGATCTCGGCTCGACCAACGGCACCTATCTGGATCGCGCGAAAGTCACCACCGCCGTCCGCGTTCCGCTCGGTACTCCGGTCCGGGTCGGTAAGACAGTGATCGAGCTCCGACCGTGACACTTGTTCTCCGCTACGCAGCGCGCAGCGACCGCGGTCTCGTCCGAGGCAACAACGAGGATTCCGTCTACGCCGGCGCGCGGCTGCTCGCTCTCGCCGACGGCATGGGCGGACACGCGGCGGGCGAGGTCGCCTCGCAGCTGATGATCGCCGCGCTCGCCCACCTCGACGACGACGAACCCGGCGACGATCTGCTCGGCAAGCTCGATCGCGCGGTGCGCGAGGGCAATGCCGCCATCGCCGATCAGGTCGAGGAAGAACCCGAACTCGACGGCATGGGCACCACGCTCACCGCCGTTCTGTTCGCGGGCAAGAAACTCGGCCTCGCCCACATCGGCGACTCCCGCGCGTATCTGCTGCGCGGCGGCGAACTGAACCAGATCACCAGGGACGACACCTTCGTGCAGTCGCTGGTCGACGAGGGCCGGATCACCGCCGAGCAGGCGCACACCCATCCGCAACGGTCGCTGATCATGCGCGCGCTCACCGGCAACGAGATCGAGCCCACGCTCATCATGCGCGAAGCCCGCGCCGGTGACCGCTACCTGCTGTGCTCGGACGGGCTGTCGGACGTGGTGAGTGACGAGACCATCGCCAACACCATGCGCGAGGGCACCACCGACGAGTGCGCCGACCGGCTCATCGAACTAGCGCTGCGCAGCGGCGGACCGGACAACGTCACCGTCGTGGTCGCCGATGTCATCGATCTGGACTACGGACAGAGTCATCCGATCGTCGCGGGCGCCGCCTCGGGCCAGGACGACGACACCCCGCCGCCGAACACCGCCGCGGGCCGGGCCGCCGCCATGCGCCCGCCGCGCGCCACTCCGCCGCGTCGCGCCGCCACCCCGGCCGAACCGCCGCCGCCCGCGAAATCGCACAAGCTGCGCTGGGTGTTGCTGGCGATCGGCCTGATCGTCGCGGTCGTCGCCGGTCTGCTGGTGGGCTACAAGATGATCCGCAACAACTACTACGTCGGCGCGGACGACGGCCAGGTGGTGATCCTGCGCGGTCTGCCCGGCTCGATCTTCGGATACTCGCTGCACGAGGTCCACACCGTGGGCTGCGTGAACCCCGACGGCGAGCTGACCACGCTCGCCCCCGGTGAGCCGCTGCCCGCCGAGTGCCGCAAGCTGCGCGTCGACGATCTCGTCCAGACGGGCCGGGACAAGGTCGAGGCCGGCCTGCCCCCCGGTTCGCTGGACAAGGCGCAGGAGCAGATCAGCGTGCTCGCCGAGCACGAACTGCTGCCGCCGTGCCGCACGGAGCCCGCCACGCCCGCACCCGCCACGCCTGCCCCCGCACCCCCGGCGCCCGGGCAGCCCGGTGCGCCCACCGGCGAGCCGGCACCCGGCGGCCAACCGGTGCCCGGCGCACCGGCACCCGCGCCCGCCGAGCCCGCACCCACACCCGCACCGCCCGCATCCGAGCCCGCCCCCGCTCCTACCGCTCAGCCCGCGCCCGAGACCGGCGTTCCCACGCCTGCGGCGACTCCGGCGCCGAGCCCCCAGACCGCGGGGGAGAACTGCCGGGTGACGGACTGATGTCCGCACCGGCACCGCCGTCCGCCGGGGCCTTTCCGAGTCCGCCGGGTGGTTTCGCGCCGGCACCGCCGCCGTCGACCCGGCGCAATGTCGAATTGCTGCTGCTCGGATTCGCGGCTGTCCTGGTGACCGCCGCGCTGTTCTTGGTCGAAGCCAGCCAGGAACAGTCGATCACCTGGGACATCGCCAAGTACGGCGCGGCCTTCCTGGCTCTGTACGCGGTCGCGCACGTGGCGGTGCGCCGGTTCGCGCCCTTCGCCGACCCGCTGCTGCTGCCGATCGTGGCCGTACTCAACGGTCTCGGGCTGGTGCTGATCCATCGCCTGGACCTGGGCGCCGCGCAGGACGCGGTGTTCAACTCGGTGGCGATCCCCTCTCCCGACGCCAACCAGCAGATCCTGTGGACGGCGCTGGGCATGGTGGTGTTCGTCGCGGTCCTCGTGGTGTTGCGCGACTACCGCACGCTGGCCCGCTACAGCTACACCCTGGGCCTGATCGGCCTTGTCGCGCTGATGATCCCGGCGCTGCTGCCCGCGAGCATGTCCGAGATCAACGGCGCCAAGATCTGGATCAGGCTGCCCGGCTTCAGCGTGCAGCCCGGCGAGTTCGCCAAGCTGCTGCTCATCATTTTCTTCGCCTCGGTGCTGGTCTCCAAGCGTGATCTGTTCACCGTGGCGGGCAAGCACTGGCTGGGCATGGATTTCCCCCGTGCCCGCGACCTCGGCCCGATCCTGGCGGTCTGGCTGATCTGTATCGGGGTGCTGGTGCTGGAGAAGGACCTGGGCACCTCGCTGCTGATCTTCAGCACCGTGCTGGTGATGATGTACATCGCCACCGAGCGGGTGGGCTGGCTGATCATCGGATTCAGCTTGCTGCTGGCCGGTTTCGTCTTCGCCTACCAAGTCTTCGGGCATGTGAAGGTCCGCGTCGACACCTGGCTGGATCCGTTCGCCGACTACAGCAACACCGGTTACCAGATCTCCCAGTCACTGTTCGGACTGGCCACCGGCGGGCTGGCGGGCACCGGGCTGGGCAGCGGACGCCCGAACCAGGTGCCCTTCTCCAAGACCGACTTCATCGTCACCACCATCGGCGAGGAAATGGGACTGATCGGCCTGACCGCCGTGCTGATCCTGTTCCTGGTGCTGATCGTGCGCGGACTGCGCACCGCGCTCGCGGTGCGCGACAGCTTCGGCAAGCTGCTCGCCGCAGGCCTGGCCTTCACCTTGGCCATCCAGATCTTCGTGGTAGTCGGCGGTGTCACCAAGCTGATTCCGCTGACCGGCCTGACCACGCCGTTCATGTCCTACGGCGGCTCCTCGCTGCTGTCGAACTACGCGCTGCTCGCGCTGCTGATCAAGGTGTCCGACGCGGCCCGCGCCCCGGCTCCGGTGCGCAAACGCGAACCGGCCCCGCCGATCGCCGAGGCGCAGACCGAGATGCTCCGCCGTCCGGAGACGAGGCAACCGGAATGAACACACCACTACGACGGGTAGCGGTCGCGGTGATGGTGATGGTCGTCGCTTTGCTGATGAACGCCACCTACGTGCAGGTCATCAAGGCCGACGACTACCGCGACGACCCGCGTAACTCCCGGGTGCTGCTCGACGAGTACTCCCGCCAGCGTGGGCAGATCGCCGCGGGCGGGACGGTGCTGGCCTCCTCGATCGAGACCGACGACCGCTACAAGTACTTGCGCGTCTATCCGACCGATCCGCAGGCCTTCGCCCCGGTCACCGGGTACTACACGATGCAGAACGGCAGCGGCGGGCTCGAGCGCACCGAGGATCCGCTGCTCAACGGCTCCGACAGCCAGCTGTTCGGGCGCAGGCTCATCGACCTGGTCTCCGGTCGCGATCCGCGCGGCGGCAATGTGCTGACCACCCTCGATCCCGTCATGCAGCGAGTCGCCTACGAGCAGCTCACGGCGAAGGGCTACACCGGCTCGGTGGTGGCCATCGAACCGAGCACCGGCAAGATCCTGACCATGGTCTCCACCCCCAGCTACGACCCGAACGTGGTGGCCGGGCACGACGCGGCGCAGACCACCGCGGCGCTCGAGGAGCTCCAGTCCGATCCGGACAAGCCGATGCTCAATCGCGCCCTGTCGCAGACCTATCCGCCCGGTTCCACCTTCAAGGTCGTGGTCACCGCGGCCGCGCTGGCCAACGGCGTCGCCACCCCCGATACCCGGCTCACCGCCGCGCCCTCGATCACGCTGCCCGGCACGTCCACCTCGCTGGAGAACTACAACGGCAATCCGTGCGGCGGCGAGCCGACCACCACGCTGGCCAACGCGTTGCGACTGTCGTGCAACACCGCTTTCGTGGAGCTGGGCATCGATGTCGGCGCGTCCGCGCTCGAGGACACCGCGGCGGCGTTCGGCATCGGCGAGCACCCCGGTATCCCGCTGGATTGGTACGAGAGCACGCTGGGCAGCATCCCCGACGACGCGGCCCTCGGGCAGAGCAGCATCGGGCAGCGCGACGTGGCACTCACCCCGCTCGACAACGCGGTCATCGCGGCCACCATCGCCAACGGCGGGGTCCGCATGCAGCCGTACCTGGTGGACTCCAGGCAGGGCCCCGATCTGAGCGAACTGTCGCAGACCAAGCCGGTCTCGGTCGGGCAGGCGGTCAGCGCGGGCGTGGCCTCCCAGGTGACCGCCATGATGATCGAGTCGGAGAAGAACACGACCGGCGGCGGGCGGTCCGGCTACACCATCGCGTCCAAGACCGGCACCGCCGAGCACGGTTCCGATCCGCGAAACACCCCGCCGCACGCCTGGTACATCGCTTTCGCACCGGCGCAGAACCCGAAGATCGCCATCGCGGTCATCGTCGAGGACGGCGGCGATCGGTCGCTCGCGGCGACCGGCGGCTCGGTGGCGGCGCCCATCGCCAGGGCCGTGCTCGACGCCGGTCTGCAAGGGGGCTAGGAATTGAACGTGCGAGGAGAGGTTCGGGGGCCCCGATGCTGAACAACGGTGCGCTGATCGCCGACCGCTACCGACTGCAACGCCTGATCGCCACCGGTGGCATGGGCCAGGTCTGGGAAGCGCTGGATACGAGGTTGAACCGCCGGGTGGCGGTCAAGGTCCTCAAGGCCGAGTTCTCCGCCGACCCCACCTTCCGGCAGCGGTTCCGGACCGAGGCCCAGACCACGGCCCAGCTGAACCATTCCGGTATCGCCGGGATCTACGACTACGGCGAGACCTACGATCCGAGCGCGGGCGAGACCTCCTACCTGGTGATGGAACTGGTGCAGGGCGAGCCGCTCAACGCGGTGCTCAGCAGGCTCGGCAAGCTCTCGGTCAATCAGGGCCTGGACATGCTCGAGCAGACCGGCCGGGCGCTCGAGGCCGCGCACGCCGCTGGTGTCGTGCACCGCGACGTCAAGCCGGGCAACATCTTGGTGACGCCGACCGGTCAGGTGAAGATCACCGATTTCGGCATCGCCAAGGCGGTCGACGCCAGCCCGGTCACCAAGACCGGCATGGTGATGGGCACCGCGCAGTACATCGCGCCTGAGCAGGCCGTGGGCGAGGACGCCACCTCGGCCAGCGACGTGTACTCCCTCGGTGTGGTCGGCTACGAGGCGCTGGCGGGCAAGCGTCCGTTCACCGGCGACGGCGCCATCACCGTGGCGATGAAGCATGTGCGCGAGACCCCGCCGCCGCTGCCGCCCGATGTGCCGCCGAATGTGCGCGAGCTCATCGAGATCACTCTCGGCAAGGACCCGCAGCAGCGCTACGCCAGCGGCGGCGAGTTCGCCGACGCGGTGGCCGCGGTGCGCGCCGGACATCGTCCGCCGCCGCCCAGGGGCGCCACGGGGCCGGTGGAGGACGCCACCCAACTGTTGCCGCCCGGGCCGACGGTCGCGATTCCCACCGGTCAGGCCGACGGGCCGACAGTGCGCTACAGCCGGCCGGCGGCGGCCGCCGTAGGCGCGGGTGAGGCCGACGCGCCCGCCACCATGATGAGCGATCACAACGGGGGCAGGTACAACGGCACCGGGCCGAACGCCGCACCGAGCCACTACGGTCCACCCCCGCAGGGCGGCGGCCGGGCATGGACGAGCACGCAGAAGATGATGGCCGGGCTCAGCGTGGCCGCGCTCGTGCTGGCGGGCGCGGTGCTGTGGCTGCTCTTCGGCGGCGACACCAACCCGGATCCGAAGAGCCCGCCTGCTACCACGACGGTCGCGCCGCCGCAGCCCACCACAACCATCGCCGAACCGACCACCACGCGGTTCGTACCACCCGAGCCACCGCGGACCAGCGATCCGGAGCCGGTCACGACCATCCCCCAGCCGACCACCACAACCGTCGAGCCCACCACGACCACGGTGGCGCCGACGACCGAGACGCCGACGACGACCCAGGAGCCGACCCGGACGACGACCCGGCGCACGACCACCACTCGCACCTTGTTCCCGACTTTCGACCTACCATTCCCGGAGAATTCCGATTCCGGTGCCGGAGGTCCGACGGCCACTCCCAGCGCGCCCACCACACCTGAGCAAGGACAACAATGACGACCCCGAAGAATCTCTCGTCGCGCTATGAACTGGGCGAGATCATCGGATTCGGCGGGATGTCGGAGGTACACAAGGCCAGGGATCTGCGGCTGAGCCGTGATGTGGCGATCAAGGTGCTACGCGCGGATCTGGCCCGCGACCCCACGTTCTACCTGCGTTTCAAGCGCGAGGCGCAGAATGCCGCCGCGCTGAACCACCCCGCCATCGTCGCTGTCTACGACACCGGCGAAGCCGAGATCGACGGCGGCCCGCTGCCCTACATCGTGATGGAGTACGTCGAGGGCGACACCCTGCGCGACATCGTGCGCGGCAAGGGCCCGCTCGCACCCAGACGCGCCATGGAGGTCGTCGCCGACGTCTGCGCCGCGCTGGACTTCAGCCACAAACACGGCATCGTGCATCGCGACATGAAGCCGGCCAACATCATGATCAACCGGTCCGGCGCGGTGAAGGTGATGGACTTCGGCATCGCCCGCGCGATCGCCGACGCCGCCAACCCGATGACCCAGACCGCCGCCGTCATCGGCACCGCCCAGTACCTGTCCCCCGAGCAGGCCCGCGGTGAGACCGTGGACGCGCGCTCGGATGTGTACTCGGTCGGTTGCGTGCTCTTCGAGATCCTCACCGGTGAACCGCCGTTCAGCGGCGACTCACCGGTCGCGGTCGCCTACCAGCACGTCAAGGAGGATCCGCGGCTGCCCTCGCACGTACACCACGGGGTGCCGCGCGAACTCGATTCGATCGTGCTCAAGGCGATGAGCAAGAACCCGGCCAACCGATACCAGACCGCCGCGGAGATGCGCGCGGATCTGATCCGGGTGCTGGGCGGGCAGAGGCCGAGCGCGCCGATGGTGATGACCGACGAGGACCGCACCAGCTTCCTCGACGACGAAGCCCCCGCACCGCGCGGCTACCGGCACCATCCGAGCGAGGAGAACGGTGCCCCCGCCACCGCCGAACAGGAAGCCGCCGACCCGGCCGGTGGACGGCGGACCGCCTACCTGGCCTTCGGCGCCGCGGCGGTGCTGGCTGTCGCGTTCGCGCTGTTCTGGGTGTTCCTGGGTCCGGGCAGCAAGCCCGACCAGGTGGCTGTGCCCGACCTGTCGAACAAGACGTCGCAGCAGGCGCAGGACACCCTGCAACGGCTCGGTTTCTCGGTGGCGATCCAGCAGAAACCCGACAGCAAGGTCGCCGCGGGCAATGTCATCGCGACCCAGCCGCTGGGCGGTTCCCGCATCGACGAGGGCAGCACCGTGACCGTGCAGGTGTCCTCCGGACCAGCGCAGGTGCAGGTCCCCCGCCTGGACGGCTTGACGGTGGAGCAGGCGCAGCAAGAGCTCAACGCCGTCGGTCTGCGGATGGACCCGAACGTGGTGCGCAAGGAGTCCAGCGTCCAGGACATCGACTCGGTGATCGGGACCGAGCCCGCGGCAGGCTCGCGGGTCGACATCGATCAGGCGATCGTGGTGTGGGTCGGCAAGGGACCGGAGAAGGTCCGGGTACCCAGCGTGGTCGGCCAGGACATCAGTGTGGCCGAACCCAACCTGGTCGACAGCGCCGGCTTCAAGATCAGCATCGAGGAGGTCGATTCGGCGCGGCCGAAGGGCGAGGTGGTCGGCACCAACCCGGCGGGCGGCACCAGCGCCGATCGTGGCTCGACGGTGACCGTCCAGGTCTCCACCGGTGACAACATCACCATGCCGAGCCTGGTCGGGCTGACCCCCTCCCAGGCGGTGGACCGCCTGCGCCAGGCGGGGTGGACCGGCACCTCCGCGCAGATCAGCCAGTCCACGGTCGGCACCTTCGACACCGGCAGCGTGGGCCGCATCGTCAGCCAACAGCCGCAGGCCGGTTCGTCGGTCTCGAAAACCGGCACCATCACCATCACCACGGGTGTGCTCGGCCCACCCTGATCGCTCGGCCCTCTCCTCGCTCGGCCCGGCCACCCGATCGTTACCCGAATGACGGGCGCGATCGGGTGGCCGCGGCGTGAGAATGGGCAGGTCTTCGTCGGACGAGAAGACCGTCCGGACCAACACCCCCGCAGGGAAGAGGAGATGAACCCATGACCACAGCCAGGGACATCATGAAGCCCGGCGCACAGTGGATCTCCAAGAACGACACCGTTGAACACGCGGCCCAGCTCATGGCCGAGCTCAACGTCGGCTCGCTCGTCGTGGCCGACGAGAACGAGCGGATGTGCGGCATCATCACCGACCGCGACATCGTGCTGAAGTGCGTGGCTCGCGGCGGCTCGCCCGCCGAGACGCACGCCTCGGCGCTGTGTGAGGCGACACCGCGCTGGGTCTCGGCCGACGCCGATGTCGAGGACGTGCTCGACGCGATGGAGAATCATCAAGTCAAGCGGATGCCCGTGATCGACAACAAGCGGCTGGTCGGCATGATCAGCGAGGCTGACCTGGCCAGGAATCTCGACGACAACCAGCTCGGCGAATTCGTCACCGCGGTCTACGGCAGGCCGTAGCCGCTCCGATCCGCTCTCCGCAGCCGGTCAACCCAGGTCGAGGTGGCGATTCATCGCCATCGCCGCCTCGGCCAGCTCGGGGATCTCGACCACCTCGACGCCGTTGTCCCGCAGTTTCTCCACACCGACGCAATTGCCGACGAAGGTCGCGGGCTCACGCCAGGCGATGACCGCCCGGCCGATACCCGCAGCCAGAATGCGGTCGGCGCACGGAAGCCGGCTCGCGGTCGCGCGCTGCGAGCACGGTTCCAGTGTGCTGTAGATGGTGGCCCGCGCCAGGCGCGGATCGGCCGGATCGAGTTTGCCCAGCGCCGACTCCTCGGCGTGTACCTTCTCGTCGGTCTCGCGGGAGTATCCGGTGGCGATCTCCACACCGTCGGCGACGATCACCGCGCCCACCGAGAAGGCCGTCGGGCTGGGCGGGCACGCCTCGGCCAGCTCGATCGCCCGGCGCAGAAACCTCCGGTCCCGATCGGCGACGGATTCCGCACGCAGCAGATATCGCAGCACCGCCATATCGCCGACGCGGGTGATATCGGCCAGTACCGACCGTCGCTCGGGAAAGGCGGCCGGATCCACGAACCGCGGCGCGTTCGCAGCTCCCACGAGCAGCGGCGCGACGGCCAAGCGCAGTTCGTCGGCGAGATCACCGGCCAGGAACGCGGTGTGGATCCTGGTCCCGCCCTCCACCATCAATCTTTCGATTCCGCGCGCGCCCAGGTCGTCGAGCAGCGCGCCGAGATCGACCCGCGGGCCCAGCACGATCACCTCGGCCAGCCCGGACAGCGAATCACCGATCGCCGCGGCGCCCGCCTCGGTGGTGTAGACGAGTTTCACCCCGCCCTCGCGCCACACCCGCAGCCGCGGATCCAGCCTGCCGCTCGCGGTGACGGTGACCTTCGCCGGGAATTCCGTTCTGCCCGCCGCGAGCCGAGCGCGCCTGCGGGACTCGTCGGCCACGAGCAATCGTGGATTGTCCGAACGCAGGGTCTGGGCGCCGACCATGATCGCGTCGGATTCCGCGCGAAGTCGATCGACACGGTCGAAATCCGCGGCGTCGGAGAGCAGCAGACGGTGCGGGCTGTCGTCGTCGAGGTAGCCGTCAAGGCTCATCGCGGCCGAGAGCAGCACATACGGCCGGGCGGGTGCGCTCACCGCAGCACCAGCGACGCGACCTCCGCCTCCAGCTGCTCCACCAACCCCTCGGCCGGCCGCTCGCCGCACACGCCCAGCCAGTTCGCCAGCATTCGGTGCCCACCCTGGGTGAGCACCGACTCCGGATGGAACTGGACGCCGTGGATCGGCAGTTCACGGTGGCGCATCGCCATCACCACACCGGATTCGGTGCGTCCGAGCACCTCGATCTCGGTGGGCAGGGTGTCTTCGAGCACGGTCAGCGAGTGGTACCTGGTGGCGGTGAACGGGTCGGGAAGCCCGGCCAGCACGCCGGCGCCGATATGGAAGACCGAGCTGGTCTTGCCGTGCAGGAGTTCGGGAGCGCGGGTGACGGTGGCTCCGAATGCCTCGCCGATGGCCTGGTGTCCCAGGCACACGCCGAGCAAGGGGGTCCCGGTTGTCGCGCAGGCACGCACCAGATCGATGCTGGCGCCCGCACGGTCGGGGGTGCCGGGGCCCGGGCTGATGAGAATGCCGTCGAATTCGGCGGTCACGGCTCCGGCATCGGCGAGCCGGGGATCGTCGTTGCGCCAGACGACGACCTCGGCTCCCAGCTGGCCGAGGTACTGCACCAGGTTGAACACGAAGCTGTCGTAGTTGTCGACGACCAGAACACGCATGGCATCGACATTAGTGCAGGTTCGCCGGGGTGCCCCATCGATTACCTGTTGGGATAGCCTGGACAGCGACCGCCCTCCGGTCCACCGTACGCCGATACCGAGGATGTCATGCCGAAGTCGAAGGTCCGCAAGAAGGCCGATTACTCGATCAACCCCGCCAGCCGTACCCCGGTGAAGGTCAAAGCGGGCCCGTCGCCGGTCTGGTACGTCGCGATCATGCTCGGTTTCATGCTCGCCGGGCTGCTCTGGCTGCTGGTGTACTACCTGGCCGCCGAGCAGATCAGCTGGATGAACGACCTCAACGCGTGGAACTTCCTGATCGGCTTCGGCCTCATGGTGGTCGGTCTCATCATGACCATGCGCTGGCGCTGACCAGCGCCTCTTATCGCCGAGGTCGGTTAATTACACACGTGTCATTCATGCACACCCTGTGGATGAGCCTGTGGACAACTCGAGGATGAATGGGGACAGCGCCACGTGAACCCGGAATCGATGAACCCGGAATCGGCGTCTCGCCTCACCTGGTCCACCCCCACCCCGGCCCTCGTCGCCGTCGGGATCGGCGGTGCGGTGCTGGCGATCGCCGCCTTCTTCGCCGGTGACGCGCCGAGCAAGCTGATCGTGGGCGTGGCCGCGGCGGGCCTGCTCGGACTCACCGCGCTCGGCGTCCGGCAACGCCCCCGCCTGGAAGTCCGCCCCGGCGCCGAACCTCGCCTGATCGTGCGCAGCTTGCTGGGCCCGACCGAGTACCGCCCCGACGAGCTGACCCGGGCCCGGATCGTGAGCTACCGCAGGCTCGGCCGCCGCACCCCGATGCTGGAGATCGACGTCCGCCACGGCGATGGCGACCGATTGCTCATCTTCGGCCGCTGGGATCTCGGCACCAACCCCGAGAACGTGTTCGAGGCGCTGGTGGTGCACCGCCTCGCCTTCCTGCGCGACTGACGGCGCAGCCGCTTCACGCGACGTTTCACGTGAAGCAATCACCTTCTGGAGCAATCGCCCACTGCCGGTCAGCTCAGCAGCGCAGTCGCCACCAGAGTGACGACGATGGAGGCCGCCGCGACCGCGGCGATCGATGCCCAGCCGATCTGCCGCGCGGTCGTGGCGTCGCGTACCCGCAGCCACTCCGGCAGGAACAGCACGCCGATCGTGGCCAGCGTGCCCGCCACCAGGCCGCCGAGGTGCACCCACAGCGAAATACCCGGCAGGCTCAGGCTGAGGAACACATTGATGCCGATGACGACCAAGATCTGTGTGGGGTTCATCCGCAACCGGAACATCACCACCGCGATCATGCCGAACATGCCGTAGACCGCGCCGGACGCGCCTGCCCCGATCGAGTTCGGCGCCTCCAACAGCATGCCCGCGGCAGATCCGCCGATCAGCGAGACCAGGTAGAGCGACAGCAGGCGCCAGCGGCCCAGGACCGGTTCGATCTGAATACCGATCACGTAGAGCGCGAACATATTGAGCGCCAGATGCAACGGCCCCCAGTGCAGGAAGCCCGCCCCCAGCAACCGGATCCACTCCCCGTCGGCGACCAGAGACGGGATCAGCGCCAGCCGTAAGAACAGCGAGGAGCGGTAGTTCTCCATCAGGCTGCCCGACTGCAGCACGGTGATGGCGTAGAACACCAGATTCACCGCGATCAGACCGTAGGTGACATAAGGGGTCGCGGTCTGCGTGACCGGCGCACCCGCCACCGTCCGCACCGGGCGGATCTGCGCCTGCCCTTCTCGCACGCAATCCACGCAATGCTGACCGACGGCCGCGGGCCGCAGGCACTCCGGGCACGCAGGCCGCCCACAGCGCGTGCACGACAGGCCGGTCGCGCGATCGGGGTGTCGGACGCAGGTCGGCGCGTACGGGTGAGCACTCATCACCCTCGCCATGCTAATCAGATTCGGACAATCGGCCCGTTGACCGCTGCCCGGCTCGGCATCCACCAGGGCTTTCTGCATCATGTGCCGCGTTGTGCGAGAGTGGACCGATGACCACGAGGCCCTCGATCCTCTCCCCTAATTCCCGTAACCGGCTCATCGCCGCTGCCCTGCTCGGCGCGGCGGGCGGCGCGGCCTGGATCGTGCGCAGCAAGCGACCGGTGCCACCGGAACCCGCCCCCGAGCCCCCGCGTATCGGCTACACCCGAGACCTCCCCTCGGCCGACGGCGCCGCGCACTGAGCCGGCGCCGCCGCACGTCCCCAGCCGACGGCCCGCTCAGCGGCTGACGGTCCGCTTGTACTGCCGCAGGGCCAGTGGCACGAACACCACCAGGATCACGACCACCCAGATCAGCGTGGTCGCGATCGGATGCTGCATCGACCACGCGTCGGACTGCGGTGCGAGCCCGCCGGTGTTGCCGAACAGCTCGCGGGTCGCGGCCACCACCGCCGAGACCGGGTTCCACTCCGCGAACACCTTCAGCACCGAGGGCAGATCCTCGATCGGGACGAAGGTGTTGGCCAGGAAGGTCAGCGGGAACATCACCATGAAGCTGGCATTGTTGAACACCTCCGGCGAGCGGACCAACAGGCCGACCACGGCCATGACCCAGGACAGCGCGTAGGCGAACAGCAACAGCAACAGGTACGCCAGCACCGCGTCCAGGAACGATCCGCGGATGCGCCAGCCGACCAGCAGACCCGTCACCGACATGACCGTCAGACTGACGATGTTGATCACCACATCGCTGACGGTCCGGCCGATCAGCACCGCCACCGGCGCCATCGGCAGCGAACGGAACCGATCGATGATGCCTTTCTGCATGTCCTCCGCCAGGCTCGCGCCGGTGAAGGACGCGCCGAACACGACGGTCTGGGCGAAGATGCCCGCGATCAGGAACTCGCGGTAGCCGCCCTCGAGCCCGGGCACCTGGATGGCGGTGCCGAACACGTAGGCGAACAGCAGCACGAACATGATCGGCGAGAGCGTCGAGAAGATCAGGACATCGGGTACACGCTTGATCTTGATGACATTGCGTTTGGTGACCGTGATGCTGTCGGTGACGACCATGGCGATCCGGTCGGCCAGGCCCGGTTCCGCCGCGGGGTCGAACGCTGTCGGTACCGAGGTCATCGAGAGATCCCTTCCGTCGCTTCGCTCACGCCCGGACCGGACGGGCGTTCTTCGGCCTCGTGGCCGGTGAGGGTGAGGAATACGTCATCGAGCGAGGGTCTGCGCAATCCGACGTCATGGATCTGCACACCCGCGCCGCCGAGCAGACCGACGGCGTCGACCAGCGCCTGCGAGCCGTTGCTGACCGGCACGATGATGCGCCGCAGGCCCGGCTCGAGGTGGATGTCGCCGTCTGCCAACGGCTTCAGCACGCGCTCGGCCGCGGGCAGCACATCGGCCGATTCCACGGTCAGTTCGATGCGGTCGCCGCCGACCATGGTCTTGAGCTCGTCCGCGGTGCCGCGCGCGATGACCGTGCCGTGGTCGATCACCGCGATGGCGTCGGCCAGCCGATCGGCTTCGTCCATGTACTGGGTGGTGAGCAGCAGCGTGGTGCCGCCCGCGACCAGTTCCTCGATCACGTCCCACAGATCCAGTCGCGCCCGCGGATCCAGGCCGGTGGTCGGTTCGTCGAGGAAGAGCACCGGCGGGTTGGCCACCAGCGCGCCCGCCAGGTCGAGCCTGCGTCGCATACCGCCGGAGTAGCCGCGCACCGGTCGGTCGGCGGCGTCGGTGAGCCGGAACCGCTCCAGCAGTTCGCGCGCGCGTTCCTTGCTGCGTTTGACGCCCAGGTGGTAGAGCCGCCCCACCATCTCCAGGTTCTCGAACCCGGTGAGGTATTCGTCCACCGCGGAGTACTGCCCGGAGGCACCGATCCGGGAGCGCAGCGCCTGCGGATTACGCAGTACGTCGATACCCGCGACGGTGGCGCGACCCGCGTCGGGGATGAGCAGCGTGGTGAGCACGCGGACGGTGGTGGTCTTCCCCGCGCCGTTGGGCCCGAGCAGGGCGGTCACGGTGCCCTCCGGCACCCTCAGGTCGAGGCCGTCGAGGGCGACCAAACGGCCGTAACGCTTGACCAGCCCCTCGGCGACTATTGCGTCGGGCATGATTCTCCTGACGTAGACGATTGCTCGTTCTGCGATTCTCGGCGCCCGTTGCACGCCGGTGCCAGTATCGGCCCGTCGCCCGCCCACCGCAGCCCATTTTTCGCGCCTGCCGCGGCAGCTCTCGGATCTGTTGTCACACCGGCCTCCCATGACTTTCGATCGCCATCGCGCCATCCTGGCACCGGGGTACGACATGTTCGGCCGTGGAGATCGGCGGCGCGGGCTCATGCGTCTTCGGGGCGATCGGTCGCGATCACGGAATCGGACGTAACCGGGCGAATGCCACGGCCGGTCGGCCGGGCACCGTACCGGACAGGCAGCGGCGGAAAGCCGGCGTCGACCCGCGGCTGGACACGTCGAGAATGTGGGCGAAATTGCCGCCGTGCCGCGCACACAATCAGCCGCTTATCGCGTAGGATCGTTGGCGTCGGCCCCTCCCCCCCGGGCCGACCTTACGCGGGCCTCGGCTAACTCCCCCCCTTCGCCGAGGCCCGCTCCATGTCCGCAGCAGGTCGAAACAGCCGGCTCAGTCCGCCGCCCCGACCGCTCGCCAGGCGGTTGCCAGTCGCAGATCGCGCGCCCGTCCGGCGACGCCGAGCAGCGGACGATCCCGCTCCCAGCGCGCCCGCGTCCGGTCCTCGACCAGAGACCACAACGGTTCGATGTCCGCGAGCAGCCGTTCGACATCGTCGAACACGCCGGCGAGGGCGACGTGCACACCGGACGACAAGGGTGGGCATGCGCCCAGCCCGCGCAGCGCCGCGACGAGGCCGAGCAGCCGTTGCAGCACCGGCGGTGGCCAGTTCGCCTGCCTGCCGACCCGCGCCAGCCACCCCAGCGCCGCGGCGGTCACGTGGATGTCCTCGATCGTGCGGAACGGTTTGAGCACGTCGGTGTAGCCGTCGCCCGGCAGCGGCGTCGCCCGCGCGTCCTCGAAGGTGACCACGGCGTGCGGGATCTCGGGTGCGAAAGCGAGCGCGGGCCGGTCGGCGATCGTCACCGCGGATTCGGTGACATCCACGAGCACGGCCGCCAGCCGATTGCGACCGTCGCGCCCCGTGCCCTGGCTCGCGACCACCACCAACCCGCGGGCCAGACCGGCCAGCGTCGTGAACGTCTTGGTCCCCCGGACCGTCCACACGCCGTCCCGCTCGCTCACAACGGTCCGGATCGCCGCCGGGTGTCCACCGCCCTGCTCCGTCGCCGCCAGCGCGTACGCCCGATCCCGCGGCAGGTCCGGCAGTAGCGCCACGATCGCGGCCTGATACCCGGCCAGGAACGCATAACCCAGCCGGTCCGCCGCGAAACCACCGGCCACCGCCGCATCCACCGCGTCCGGGAACCGTCCCGACACCACGCGATACCGCTCCCACGCCTCGTTCATCGACGGCGTCGGCTCGCCCGGCTCCTCGGTCAGCAGATGGTCGAACACTGTGCTCATGCCTGCACGCTAGCCGGGGGCGATCACCTGCCGGTCGCGGACGGTGATTCGCCGGAAGACATCAGCTCGTAGACAGGCACCGGCCGTCCGGCCTGTTCACTCGCGCTGCGCGCCCGTCGCCAGAAATCTTGGGCTGCACGGGAAAGCGTGGCGTCCACACCGACCTCGACGCTCGCGTCGATGATGTGCTGCGCGCCGGCCTCCATCATGAGGAAGGCGGAGCGATCGCCCCAGCCGCCCGCCTTCGCCGCCGCCGCGTACTCGGAGACGAAGAACGGATACGCCTGACTGGAACGCTGCGCGTAGGGCAGGAATCGTTCGATGTCGTGCCCTGATCGCGCGATCAGGGCGAATGCCTGGTCGAGGGCGACCATCCACGGATGGAACGGAATCAACAACGCCTGGTAGAAGACCTGGGCCAGACCGTCGTCCTCGCCCAGATACTCCTGCGGGCTCAACGGCCGCAACAGATCCGCGTGGGCGTCGAAGACCTCGCGCGGCCCGCTGTAGAAGATGTAGGAGGCGGGATGAGAGATGTTGTCACCCGCCGACATGAAGCCTCCGCAGAGGAATTCCGCGCCGTGCGAGCGCACCCAGGCAGCTCCCTCGCGCGCATTCTCCGGCGAATCCGAGGACAGATTCACGATCACCTTGCCCGGCAACCGGTCGAGCGCCTGACCGAGCACGTCGTACATCGCCGCGTAGTGGGTCAGACTGACGACGGTCGCCGCACCGGCCTCCAGCGCCTCCCCCACGGTCGCGGCCCGCTTCGCGCCCGCTTCGACCATGGCCTCGACCTTCTCCGGGCTGCGGTTCCACACGGTGACCTCGATCCCCGCGGCCAGGAAAGCTCGTACCATCGCCTGCCCCATCGGCCCCAGTCCGATGACACCGACGGATCGTCTGTCGTGCTGCGCAGACATGTGTTCTCTCTTCCGGTAGTCGAGATATTCGGTTTCGGCGCCGGAATCGATGCTCGGCCAGGGGGGTACCGCCGGACAAGAACGTACGTTCGAATAGGGTTGCTGACGACGAGGTGAGCAAAGAGGTCAGGAGTCCGCGATGACCATTTCCCGTGATACAGATCACCAGGTGTGCGGTATGTCGCTGGCCATCGATGTGGTCGGCGGCAAATGGAGAATGCATCTGATGTGGGTCCTCGGCGCGGAGCCGCAGCGGTTCGGGCAGATCCGCCGAACCCTCGCCGGCGTCAGCGAGAAGGTGCTGAGTGAGAATCTGCGCGGACTGGAGGCCGCCGGGGTGGTCCGCCGCGAGGTGTATCCCGAGGTGCCGCCCCGGGTCGAGTACTCCCTGACTCCGCTCGGCGAGGATCTCGCCCGCGCACTGCGCCCACTGGAGGAATGGGGCGACCGGAACCGCGGCCACCTGATCACGATCGGTGATTGATCGACCGCGCTGAACGAAAAATGCTCCCGCCCTGTGGATCAGGGTCGGGAGCATTTCTGGTGTGGAGCCTAGGGGAATCGAACCCCTAACCCCTGCCTTGCAAAGGCAGTGCTCTGCCAATTGAGCTAAGGCCCCGAGTCACCGGAATTCGGTGCCGCCGCGGGAATCAGCGAGCGGTGACCTCGTGCCAGTGATCGGCTTCTTCGCGCTTGCGGAGTTTGGTGATCCCGATCAGAACGGCGAGAACGACGCCGACCGTGAGAACAATCTTCATGATGTCCACCCTACTGTGCGGTTCGGGGAGTAGGAGTGGGCCTAGGAGGACTTGAACCTCCGACCTCTTCGTTATCAGCGAAGCGCTCTAACCGCCTGAGCTATAGGCCCGTATCCGGTCTCGCACCGTATCGGGCGAACCGAGGATAAAGGTTACCCGACATCGCGAGAACAACCAAAACGGCTGGTCAGACGGATATTCGCGGTAAGGAACATGGGTGGGGAAAGCGACGGCCGACAACGCCTCGGTAGAGACGATTGCCGGCCGTCGCGTCGTGGCTGCCGATCAGCCCACCGTGGACTAGTCCGGGTCGGCCAGGGTCACCTGGATGCCGCCGACCAGATCGCAGCACTGGTTGTAGATGAACGTGCCGACCGTGCCGAGCGCGGTGAACAGCACGACATTGATCAGGCCGATGACGCCCGCGTAACCGAACACCGTGCCCGCGTCGATGAGACCGGACGTGCCGCCGTCCTGCGACACCATCTCGGTGAAGGTGTTGTTCAGCCGCTCCCACACCCCCATGCCCTCGAGCACGATGTAGAGCAGACCGACCGCGAGCATCCACACGAAGAACAGCGCCACGCTGATCACCAACGAGATCTTCAACGTCGACCACGGGTCGATGCGGCGGATCTGCACGGTGGCGCGCAGCGGGTCGCCCGCGGACACGGCAGCGGCCATCGCCACCGGCACCGCGGTCGGCAGCGGTGACTGCGGGGACGTGCCGGGGGCGGCCTTGTCCGCGGGCGGCAGCGGGTGGCGGATCTCGGACAGATCGGGCATGTCCTTGATCAGTTCGGGGCGGGCGATGCTCCGGGTCGGTCCGTCGATGCCGACGGACTTCACCATCGCCGCCTCCTTACGCGCCGCCTTGGCCGCGAGGTCCGCGGTGGTACGCGCGTTGGAAGCGCCGCCCAGACCGCCACTGCCCAGACCGCCGCCGAGCCCGCCGCCGCTGCCGGGTCGACCGGTCACCGGCGACTGTCCGGGCCGGTACAGGTTCGACTGCGGCTCCCGCTGCGGCAGCTGCGACCAGCCCTCCTGGAACTGATTCTGACCACCCGGATTCTGACCGCCTGCCCCCTGAGCGGGACCGCCCTGCTGCGGGCCGCCCGGCCCTTGGCCGGGACCGCCCTGCCCGGGCGCGCCGGGCGCTGGGGCGTTCTGCGGCTGTCCGTTCTGAGACTGTCCGTTCTGCGGCTTGCCCCCGGCGGGCGCGGAGTCCTTGCCCGCCTCGGGTCCGCCCTTGGGCTCTCCGGAACCCCCGCCGATCCGGGCGGTCTCCTGATCGAAACCGGGCTTGCTGTCGGGCGCGGCCTTGCCGGACTGCTGGGCACCGCCTTGCTGCGCACCGAAACCGCCCTGCTGCTGGGGCTTTTCGTGCGACTGGCCGCCCGGGGTGTTCCCACCCTGAGGTCCGGACTCGGCCGAGCCGGGCCGGGGAGCCGGCCGCGGCGGAATCGGGGACGGTGCGATCCGCTCGGTCACACCGTTGTTCTGGTGCCCGTCATTCGGCTGATTCGGAGTGGTCAATGGGAATCCTCAGATCCGTTCGTTGCCGCCGCTGTGGAGGGGTTTCTCGCTGTGTGTCTACTGCTGAGAGGAACCGGCGTCATCGCCACCGTCGACCACATCGGGCTCGTCGGCGTTACGCGCGATCGCAAGCAAGGTATCGCCCTCGCCGAGGTTCATCAATCGCACGCCCTTGGTCTGCCGACCCGCCTTGCGGACCTGGTTCGCCGCCGTCCTGATGACGCCACCGCCGGAAGTGATGGCATACAGCTCGTCGTCGTTGTCGACGATGAGCGCGCCCACCAGCGTGCCACGCCTGACGTCGAACTGGATAGTCAACACACCTTTACCGCCACGGCCCTGTGCGGTGTACTCCTCGATGGCCGTCCGCTTGGCGTAGCCACCGGAGGTGGCGACCAGCAGATAGGTGCCTTCGCGGACCACGTTCAGCGAGAGCAGTTCGTCATCGGCGTTGAACCGCATGCCCTGCACACCGGAGGTCGCCCGCCCCATCGGACGCAGCGCCTCATCGGTGGCCGAGAAGCGGATCGACTGGCCCTGCGCGGAGACCAGCAGCAGGTCGTCCTCGGCCGAGCAGAGCACCGCGCCGACGAGCTCGTCGTTGTCGCGCAGGTTCACCGCGACGATGCCGCCGCTGCGGTTGGAGTCGAAGTCCGACAGCCGCGACTTCTTGACCAGGCCGTTGCGGGTGGCCAGCACCAGGTACGGCGCGTCCTCGTAAGTCCTGATCTGGATGATCTGGGCGATCTTCTCATCCGGCTGGAAGGCCAGCAGGTTCGCCACGTGCTGACCGCGCGCGGTGCGGTTGGCCTCGGGCAGTTCGTAGGCCTTGGCCCGGTACACCCGGCCCTTGTTGGTGAAGAACAGCAGCCAGTCGTGGGTCGAGGTCACGAAGAAGTGCTTGACGATGTCGTCCTGCTTGAGACCCGCGCCCTGCACGCCCTTGCCGCCGCGCTTCTGCGAGCGGTAGAGGTCGGTCTTGGTGCGCTTGGCGTAGCCCGTCTCGGTGATGGTGACGACCACGTCCTCGCGGGCGATCAGATCCTCGTCGGCGACGTCGCCGTCGGCGGAGACGATCTGGGTGCGTCGCTCGTCGCCGTACTTCTCGACGATCTCGGCCAACTCGTCGCGCACGATCGCGCGCTGACGCTCCGGCTTGTCGAGAATGTCCTTGTAGTCGGCGATCTCGGCTTCGATCTTGGCCAGATCCTCGATGATCTTCTGCCGCTCCAGCGCCGAGAGGCGACGCAGCTGCATGTCCAGGATCGCGGTCGCCTGGATCTCGTCGATCTCGAGCAGCTGCATCAGGCCGGTGCGCGCGGTGTCGGTGTTGGCCGAGCGGCGGATCAGCGCGATGACCTCGTCGAGCGCGTCGAGCGCTTTGACCAGGCCGCGCAGGATGTGGGCGCGTTCCTCGGCCTTGCGCAGCAGGTACTTGGTGCGCCGGATGATGACGTCGAGCTGATGATTGACGTAATACCGGATCATCTGGTCCAGCCGCAGCGTGCGGGGCACGCCGCCGACGATGGACAGCATGTTCGCGCCGAAGCTGGTCTGCAGCTGGGTGTGCTTGTACAGGTTGTTCAGCACGACCTTGGCGACCGCGTCGCGCTTGACCGTCACCACGATGCGCAGGCCCACACGGTCGGAGGACTCGTCGTGGATGTCGGCGATGCCCGCGATGCGGCCGTCCTTGACCTGCTCGGCGATCGCGTTGACGAAGTTGTCGGTGTTGACCTGGTAGGGCAGCTCGGTGATGACGATCGTGGTGCGGCCGCGATTGTCCTCTTCGATCTCCACCACGCCGCGCATCTTGATCGAGCCGCGCCCGGTCGTGTACGCGTCGTGGATCCCCTGGGTGCCCACGATCAGGCCCGAGGTCGGGAAGTCGGGGCCCTTGATCCGCTCCATGCACGCGGCGAGGGTGGCCTCCTCGTCGGCGTCGTGGTTGTCCAGCGCCCAATAGATCGCAGAGGCCAGCTCGGTGAGGTTGTGCGGCGGGATGTTCGTGGCCATGCCGACGGCGATACCGTTGCTGCCGTTCATCAGCAGGGCGGGCACGCGGGCGGGCAGGACCACCGGCTCCTGCGTCTTGCCGTCGTAGTTGGGGATGAAATCGACTGTCTCGTGGTCGATTTCGCGCAGCAGCTCCATCGCCAGCGGCGTCAGACGGCACTCCGTGTAGCGCATCGCGGCCGCGCCGTCGTTGCCCCGGCTGCCGAAGTTGCCCTGGCCGTCGACCAGCGGGTACCGCATCGCCCACGGCTGGGCCATACGCACCAGGGTGTCGTAGATGGCCGAGTCACCGTGCGGGTGATAGTTGCCCATGGTGTCCGACACCGGGCGCGCGGACTTCACGTAGCTGCGATCGGGTCGGTAGCCGTTGTCGTGCATGGCGTAGAGGATGCGGCGATGCACCGGCTTGAGTCCGTCGCGCACCTCGGGCAACGCGCGGCCCACGATCACGCTCATGGCGTAATCGATATAGCTGTTCTGCATCTCCAGCTGGATGTCCACCGGTTCGACGCGGTCGCCCGCACCGTCCGGAGGCAGCGTGATGTCGGTCATGAAATCTCCTTAACGGGCTGACATGCGAAAACGTCCGCGGGCGCCGCGAGGTGTCCTCGCGGCGCCGCGGGTTCACACGTCGAGGAAACGGACGTCCTTGGCGTTACGGGTGATGAAGCTGCGGCGGGCCTCCACGTCCTCGCCCATCAGCACGCTGAACAGTTCGTCGGCCGCGGCCGCGTCGTCCAGCGTCACTTGACGAAGCACCCGGACACTCGGGTCCATGGTGGTTTCCCACAGCTCCTTCGGATTCATCTCACCCAGACCCTTGTAACGCTGGATGCCGTCGTCCTTGTTGATCTTCTTGCCCGCGGCCAGGCCGCGTTCGAGCAGGCCGTCGCGCTCGCGGTCGGAGTAGGCGAACTCCGGTTCGCTGCGCTGCCACTTCAGCTTGTACAGCGGCGGCTGCGCCAGATAGACGTGACCGTGCTCGACCAGCGGGCGCATGAAACGGAACAGCAGGGTCAGCAACAGGGTCGAGATGTGCTGGCCGTCCACGTCGGCGTCGGCCATCAGCACGATCTTGTGATAGCGCAGCTTGGCGATGTCGAACTCGTCGTGGATGCCGGTGCCGAAGGCGGTGATGATCGACTGGACCTCGTTGTTCTTGAGGACCTTGTCGATACGCGCCTTCTCGACATTGATGATCTTGCCGCGCAGCGGCAGGATCGCCTGGTACATCGAGTCGCGTCCGGACTTGGCCGAGCCGCCGGCGGAGTCGCCCTCCACGATGTAGATCTCGGACTTGCTCGGATCCTTGGAACGGCAGTCGGCCAGCTTGCCGGGCAGACCGCCGAGGTCGGTGGCGGACTTGCGGCGCACCAGCTCGCGTGCCTTGCGGGCGGCCACGCGGGCCTGCGCCGAGGACACCGCCTTCTGCACGATGGTCTTGGCGTCGGCCGGGTTGGCCTCGAACCAGTGCGTGAGGTGCTCATTGCAGGTGCGCTGCACGAACGACTTCACCTCGGTGTTGCCGAGCTTGGTCTTGGTCTGGCCCTCGAACTGCGGCTCGGCGATCTTCACGCTCACGATGGCGGCCAGACCCTCGCGGATGTCGTCGCCGGTGAGGTTTCCTTCCTTCTCCTTGATGAGCTTCTTGTCCCTGGCGTACTTGTTCACCACGGTGGTCAGCGCGGCGCGGAAGCCCTCTTCATGGGTGCCGCCCTCGTGGGTGTTGATGGTGTTGGCGAAGGTGTGCACGGACTCGGAGTAGCCCGAGTTCCACTGCATGGCGACCTCGAGCTCGTGACCGGTGCCCTTGCCGGTGAAGCCCACCACGGAGTTGTGGATGGCCTGCTTGGTGCGGTTGATGTGGCGGACGAAGTCCTCCAGACCACCCGGGTAGTGGTAGGTCCTGGCCTTGACCTTGTGCTCGGCCGGCTTCTCGGCGGTCTCGCCCGGCTTGGGCGCCTCGGCGGTCTCGCTGACCACGTCCTCGGTGACGTCGGAGTCGGAGACCCGTTCGTCGGTCAGGGTGATGGTCAGGCCCTTGTTCAGGAACGCCATCTCCTGCAGACGGCGCGCGACCGTCTCGAAATTGAAGGTGGTGGTCTCGAAGATCTCCGGATCGGCCCAGAACCGGACGGTGGTGCCCGTGCGCTTGGTCGGCTCGCCCTGGACCAGCTTGCCCGGCTTCGAGTCCTTGTAGGTCTGGGACCAGTGGTACCCGTCGACGTCGATTTCCACCTCGACGCGCGAGGACAGCGCGTTGACCACCGAGATACCGACGCCGTGCAGACCGCCGGACACGGCGTAGGACTCGCCGTCGAACTTGCCGCCCGCGTGCAGCTGGGTCATGACGACCTCGACGGTCGGGATGCCCTGGGCATGCATCTCCACCGGGATGCCACGGCCGTCGTCGACGACTTCCACGCCGCCGTCGGCGAGCAGGGTGACGCCGACCGAGGTCGCGTATCCCGCCATCGCCTCGTCGACCGAGTTGTCGACGACTTCCCAGATCAGATGGTGCAGACCGCGCTCACCGGTGGAGCCGATGTACATGCCCGGGCGCTTGCGAACCGCCTCGAGACCTTCGAGGACGGTGATGGAGGAGGCACCGTAGTTTTGGCCCGACTTCTTGCTCGAGCCGGATTCGTTGGAGTGCTTGGCAGCCACTGGTCGGTAGCTCTCCTTACTTGCTGACCTCGACGCGACGAGCGCACAGCACGTCGATGGCCCGAAGTCCGACTGGTCGAGATACGGGCCCACCGACGGGGCTGAGCAGAGCGCGCCGAAGGATCGCCGCTAGTTACTCCTCCATCCTACTGGTAGGCCTGAATCAGAATGCACCTACGACACCCCTGACGGGTCCGTGAGTGCGAGAAACGGACCGGCGACGAGTCCGGTCCGCCTCCTGAACGTCTCCGGGACGCTGAGCCGGTTCTCCGCCCCGGCGCCGCGGACAGTCCGCGATCGGTGCTTCTAGCCCTGGCCGTCTGAGCCGTCGGAACCGGCGCAGGCGTCGCCGGCGGGGACGGCATGCGCTTCGTCGGCACGGGCAGCGACATAGGCGGCGAAGCGGCCCGCCACTTCCTCCGGATGCGAGATCGGCGACCAGTGCCGCGCGTCGAACACCGTGGTGGTGAGGTCACGCACCCAGCGCGAGGCCTCGCTGTTGACGACCGGACGGACCGCGCGGTCACCGGAGGCGACCAGCAGTTGCACCGGAATCTCGATCGGCCGCGGGCGTGGATCACGCATCCGCGGGCGGATATTCGCACGGTAGAGCGCGAGGCCGGTGAGCATGTCCACAAGCAGCGTCGGCGCGGGCGAGACGCGATCCGCGTCCAGGCCGTCGAAGTAGGCCAGGAACTTCGGCCAGCGCCGGGCGAGCAGTCGCAGCACCGGTTCCGACATGCCCGGAATCTGGAACGCGACCGTATAGGCCGAAGCGATCCCCTGTTCCAGAGTGCCTCGCAACCGTGCGAGCGAGAACGGGCCGCGAAGGTACGCGCCGAGGAAATCGAGATTCGGCCCGGACAGCGCGGTGAAGGAGGCGATTCGCTTCGGAGCCCGCGGGTCCGCGGCGACCTCCCAACCGAGTACCGATCCCCAGTCGTGTCCCAGGACATGCACTCGCTGCCCGGGCGCGACCGCATCGAGAACCGCGAACACGTCGTCGGCGAGTTCTTCGAGTCGATAGTCCGCGACCGAGTTCGGGGCGCTACTGTCGCCCGCTCCCCGATTGTCGAAGGCGATGACACGCAAGCCCGGCGCGAGCCGGGCCGCCACCTCGGCCCACAGCAGATGGGTGTCCGGCCAGCCGTGGATCAGCAGAACCGGCACACCCTTCGGATCTCCGCACTCGAAGACAGCGAGAGCGACCCCGTCGCGATGCACGCGATCCCGCGGAGTGAAGACGGTGTCCACAGCTGTTCCTGTCATCGGCTCGAGGCTCCCCTGAGGTCGGCGTTCCACGTGAAACCTGCGTCGCACGTGAGCGGTACCAATTACCGTAACAACAAGTATCAGCAATTTTCGGGTCTTTCGCTCCCCGGCCGACGCCGACTCACCCGTAGGTGTCCCGTGGCCCCCTGCCCTTGATGTGCCGCTCGCCCTTACGCCAGCTCGGCGCGGTCGGACCGGTGATCTTGAGCTGGCGAACGACACCCGGCCCCACCGCGGCCGCGATCTTCGCCAGGATCTGCGGTTGCAGCATGCGCAGCTGTGTGGCCCAAGCGGTCGATTCGGCGGCGATGCCGAGGACTCCGTCCTGCAACGAGACGGGGGTCGCGTGCGAGGCGATGTCCTCGCCGACCACGCCGGCCCACCGCCCGAACACCGTGCCCTCGGCGACCTTGCCGTCCCACCCGCGACTTCTGGCGATGCGGGTGGCCAACTGGGAGAGCAGCTGGGGATCACGGTCGTCGGGCCGGGCGCCGGACCAGCCGCGCCCGCCCCCGCGGGCGCGCAGTTTGCGGACCGGAGAGGCACGCCCCTGCCCGACCGACTTACCGTTGGCCCGGGCGGCCGCCCTGGCCTCTTCGAGCGCGCGACGAGCCAGATCGATGCCGCGCAGCGGTTCATTTCCCGGCTCTTCGCCCATCGACTTCCTCTCCCAGCGGCCCGCTTCAGGCGGGCTTCACGCGCGCGTTCGTCCCCTGTTCTACCGCAATCCCGCGACGCCCATAGCGTGTCACGACGGCCGTGTCGGTAACGCCACACCGGCGCGACCAGCGCAATCCACACGGCTCGAAAGTTATCCACAGGTTCTGTGGACAACCTGTCGACAAATCCCCCGAAAACCCGGTCCGAGCAAACTTTACGCTGCTCGGAGGTGGTCCCACGGCACGGTCACGACGCGGTCACCGGACCGACATACCCCCAGGAAAAGGCCTCGAGCGGGGATAACGGCAAGGTTGTCGAGTACTCGGCGCGGACCTCGCGGGCCCCGTCCCAGCAATCGATGCACCAGCCTGTGGATAACTATGACGATTCTGTGTACATCTTCGGTTTCGCCTGGTCATCCGGCGGACCAGGCACGATGTAGGAGGTGCGCGC
Organism: Nocardia higoensis; assembly: GCF_015477835.1. Lineage (NCBI taxonomy): Bacteria > Bacillati > Actinomycetota > Actinomycetes > Mycobacteriales > Nocardiaceae > Nocardia > Nocardia higoensis. Next base: position 438,508 of record NZ_JADLQN010000003.1, on the reverse strand, counting down.
CGAGGCCGTGCCTCGGGTCTCGACCCGGACGGGGGTGGCCTCGAGTTCGGCGGGTACGTCCTCGGGGACCGCGGCGGTGATCAACACCTGCTCGGCCCCCGCCGCCACGGCCGCCAGCGCCGTCCGCCGGCGCCGGTCCAGTTCGGCGAACACGTCATCGAGCAACAGCACCGGCTCGGCCGAGGTGGCCCGCAGCAATTCGAAGGAAGCCAGCCGCAGCGCCAGTGCGAACGACCAGGATTCGCCATGGCTGGCGAATCCCTTGGCGGGCGCGTCGCCGAGCATCAGTTCGAGGTCGTCGCGGTGCGGGCCGACCAGGCAGACGCCCCGCTCGAGTTCCTTGCGCCGGGCGGCGCCCAATTCGCGCAGCACGATCTCGGCGAGCTCGGTCTCCTCGGCGGCTCCCGGCGTCCGCGCCGGGTCCTGGAATTCCACAGGTAGACACGAACTCCGATAGGCGATGGACGCCGGGCGCGATTGCGGCGCCAGCGAGCGATAGGCCTCGGCGAGGTAGGGGTGCAGGTCGTGCACCAGGCGCAGGCGCTGGGCCAGCAGCACCCCCGCGTGCTGCGCCAGGTGCCCGTCCCATACGTCCAGGGTGCTCAGATCGGCCGAGGAGCGGTGCCTGCCCGCGGTTTTCAACAGGGCCGAGCGCTGCCGCAGCACCCGGTCGTAATCCGAGCGCACGCCCGCCAGCCTGGGCAGACGGGCTGTGCACAACTCGTCGAGGAACCGCCGACGCTCCCCTGGATCGCCGCGAACCAGCGACAGGTCCTCCGGCGCGAACAGCACGGTGTGCAGAATCCCCAGGATGTCGCGGGTCCGGCGCACCGGCGAGCGATTGACCTGGGCGCGGTTGGCTGCGCCCTGCTTCAGTTCGACGTCGATGCGCAGTTCACGCCCGGCGTTGACGACATTGGCGCCCAGCAAGGCCCGCTGGGCACCCGCCCGGATCAGCGGGGCATCCGATGCCACCCGGTGCGAACCGAGAGTGGCGAGATACCCGACCGCCTCGAGCAGATTCGTCTTCCCGTTGCCGTTCGCCCCCAGGAACACCGTGCGGCCTGTGGACAACTCCAGCTCGAGGTGTTCCCAGGACCGGAAGTCGCGCAGCGACAAAGCCCGGACGAACATCGGCTACCGCGCCCACGACGATCGGCGCGGCGACACCCGATCACCCACGCGCGCGATCAGCCCGGCAGCCGCACGGGCATCAACAGGTAGGTGTAAGCGCCGGTCAGCGCAGCGAAGGACCCGGATTCCAGGGTTCGCGGCTCTTCCTCGCTCGCGGGCAGCAGGACCGCGGGCCTGCTGGGCGTGGTGAAACCGAAGCTCACCCTGTCCGAATGCAGCGCGGAGAGGCCGTCGACCAGATAGCCCGGATTGAACGCGATGGTCAGCGGCTCGCCGCGGAAGTCGGCGACCAGCCATTCCTCGGCGCGGCCCGCGTCATCCCCACCCGCCGACAGCAGCAAACCCTCTGTGGAGAACTCCAGACGCACCTGTGCACCGCGCTCGGCGACCAGCGCGACACGCTTGATCGCCTCGGTGAGCGCCGCGACCTCCAGGGTGGCCACCGAGGTGTGCTCCTTGGGGAGCAATTGGCGGAACTTGGGGAATTCGGCGTCGAGCAGCCGCGTGGTGGTGCGACGGCCCGCGTTGACGATGCCGAGCAGCCCGTCCGCGCCCGCACCGGAGCCCAGGGAGAGTTGGACCGGCGCGTCCGAGGCGCCGAGGGTCTTGGCGGCTTCGGACAGCGTGCGCGCCGGGATCAGCACGGCGGTCTCGATATCGGCGCGTGCGGGCTGCCATTCGATGTGGCGTACCGCGAGCCGGAACCGGTCGGTGGCCGCGAGCACGACATGCGAGCCCTCGATCTCCACCCGGATGCCGGTGAGCATCGGCAGTGTGTCGTCCCGACCGGCGGCGACGGCGACCTGGCCGACGGCCTCGGCGAAGATGTCCACACTCAGTTCACCGGTCTGCTGGGGAACTTCGGGAAGCTGTGGATAATCCTCGACCGGCATGGTCGGCAGCGAGAACTTCGCACTGCCACAACTGATCAACACGCGCGTACCGTCCACGGAGACGTCGACCGGCTTGTTCGACAGCGCCTTGGTGATGTCGGCGAGCAGCCGGCCGGAGACGAGGACTTCACCCGGTCCGGCGACCTCGGCGGCCACCCGCATCTGTGCGGAGACCTCGTAGTCGAATCCGGAGACGGTCAGCCCGTCTTCGTTGGCGACCAGCAGCACACCACCGAGCACCGGGACAGGCGGCCGGGACGGCAGGCTGCGCGCGACCCACGCGACGGACTCGGCGAAGTCCTCTCGGGCAACTCGAAACTTCATGCTCGAAAGCTCCATCGCCCGATGTGTCCTCTCCCGGTTGTCGTGTGGATGGTTCGCGACCCGATGTGGCCGACAGACCTAGAACCGTACCCGCGTACAGCGGTGGAACCTAGCCCGGGCTGTCCTCCGCGCGTGCCGTGTCCACTCCTTCGCCGAGCCATCGCCTCGTCCTCCTCTGCCCTGTGGACGCGATCCCCTCGGCTGCCGAGCGCTCCGGCGGACTTTTCCACACACCCTGTTTTCAAGAGACATCTTCTAGAAGAAGAACTGAAGTAGTAATAGGGCCTGTGGAATCTGTGGATTCGACGTATCAGCGCAGGTCACAGGGTGTGGCGGGATGGGGATGGATGGTGAGTGACCGGTGGATGAACTGTGCGTGGCTGTGGAGAGTCCAGATCTATCCCACATCTATCCACCGCTCATCCTCGAGTTGTTCCACCGTTTCGGGCCACTTGTGCACACTGTGCACCGACTCGAGGACAACCGGTGGATTCCTCGAGGATTCCACAGGGATTCCTCGAGGAATCCACAACTGTGAACAGCCATGCGGGCAGGTCAGGCCCTGTGCACGGATTCGGCTGTGGAAACTGTGGACAACTGCCTGTGCACCGACGCGGCCGATGGCCTGTGCACCAACTCGAGGACAACCTGTGGATTCCTCGAGGATTCCACAGGGATTCCTCGAGGAATCCACAGGGCGAAAAAATGCACCGCCCCTGGTCAGGAGCGGTGCGAGGGGTGTGGATGGATTCAGCGCGAGCGCTGCTTGATCCGGGCTGTGAGTTCTTGGACCTGGTCGTACACGCGACGGCGTTCGGTCATCTCCTTGCGGACCTTCTTCTCCGCGTACATCACCGTCGTGTGATCGCGCCCGAACGCCTGCCCGATCTTCGGCAGCGACAGATCGGTCAGCTCGCGGCACAGATACATCGCGATCTGGCGGGCCTGAGCGAGCGGACGCGCCTTGCCCGGACCGGTCAGCTCGTCGAGGGTGGTGTTGAAGTACTCCGCGGTGACCGCCATGATCGTGGCCGCGTTGATCTCCAGCGCCGCGGTGTCGGGCATCAGGTCGCGCAACACCACCTCGGCCAGCGAGATGTCCAGCGGCTGACCGTTGAGCGAGGCGAACGCCGTCACCCGGATCAGCGCGCCCTCGAGTTCGCGGATATTGCGCTCGACCCGGCTGGCGATCAGTTCCAGCACGTCATGGGGCACGTCGAGTCGATCCATCCGTGCCTTCTTGCGCAGGATCGCGATGCGCGTCTCGAGTTCGGGCGGCTGCACATCGGTGATCAGGCCCCACTCGAACCTGGTCCGCAGCCGCTCCTCGAGAGTGGCCAGCTGCTTGGGTGGGCGGTCGGAGGAGACGACGATCTGCTTGTTGGCGTTGTGCAGTGTGTTGAAGGTGTGGAAGAACTCCTCCTGGATGCCTTCCTTGCCCTCGATGAACTGGATGTCGTCGACCAGGAGGATGTCGGTCTCGCGGTAGCGACGCTTGAACGCCACCTTGCGGTCGTCGCGCAGGCTGTTGATGAAGTCGTTGGTGAACTCTTCGGTCGAGACGTATTTGACGCGCATCCCCGGGAACAGCCGCTGGGCATAGTGGCCCGCGGCGTGCAGGAGATGAGTCTTGCCGAGTCCGGAAGCGCCCCACACGAACAGTGGGTTGTAGGCGCGCGCGGGCGCTTCGGCGATCGCCACGGCCGCCGCGTGGGCGAATCGGTTGGACGCGCCGATGACGAAGGTCTCGAAGGTGTACTTGGCGTTCAGGCTGGCGCCGGAGCTCGACGGTGCCGGAGTCGGCTCCTGGTTCTTGGCGAAGTAGGTGGGCCAGGAGTCGCGGATGCTCACGACCGGTTCGTCGTCGCCGCGCTCGGTGTGCGGGCCGTCGGTGCCGGGTTCGCGGACATCGCGGTCGGCGCTCGGCTCACGTAGCGGAATGCGACCGGGCTCCGGAGAGAACAACGACTCCTGTCCGGGCGGGGTGCTGTCGCGGCGCGGCGGAGCGGGCAGGTCGGACAGGTCGGGCCGTACCCGGGGGGCGTCCTCCGCCGAATCGGCGTAGGACGGGTCGTCGAACCCGCCCGGCGGGATGCGGAAAGACGTGGTCGGGAAATCCGAGGCCGGGTATTCGGGTTCGGGCGTGTAGCCGGCGGACGGCGCATAGTCCGATCCCGGATAGGTGTCCGGAACCGGATAGTCGTTCGGGAACGGCGCGGGTCCCGGATATCCCGAGTCGCCGCCCGGCTCGGCGGAGCGGCCGTAATGCGGCGCGGGCTCGTCGGGGCGCTGCGGTTCCTGGCCGAACCCGCCCGCGGGGCGCGCCGGTCGGGGCTGTTCGGGGCGGCTGGTCATCCTGGCGTGGCGCGCGCCCGCGGCCGGACCATCGCCGGTAGAGGTGACCGGGGCGGCGATCCGCACGCCGAGTCCCTCCACCTGGGGACCGAGCATGCGCCCGAGGGAACGCAGGATGGGTTCGCGCAGGTCGCGTTCGATGGCTTCCTGGGCCAGCGACGACGGCACCGACAGCAGGGCGAAACCCTGCGCGACGGTGATCGGCTTGACGAGCTTCAGCCAGGCCTGCTGTGCTCTGGTGACCGCGGGGATGCTCCCGTCGGCTGATCCGGTGGTCAGCTCGGCGATCACCTCCGGCCAGACAGTGGCCAGCACGTTCTGCTCGTCGTCCATGCAGTTTCCTCCCCGGAAGTAGGTCGATTGGAGCAGACCGCCGGGGCGCGTGAGCGGTGGCGGGAAATTGGGCTATCCTGTGATCTCGCCTACGTTCCCGGCTACCTTCCCGGCCGGTTCGCCGGCCGCCGGGTCCAACGTCGCCCGGTGGGTCGAATATGCCACTCCAGGGGTCTTTCCACACAATTATCCACAGATGTGGAAAACCCTGGGGAAATGTGGAATGCCGGTGCAACGGCCCGGTGCGGCGTCTGGACCTGCGGTTCTGGGGCAACAATGTAGCAACTCTGTGGTTCGGGCTCTCGCTCGACCCGCGGCGGTGTGCAGATGTTCACGTTCGCACTGTTCCTCCCGGGCGCCTCGTCCCGCGATGTGCCAGGTCGCGGCCGGTACGGCGGTGCGGGGGGCGGGTTTGACCCGTCTCTGGCGGGTCAGTACTCTCTTACAGTCACCCCTTGGTGCGGTGGCGGTCTCGTGCTGACCGCGTCTGGTCGAGTGCAGCGGACCGCGTCCGGTCGCTAACGACCACGGTGCGCCAGGGACGTATCACCGAACAACTTCGGGTGTCGAACGACGCCCACCTACTCGAGGAGTGTTGACCGTGGCCAAGGGCAAGCGGACGTTCCAGCCGAACAACCGTCGTCGGGCGCGCGTTCACGGCTTCCGTCTCCGGATGCGTACCCGTGCGGGTCGCGCCATCGTCTCGGCGCGTCGCCGTAAGGGCCGCGCTTCCCTCACTGCCTGATCCTCGCCTTCGGACGCTCGGGTGTTGCCTGAGCCGTATCGGTTGCATCATCGTGCCGACTTCTCCCGGACGGTGCGCCGAGGCCGGCGAATCGGGAGGCGAGATGTCGTCGTCCACGCGTTCGTGCACAGCTATGACTGGGCCCGAACCGGCTGGGCACGAACCGACGACGAGATCTCGGACGCGACAATCTCCAGCGACCCGGTAGCGGCCGGGTCGCTTGTCCGCGTCGGTGGGCCGAGGTTCGGATTGATCGTCAGCAAGGCGGTGGGCTCCGCGGTGGTTCGACACCGGGTGGCCCGCCGCCTGCGTCATATGTGCGCCACGATCGTCGACGAACTTCCCGCCGACACCGACATCGTCATCCGGGCGTTGCCCGGCGCGGCCACCGCCGACCAGGCGGAGCTGGCGCGTCAGGTGCGCAGCGGGCTGCGCAAGCTCGGACTCACCGCAGGCGCGGCCGACGCGCCCGCCGGGCGTTCCCGGGTCCCGGCCGGCGCGCGCTCGCGAGCGGATCACCGCTCATGAGATCCGCCGCTGCCGCCGTCACCCGGCTGCCCGCCCGGGCATTGATCTTTCTGATCGAGCTGTATCGGACCTACGTCTCCCCCACCCGGATGCCGGTGTGCCGTTTCACGCCGACCTGCAGCGAGTACGCGGTCACCGCTCTGCGCACCCGTGGCTTCGTCGTCGGCCTCGGACTGGCAGCCGTGCGACTGCTCAAGTGCGCACCCTGGCACCCTGGTGGGTGGGATCCCGTTCCGGAGCGCCATGCGCGGCGCCGGAGCGAGGCTGCCGCCGACGCGCCGTCGGCGCCACATGCTTGTAAAGGTTCGCCGCACGCGGTGACGAACGACGGGAGTACATAGAGCCGTGCTCGACTTCATCTATTGGCCGGTGTCCTGGATCTTGTGGTTCTGGCACCGCGTGTTCGCCGCTGTTCCCCTGCCCGGATTCGGCAAGGACAGCGGCCTGGTCTGGTCGTTGGCCGTGGTGTTCCTCGTGTTCACCCTGCGCATCGTGCTCTACAAGCCGTTCGTCAAGCAGGTGCGCACCACCAAGCAGATGCAGGAGTTGCAACCCCAGATCAAGGAGTTGCAGAAGAAGTACAAGAACGATCGCCAGAAGATGGCGGTCGAGATGCAGAAGCTTCAGAAGGAACACGGCTTCAATCCGCTGATGGGCTGCCTGCCCGTACTGGCCCAGGTGCCGGTCTTCCTCGGTCTCTTCCACGTGCTTCGTTCCTTCAACCGAACCGGTCATGGGATCGGTCAGCTCGGCATGACTCCGGAGGAGAATGCCAATACCGCGAACTACATCTTCAGCGCGGCCGATGTTCAGTCGTTCCTCAGCGCTCGCATCTTCGGCGCTCCCATCTCGGCGTTCATCACCGCGCCGCAAGCCGAGTTCCTGGCGTTCGAGGACTGGGGTGGGATTCCCAGCCGACTGAGCATTGCCCTGGTCGCGATCCCGCTGATGGTGATCGCCGGTCTGGCAACCCACTTCAACGCTCGGGCCTCGGTGGCGCGTCAGACGCCGGAGGCCGCGGCCAACCAGCAGGCCGCCCTGATGAACAAGCTGGCGTTGTGGGTGTTCCCGCTCGGCGTGCTCGTCGGCGGTCCGTTCCTGCCGATCGCCATCCTGCTCTACTGGGTGTCCAACAACATCTGGACCTACGGGCAGCAGCATCTCGTCTTCGGTCGCATGGCCAAGGAAGAAGAGGCCAAGAAGCAAGCGAAGCTGGAGCAGCGGGCGCAGAACGCGCCCAAGCCGGGAGCCAAGCCGGTCAATATCAAGAAGCAGCCGGCCACCGCTGTCGCCGCCGACGAGTCGGGGGAATCGGGTACTACTGCCGATGACGCTGCGCGGGCCAATGGCACGGCCTCGGCGAACGGCACGAAACCGCGACCTGCCAAGGCAGGCGGAGCGCGTAAGCAGGGCGGGCAGAAGCGCAACCCGAACCGGGGCAGGCCCAACCAGAAGCGCCGCCGCAGCTGACCGTCACAGCCACCCGTGAGATTGAGGAAGACGACATGACTGTTGAAACCGACGGAGTGAACGCCGACGCCGACGAACTCGTCGGCGATGCCGAGGAAGCGCTGATCGAGGAGGGCGAACTCGCCGGTGACTATCTCGAGCAGCTGCTCGATGTGCTGGACTTCGACGGCGATATCGATCTGGATGTGGAGGGCGACCGCGCGGTCGTCAGCATCGACGGTGGCCGGGATCTGTCGAAACTCGTGGGACGCAACGGTGAGGTGCTCGACGCGCTGCAGGAACTGACCCGGCTGGCTGTCCAGCAGGCCACCGGTGTGCGGAGCCGCCTGATGCTCGATGTCGCCGGTTGGCGCGCCAAGCGGCGCTCCGAGCTGAGCGCGCTGGGTACCGAGGCGGCCAAGCGGGTGGCGGCCTCGGGCGAGCCGGAAGCCCTCGCCCCGATGACGCCGTTCGAGCGCAAGATCGTGCACGACGCGGTCGCCGCGGTCGACGGCGTGAGCAGCGAGAGCGAGGGCGTCGAGCCCAACCGGCACATCGTGGTGGTGCCCGCCTGAGGCGGTGACCGACCGCGGGTTTCCCGCAGGGGGACCGCTGGTGATTGGATAGGCCTCTGGTCTTCGGACCGGGGGCCTTCTCCATCTCACGCACTCCCCGGCGGCAAGCCCTCCCGGCCGTCGTCGGAACCGAGCACGGAAGGACGTTTCACGTGGAACCAGATCTCGGTGGAAGCGCCGCGCGATCCGAGTCGGACGCGCCGCCCGCGGCCGCGCTGGTCTTCGGCGACCGGCTCGATATCGCACGTCGCTATTACGACGCACTCGCGACCGATGGCGTACAGCGAGGGCTGATCGGGCCCCGCGAGGTTCCGCGGCTGTGGGAGAGGCACATCCTCAACTGCGCGGTGATCACCGAACTCATCCCGGAAGGGGTGAGTGTCGTGGACGTCGGAAGCGGCGCCGGACTGCCCGGCATTCCGCTCGCCATCGCCCGCCCGGATCTGCGCATCACTCTTGTCGAGCCGCTGTTGCGCCGCACGGTGTTCCTCAGTGAGTTCATCGAGGCGGCGGGTCTCGGCATCACCGTCGTGCGCGGTCGCGCCGAGCATTCGGGGGTCACGAAGGAAGCCGGAGGCGCCGATATCGTCACCTCTCGTGCCGTGGCCCCGCTCGCCAAACTCGCCCATTGGTCGTTGCCGCTGCTTCGCGACCACGGCCGGATGCTCGCGCTCAAAGGAGCCAGCGCCGCCGAAGAACTCGAACGCGACCGAGAGGAACTCGTTCGTCTCGGTGCCGGAAATTTCGAGGTGCTCGAATGCGGCGTCGGCATCGTCGATCCGCCCACCGTCGTCCTGAGTGCGGAACTCCTCCCCCGGGCCGAACGTCCCTCGCGCCATCGCGAGAAGCACGTCCGTCGCCGGGAGCTCGGAGACAAGCATCGAGACACGGTCGTCGACAAGGTGCGTCGACGGGCGGGCAAGTCCACGCGCGACGGCGGCTAGTCCGGCGCCGTCGCTGTAGCAGCCATTCCGACGCCTCGTGGTCTCGCGACTCACGGGGCGTCGGTTCTTTGTGTCGAATGCCGCTGGGATTCCGCTGGGCATGACGCCGGGGCGATCCCAGCGCATCCGCCAACCGGCCCAGCCCATGCTTCACGCACCGCAGCCGACATCCCGGACTCGCCACTTCCGGAAGTGTGACCGAGAGATGTGGTGCGCAGGCCTCACCGTTCGGGGTGGGGTTAGTACATTCGTTCGATGCGGGTGGGTGTGGCGTGTGAGGTTGGCGTCATGGGGCGGGTGGTGAAGCGGGCGTATAAGTATCGCTTCTATCCGACCCCTGAGCAGGTTGAGCAGTTGGCCCGCACGTTCGGTTGTGTGCGGTATGTGTACAACCGGGCGTTGGCGGAACGTTCCCGCGCCTGGGCTCGGGAGCAGCGCCGCATCTCCTACGCGGAGTCCGACAAACTGCTCACGGCATGGAAACGCGACCCGGGCACGGTGTGGTTGACCGAGCCGTCGAAGGGGCCGTTGCAGGCGGTGTTGCGGCATCTGCAGGGCGCGTTCGAGAAGTTCTGGCGCAAACAAGCCAAGTATCCGCGGTTCAAGAAGAAGGGCCGGTCGAGGGATTCGGCGACCTATTTCTCGAATTGTTTCACCTTCCGCGACGGCCGGTTGAAGCTGGCCAAGCAGTCGCAGCCGCTGGACATCCGCTGGTCGCGGCCGCTGCCGGAGGGGGCGGTGCCGTCGCAGGTGACGGTGTCCAAGGACGCGGCGGGCCGCTACTTCGTCTCCATCCTGGTCGAAGAGACCGTCTTGGAACACCCAGCCACGGATGCGGTGGTGGGGGTGGATGCGGGGATCACCTCGCTGTACACGTTCTCGACCGGGGAGAAGATCGGCAATGCCCGGTACGAGAAGCGCGACCGTGCCCGTCTGGCGAGAGCCCAGCGGGTGTTGTCGCGTAAGCAGAACGGCTCGGCGAATCGGGCGAAGGCCCGGCGGGAAGTGGCGCGTGTTCATGCGCGGATCGTGGATCGGCGTCGCGATCATCTGCACAAGTTGTCGTCTCGGTTGGTGCGCGAGAACCAAGTGATCGCCATCGAGGACTTGTGTGTGCGGAACATGCTGCGCAACCGCTCACTGGCGAGGGTGATTGCGGATGCGAGCTGGGCGGAGTTCCGGTCGATGCTGGAGTACAAGGCCGCCTGGTACGGGCGCACGGTGATCGCGGTGGATCGGTTCTATCCGTCGTCGAAGACGTGCTCGGTGTGCGGGCGGATCACGGACAAGCTGCCCCTGCACATCCGGGAATGGACCTGCCCGTGCGGTGCGGTTCACGATCGGGATGTGAACGCGGCGAAGAACATACGCGCGGCTGGGCTGGTCGTGCTGGCCTGTGGAGATGGTGTGAGTCCGTCCCGCAGTTGATGTGGGAAGGCGGCTGTCGGTGAAGCAGGAAACCTCGGGCGCGAGCCCGGGAATCCCCCGCCTTCAGGCGGGGGAAGGAAGTCAACCATGTTTCATGTGAAACATCGCGGATGGGCTCGCGGCCATGGCGCATGGCTGCCACCCGTGAGAGCAGGGGGCTGCACCGCGAACCGTCGCCGATCCACGTCGGAGGAGTCCGAAATAGCGACGGACCCTGCGACGCTCCCGCGGCGCGCATGGTGGCCGGGTGGCCGAGAATTCGACGCGCCGCGTTTCACGTGAAACGAATCGCCGATGTTTCTCGGGTCCGATGCGTTGCACCGCGATTCAACTTTCCTCACGCGCTCGGTGCTGGCAAAGTATGTGGCGTCGGGCGTGAGCAGAGGTGCCACGGAGCGATTCGAGTGTGCGGGCGTTTTTCCGCCCAGCCGACCGGGTGTCGTCACCCGGTTCGCGCATCGGGGTCGCGCCGACACACGGCGGTTTGAGGCACGGCGACGACACCCGGTTTGTCGCGCGGTCTGTAGTTCTCGGGTTAGGAGCTGTCTATGTCGAGCGGTCCGGCGAATGTTTCACGGGAAACAACGTCGCGTGTGCCGGGGATGCTGGACTCCAGCAACGTCGATGCAGACGCATTCGGTAGCACGCCCTTCGGGCACATCTCCCCCAGCGAGACCCCGATCGCGGCCGAGGCTCAGCGAGCCAGCCGGATGCTACATCCAGGAAAGGTGGACGTGCCGAAACCTCGCGAACAACGAATCATCACCATCGCCAACCAAAAGGGCGGTGTGGGCAAGACGACCACCGCGGTGAATCTCGCCGCGGCGCTCGCTCATCAAGGCATGAAGGTGCTAGTGATCGATCTCGATCCGCAGGGCAATGCGAGTACCGCGCTGGGCATTCCTCACCACTCCGGCGTGCCCTCCAGCTACGAGTTGCTCATCGGTGAGGTCAGTGTCAAGGACGCGATCCAGGTGAGTCCGCACAGTGAGCGTCTGCTGTGCATTCCGGCCACGATCGACCTGGCCGGTGCGGAGATCGAATTGGTCTCGATGGTTGCCCGCGAGGGTCGCCTGAAAGCCGCCATCCAAGAGGCGAACATCGCCGGGTACGACATCGACTACGTGATGATCGACTGCCCGCCGTCCCTGGGCCTGCTGACCGTCAACGCGATGGTTGCGGCCAAAGAAGTCCTCATTCCCATTCAGTGCGAGTACTACGCGTTGGAGGGAGTGGGGCAGCTGATCCGCAATATCAGTCTCGTCCAAGCGCATCTGAATCCCCAATTGCACGTCTCCACGGTGATCCTCACGATGTACGACGGACGGACCAAACTGGCCGACCAGGTCGCCGAAGAGGTCCGCGGCCACTTCGGAGATGTGGTGCTGCGCTCGGTGATTCCGCGCAGCGTCAAGGTCTCCGAGGCACCGGGCTACGGAATGACGGTGCTCGATTATGATCCAGGCTCCCGGGGCGCGATGAGTTATCTCGATGCCGGACGTGAGATCGCGCAGCGGGCGATGGCGCGTCAGCTGGCGAGCGGCGCGGAGTGATCCGCGTCGGTACGACACGGTGTGATGGCGAACTAGCGAAGGGATCGGTGAGCCGATGAGTCAGGCGAAGAAGGGTGGACTGGGGCGCGGTCTTGCCGCGTTGATTCCCACGGGCCCGGAGACGGTCCCCAACGGGCTCGGAACCATTCCCGCTGGGACCGGGACCGTTCCGAGCGGGCCGGCTCCGGTTCGGCCCGCTCCCGCCCGACCCGCGTCCAACGGGTCCGCCACCAAGGCGCTCGGCGTCACCCCGAATGGACTCGGCGTGGCGGCGGCCAACGTCATCATCGGCCTCGATCCCGCCGATGCGCAGGCGTCGTCACCGCTGCCCGACACCATCGACAGAAACGCCGACGGGGATCTCGTCCTCTCCGCCGGCGCGGTCTATCGAGAGATTCCCCCGGACCAGATCGAACCGAATCCCAAACAGCCTCGTCAGGTTTTCGAGGACGAAGCCCTGGCCGAGTTGGTCCATTCCATTCGCGAATTCGGACTGATGCAGCCGATCGTGGTCCGCCGGCTGGAGCCGGGCGTCGACCGCTTCCAGCTCGTCATGGGCGAGCGGCGGTGGCGCGCCTGTCAGGAGGCCGGGCTCGAAACGATTCCCTCGATCGTCCGGGAGACCGCCGACGATTCGATGTTGCGTGACGCGCTGCTGGAGAACATCCATCGCGTGCAGCTCAATCCGCTCGAAGAAGCGGCGGCCTATCAGCAACTGCTCGAAGAGTTCGGGGTCACCCACGAGGAACTGGCGACTCGGATCGGCCGGTCCCGTCCGGTAGTCACCAACATGATCCGACTATTGAAGCTGCCGATCCCGGTGCAGCGACGGGTCGCGGCGAACGTGCTGTCGGCCGGCCATGCGCGGGCGCTGCTCGGGCTGGAGGGCGGCGCCGAAGCTCAGGAGGCGCTGGCCGCGCGGATCGTCGCCGAGGGCATGTCGGTGCGTGCCACAGAGGAAGCCGTCACCCTGGCCAATCGCGATCCGGACGCCGCGACCGCTCCCCCGGCGCCCAAGCGCAAGCCGATTCACATGCCGGGTCTGCAAGATGTCGCCGAGCAGTTGTCGAACTCCTTCGACACCCGCGTCACGGTGAGCTTGGGCAAGCGCAAAGGCAAGATCGTGGTCGAGTTCGGCTCCGTGGAAGATCTCGAGCGGATCGTGGCGCTCATGCAGCAACAGCAGGAACTCCAGCTGTGACACGAGTGACGAAATCGGGCCCGAAAAGCCGATGAGCCGACCCCCAGCGCCGAAACGTCACTGTGACGGTGCGCTGAGGGGGCCTTGACCGACAACAGCACAGAGACGTGGAATGAGGCAGGTTCTAAGATGATCTGTGATGCGGCGTGAGCGTGGATGAATCCGACAGCTGGAGGCTGAACAGAGCGGTGTCGACCAGCGTCACAGCACTGACCCTCGACGGGTTGGACAAACTCCCCACACACGCCAGGCGATGTGTGTTCTGGGAGATCGATCCCGCCGTCGCCGCGGACTCCCACAGCTTCAGTGATCCGGTCTTCGAAAAGGAGGCCTGGCTCTCGACAGTCATGCTGGAGTGGGGTTCCTGCGGTCAGGTCGCGCACCTCGCGGGCAAGCCGGCCGGCTGCGCACTGTACTCGCCGCCGACCACCGTGCCGCGCGCCGGGTTGTTCCCCACCTCCCCGGTGAGCCCGGACGCCATCCTGCTGACGACCCTGTACACCGAACCCGCCTACCGCGACGAGGACATCGCTCATCGCCTGCTGCAGGCTGTGGTGGCCGATCTGGTGCGACGTGGTGTGCGCGCGCTGGAAGCCTTCGGGCTGCGCTCGGGCCCCACCTTCGAACCGCTGTCGGATCGGCTGGCCGGTTCGATGCGGTTGATGGAGCGCATCGGCGCTCCGGTGCGCGAGAAGTCCTCCTCCCCCGCCGGGTGTTCCCCGGAGACCTGCATGATCGATGCCGACCTCCTGGAGGGCTTCGGATTCGAAGTCGTCGCCGACCATCACCGCTTCCCGCGACTGCGCCTGGAACTCGACTCCGACCACGGCTGGAAAGAGGACGTCGAGCGCGCCCTCGATCAGTTGCTCGCGGCCGCTTCGATGGCCGTGCCGACCCGTGCCGGTGCCCACTAGCAGCAGATCGCACCGATACCGCAGAACGATCTGTCCCCGCCGAATGGTTCTCCGGCGGGGACAGATCGTTCTGGGTCGAGTGAGAAAGCGCGGCTCAGCTGCGGTCGGCGGCCGCCAGCTCCTCGGCAAGCAACTCGGCGAAGGTGTAGGTGCCGGTGGGCTGGTCATCCTGGCCCAGCAGGTACAGCCGCTTCACCGAGATCAGGATGGCCTCGGCGATCACATCGCGCATCCGCGGGTTGGTGAGTACGGAGGCGTCATATTCGTTGGTCAGGTAACCGATGTCGACCTGAACGGTCGGCATCTTGGTCAGACGCAGCAGATCCCAGGTGCGCGAGTGGGTACGGCAGTCCTGCAGCGAGGTCCGCGCGACCACTTCCCGCTGGATGAAGCCGGCCAGCACCTGCCCGATCATGGAGACCGAGCCGTGTGAATTACCGAAATGGAAGCTGGCCACACCGTTTGCCGCCGGGCTCGGATTGGTCGCGCAGCGCAGCGAGATCATCAGATCGGCGTCGAAAGTGTTGGACGTCTCCGCACGTTCGGCATCGGTGGGATTGGCGCCCCACGGCCGCGACAGGAAGGTCTCCATGCCGGTGGCGGCCATCCGGCCTTCCAGCCTGCTGGCCAGATCCCAGAGGATCTCCGACTCGTAGACGTCACCGAATTCCGAGGGCACCGCGTGACCTTTGTCGGGGCCGCCGAGACCGGGATCGATGACGATGCGCTTGCCGGTCAGCTGCGGCCCGGCCCGGTGCACGACTTCTTCCTCGGCGATGCGATGGGGATTGCCGCCGGTGACGCGGGCGCCGAGCAGATCCAGCGAGCGCAGCGTGTCCGGCCCGCAGATCCCATCTGCCGACAGGCCGATCTCGCGCTGGAAAGCGGTGAGCGCCTCATGGGTGTGCGGGCCGAAATAGCCGTCGACCCGGTGCACGTAGAAGCCGAGATCCTGCAGCCTGCGTTGCAGGCTGGCCACGTCGTCGCCGTAGAGCGGCGCGGACAGCTGGTAGATCAGCGTGCGCGCGCCCAGCCGGTAGGAGGCCTCCTTGAGGGCCCGGTAGGTCGCCGGACCGACCACGCCGTCGACCAGCAGCCCGCGATGCTGTTGGAACGCGCGGACCGCGGAGTCGAGGTGGTGGTCGAAGGAGGCCGCTGTGTCCTTCCAGTACTCGGGCGAGTCCGAAGTCTGCGAGACGCCCGGCGTCGGTGAGTTCCCGGAGTGCGCGTGCAGGAAGCCGAGACTTGCCAGGGTGTTCCGGACCTCTGCTACGGCGGGTCCGGTATCCCCGTGACGAAGTCGGTGCATGCGTAAGAGCCCTTTCCTTCCGTCCACCGGGATACCCACCCGTGTGATGGCGCACACCACCTCCACACGATGCGGAACATGGTCGATTGTCTCAGACCTGACTCCGCTTTCGGCAATTACCCGGGTGCAGGCATCCTACGGCGCGTCGGCAGTGCCCGCGTCGAATGTCACCGGTTCACGGCGTCAGAGGACGTCGCTCAGCTCGCGCAGCAGGGCGGCTTTGCCCTTGGCCCCGACGATCTGCTTGACCGGCTTACCGCCGCGGAACAGCATCATAGTGGGCAGCGACAGGACTTGATAATCGCGCGCGGTGCTCGGGTTGGCGTCCACGTCGAGCTTGGCGACGGTCAGCTTGTCGGCGTGCGAGCCCGCGATTTCCTCGAGGACGGGTGCCACCATCTTGCACGGGCCGCACCAGGTGGCCCAGAAGTCGACCAGCACAGGCTTTTCGCTCAGCAACACCTCGTCGGCGAAGGTCGCGTCGGTGACGTCGACCGTCTTGCCGTTCTCGGCCATGGATACTCCTTGTGTCTATCTCGGGGCGATCGCGATCAGGCGAGCGAGATCAGTTGGCGTGCAGGGCGACCGGCTCACCGGCGGCGGCATGCTCGGTCCCGGTCGCGCCATGGTGGGCCAGCCAGCGCTCGGCGTCGATCGCGGCGCGGCAGCCGGTGCCCGCGGCGGTGATGGCCTGGCGGTAGGTGTGATCGACCAGGTCGCCGGCGGCGAACACGCCGGGGATGGCGGTGGCCGTCGTGGGGTGCTCGACCAGCACGTAGCCCTCGTCGTCCAGTTCGACCTGGCCACGCACGAGTTCGCTGCGCGGATCGTGACCGATCGCGACGAACAGCCCGGTGGCGGCCAGTTCGGAGGTCTCTCCCGTCCGGGTGTCGCGCAGCACCAGGGAGGTCACCGAGGTGTCGCCCTTGACCTCGGCGACCTCGGCGTTGAGCACGAACTCGATCTTCTCGTTGTCCCTGGCGCGGTCGAGCATGATGCGCGAGGCGCGGAACTCCTCGCGACGGTGCACGATGGTGACCTTGGAAGCGAACTTGGTGAGGAAGGTGGCCTCCTCCATCGCCGAGTCGCCGCCGCCGACCACGACGATGTCCTGACCGCGGAAGAAGAAGCCGTCACAGGTGGCGCAGGCGCTGACGCCGCGGCCGAGCAGCCTCTCCTCACCGGGCACACCCAGGTAGCGTGCCGCCGAACCCATCGCCAGAATGACGGCCTTGGCCAGATAGGTGTCGTCGCCGACGGTGACCTTCTTCACCGAACCGGTGAGATCCAGGGCGTCGACGTCCTCGGTGCGGATGTCCGCGCCGAATCGCTTGGCCTGCTCGCGCATCTCCTCCATGAGATCGGGGCCCA
Source organism: Nocardia higoensis (assembly GCF_015477835.1). Classification (NCBI taxonomy): domain Bacteria; kingdom Bacillati; phylum Actinomycetota; class Actinomycetes; order Mycobacteriales; family Nocardiaceae; genus Nocardia; species Nocardia higoensis. The sequence goes on along the minus strand of NZ_JADLQN010000003.1, from coordinate 421,452 downwards.
TGATGCCGGCGCGGAAGCCGGGAAAGTTCTCGACCTCGGTGGTGGTCATCAGCGCACCGCCGAACTGGGTGCCCTCGAACAGCAACGGCTGCAGGTCGGCACGTGCCGCGTAGATGGCGGCGGTGTAGCCGGCCGGGCCGGAGCCGACGATGATCAGGTCGTGAACTGACGTGCTCATGAGACCCTTCCGAAAGATCTGGCGGGGGAACGTGATGGTCAACAACAGCCTAAACGCTGTTGTTCCCCACCAGGAGGCAGCGTTGCCCCGGTCACGCCCGGGGCCGCCCGAGGTTCGGAAGACCGCCCGGGGCGGGGGACTCAGCCGATATCGGTGATGTCGAGCACGCGGGGATCGTCGGCGCCACAGCCCGGCTCCACCACGAGCGCGGTGATCTTCGGCGTTCGCGGCCCGGCCACCAGGATCAGTACCGCTTCCGAACCCCGGTAGGTGATGTTCATCGCGCCGAGCACGGGGCGGTCCACCCCGGCGGCGCGGACGCAGCTCTCCAGTGCAGCGGAATCACCGAGCGGTCCGCTGACCTCGTGACGCCCGAGCGCGGCCAAGGCCGCGGTGGCGTCGATTCCCTGGCCGCCGTCGACGGTCGGTGTCGGCTGCGCGCTCGGGGACGGTTCGGTGCCGGTGTCGAGGATACGTAGACCGACCCCCGCGCCTGCCAGGACAGCGACCGCGGCGGCCGCTGCCGCAGCCCACCGCACAACGGAGGCTCTGCGCGGACGCAGCGGGATCGGTGCGATCGGACGCTCGGCCGGTGCGGCGGTGCTGCTCGGGCCTGCGGCGCCATGCGCCGGCACGCCCGAGATCGGACCCGAGACGCCGTTCCCGAGTGGGCGCGGCCGAGGCACCTCGGTGAGACGTGCTGTCGGTTCGTCCCCCGCCACCTCGTCGCGGGCGTCCACATCGTCGAGGAACGCGATCAGCCGATCGGCGACATCGCCGGGCATCCGGTGCACGATCAGATCCTCGGTGCCGAGCGCGCGCACCCGTGCGGTCACCTCGTCGAGATCGCGCAGATAGTCCGTGGCTTCCGCGTCGGCACGGACCACCGGCCACAGCCGTGCGGCGAGGTCGGGGTCGATGTTGTCGGCGTGCAGGTCGGCGAGCAGCTCCGCTGAGAAGGGAGGCTGCGGTACGGACCGGGTCGCCATCGCACCTCCGTCTTTCCCACTGGACATCTGTGTCTTTTCGCCTCGGGGGTGGTCACCGCCTGGTGGGTGGTTACCGCCTCGGGTATGGTCACTCGCCTCGGGCATGGTCACCGTCCGGCATGGTCACTGTCCGGCATCGTCACTGTCAGCCACCACCGCTGTTTTCGGGTGCGGCCTCGGTGAGGTCGCGTTGTGATCATCGCCTATCAGCTCTTCACTGTTAATGACGCGCCACGATTACTTTCGGTTCCCCGGATCGCGTAGAAAATCGAGACGCTCCTGCAAACGCTGCCTGGCGCGGGCACACCGGCTCTTGACGGTGCCCACCGGAACGCCGAGCAGCGCGGCCGCATCGGCCACGCTGTACCCCTCGAGATCGACCGCGACCAACGCGGTGCGCTGGTCGGGCGGCAGCGAGAACAGCGCGCGATCGACCACGATGGACAATTCCAGCTCAGCGTAGTCGTCGCGCACGACGGTCGGTTCCGGCAGGGATTCGGGTGCGATCGCGATCGCGCGGCGGGTCTTGTTGCGCCGTATCCGGTCCAGGCAGGCGTTGACCACGATGGCGTGCAGCCAGCTGCGCACCTCCGCCTCGGCGCGGAACGAGGCGGCCGTGCGATGTGCCGACAGCAGCGCGTCCTGCAGCGAGTCGGCGGCGTCTTCGCGGTTGTAGGACGTGCGCAGGGCGGTCTGCCAGAGGTGGTCGTTGTGCCTGCGCAGGAGTTCGGCGAAAGCATGCCGCCGCCCGGCTACGTGTTCGTGCAGGAGTTGGACGTCGGTGAGCTCCGCGAACGCGAACGAGCGCCCGCCGTCCGCTGCATTCGGCCGCGAACGTCCCCCCACGGAATCCTCGTTCACTTCGGACGACAAAACCAACCCCTTGGACAGTGCTCACCCGGTTCCGGTCATCGGCGACCGACGTCGGAGATGATCTCCGCGGCATCCGGGCCGATCACACGAGAACCCGGGAACTCCCCCGCCGAGAGCGCCAGCCGATCATATCGGCAGGGTCGAATGAGCAGCAAGCAGAGGATATTTCGCAGCCCGAGTGGCGAACCGCGTCAGGGGGTGGCGTCGAACCGCAGGTCGGCGATCGAGGACTGGAACTGGCTTCCCTCGTTGCCCAAGCCGGTGATCCACACCAGGACGTAGCGTGCCGATTGTCCGGCACTGACCGGAATTTCGGTGAGGCCGTCGGCCAGCACGCCGGAGCCGATCAGCTGGGTCTGATCCAGGGTGGGTGAATTCGTCGGCGCGGTACGGATTTCCACCGAGGTGCCGGGCGTCGGCGAGACGATCGAGACGTTGCTCAGTTTCGCCGGGCTCGGCAGGGTCGCGATCAGGCCGACCCCCTTCTTGAGGGCGGGGAACTGCTGGAAGTACTGATCGGTGCGCCACACGGTGGCCGGATCGTTGTCCAGCACCGCGGCCACCGAGTTCACGCCGTCCGGGGTGCCCTGCGGAGAAAACACGTCGACTTCGGTGACCGGAACCGGGACTCCGCCCGTGACCGGCTTGTTCGGCGCGGCGCCGGGCGATTGCGGTGCGGGCGCGGGCGTGCTCTCGGTGGTCAGGCCGATATTGCGCTGTTCGTCCAGCGGCTCGTCGGAGGCGCCGGGCGCGAAAATGCTCACCATCCACCAGATCACCACGCCGACCACCAGCGCGGCCAGCACGCCGAGCCCGACCATCACCCACAGCATCCGCTGCGAGCGCTCCCGCTCCTGGGCCAGCAGTTCCGGATCGGCCAGCGAATCGTCGCCGAGCGGCTGCTGGCGCTGGCCCAGGCGCAGCACCGGGATGAAATCGGTCTTCTGGTCGACCACCGAGGCCTGTTCGAGGACGTGCTGGACGGTGGCGGCGGTGCGTACGCCCTTGTTGGACTCCAGCGAGCGCACCGCGACCGCGGAGATCTCGAAGGGCACCTCGGGGCGGATCTGGCGCGGTTCGATCGGCGTGCCGTCCGGGCCGAAATCGGCCAGGTGCAGCCCGCCCACCGTCGCCGCGTTGCCGCTGACCCCGCCCGGGCGAAGCGGCCAGCGGGCGGTGATCAGCGCGTAGAGCATGGCGCCGAGACCGCGCACGTCGGACTGGGCGTCGGCGTCGGCGAGCGTGCCGGGGAAGGCGAGCACGGCGTCACCGGAGGCGCTGATGCGCACCCGGTCGGGATGGTCGATGGACAGCGAACCGCCGCCGCGATGGGCCAATTCGGCCGCCGAGGCCAGCGCGCGGATGGCGCGGGCCGCGCCGATCGGCGAGGGCACCGTCTCGGCCATCTCACGCAGGGACCGGCCGGGCGTCCATTCGGCCACCACGATGCCACCGGAGCTGCCGCGCACCACGTCGAGCACGCGGGCCAGGCCGGGCGAATTGATCCGGCCCAGGCGCAGCGTGCGCGACAGGATCGCCTGCGGTCCGTCGTGACCGGAGTTCTCGGCGGCCCGCTGATCGGCGTCGACGAAGGTCAGCGCGACCTCGCGATCGAGCTTGATGTCCAGCGCCTGCCAGAACTTCAGCCCGCGCGCGCCGCCGTGGCTCGCCAGCAGACGGTAGCGTCCCCCGGCCACCGAAGCACCGGGCATGAGCTTGGGACCGCGCTGCACCCGCTTGGTGGTTTCGTCGTCGACCGGGGGCGGCAGCTGACGGGGAGGGATCGGGATCATGCCGGTGTCGTACATCGGGTCGCGCGGCGGCGCCTGATGCCGATCGTCGCGTGGTCCCGGTGTGGACTGGTTCTGCTGGGCGGGTTCCGGGCTCGACGGCTCCCCCGTGGCAGGGGGTTTGTCGGTCGACACCCCTGCCGTCGGCGGCGTGGAAGAACCCGCGGCCGGGACGCCGCCCACCGCCGCGTCGTCGCTCACCCTCGTGCCTCCTTCGCCCAGCTTGATGGTCTCGTCATCGAATGCCGAAAGATCGGCCTCGCCGCTTATCCCCTTCTGCCGAACAGGGTACGGGAACGGGACCCGGACGGTCGGGTCGACAGGTTCCGACCGGATCACGGGTAGCACCATCGTCTGCGCGTCCATGACCGGGTCGAAGCCGGTGTAGATGTAGCGTTCCGGCCTGCGCAGCACCTGGGTGGCGTGTTCCTCCTCGACCGGGCCGTCCAGATCGAGGTCGGGCGCGGGCGGTGTGATGCCGAGGCGGCGGGAGACAGCGACGGTGATCGCGACGACTTCGGGGATGCCCGCCAGGCGCATCAGGCCGAAGGCCACCGTGAACAACACGACGCCGTCGATGGCGACCCGGATCAGCGAGCCGGGCCCGCCCATCGATGCGGAGAGCCGGTCCAGTCCGAGCACGATGTCGACGATCCACATGACCGCGCCCGCCGCCACCGAGGACAGCAGCACCCGGGTGATGGTCCGCCCGACATTGGCCATCCGCAGATCGCCCAGGCTGCGATGCAGCAGATAACCGCCGATCAGCGCGCCGACGCCGAAACTCACGCCGTTGACCACGCCGAGCACCAGCACCACCTGGTCCGGGGAGCTCGCGATGGTCGGGGCCAAGGCGGAGAGACTGATCTTGACGCCGGTGATGCCGAGGATGATCCAGGTCGGCGTCCAGGCCTGTTCCCTGGCGTAGAACACCCGCAGGTGGATCAGCACCATCGCATAGGGGATCAGCGAGAACGCCGACCAGGCCAGGGCCTGACCGAGACGTTCGGCATCGCCTGCGAATCGCGCGTAGCCGAACAGCGCCTCACCGACCTGCGTGCCCGCCAGGGTGAAGAAGGTGACCACCGGCAGCAGTGCGATCATCGTCAACCGGGTGGCCACCGACAGGTCGTCGACCACCGCGGGGGTGTCGTCGGCGGCGGCGTTGCGACTCAGCCGCGGCATGATCGCGGTCAGCAGGGTCACGCCGAGCACGCCGTAGGGCAACTGCAGCAGCAGCCAGGTGTAGGAGTAGATCGCCGGGCCGGCTTCGTCGGACTTGGAGGCGATGTTGTTGGCGAAGACCAGCCCGACCTGGCTGATCAGCACGTAGAGGATGATGGCCGCGCCCATGGTGCCGAACTGCTTGAGCCGATCGTCGAGGCCCCACAGCGGGCGTAGATCGATGCCCTCACGCCGGATCGCGGGCAGCAGCACCATCGCCTGGGTGACCACGCCGAGAGTGACGCCGACACCGAGGACCAGCAATTTCGGATCACTCATCCGCACCGGATCGAGGCTGATCTCACCCGGGGTCAATGCGTAGGTGGCCAGCACCACCAGGACCACCACATTGTTGAGCACCGGCGCCCAGGCGCCCGGCTTGAAGTTCTGCCTGGTGTTGAGCACCGCGGTGAACAGCGCGGACATGCCGTAGAACAGGATCGCGGGGACCAGCAGGAAGGTCAGTGCCGTGGTGAGCGCGGTGTCGACCTTGCCGTCGGAGTCGACGAACACCCGGGTGGCCAGGATCGGGGTGGCGGCCAGGGTCAGCGTCGTCGCGATGGCGAGCACGGTGAACGCGGCGGTCACCAACCTGCGGACGAACGCCCGGCCGCCGTCGAAGTCCTCCTGTTCGGCGCGCACCAGCGTCGGCACCACGATCGCGGTCAGCACCGCGCCGAGCACCAGTTCGGCGATCATGTTCGGGATCAGGCTCGCCGAGGTGAACGCACTGGCGATCTCCGGGCCGAGGACGGCCGCGAGCATCAGCACCTTGGCGAAGCCGGTGATCCGGCTGACCAGCGTGGCCACCGCGATCGACCCGGAATCGCGCAGCAGTCGCGCCGCCGCGCTCTTCTTCATCTCCTCCGGGCTCTGCTCGGCTTCGCTGTCCCACTTGCTGCTGGGCCGGTTGTTCCTCGGCTGGGGTGGCGGGACGAATCGGCTCGGCGCGGGACGTTGCCGACCGCCGCCCGCCGCCACCGGTTCGGGCGCGCCCGCCCGCGCGGGTGCGGGCGTGACCGGACGCGCACCGTACGCCGGGGTCGGGGCGGGGCGCCCGCTCGCGGGCGGCTGCTCGCCGGGTCGGCGCGGGGGGATGCGAGTCGGCTGGGCCGGACCCGGCCTCGGCGCGCCCTGCGGGCCCGCGAGGGGATATGTGGCCTGCCCGGGGTGCGGTGCGGGAGTCGCCGGTCCGCCGGGGTGCGGCATCGGCGGCTGCTCTTGGGCCTGCCCACGGCGCGGTCCCGCTCCGTGGGCAGGAGGCACGGCCGCGGAGCCGCCGGGGGCACCACGCTGTTCGGGGAAGCCGCCGGGCGGTCCGGCCGGACCCGGCCGACCGGCCGAGCCCGGCTGTCCGTGGCCCGGGGGCACGGGAGCGGGTGCGGGCTGTTGCCCGGGTCCGGAGGCGTTCGCCCGCCCGCCGGGGAACGCACCGGGGCGAGCGGGCGCCGGACCGGGCGGAGCCGCGGGGTCGTGCTGCGCGGGGAACGGCCGCGACGGCGGCGGCATGGGACCGGTGGCCGGTCCCATGCGGCGCCCCGGCGGCATCTGCGGCCTGCTGACCTGCGGGATACGCGGAGGCGGACCGCCCTGCGGATCGCGTGCCGTCATGCCGGGCCGATCCCGCGGTGCGGGACTGCGCTCCCACGGTGCGGATGGGGTCCGGGCAGGGGGAGCGCCGTGTGGCCGGTCCTCGGACAGCTCCTCGGACGAGCGGCCGACTGCCTGCCGCTCGTCGCGCTGCCGGTCGGGGCTGTGACGGTCGCCGGACTGCGGCCGATGAGCGGAGAGGTCATCGTCGCTCATCATGCCTCCTGTGTCGTCCCTGACCCGTGCCCGACGGCCCGGTCCGGCGTTTCGCCGACCGGGCATCTTCCCCCGCCGCACCCCCGGATGTCGAACCCGTGGCCACGCCCGGACGAGGTGTTGCGGGGTAGTGCGCCTCGAGCTGCGCGGATCCGCCGATTCCCTTCGATTGTTCCTTACCGCGCGGGGGTACCGGGGCCCGACTCACTCGTCCGCCGGATCCGGCCTGCCACGGAACCGGTGGTACAGCCTGCGACCGGCCAATCCGAACAGCAGCAGCGCGGCGCACGCGGTGATGATGGCCAGGATCTGGCCGTAGGCGTTGGATCGCACCGAGACCGATGTGGCCTCGCCCAGCAAGATCCCCTCGGCCGTGGTGACCGAGATGGGGATCACCAGTTTGCGGCTGTCGTTCACCTCGGTGGGCACCCGGAACGAACGGGTGCCGTTCGGCGGCAGCTGCTGCTCGCCCAGGTCGGTGATGTTCGCGCCCGGGGGCGCTTCGATGCGGAACCGGATCCGGACCGCCACCGGCAGATCGTTGCGCGCCACCAGCAACAGCGGGCTCTGCTCGGTGGCCAGGGTGTAGACGCCGCCCGGCGGCAGCACGGTCACAGAGCGGTACAGCTCGTCGAGAGTGCGCGTGGTCTGGTCGAGGCGGCGCTGAGCCCAGGTGTCGGGCTGGCCGAAGGTGCCCGACCGGCGGTCCGACAGGGTGAGTACACGCAGTAGGTCGTCGCGTAGCGGAGTGAGGAACTCGCTCGGGGTCGGTTCCAGCTCCGGCACCGAGACCAGCGAGGCGAACAGGTCGGTGATCCGCCTGCTCTGCACCCTGGTCGGCTCGATGAAGCGGCCGGGCACGGCGTCGCTCGCGGCGCGCGCCGAATAGTCCACCTCGTAGGGCACCGGGTCGGGCGCCTGCGCCACCAGATCGGTGAGCGCGCGCGAGGTGGCGAGCCCGGTCCGTATCAGCGTTTCGACCTGGCGCAGCAGCGCGGTCGCCTCGTCACCGCTTGCCCCCCACTGTTGCGGCGGCATCATCAGCAGCGAGCGGGCACCCGGGGCCTGCGGATTCAACGCCCGCCAGGTGATCGCGCCGAGCGCGTCCTGCAGACGTGCGGTTCTGGAATCGTTGGTGACCTCGTAGCGCACGCTGCCCGGCGTGAACGACGGGGTCGAGGGGTTCGAGCCGACCGCGGCCAGCGCCGTCGCCGACCAGATGTCGAAGGTCGTCACCCGCAGCGCCGAATCCTGGGGTATCACCGGCGCCGGGGCCGCGGCCGGCGATTGCGGGGCGCCCGCGGCGGGCGGGCCGTCGACAGCGGGCGCCGTGCCCGCGGCGGGCTCGGCGCTCACCCCGGGCAGGCGCACCACATCGGGCGCGGGCGCGGGATCGCCCACCGCCCACGAACCGCCGTAGGAATAGTCGAGATCGCCGACCGCGGACCCGGCGCCCGCGCTGCCCTCCGGCGCGGCGGCGGTGCCCGCCAGCACCGCGGTCCCGTAACCGTGGCCGCGCAGCATCGCCGCGCCCGCGGCGTCGAGGGCGCCCGCGTCGGGCAGGGCGAGCCCGCGCACCGATTTCACAGCGAGTGTCGCGTCGATAATCTCGGCGGGCTCGGCCAGCGCGCGTGCCGTCAGCGCCGGATCGCCCACCGCGGCCAATGCCGCCGGATCCACCTGCGCGAAAGGCAGGGCCACCGTGCACAGGGTGGGCGCCAGTGCGCGCAGCCGGTCCAGCCACGTGGCGGCCTGTTCTTCGCCGATCCCCTGCCTGGTCGCGCCTTCGGGGTCCGACGGGCTGGCCAGCACCCGGTAGCCGGCGGTCATCGCCTGCACCGTCAGCAGCAGGTCCGGGTCGACGGCCAGGCAGATCGACGAGGCCAGGCGGCGATCTCCGGCCGTCCTGGTGACCGTCTCCAGCGCGCCGAGCAACTGGTCGAGCCTGCCGCCCTTGCCGAGCGAACCGGCCAGCTCGTCGTCGGTCAGCACGGTGGTGCTGTCCACCGAACCGGTGGCGCCGGCCACCAGCCTGGGCCGGTCGGCCAGCGGCCACACCACGGTCGTTGCCACCGGTGCGGGCGAGGGCGCCGGTTGCGCGCCCGGATCGGCCTGCGGGACCCCGAGCACCGGCAGCAGGAAGCGCGCGTCGTCCAGCCGCGCCTGTCCGCCGTAGGCCGGGGTTCCGTTGACGTTCAGCAGCACCGGATACACACCGGGCTCACTGATCTGCAGCGACGCCTCCGCATCCGAGAGCAGCGGGATGCTCACCGTGAACTGGCGCCGCTGGCCCGGACTCAGCTCGTCGACCACATCCTCGAACGGACCGACGAGGTCGTAGCTCACCTGATCCAGCTGCAGGGTCGAGCGCAGCTGTGAGGGCTCGGTGACCGCCGCCGCGCGCTGCACACGAACGCTGACGTCCTCCACGGGACGATCACCGATATTGGTCACCGTCCCCGCCACCGTCAGCACCGGATCCGAGGAGGGCGTCACCGTCGACGGGGTGACCGAATCCACCGCCAATTTCACGAATTGCGGGGTCGTGGAATTGCTCGATCCACTCGGCTGAGCCTGTGCGGGTGTGGCAGGAGTCCCCGCCACCATCGCGACCGAACCCAGCAGAGTCAGGACCGCAACGAATAACCGGAACAGCCCACGCGTCATTGCTTGCCGGTCTCCATCCGGTCGATCAATCGATTCGCCACCTCCGCCAGACGTCGTTCGTCCGCGTAGGCCAATCGTGAATTCAACTCCGTCAACGGAACCCACGCCACCTGCGTGACCTCCACATCCGCATCGGACAATTCACCGCCCACCGAACGCAGCAGGAAATGATGCACCGTCTTGTGCACCCGGCGTCCCTCCGTGACGAACCAATAGTCGATGTCGCCGAGCTCGGCAACCACGACACCCTGGATGCCGGTTTCCTCGGCAACCTCGCGGATCGCGGTCTGCTCGGCCGTCTCCCCTTGCTCGATATGCCCTTTGGGCAGCGACCACAGCAGGCGTCCGCGCCGGTCGGTGCGCCCGATCAGCGCGGCGCACCGCTGCTCGCTCGGACCGTCCAGACCGTCGACCACCAGCCCCCCGGCCGATGTCTCCCGTACGGTGCGCATGCGAGGTTTCGCCACATCGCCCGGAGTGGCCGCCGAACCGCGGCGCCGAGGCTGGCGGCGTCGACTGTTCGCGCGATCGGCCGGAGACACCAAGCAAGCTTACTGTGTCATTTCAGCGCTCCCGCGCGGCGGCGCAGCAGCGGGTGGCCTCCGCGTCGCGATATACAGTTCGTTCGTGGTTTCGCCCGAGTCCGGAGATGTCGTCGTGTCCGATCAAGTCGCCTTGGCCGTCGAGGAGAGGCGTACCCGGTTGCTGGCCTCGGCGGCGGTCACCCTCGGCAGATTGGATGATGTGCTGGCTCCGCTGGGCGCGTTGTTCGCCGCTCGCGGCCATGAGCTGTACCTGGTCGGCGGCAGTGTCCGCGACGCGGTGCTGGGCCGGTTGGGCACCGATCTGGACTTCACCACCGACGCCCGGCCCGAGCAGGTGCTCGAGATCGTGCGCGGCTGGGCCGACCACGTCTGGGACACCGGCGGGCTGGCCTTCGGCACGGTCAGCGCGGCCAAAGCGGGTCAGCAGGTGGAGATCACCACTTTCCGCAGCGACAGCTACGACCGGGTCTCGCGCCATCCCGAGGTCACCTTCGGCGATTCGCTCGAGGGTGACCTGGTGCGGCGCGATTTCACCGTGAACGCGATGGCCGTACGCATAGCCGCGGACGGCTCGCTGGAATTCGTGGACCCGCTGGGCGGAATGGACGCGTTGCTGGCCGGCGTGCTCGATACCCCGGCCGCGCCGGAGGATTCCTTCACCGACGACCCGCTGCGCATGTTGCGGGCCGCCCGGTTCGTCTCCCAGCTCGGCTTCGCACTGGCGCCCCGGGTGCGTACGGCGATCATCGCGATGGCGGAGGAGATCGACCGGATCACCGCCGAGCGGGTGCGCACCGAACTGGACAAGCTCATCGCCGGCGATCACCCGATCGACGGCATCGACGTGATGTGCGAGACCGGGCTGGCCGAGCGGGTGTTGCCCGAAGTGCCCGCGATGAAGCTCGAGATCGACGAGCACCATCAGCACAAGGACGTGTACTGGCATTCGTTGACGGTGTTGCAGCAGGCCATCGACCTCGAGGACGGCGATCCCGACCTGGTGTTGCGCTGGGCGGCCCTGCTGCACGACATCGGCAAGCCCGACACCAAGCGCAACGAGCCGGGCGGCGGGGTCAGTTTCCACCACCACGAGGTGGTCGGGGCCAAGATGGTGCGCAAACGGATGCGCGCGCTGAAATATCCGAAGCAGTTCACCGAGGATGTCGCCCGCCTGGTGTTCCTGCACCTGCGCTTCCACGGCTACGGCAAAGGTCAGTGGACCGATTCGGCGGTGCGTCGGTACGTCACCGATGCCGACGACCTGCTGCCCCGGCTGCACAAACTCGTGCGCGCGGACTGCACCACCCGCAACAAGCGCCGGGCCGCCGCCCTGCGCGCCACCTACGACGACCTGGAAGCCCGCATCGAGCGGCTGCGCGAGCAGGAGGATCTCGCCAAGGTCCGCCCCGATCTCGACGGCAACGCGATCATGGAGTTGCTGGATCTGCGACCGGGCCCCGATGTCGGGCGGGCCTGGAACTTCCTCAAAGAGCTGCGCCTGGATCGCGGTCCGCTCACCCGCGACGAGGCCGAGGCCGCCCTGCTGGAGTGGTGGACGTCCCAGCGGCAGGGGTGATCGTCCCCGCCGGACGACCATCGGTCAGAAGATGATCAGCGTGGTACCCGCGACCACCGCGTCGCGGATCTGCGCCAGGTCGAACGAGGCCGTGTTCTCGGCCAGCTCCAGGCGGAAGCGCACCAGGTCGCCCTCGCGTGCGGCCCGCGCGATCCGCAGGCCGTGCGGCAGATCCGACAGCAGCACGCCCGGCGGGGCGGGTGTCATCCGCCGGGGCAATCGGATGCCGCGCCACCACGCTCGCTCCACGCGCATGGTCAGGCGGTCGTCGACGATCTGTCCCTCTACCAGCGCGGTCACCCTGCGAGTGCGATGTCTGACCAGCAGCCTGCCGTCCGCGTGCACCTGCGCCCGCCAGTCCAGGCCGAGCGCGTCGATCCAGCTCGCCAGCTCGGCGACGGTGAGGGTGCCGGTCACGACGACGCCCGCCACACGCACCTTGGTCGGCACGCCGGGAATCAGCCGCACCCCATGCGCGACAGCGGTGACCGTCTCGAAACAGCGACCGTCCCAGTCCAGTTCGGAGAGCACCGTCTGGGCTTGGAAGTGCGCGCCGCGCCTGCGCACCTTCAACACCCGCAAGGTGGCGCGCAGTTCGTGACCCATCACCGTGACGGCGATGTCCTGACCGCCGAACCGGCTGAGGATGCCTTCGCTGAGCATGGTCAGCAGTACGTCGGGCAGCAGCGCGGTGACGGTGCCCGAGCCCAGGTCGACCACCGGATCCACCCATGCGCTGCCGGCGGCGAGCCACTGCTCCAGCCAGGACTGGTCGAACAGCCGTCGGCCGATCTCGACGGCCCGCAGCGGAGACCAGGAGGTCGGATCGAAGTACGCGGCCATGGCTGTTCGAGCGTACCGCCGGGCGCGCGTCGACACCGTACGTGCGCCGCGTCGACAATGGAGGTGGATACGCCGACGCAGGCGTAGGCACCGGGTGGAGGGAGAGACGATGCCGCTGGATCTCAACAGCGATCTCGGTGAGGGTTTCGGTCCGTGGGCGATGGGCGACGACGCCGCCATGCTCGATCTCGTCACCAGCGCCAACATCGCCTGCGGCTTCCACGCCGGTGACCCGTCGATCATGCGCCGCACCTGTGAACTCGCCGCCGAACGCGACGTCCGGATCGGCGCGCACGTGGGTCACCGCGACCTGGTCGGCTTCGGCAGGCGCACCATCGACATCGCCCCCGCCGAACTGCGCGACGAGGTGCTCTACCAGATCGGCAGCCTCGACGCCTTCGCCCGCGCGGCGGGCAGCCGGGTCAGCTATGTGAAGCCGCACGGCGCCCTCTACCACTCGGCCGGCGCCGGCCGCGATCTCGCCGACGCGGTGATCGCGGCGATGATCGACTTCGACCCCGCCTTGGTCCTGCTCGGCCCGGCGGGCACCGAACTCGAGCACGCCGCGGTCGCTGCCGGTGTCCGGTTCGTCGGTGAGGGGTTCGCCGACCGCGCGTACACCGAGACCGGCGGGCTCGCTCCCCGCCATGTGCCCGGTGCGGTGCTTCCCGCCCACGACGCCGTCGAACAGGCCGTGTCGATCGCCACGACCGGCGGGGTCAGGATCTTGCGGATGTCGTCGGTGACGGTGCGCTCGGTGACGTCGGTCCGCCCGCATGCCGGGGACGCCGGGAACACGGTGGACACCACCTCGGTGCGCATGACTTCGGCGATGAGTGTGTCGTCGGTCGCGGCGATCCCGATGGATCCCGTGCTGCTGGAGCCGGTTCTGGTCGACCCCGCCATGGTGAATCCCGTTCCGGTGACCGGACCGGCGGACGGTGGTCGCGCGGCCCGGGAAGCGTCGCGTGTCGAGGGCGGGACAGCCGAGACCGGCGCGGGCCGCGGTGAAGCCGACCCGATCGACGAGGCCGTGCCGGTGCGCGCGCGAAGCCTCTGTGTGCACGGCGACAACCCGGCGGCGGTGGAGATGGCCCGCCGCATCCGGGCCGCGCTCGACGAGGCGGGCGTGGCGGTCGAGGCGTTCACATGAGCACGCGGATCGTCGGCCGCTTTCGCCGGGGAGATGCGCTGCGCGGCCGTGACGGACATGCGCTCTCGCGGGGACGGCGGGCGGAGGTGGACCGTCGGGCGCGGGCGCGGGTGTCCCGGGGACGACAGGCGTGTGTGGACTTCGGTGGGCGGGTGCGGGTGTCGGGGCGAGGCCGGGCGTGTGCGGACTGCCCGGGGCGGGTGCGGGTGTCTCTGGGGCGAGGTGCGGACGCGGGCCGTCGGGATCGAGCGGGGACGTCATGACGGGATCGGACGGCGCGACGGACCGGGGGCACATCCGGGCCGCGGGCGATCGGGCCTGGCTGATCGAGCCCGGACCGTCGATCGGTCCAGCCGAGTTCGCTCTCGCGCTGCGCCACGCCGGGATCGCCGGTATCGAGGACGTCCTGCCCGCGGCCGCGACCGTGCTGGTGACCGTGGTGTCGCCCCGCGCTGCCGAATCCGTCCGCCGGGCGGCCGGTGATCTGATGCGCGCGCTGACTCGCGCCGGTGGCGCGCACGATGCGGTGCTCGACGGGACGACAGGCGAGGGGACCGTCAGCGGGACGCCGGGCGGTGGGACGACGGGCGGTGGGACGACGGGCGGTGGGACCGGCAGCGGGACGACGAGCGACCGAAGGACGGAATACGCGGCCGGTGCCGGGACCGCCGCGGTGAGCGGCCGCGCGTTGTCGAGCGGTTCCCCGACGGTCGATGTTTCCCGTGGAACAACCTGTCGCACTTCGGTGACGGCCCGCGCGAACTCCCCCGGCGCGGCGGGCCCCGACCCGGTGGTCATTGCTGTCCACTACGTCGGGGAAGACCTCGCGCAGGTCGCGGAACTGCTCGGGACGAGCGTGCGAGCGGTGATCGACCGGCACACCTCGACCCTGTGGCGATGCGAATTCGTCGGCTTCGCACCGGGATTCGGCTACCTGCGCGCTCCGCACGAGGCACTGTCGGTTCCCCGGCGGGAGCGGGCGCGCACATCGGTGCCGGCGGGCGCGGTCGCTCTGGCCGGCGGCTATTCGGCGGTGTATCCGCGTAGTTCGCCGGGCGGCTGGCAGCTGATCGGGTACACCGAGGCCGTGCTGTGGGACGAACGCCGCGATCCGCCCGCGCTGATCCGGGCCGGCGGCGCGGTGCGGTTCGTGGAGGCCGGGCGATGATGCGGGTGCTGGCGGTGGGTCCCGCGACGACCGTGCAGGATCTGGGCAGGCCGGGATGGTTCGACTCCGGGGTCGGCGTGGCCGGCGCCGCGGATCGCGCTTCGCTGCGGTTGGCGAATCGGCTGGTCGGCAATCCGGAACACGAGGCGGCGCTCGAGGTGCTGCTCGGCGGATTGGTGGTGCGCGCCGAGGATCGGCACATCGTCGCGGTCACCGGCGCCTGCGTCCCCGCGTCCGTCGACGGCATTCCGGTCGGTCACGCGAGCGTGCTGCGACTCGAGCGGGGACAGATCCTGCGGCTCGGTCAGGCCGCGAACGGGTTGCGGGCCTACGTGGCGATCCGAGGCGGGGTGGCGGTCGAGTCGGTGCTCGGTTCCCGCAGTCGCGACACGCTGGCAGGCATCGGACCCGAGCCGCTGCGTCGCGGTGACACGATCCCCATCGGACCGCCGCCGCGCAGCTGGCCTCCGGTCGACTTCGCCCCGGTCGCTCCGGCCGCCGAGGTCGTGGAGGTCCACGCGCTGCCGGGGCCGCGGGCGGATTGGTTCGCCGAGCCGGACGCGCTGTTCGCCGGGGAATGGGCGGTGGCGCCCGAGACCGATCGAGTCGGCGCCCGGCTGCATCGGCTCACCGGTCCGCCGCTGCGCAGGGTGATCACACGGGAATTGCGCACCGAGGGCATGGTGCTGGGGGCGGTGCAAGTGCCGCCGAGCGGCGAGCCGGTGGTATTCCTGGCCGATCATCCGATCACCGGCGGCTATCCGGTGGTCGCCGTGGTGCGCAGCGGTGATGTCGACCGGGTCGCCCAGGCCAGGCCGGGACAGCGCCTGAAATTCCGCCGCGTGCCGTGATCCTCAACTGCCGGGGAGCGCTCGACGTGCCGGGAACTCAGCGTCCGCGCACCTGCGCGCGCATGAGATAGACGTTGTAGCTGTCCCAGGCCGACATGGTGAAGTACAGCTCGTCGCTGCTGGACCAGGGGTGGATGAACCCGCCGTAGGCCTTCGGGTAGTCGGCGGTCGACAGCAGTGGAGCGGCCTCGCTCCACGCACCCTGCGCGGCCGCGGCCTCGCGCAGGACGATCGCCCCGCGCGCGGAGTCCAGGTAGGCCATCTGCCAGCGTCCGGCGCTCTCGTCGTAGCGCACCGACAGCTCGCCGGCGATACCGAAGAACAGCGGCGTGGCGTTGTTCTCGGCCGTGGGCCGCCAGGTGCCGTCCACCCAGTACTGATAGGCGGACTTGTTGAGCACGTGCTCCTTCGGCACGCGGGCCAGGCCGACCACGCCGATCCGGCCGTTGGGAGTGCCGAACATGTAGACGTATTCGCCCTGCGGCACCATCGCCGCCACCTGGAAACGGCCGAGCCCGAACATGTTGTCCCACTGGGCGTGCTGATCCTTGGTCCACGTCGAGCCGTTGTCGTCGGACCAGGCGATGCCGCCGTAGTTGGTCCACCACATCCCCGGCACGGTGCTCCAGCGGTTGACCGACATGTAGCTCATGTACTGCCTGCCGTCGAGCGCGAAGCCCGAGGTGGGGATGACGGTCGTCTCGAAGTTCTTGATCTTCCGGCTGGACAGCAGTTCGGCCGCGTGACAGCGGCTGTCCTGGACCATCGAGTCGATGGTCAGGCCGTCGGACAGATCGGTGTCGGCGCTGTAGCCGAGCACGTTGGAACGCCAGTCCGAGCCGTTCGCGCCGCCGTAGGTCCAGCCCTCGCCGAAGGTGTCGCCGAAGGCGACGGCCACCTCGCCCGGCGCGGTCTCCCACATGATGCCCAGGTCGGTGCCGTTGACCTGCCAGCGCACATCGGTGCGGTTCTCCGATCCGTGGCCGGTGACCTGCCCGACCATCTCCGTCGCGCCGATCACCGGGGTGACGGGCGCCGGGACCTGCGCGCCCGGCTCGGCGTCCGGTGCCAGCTCGGGCGGTGCCGGCTGCGGATCGGTGGGCGGCCCGCCGGGTACCGGGATGGGGATCGGCTCGATCTGGGGGCGGAATTCCAGCCGGGGCAGCTGAATTCCGAAGACACTGCTGCCCACGCTGCTGCCGCCGGCCGAGCCGCTGCTCGACCCGGTGCCCGCCGAACCGGGACCGGGCAGCGCCGATCCTCCCGATCCGGTACCGTCCGGCATGGCGGGCTCGCGCAGATCGGGACAGGGATCCCCGCACGGATCAGCCGGTGGGGGGTCTGCCGCGACACGTACATCGTGCTGCGGCGGGCCCGGCACCGGGACGAAGGTGAGTTCCGGCAGCGGGAAGAACAACTCGATCTCTTCCGGCAGCCGCAGCGGGGCGTTCGGTTCGCTCGGCAACGGCACCCGCGCCAGCGGATCGAATCCGGTTTCGCCGCAGCTGTTCACGGGGGCGGGCGTCCACGGATGGGGTGCGGCGGATGCGGGTACGGTCGCGGCGCCTACCAGCCCGGTCACCAGGAATCCCAGAAGTACCGGGGCCGGGGCCTTCCTCGGCGCGTCGGTCACCGGCCGACCACCCTGCTCGTCACCACAAGATCAACTTACCCGTTCTGTCACCCGTTCGTCCTGGTTACGGAACCGGATCCGAAGCTGTCGCGTCCAATCCGATATGACCGACATCGAGTATTCGTTCGGCACCGGCGACGGCGTCGTCCACGACTGGTCGAGCCCCGCGGATCCGGACCTGGCGGGTACCGGCCTCCTCGATGCCGTCCGCCTGGATTTCGACGGCGACGGATCCGCCGACGACGCGCTCTGGGACTCCACCGGCGACGGAGTCGCCGATATCGCCGCGCTCGACCTCGACGACGACGGCCTGCCGGACCACTTCTACACCGATCCGACCGGCCAGGGCACCTGGGATCACCAGGTGTCCGGCGCTCCCGCGGATTCGGTGAACGAGCCCCTGGAGTGGATCGTTCGTACCGGCCCCGCCCCCGGCGCGGAGGTGCCCCCTGATCCAGGTTCCTTCTCCGACAGCACCGTGGTCTGCGATATCGCCTTCGGCACCTCCGGCTATGCCCTTCCGCCCGAGACGGGCGAGTATTCCGGCCGCCCGGGCGATCAGAGAATCGAGCGCCCCGCCGCCGGGACGGCGACGGAGCCTCCGGTCACCGAGGCGCCCGAATGACTTCCTGACCGGCCTCGAACTTTCGGAAGTTCGCAGGCGCACACCGGGCGGTGGGCGATCCCGCTCCCGGCGCGCTCGCCTCGATTCGCTCGGCGCTCGCTGAGCCGCCCGTGGCGCGAGGCCACCGGGACGCCGAGTGCGCAGCCGGTCTGCCGAGTCCTCGAATTCGCCACGGTGGACACGCCTTTCGGCCGCAGTGTGGTGATGCCGCTCGTCATGTGTTCGATCGACCGTGATCCCGCGTCCGCCCGGCTCGCCGGGAGTTCAGCACGACGACCACGATCGCGAGCGCGTACCCGGCCGCGCCGACCAGCACGACCGGCGCGGAGCGTCCGTCTTCGGGAATCACCAGCGCGGTGACCACGATCGACAGGACGAAGGCGATATTGAACACGGTGTCCTGCAAAGCGAACACCTGCCCGCGCCGCATGTCGTCGATGTCGATCTGCATCGCCGCGTCGCCGGTCAGCTTGATGAGCTGCCCCGCCAGCCCGAACAGGAACGCGCCCGCGAGCAACAGCGGGTGGGCTCGCTCGCTCGCCTCATCCGACACGGCCAGCGCGGTCGGCATCACCATGGTCAGCTGTACGAATACCGCCGCCACCAGCCCGGCGAGCACAGTGCGGGTCCGGCCGAGCCGCGGAATCACCCATGGCGCGAGTGCCGCCGCCGTCAACATGCCGGTGGCGCTGGCCGCGATCGCCACCCCGAAGCCGATCAGTCCCCCGCCTACCGCCCCGCTCTCGCTCGGCTGACGCAGCACCAGCACCATGATCAGCGTGTTTGCCCCGAACACCACTCGATGCGCCCCGATTCCGACCATCGCCGTGGTCACCTCGGGTGCGCGCCACACGGCCCCGGCCGCTGTCGACAGCCCGCCCGCGATCGCCCGCCACGCACTCCGCTCCGGCCGATACCCGACAGCCGCCGCCCGTCGGCCGTCGCGAGGGCGTCGACTTTCTCGGTCGACCGCGGCCGATCGGTCGACTGCTTCCGATCGGTCGGCCGCCTCCGGTCGGTCGAGCGGAGCGCCAGGCGAAGCCGGCCCGAGCACGTGTGGCCGGAACCCGAAGGCCAGTACCGCACCGATCACCGATCCCACGGCGCTGCACGCGACCGCCGTCGCGGAACCGGCGTCGCCCGCCCCCGCCAGGCCGATCACCAGCACGGCCGCCGCCGCCCCCGCGCCGGCGAACCCCGAGGCCACCGTGGCGAGGACGGAGTTCATCGCCACCAGCCAGTGCTGTGCCAGTACGCGGGGCAATGCGGCCGAGACCCCTGCCGCGACGAACCGGCTCACGCCGACCGTCGCCAGTGCGAGCAGCAGCAGCGGGGTCTCGTCGACGCCGGCCGCCAGCACCGCGGCGGCGGCCAGAATGAGCCCGACGCGCAGCAGATTCGCCAGCAGCAGCACCATGCGCCGGTCCCATCGGTCCAGCAACGCGCCCGCGTAGGGGCCGATCACCGAATAGGGCAGCAGGAGGACGGCGAATCCGGCGGCGATGGCGAGCGGGTCGGTCTCGCGTTCGGGGTTGAACAGGATCGCGCCCGACAGCGCCGCCTGGAACATGCCGTCGCCGAACTGTCCGGCGAACCGGACGATCGCCAGCCGGGCCACGCCGGGACTCTCGCGCAGCGCGGTCCGCAACGGTGGCCGGTTCTTCGGATCCGAACGTCTCTGCGGCTCACCGTCTGGCACCGGTCCGATTCTGCCGTGCCTGCCGGTGGCGGCTGCCCTCCGGGATCAGTGCCCGGGAAACAGCGAGCGCACCGCCTCGCGCGTATCGGGCGTCATCGGCAGGGTGTCCAGAGTGTTCATGTCGGTCCAGACGAAGGCATCGTGTTCTCCGGGCGAGAGCGATACGTCACCGGGATCGGCCACCACCAGGAAACTGAACTTGCGGACCCGTGGTTTGCTGCGCGTGGCATAGTCGATTTCGCCGAGAAATCTTTCGATGCGGCGCACGCGCAGACCGGTCTCCTCGAACAACTCGCGCACCACGCATTCGGTGAGTGTTTCCCCGGATTCCACCCCGCCGCCGGGTAATTCGTACATTCCTCCGAAATAATCGTCCGGCACCCGGCGGATTACCAGCAAACGGTCGTCGCGGAATACCGCGATACCGACGACGAAATCGGTGATCCCCGCCGCACGGGCCCGTTCGCACAACTGTTCCTCGACCTGCGCGAGTGCATCCGGTCGCATCTCGTCACCTCCGCCTCGCCCCTTGGTGGCCCAGGGTTTTTCCCCACCCCGGCGTCCGGCACTCACTCGCCTGACGTTCTTCGGCCCGCCGCTCGCGTAATATGCCCGATGCGGAACAATTTACTAGGAATACGAGTCATCGCACGCTCGAGCATGCCTCGATGCCGGAACCGAGCCGTGCGCGCTGGGAGAGGAGGGCCGGGTGTCCACACTCGCGACGCCGCACATCGATGTCCATCGAGGTGGCGACCGCATGAAAACCCGGGTGTCCTGGCTCGATTCCAAGCATTCGTTCTCCTTCGGCCAACATTATGATCCGGACAACACCCACCACGGGCTGCTGCTGGTCAACAACGACGACATCGTGTTGCCCGGCCAGGGGTTCGACACCCACCCGCATCGCGATATGGAAATCGTCACCTGGGTGCTCGAGGGCAGCCTGGTGCATCAGGACTCGCTCGGCCACAGCGGTGTCATCTATCCGGGTCTGGCCCAGCGTATGAGTGCGGGCACCGGGATCCTGCATTCGGAGAAGAACGATTCCTGGCGGCTGGACAACAGTTCCGCCCACGACCAGCCGGTGCACTTCGTACAGATGTGGGTGATGCCGGACGAGCCGGGCGTCGAGCCCGGGTATCAGCAACTCGAGATCGACGAGGAATTGGCGTCCGGTGGACTGGTGACGCTGGCCTCGGGCCTGCCGCGCTATCGCGATCGCACGGCCATCGCGATCAACAGCAGTCATGCCGCGCTGCACGTGGCCGGCCTGCCGGGCGCCGACGCCACCGGCACGCCCGCTCAGGTGCGGCTGCCCGAGGCGCCCTACCTGCATCTGTTCGTCACGCGGGGGCAGGTCGAGATGGAGGGCGTCGGTCCGCTCTACGCGGGCGACGCGGTTCGTACCGGGCACAGCGGCGGGCAACGGATAACGGCGCACGAGCCCGCGGAGATCCTGGTGTGGGAGATGCACGCCCGCATCGGCGGTCGGTGAGGGGCCGTTCGGACGGCCCCGGCCACCGGATTCGCCTGTCGGCGCGTGCACCCTCGCGCTGCTCATCGGGTCGTCGGAGCACCCGGTTCGTACGATTGGTCCGACTACCATCGGATATCGGACAGCGCGATCGAGGCGGGTGAGCTCGTGCGAACGCGCCCGACCGACTGAGAGGTAGGCCCATGTCGCAATATCCTCCCCCGGGTCGATACCCCCCGCCGGGTCAGTATCCCCCGCCGCCGGGTCAGTATCCCCCGCCCGGGCAGGAACCGGGCGCGAGCGGCGGCTACTGGCAGGAATCGCCCAAGCGCACCGGGCTGGCGCTCACCACCCTCGTGCTCGGCATTCTGGCGCTGGTCAGTTTCTGGACCGTGGTCGGCGGCTACCTGCTCGGCGTGCTCGGCATCGTCTTCGGCATCGTCGCCGCGGTCAAGGCCCGCAACGGTTCCGCCGGCGGCATGGGGATGACGATCACCGGCCTGGTACTCAGCGTGCTCGCGCTGATCGGCGCGACCCTGTTCGTGATCGTCGGCTGGAGCTTGTTCGTCGACGTGGGCGGCAAGGACCTGGTGGACTGCCTGAACAAGGCGGGCAACGACCAGGCCGCGATCGACGAATGTGAACGTCGGTGGACCGAGAACATCGAGGACCGGTTCAGCATCACGCTCACCCCGGCCCCGGTTCCGACGCCCTGACGTGCGCTTTCAGTTCGCGCCACAGCGTGGCGCGGCCGCGGCCGTCCGCGTCACGGCGGTGACCTCGGCCAGGTTCGGCCGGTAGTCCTCGTCCGGCGCGCTGACCCACGAACGGTAGCCGGTGCGTTCGTCGGCCGGCGAGGGCAGCACGATCCGGCTGCCGGGCAGCGCAATCGAGGCGCATACCCGGAAGAGGTCGGCGAACAGGCCCATGTCCAGGTAGGAGTTGTCTGTCGGGCCGGTGAGGAACGTCCACCGGTCCGACCGCGGGTGGGCGATGATCGGGCAACGGCGCGGCCCGGACAGCGCTTCGGCGACTTTCGCACCGAGCGCGGCGGGCATGACCACCGCGCCGACCGCGCCGACTTCGAGCATGATCCGCCCGAGAGCCGGATCGACGTCGGCGAACAGACGATGGTCGGTGCGATAGCGGCGGCAGCGGTGGAAAGCGTCCTCTTTGGCCGCCGAGCGGCGCCCGCCGCGGCGGACGGGCAACACCTGAGTGGTGCCGAGTGTGCGGTGATCGCCATATCCAGAGCCGGACGTGCTCATGAAGAACCTCGTCTCGATGCGGAGGTGGATGTTTCGGGTAAACCAGCCGCTAACGAGTGACAGTAGCCCTGGGCAACTGCTGTGACAATAGTCACCGACGGCTGGTCGATCACGAAGTAGCATCGACTCGTATGGCACCCGTCTCGCCGACCGTCGCCCGCTGGGAATTGGTGCTTCGCCTGCGTGAGCTGCGTGAACAGCACGGATTCGACTCGGCGAGCTTCGCCAGACAGGTCGGTTTCACCCCGGCCAACTGGTCGCACGTGGAGAACGGCAGGCGCGTGCTCACCGGCCGGACCATCGTCCCGGTCCTGGATCTGCTCGAGGTCGAGGGCGAGGAACGCGCGGAATTGCTCGACCTGCTACAAGCTGGCAAACAGCGTGGGTGGTGGAGCAAGTCCTCCGCGCTGATCGGCCCGGAGCTACAGCGGCTCTACGGCATGGAGCACGGCGCGCAGAGCATCCGCAGCTACGACAGCTTGATCGTGCCTGGTCTGCTGCAGACCGAGGCGTACGCGCGAGCGCTCATCAGCGCCGACGTGATGATCCGGCCGGTGCAGGTCGACCAGCTGGTCGCCATCCGGATGCGCAGGCAGCAGCGGTTGCGAGGCCCGGATCGGGTGGAGCTGACCGCCGTGATCGGGGAGGCGACCCTGCTCCAGCAGACCGGTGGTCGGCAGACCCTGCGGGGTCAGCTCGAGCACCTGGTCGCGCTGATCGACGAGCTCGACACCCTCGACGTACGGGTCATCCCGTTCAGCGCGCCCGACGGGGCGATCCTCGGCGGATCCAGCTTCCACCTGATCGACTTCGCAAGTGAACAGCTACCGACGTTCGGCTGGGCGGAGAGTGCGGTGTTCGGCGGCCCGGTGGAAGATCCGGAGCTGGTGCGCGATCTGGGCTTCGCGTACCTGCGGGCTCTCGAGCAGGCCCTGTCACGAACCGATTCCGAAGCCCTGATCAGGGATTACGCACGGGGGTAGACTCTGCGGCATGGCCACCAACGCCGGGGGCCGGCCGATTCGCACAGGCTGGTTCACCTCGTCCCGGTCCAACAACGGCAACCAGTGCGTCGAAGTGAAGTTCGGCGCGGACGCCGTGTGGATACGGGACAGCAAATATCGCTGCGGGGCCGCCGGCGAGCACGCGGCTCAGCCCGTCCTCTCGGTGACCGCGTCCGAATGGGACGACCTGGTGGCGCGGCTGCGGTCCGGTGGCCCGGCCCCCGAGTTGATCACCGAGAACGCCGGGGGCGGTGTGGAGTTGCGCCGTGACGGCACGGTGCTGACCTTCACCCGCGCCGAATGGGACGCCTTCCTCGGCGGGGTCGCCGACGGCGAATTCGACCGGGTTCCGCAGCCGGGCTGAGCCCGCTCCCGCGGGCGCTCGCGCCCGGCGACCCGGGCCGTACGGACACGGCGATCGGCATACTGGACTGCGTGACCTCCGAGCTGATCAGTCCTTCCGGTATCGATCTATCCCACCTGGACCAGGCCGTCCGGGTCCAGGACGACCTGTTCGCGCACGTCAACGGCAAGTGGCTGGCCGAGCACGAGATTCCCGCCGACCGCGCCGTCGACGGCGCTTTCCGCGACCTGTACGACCAGGCCGAACTCGACGTGCAGGCCATCATCGCGCGGTGTGCCGACGGTGCGTACACCACGTCCGGCAGCACCGCCGGTGGGAACGGCGGTGCGGCGAACGGTACCGCCGACGCCCGTCGGATCGGCGACCTCTACCGATCCTTCATGGACACCGAGACGGTGGCGGCCGCGGGCTTGTCGCCGATCGCCGGGGAACTGGCCGCCCTACGCGAGCTGGCCGACCGCTCGGCCTTCGCGGCGCTGTTGGGGCGATGGCATCGCACCGGCGTGTCCGGCGCGGTCGGCTTCTACATCGATTCCGACGCCAAGAACTCCAGCCGGTACCTGATCCAGATGTACCAGTCCGGCCTCGGCCTGCCCGACGAGTCCTATTACCGCCAGGACGAATACGCCGAGATCAGAACGGCGTACATCGCCCACATCGAGCGCATGTTCGCCCTCGCGGCCGCCGACCCGCGCGTGGGCGCCCTGCTGCCGCCGGACCTCGGCACCGTCGGGCAGCGGATCTTCGGCATCGAACGCGCACTCGCCGCGGGCCACTGGGACGTGGTGCGCCGCCGCGATGCCGAGCTGAGTTACAACCTCACCACTTTCGAGGCACTGCGTACCGAGCATCCCGAATTCGACTGGGCCGCGTGGACATCGGCGCTGGCCGAAGGAGTCGACCGAACCGGCCCGGAATTGTTCGCCGAAGTGGTTGTGCGCCAGCCCGATTACCTGGGCGTCTTCGCCCGTCTGTGGGCCGAGACCGATCTCGCCGACTGGCAGGCGTGGGCCGCCTGGCGACTGCTGCACGCCCGCGCGCCGTATCTCACCGACGACATCGTGGCCGAGAACTTCGACTTCTACGGGCGCACCCTCACCGGCGCCACCGAGAACCGCGAACGCTGGAAGCGCGGGGTCTCGCTGGTGCAGGAGCTGCTGGGTGAAGCGGTCGGCAAACTGTATGTGGCCGAGCACTTCCCGCCCGAGGCCAAGGCGAAGATGCAGGAGATGGTCGCCAACCTCACCGAGGCCTACCGGCGCAACATCACCGAGCTCGCCTGGATGAGCCCGCAGACCAGGCAGGCCGCGCTGGCCAAACTGGAGAAGTTCACCCCCAAGATCGGTTACCCGGACCGCTGGCGCGACTATTCCGGGCTGCGCATCGACCCGATGGACCTGCTCGGCAACTACCGCAACGGCTGCGCCTTCGAGCACGACCGGGAACTGCGCAAACTCGGTGGGCCGGTCGACCGGGACGAGTGGTTCATGACACCGCAGACGGTCAACGCCTACTACAACCCGGGCATGAACGAGATCGTCTTCCCGGCCGCGATCCTGCAACCGCCGTTCTTCGACATGAACGCCGACGACGCCGCCAACTACGGCGGCATCGGCGCGGTGATCGGCCATGAGATCGGCCACGGCTTCGACGACCAGGGCGCCAAGTACGACGGCGACGGCAACATGATCGACTGGTGGACCGACGCCGACCGGGCCGAGTTCGGCAAGCGCACCAGGGCCCTGATCGAGCAGTACGACGTGCTCTCGCCCAAGGACCTGGGCGAGGAACATACGGTCAACGGTGAGTTCACCATCGGCGAGAACATCGGCGATCTGGGCGGGCTGTCCATCGCCCTGCAGGCTTACGAGATCGCCCTCGCCGCCGAGCAGGCCCCGGTGATCGACGGTCTCACCGGCTTGCAGCGGGTCTTCTTCGGCTGGGCGCAGGTGTGGCGCACCAAGGCGCGCGAGGAGGAGGCGATCCGCCGGCTGGCCGTCGACCCGCATTCGCCGCCGGAGTTCCGGTGCAACGCGGTGGTGCGCAATATCGACGTCTTCCACGAGGCCTTCGGCGTCGAACCGGGTGACGCGCTCTACCTCGACCCGGCCGAGCGCGTCCGCATCTGGTGAACGAAGAGCAGACGCCGGTCGCGCGGATGGCGCGGCCGGCGTCTGGTTCGAAGGGGTCGGTCGATCAGTTCCAGTCGCCCAGACCGTCGCGGGCGTTCAGGGTGCCGCCCGCGGTGTTCTGCACGATGACCGGGTCGCCCTTCTGGGCGTTCTCGAAGAACCAGCGGGCGTCCTCGGTACTGACGTTCAGGCAGCCGTGGCTGACGTTGGATACGCCCTGCTGAGCCACCGACCACGGCGCGGCGTGCACGAAGATGCCGCTGTTGGAGATGCGGGTCGCGTACTCCACGTCGAGCTTGTAACCCTCGGGCGCGTCGACCGGCACACCGTAGGTGGAGGAGTCCATGACCATCTCGCGATGGCGTTCGCCGACGATGTAGGTGCCGTTGGGGGTCTCGTGGCCGGGCTTGCCCATCGAGGTCGGCATGGTCTTGATCACCTCGCCGTTGCGGGTGATGGTGATGGTCTTGGTGGTGTCGTCGGCGGTGGCGATCAGGGCGTCGCCGATACGGAACGCGCTGGTCGTGCCGCCTGCCTTGACGAAGACATCGGTGTTGGCCGGCCAGAACTCGTTCGGCTTCCAGCGGACCTGCCTGTCGCTCCACCAGTAGAAGTGGCCGGGCGCCTCGTTCGAGGAGGTGATCTCGATGGCCTTCTCCGCGACGGCGCGATCGGCGATCGGCTCCTTGAAGGTGATGATGATCGGCTGCGCCACGCCCACCGTCTCGCCGTCGGCGATGTTGATGTTCGGCGGCGCGAAGTTGGGCTGCGGCTCGGGTTCGCTCACCAGCGGTGCGGTCGACCCGAGGTCGACACCGGGGATCAGCGGCTCGGCGTGGGCCGGAGCGATGATCAGCGCGCCCGCGGCGGCGATCGACGCGGACAAGAGGACGCCCTGGCGAAGCCGGTAGGACAGCCGGTCTCGCGTCGGCAGCGACCTGTTGTTCGAAGCGGCATGCATTGGTAAATCGTCCATTCCATCCGCCCGCGCGGAGGCGCGGGAGATTTCCTCGGTGTGGCGCCTCGACGATCCCCTGAGGCGGAGAGCTCCCGAGTGGATCTCCCCAGGGGGTCGATCACGTGCGGGTTTCGCGAAGCAGGTCCACGGGTATTGATGCGGGACCGGGATCTGTCACCGGGCCCGCGGGTATGACGGCCCGACCGCGTCCATTCCTACCCTCCGCGCCCGCCCCGGGGCCACTCGTCGCCGATGGTCATGCGTCACAGTGGCGATGAGTGATCGCTGTCACAGAAGTTGTTGTCCGGCAGGGATTTCGGTGAAAATCGCCGGTCACACCCTCGCCCGGTGGTCGCGCGGACCGTATGCCGTACGTTCGGTTTGCGGGCAGACGGGACGGCGTTGTGAGGCATATCACCACCCCTTGTCCGGTCGCCCCCGGCGCATCGAGTCGAGCGCGAGGGCATCAGGAGGCGGGTGGGGTGGGCGTCCAGTTCCCGAAGGGCGTCGCCAGGCAGCTCGCGCCGCTGGTGGTGTTCCAGGCGAAGGCGCCCGCGCCGAGGCAGACCACCGTGCCGTCGGCGGTTCCACCGACCTCCGCGCGGGAACCTTCGAAGGCGATCGCCACCGCCACCTGCTGACCGTCGTACGGCACGGGATCGGCGACCGAACTCAGCGCCATCGCGTCGGGGCCGAAGCCCAGGGCGATCGGGATGCCGCCGAATCCCTCGCTGGCGCCGACGCCGCCCGCCGCGCCGAGACCGAACGCCGTCGCGCCCATCGCGGCGTAGGCGTATCCCACCCCGTCCGAGCCCGTCGCCAGCGCGAGCCCTCGCTCGTCCGTGGCAGCCCGGCACCCGGTGCCGCCCTCGATGCGGGTGAGGTCCGCGCCGCGCTCCGCGGTGCAATGCAGAGGGGTTGCTGAGGCTGTCGCCGGTGCCGTGACCGCGGTGCCCAATGCGGCGGCCGAGCAGATGACCGCCCTGATCAGGTTCATGAATGGCCCCTTTCGCGCCGTGGTCACCACCATACCCAGACAGATTGCTGGAGGTGTGTCGGCGCGGGTGAGGGGGTCCGGGCCTACCGGTGACTCGACGGTGACGGCGCGGGTGGTGTATGCATGGCGTGGTATTTCCGCTCAGCTCGTCATCTGCGGGTCAACAGGCCGGGTGTGAGTTCGGAGCGTTACAGCTCGGGAGGACTGTACGTGTCTCGTCAATTGTTATCCGGTCTCGCGCTCGCGGTGGGCATCACCGTCGCGGCGTTCACACTGTCGGCCTGTGGGTCGACCATCGACGGCCGCGCCCAGCCCGCCGTCGGCGGCACCATAGATGCCGTCACCACCAGCCCGCCGCCCAAGTCCGGCCCGCCGAAGTCGAGCCCGCCGCGTACGACGACGGAGGAGGCCGGGGACACCGACTTCCAGGCCGAGATCGGTGACTGCGTGACCCTGGGCGGCACGACCACCGATGCCACCATCGCCAGGGCGTCCTGTGGCAGCCGCGCCTCCAACTACAAGGTCATCGACAAGACCACCCTCAGCGCGCTGTGCCCGGCCGATCGCGACAACTACTACGCCGAGACCCTCAACGGCCTGGAACAGGGCGCGTTCTGCCTGGACATCGACTGGGTGATCGGCGGCTGCATGGACATCGGCGGCGAGGACCCGCAGCGCATCGACTGCAGCGAGTCCGGTCTGCAGCCGGTGCGGGTCGACGAGATCGTCCAGGGTGTCGGCGATGTGAGCGCCTGCGACACCGGCTTCGGGTTCGAATACACCGAGCGCCGGTTCGTGGTCTGCGTCGAGGAGTTGTAGGGCCCGGTCCGGGGGGAAGCGGGTCGACGACAAAGGAGCGGACCGAAAGGTCCGCTCCTTTGTCGTATCAGCTGGTGACCGGCCGGATCAGATGGGCCGGAAGCCCGCGCCGATGTCGCCGCGGCGGTTGAGATCGTCCATGATCGTGGTCATGTTGGTGCCGACCTCGGGGCCGAAGCACGCGATGGCCAGGTAGGCGTTCACCATGCCGACCAGCGTCGATCCGACGACCACCGGCGCGCCGGAATCGCCTTCCACCACGCACATCTGTGCCCAGGTCTCCATATTGCTGCCGAAGATATCGCCGTAGGCCAGACCGCAGGTGTTACCGGTGGTGCGGCCTTCCTTGCAGACGATCATCGGGAACTGGGCGGGCGCGCCGATCCCGGTGATGGTCACATTGCCGATCCGGTTGACGGGGGTGATCGAGCCGGGCTGGAACTGGATCACCGCGTAGTCGAGGGTGGGGTCGGAGTAGACGAAACGGCCGACCACGCCGGCGCCCGGATCGGTCTCCGAGTACACCTGCGCGCCCGCCTCGCCGCAGTGGCCCGCCGTCAGGCCGACCAGCCTGCCCGCGTTGTCGTAGCCGACCGTGGTGACGGTGCACTCGTACATGTTGTCGACGATGATTCCCGAACCGCCACCGATCACCGGCGCGCCCGGGTCCGCCACCGCGGTCCCTGCGCCCGTCCCGAGCAGCGCCGCGCCCAAGGCCACGGCGAGGACGGCGTTGGCCGCCTTGGCGAGTTTGCTGAACATGTCCCTCCAGATGTCGGAAGCCCGCACGATATCAATCTGTCGCATTCATCGTGTCAGTATTCGGTCTCGGTCGCGTCTCGCCGGAGGTCACGGCTTGTACCCCGCTCACCCGGCGTGTCATAGCGTATCCGTATCAAAACGGTGGATCCGGCGCGTGTCATCGATATTCCACGCCGGTTGTGCGGTATGTCCACAGCATTCGGATACGGCAATAGATTTTAGATGACTATTTTCCATGCAATTCCGCCGACTCAATTGCTCGAGCCCATATCGCCGGGCTGGAGCTGCCATGTGTGCCCAAAAATTCTCGGTTTTCGGTTGCTTCGCCGTGGGCGCCACTGTGGCGTCTCCCAGTCTTTTAGGGCGAGTGATCGCAATCTATGACTGCGATCACATGTCAGTGGTGTGTTGAGAACTACTCCGTAGTAAGGTGCCTCAAGCAAACAAGTCGTCGGGGTTGTCCAACCGGCGTCGAGAGGGGTTAGCCAGTGCAGTCGACCAAGAGTCCTCCCGGAGGAGGATCCCGCATAAGTGAAGCGGTCGATTGGACGAGGGCCTATTGGGAAGACCACCCGAAACGGTCGCTGGAGACCTTCGGTCGCCAGATCACCATGGGTATCTCGGCGGTCGCCGAGTTGTTCGTCGCTATCTTCCGTGGGCGGTTCCCCTTCGGAGAGTTCGTCCGCCAGTGCGCGTTCATGGCGAATGTGGCCGCCGCTCCCACCCTGCTGGTCGCCATCCCGATCGGCGTCATCGTCTCCATCCAGGTCGGCGCGGTCGCCGGCCAGGTCGGCGCCACCTCGTTCATCGGCGCGGCCAACGGCCTGGGCATCGTCCAGCAAGGCGCGCCGCTGGTCACCTCGATCATGATCGCGGGCGCGGTCGGCTCGGCCATCTGCGCCGACCTGGGCTCGCGCACCATCCGGGAAGAGATCGACGCCATGAAGGTGATGGGCGTCGATCCCATGCGCAGGCTGGTCGCCCCCCGGCTCGGCGCGGCGATGCTGGTCAGCGTGCTGCTGTGCGGCTTCGTCGTCTTCGTGGGATTCCTGACCGGCTATGTGTTCAACATCTTCGCCCAGGGTGGCACCCCCGGCTCCTACATCGGCACCTTCTCCTCGTTCGCCGTCACCAGGGACCTCTTCGTCGCACTGGTCAAGTCGATGATCTTCGGTCTGCTGGCCGCGATCATCGCCTGCGACACCGGTCTGAACACCCGCGGCGGCCCCGGCGGCGTCGCGAACTCCGTCAACTCCGCTGTGGTGAGCTCGGCCATCATGCTCTTCGGCGTGAACCTCGGGATCACGCAGATCTACAGCGCCCTCTTCCCCCCACAGGTGGTCTGAGCCGGTGTCGTCGACTTATGTGCCGCCGCTGCTGCGGCCGCTATATCAACTCAAGAAGACCGCGCAGGCTCCGGTCGACCTGCTCGCCCGCATCGGCCACCAGGTGTTCTTCTTCCTGCGGTCGGTGGGCTCGATCCCCCTGGCGCTCAAGCACTACCCCAAGGAAGTGTGGCGCCTGCTCACCGATGTCACCTGGGGCAACGGCAACCTGGTCGTCGGCGGCGGCACCATCGGGGTCGTCATCATCCTCAGCGCCTTCGGCGGAATGACCGTCGGCATCCAGGGACACACCTCGCTGAACCTGCTCGGCCTGAGCCCCATCACCGGCGCGATCTCGGCCTTCGCGACGACCCGCGAACTCGGCCCGCTGCTGGCCTCGCTGGCCTTCGCCGCCCAGGCGGGCTGCCGATTCACCGCCCAGCTGGGCGCCATGCGCATCTCCGAGGAGATCGACGCGCTCGAGTCGGTGGCGATCCGGCCGCTGCCCTACCTGGTCAGCACGCGCATGTTCGCCGCCATCGTGGCCATCGTGCCGCTGTACTGCCTGGGCCTGGCGGTCGCCTACATCTCCTGCTCGCTGACCGTGCAGATGATCGGCGGCACCGCCCCGGGCACCTACTCGCACTACTTCTACCAATTCCTGATCCCGACCGACGTGCTCTACTCGCTGCTCAAAGCGATCGTGTTCGTCGCGATCACGACATTCATCCAGTGCTACTACGGGTTCTTCGCCTCCGGCGGCCCGGAGGGCGTCGGCGTGGCGGCCGGCCGGGCGATCAAGATGTGCATCATCCTGGTCGTGTTCGCCGATCTGTTCATGACCTTGGCTATCTGGGGCGTCGACCCCGGAATCCGGATCTCGGGGTAAGGGCGAGATGATCATCGATCCCAGTGGGCGCGGGCCCACCATGCGGCAATTGCTGATCGCCGGCGCGTGCGGACTAGTGGTCTTCGCGGTGGTGCTCGGCCTGCTGATGGCCCGCTACCAGGGCTATTTCGTGCCCAAGGTCAATGTGACGGCCAATCTGACCACCACCGGTGACGGTCTGCCCTCCGAGGCGGACGTGAAGTTCCGCGGTGTGCTCGTCGGCGCCGTCGACGAGGTCGAGGTGGCGGCCAAGGGCGAACTGCAGAAGGTGCAGATCGAGCTGAAGCCGGAGTACGCCGACAGCATCCCGGCCAATGTGACCGCTCGTGTGGTGCCCAGCAACCTGTTCGCGGTCACCTCCGTCGAGTTGGTCTTCAACGGGCCCTCCGACACCTACCTCGAGGAAGGGTCGGTCATCGAGGAGGACCGCAGCAAGGGCACGATCGCGCTGCAGGACACGCTCACCACGGTGCGCGACATCCTGGAGAAGATCGACCCGGTGCAGTTCGGCCGTGTGCTCGGCACGCTGTCCCAGGCGCTCGACGGCAGCGGACGGATGCCCGGCTCGACCGTCGA
The DNA here is from genome assembly GCF_015477835.1 of Nocardia higoensis. Taxonomy (NCBI): domain Bacteria; kingdom Bacillati; phylum Actinomycetota; class Actinomycetes; order Mycobacteriales; family Nocardiaceae; genus Nocardia; species Nocardia higoensis. The sequence continues at coordinate 389,261 of NZ_JADLQN010000003.1, read as the reverse complement.
GCGGCTCGACCGCTGGGTCACCGCGGTCGACGAGTCCATTCCGGACCTCGGCGTGCTGCTCACCGACTTCTCCAATTCTTTCGCCGCGCTCAACGAGTCGGCTCCGGAACTGGTCGACGTGTTCGGCGATTCGGTGCTCACCGCGCGCACCATCGCCGACCGGCGCACCGAGCTGATGGCGCTGATCACCGGCACCAGCGGCACCATCGACTCGGTGAACACCCTGTTCGCGCGCAACCCCGACGCGGGCAAGCAGATCACTGCCGGCACCGCCGACCTGTTCGGCTCGCTGGCCGCGGATCCGTCCGCGATCACCCGCTCGCTGCTGAACCTCAGCGAGTCGCTACGCAAGCTGGACGCCGTCTTCCACTGGGGTCCGGCGAATCAGATGGTGTGGGACGCCGGCATCACCCTGACGCCGTACAAGCCCTACACGGTCGAGGACTGCCCGCGCTACGACGAGATGGCGGGCCCGAGTTGCGCCACCGCCCCCGCGGTCGCCGAGCTGCCGCCGTTGCCGGAGAAGCTGCGCCCGCGCGCGTTGGATTCGGCCCGGGGGCTACCGCCCGCGGTCCCGGTGCCCGGCCTGCCGCTGATCCCCGGCATGACGGGGTTGGAGTCCCAGGTCGTCGCGCCGAACGGTCAGGGAGCTCCCGTCCCGTTCGCGGGCACGCCGCTGGAAGGCATCATTCCCGGCCTGCCCGCACTGCCCGGCCTGCCCGCCCTGCCCGGGCTGACCGCGCCGCAGCCTCCGGCCGAACCCGCGGGTGATCCGGCGACCGAACCGGCCACCGACCCCGAGGCGGTGACGCCGCAGCAGGCGGGCGCGATCTCCTTCCGCGGTGACGACGCCATCGCGGTGCTGCTCGGCCGCCAGCCGACCGCCGCGGAGTACCTGCTGCTCAGCCCGATCCTGAAGGGCGGAACCATGACCGTGTCCGAGAGCGGGGAGCGCTGATGAGCATCCGTAAACCGCTGATCGGCTTCAGCATCTTCGCGCTGGTCTCGATTCTGGTGACCGTGGTCGTCTGGAACACCCTGGCCCGCACCGTCGCGGGTGGCACGAACACCTACACGGCGATCTTCACCGATGTGCTCGGCCTGCGCGAGGGCGACGACGTCCGGATGGCGGGCGTGCGCGTCGGCAAGGTCGAAGGCATCGAACTCGTCCGTGACGACGACAACGCCTCGGTCGCCGAGGTGACCTTCGTCGTGCAGCGTGACCAGACGATCTACGAGGACACCAAGGCGCTGGTCCGCTACCAGAACCTGATCGGCCAGCGCTACGTCGCGTTGGAGCCCGGCGAGGAGACCTCGCCCGCGCCGCTGGCGAACAAGGGCACCATCCCGGTGGACCGCACCGAGCCCTCCTTCGACATCTCCGGTCTGCTCAACGGGTTCCAGCCGCTGTTCCAGGTGCTACAGCCCGAGCAGGTCAACCGCCTGTCGGAGACGTTCATCCTCGCGCTGCAGGGCGACGGCGTCTCGCTGAGCTCGTTCATCGTCCAGGCGGCCCAGCTGGCGACCGATTTCCAGCGCCGCGACGCGATCCTGTCCGATGTCATCGCGAACCTGTCCGGGGTGATGTCGGGCCTGGCCAACCGGGGCGAAGAGCTCGAGACGCTGGTGACCCAGACCAGGGCCCTCATCGGCGGACTCTACGACCAGGGGCAGTCCCTGCTCGCCTCCACCGAGACCGTCGCGGCCGCGACCACCGACCTGGTCGCCATGGTCGATCGCATCCAGCCCGGCCTGGAGCTGGCGCAGAACTCGACCACCGCGGCGCTGAACATGCTGCTCTACAACGGCGCCAAGCTCGACCAGGCGGCGGTCGACGTGCCCAACCTGCTCGCGGCGGCCGGTCGGCACACCTCCGAAGGCGCCTACGCCAACGCCTACCTGTGCGGCCTGGACGTCTCCCTCTACGGCGTGCTCTTCCCCCGCGGTCTGTTCTCACAGATCGGCGGCAACTCCCATTCGGCGGTGTGTGGACCATGATCGCGAAGATGAAGCGCCGCTTCGACGGCAACCGGCATTTCTGGCTCGGCATCATCGGTGCCGTGGTGGTGGTGGCCCTGCTCGCGGTGGCCAGCGTGTTCCGCCTGCTCGGCGTCGGCCAGCAGGAGATCGAGGCCGAGTTCGTCCAGGCCGCGGGCATCAAGGTCGGCGACCGGGTGAACGCGGCGGGCGTCGCGGTGGGCACCGTGGCCGGCGCGGAGATCGAAGGCGATCACGTGCTGCTCACGTTGAACATCGACAAGAGCGTGGAACTCGGCCCCGACGCCGGCGCCTCGATCAAGATGGCGACACTGCTCGGCGCCCGCTACGTCGATCTCGAGCCCGGCGACGGCTCGGGTCTGCCCGGCGGGCGGATCCCGGTCTCCAACACCAGCGTTCCCTACGATCTGGCCGACGTGGTGCAGATCGGCACGCCGAAGTTCGAGGCACTCGACACCGAGCAGCTGGCCGAGTCGCTGAACGTGATCAACCAGGAACTCGGGGACACCCCGGCGCTGACCGCCCAGGCGCTCGACAGCGTCGGCGCGCTGGCCAAGACCATCGACACCCGGCGCGAGCAGGTCGACCAGCTGCTGAAGGACTTGGACCGGGTCACCGAGATCCTAGCCGACAACCGCAACAGCCTGCTGCTGGTGATCACCCAGGGCGAGGCCATCGCCAACCGGGTGATGGAACGCCAGGATCTGCTGCGGCAGCTGCTCGACAACGTCGCCGCGCTGACGCGCCAGCTCGAGGAGATCGGCGCGGCCAACGACGACCAGCTCGGCCCGACCCTCGCCCAGCTCAACACCATGGCCGAGGGCCTGCAGAAGAACAAGGACAACCTGGACCGGATGCTGTCGATCATGCCGCCGTCGGTGCGCTACCTGGCCAACTCGTGGGGTGGCAGCGGCCCGTACGGCGTGGTCGCGGTGCCGTGGCTGTTCCCGGACAACTGGTTGTGCTTCGCCCAAGTCATCGAGGGGTGCCAGTGATGAAGACCGCCACGACGGCGAAACTCCGGCACGCGGCCAAGGTCGCGGTGATCGGCGTCGCCGCGCTCGCCCTGGGCAGCTGCTCGCTGCTACCGGACGCGGTGAATCCGTCGGCCGACACCCGCATCACCGCCGACTTCCAGAACATCGCGGGCATCTTCGTGGGCAATCCGGTGACGGTGCTCGGCCTGCAGGTGGGCACGGTCGAGAAGATCGTGCCCAAGGGCACTCTCGTCGAGGTGCATCTGTCGATCGACTCCGATGTGAAGATCCCCGAAGACGCCGAGGCCGCGATCATCTCGCCCTCGATCGTCACCGACCGCCACATCGAACTCACCCCGGTCTACACCGGCGGCGAGGAACTGGCCGACGGCTCACATCTGCCGCTGGCGCGGACTCGTACCCCCGTCGAGCTGGACACCCTGATCAAGACCATCGACGAGTTCGCCGCCGCGCTCGCCCCGCAGCCGGGTTCGGAAGGGATCGGTCCGCTCTCGGGCCGGGTGCTCTACCCGATGCTCGACGGCAACGGCGCGAAGATCCGCGACACCCTCAACGCGCTCTCCGGCGCGCTGAAGGTCGGCATCGACAACAAGGACGCCATCTCCAACATCATCGTGCGGCTCAACGAGCTGACCACGATGCTGGCCGAGAACGACCAATCGGTGCGCGATTTCAGCAACCGGGTCACCCAGATGACCGGCCTGCTCGCCGACCAGGCCCCCGGCCTGCAGGCGACGCTGGATCAGCTCAACGCCTTCCTGGCCAACACCTCCACCACCCTGGGCGACTACCAGGGCGAACTGCAGGGCACCTTGACCGGCCTGACCAACGTGACCCAGCAACTGCGCGACAACGCCTACGAAGTCACCGAGGTCGTGGACGTGGCGCCGCTGGCGTTGCAGAACATCGACCGGATCGTGAGCCGCGAGCACCAGTGGGTGCGCCTGAACGCGGCCATCGGCACCTTCCTCAGCGGTGAGATCGTCAGCCTGTTCTGCGAGCGGCTGCAAATGCGCGAAGACGGTTGCCGCACAGGCAATGTGCAGGACATGGGCCCGGACTACGGTCTCACCGCCGCACTGCTCGGACTGACGAAATGACGAACCGAATGAGCAACAAGGCACGCCGGGCGCTGATCGCCCTGGCCGCGGTCGCCGGAGTCGGCATCACCTCCGGGTGCAGTCTCACGGTGGAGGATCTGCCGCTGCCCAAGCCAGGGCAGTCCGGGGACACCTACACCCTGCACGCGGTGTTCGAGAACGCGCTGAACCTGCCTGATCAGGCGAAGGTGAAGATCGGCGGTTCCGATGTCGGTGTGGTCTCCAACATCAGGACCAAGAACTTCCAGGCCGTCGTCGATCTGACCATCGACAGCGATATCGAACTGCCCGAGGGCAGTACCGCCGAACTGCGCCAGGCGACCCCGCTCGGCGACGTATTCGTCGCGGTCTCGAAACCGGTCGCCGAACCGGGCACGCCGATGCTCTCCGACGGCGACACCCTGACTTTGGAACAGACCTCCGCGGGCGCCACCGTGGAGCAGTTGCTGATCTCGGTGTCGCTGTTGTTCAACGGCGGCGGCGTGGCGGCGCTGTCCAAGATCGGCGCGGAACTCGATTCGATCGTCGGCGGTCGCGGTGAGCAGCTCGGCCATCTGATCTCCGAGCTGACCGGTGTGATCGGCAGCCTGAACGAGAACTCCGCCCGGGTGGACGCCACCCTCGATCAGTTCCACACACTGGCGGGCACGCTGGAGAGCAGGCGGGCCGAGCTCGGCGAGGTCGCCGACACGCTGCCGCAGATGATCGGCGCCATCGCCGAGAACAACCAGGCGATCGGCGAACTGCTGACCAAGTTGTCGACGGCGAGTGCGGCGATCGGCGACTACTCGGTCACCTCCGGCGAGCAGCTGGCGAGCCTGCTGGAGAACACTCACCAACTGATGAACGCGCTGGCGGCGACCGGCAGTGAGTTCGAGGTCATGCTCGATCGCATGCACGAGATCCGCCCGAAGGTGGACGCCACCTTCCGCGGACGCAGCTTCTCGGTCTTCGCCACCGCGACGAATCTGGACGTGAGCGCGCTGACCGACCCGGCCAACGCCGGTCTGTGGGACCTCAACGATGTCGCCGACTTCACCGGAAGCATGCTCCAGGTGCTGCAGCTGGTGCAGAACCGGGTCGAAGGGGGACAGCGATGAAGCTGTCGCGCACGCAATGGCTCTCGGCCCTTGGTCTGCTGCTGATACTGGTGGTCGGCGCCAGCTACCTCGCGGTGGCGGTCATGCGGTTCAACCCGCTGCGCTCGGAGTACTCGGTCACGGTGAAGCTGGACCGCTCCGGTGGCCTGCAGCCGGGCAACGACGTGACGCTGCGCGGTTTCCGCGTCGGCAAGGTCGATTCGATCGAATTGATCGACCGCGGTCAGGCCATCGCGGCCGTCGCCAGGATCGACAGTGACTACGAGATCCCGGTCGACACCATGGTGTCGGTGCAGGCGCTCTCCGGCGCCGGTGAGCAGTACATCGATTTCCGGCCCGACACCGAGGACGGTCCCTACCTCGGCGACGGTGATGTCATCGAGTTCGACGCCGAGCGGGTCAAGACCCCCACGCCGATCTGGTCGGTGCTGGACAACTCGAGTGCGCTGATCTCCCAGATCGACCCGGACAAGTTCAGCGTGATCCTCGACGAGCTCGACATCGCGCTCAGCGGCGGCCCCGATCAGCTGCGCGGCCTGGTCAACGGGATCTCGCTGGCCACCGCGGGCCTGGACTCGCTGCTGCCGCAGACGACCAACCTGATCACCAATCTGCGCACGATCGCCGCCACCACCTCGCAGGCGCAGCCGGACCTGGCGACGCTCACCGCCAACTCCGGCATGTTGTTCGAACAGTTCAACAACGCCAACGCCGAGGTGCAGCGGGTGCTCGACCAGGCGCCCGACCAGCTCGCCCGGCTCGGGGCGGTGCTCGACACGACCACCGATCCGATGACCGGCCTGGTCACCAACTTCGTCGCCATCACCAGGGCGGCGCAGTTGCGGCTACCCGCGCTGCGCGCGCTGTTCCCCTCGCTCGCGGCGGGCGTCGAGGCGCTCGGCGTGCCCGCGGTCAACGGTGAGTTCCGCGCCATGATCGACATCTGGCCGCGTCCCTTCTGCACCTACGACACCGAGGTGTACCGCAACGAAGTGGTGCAGGACGGCGCGATCCCGAAGTGGAACTACTGCGTGAATCCGCCGCCCGGACAGCAGATCCGCGGCGCGGCCAACGCGCCTCGCCCTGATGTGCCGAACAACGGCGCGCAGATGCCGCCGGGGGTGGATCCGCACGAACGGACCCTCCCGCCGGTGCGGTGAGCCGACCCGGACCGTGGGTGTTCACCTCGGCCCGGCATACTCGCCGCCAGAACGGGCACGGTCGCACTCCGAGCGCGGCCGGCCACCCGATCGGCGCTTTCACGCGCCGGGAAAGTGCAGGTATCTATCGATGGCCACCGACAACGCCGACAACACCGACAACGACGCCAACGGCACCACGGGAAGCGATGACCAGACCGTCGTGTCGAAGAAGGAAACGTCCGCCGATCCGAATGCGGAGACGGTCGTGGTGAAGAAGGCCGCGTCGGCCGAGGCCGCCGAGAAGACCGAGAAGGTCTCGATCGCGAAGGCCGCTCCTGCCGAGACCACGAGCGAGAAGGCGGGCGAGGACACCGCGTCGGCCTCCAGCGGCGACGCCAAGGGCGGCATGACGCCGATCATCGCCGCCTTCGTGGCGGGCATTCTGCTGGTCGCCGCGATCACCGCCGTGGTGGTGTTCTATCTACAGGCCGATCGCCGTGGCGCGGAACTGGCCGCCGTCGACGATGCCACCCGCGCGGCCTGCGACTTCGGCCGCACCGTCTCGGAGTACGACTACGCCAACGACCTCGAGGGCTACTTCGCCAAGGTGAAGGACAACGCCACCGGCGATTTCCGCGAGGAATTCGAACAGGCGGGCAAGGCGCTGTCGGACGCGATGGTGCAGGCGCAGGTGAAGTCCTGGGTCGACGACGTGCAGTGCGGCTTCCAGCAGGGCGACACCGAGCAGGCCACCGTGCTGGTCACCATGACCCAATTCCGCACCAACTTCACCCAGCCGACCCCGGATCGCCAGTTCATCGTGGTGATCGCCGACCTGCGCAACGAGGACGGCAAGTGGAAGGTCGCCAAGCTGGACTCCCCGATGCTGAAGGACCCAGGCTCAGGCGCCGGTCTGCCCGGCGGCACACCCGCTCCCGCCGAAGGCGGCGTCCCCGCCGAAGGCGAGCCCACCGAGGGAGCACCCGCACCGGCACCGGGCAACTGACCGGCTCACACAACCGAACACCGAAGACGCCTCCGGCGGTGGGACCTGGGTCTCCACCGCCGGAGGTCTTTCTCCGTGGACTTCGCGCGCCGCGTGCGGGTCAGAACAGGGTGAGCGCCTGTGAACCCGCCGTCGTGGCCTTTCCCGTGACGACCTTCCCCGTGACCGGCGGTGGCGCCGGTGTCGACACGATGGGCGCGACCTCGTCGCGCGTAGCCTCCCCCGGAGCCGCCGCCGCTCGCCTGGCCGCCTCACCGGCCAGCGCGTCGGCGCGTTCGTTGAAGTAGTTGCCGACATGGCCCCGCACCCAGCGGAAGCGCACCGGCCCCGGCCGTCCGGCGATGGCCCGGTCGATCGCGGCGATCAGCTCGGCGTTCTTGACCGTGTTCCCGTTGGAGGTGCGCCAGCCGTTGTTGCGCCAGCCGTGGATCCACTCCGAGGCGCACTTGATGGCGTAGAGCGAATCGCTCTCGATCAGCAGGTGTTCCTCGCCGGGGTGGGCGAGGATCGCCTCGAGGACGGCGCGCAGCTCGGCGACCTGATTGGTGCCGGTGGGTGCTCCGCCGCTGGCGCTGGCGCCGCCCTGATGATCGACCCACGCCCAGCCGATGGCGCCACCGGGGTTGCGCAGGCACGAGCCGTCGGTGCTCACGATGATCATGGCGGGCACTCTATGCGATCCGCCCGACAAGATCGGTCCCGTGGAACTCTTCGATCTCTCTTCGTAACTGGGCTTCGGTTCGCCGCAGCGCGCGGCGCACCGCGGCCTCGACCAGGCCGGAGCACATCCGGCCGACCGGTCCGCTCGGTTTCTCGTAGCGGGCTTCGGAGGTCAGCACCGAGCGGCCGTAGCCGAGCGGGTCGAAACGCAACGTCAGGGTTCCGCGCAGCCGCCGTCCACGTAGCGTGTAGGAGAGCACGGCATTGCGTCGGTGCTCGGTGATCTCGCAGCCGATCGGCCGCGGCCACAGGCGCGAGGTGATCGCGAAAACCGCTCCGACACCCTGGTCGATGTCTCCGGCCGGCTCGAAGGCACGCACACCGAACATCCAGTCCGGTACGGACAGGTGGTTATCGGTGTAGGTGAAGGCGACCTCGGCGGGTGCGCCGACGTCGCTGGCGTATTTGATGTGGCCCATAGGCCCTCCCTGATCCACAGCTGCGACAAAAGTACTACAGCAGTCCTCTTTATTCGAGAGGTGACACGGAATCACTCGGTGGCCGCGAGCGATCCGAAACCTCTGGAGGCGGTTCAGAGTTGGTCGACGATGTGGCCCGCGATCGGTACGGCCGAGGTCGCCGCGGGCGACGGCGCGTTGAGCACGTGGATCGAGCGCGGGGTGCGTTCGATCAGGAAGTCGTGTGCCAGCGTGCCATCCGGCAAGACCGCTTGCGCCCGGATACCGGCGGTACGTGGCCGCAGATCGTGCAGGGTCAGCTCCGGGCAGTACTTGCGACACTCCGCGAGATAGCCACGTTTGAACAACGAGTTGCGCAATTCTCTTGCGCCGGTGCGCAGATGGGTCCTGGCCACCCGCCGCATGCCGGGGAAAGTGAGGATGTCGAGCAGGTCGCGTCCGTTCACGCTGCCCTTGCGGTACCCCTCCCGCGACAGACCGAGCACCGCGTTCGGGCCGACGGTCAGCGCGCCGTCGACCGTAGGACTCAGGTGCACGCCGAGGAACGGCAGGCTCGGGTCGGGGATCGGGTAGATCAGCGTGTTCACCAGATCGGCTCGCTCCGGCGGCAATTGGTAGTACTCGCCGCGGAACGGAACGATGCGGAGGCCGATGTCCAGCCCCGCGAGCCGGGCCATCCGGTCGGCCTGTAGGCCCGCGCACACCACCAGCGTGCGCGCCGTCCACCGGCGTGCCCGATCCGCCGTGCTCGCGGTGCCGGCTGTGCTCGCTGTGTCCGCCGTACTCGCCGTGTTCGCCCAGTCGGCGGTGCCTGCCGTGCTTGCTGTGCTTGCTGTGCTCTCTACAGTGACGTGCTCGTCGGTCTCGGTGATCGCGGTGACCGTCGCGCCGAGCACCACCGTGCCGCCCATCGCCCGCACCTGCCCGGCCAGTGCCTCGGTGATCGCGCGATAGTCGACGATGCCGGTGCCGGGCACGAACAACGCGCCGACACCGGCGACATGCGGCTCGCGCCTGCGCAATTCGGTCGCGTCGAGCAGTTCGACCGGTACGCCGTTGGTGATCGACCGCTCGTGCAGCGCCAGCATCCGCTCGTACTCGGCGGCATCGGTGGCCACCAGCAGCTTGCCGCAGATCCGGTGGTCGATCCCGTGCTCGCGGGCGAACTCGGTGGTCCACCGTGCGCCCGCACGGCACAGTCGCGCCTTGAGGCTGTCCGGCTCGTAATAGATGCCGGAATGGATCACGCCGCTGTTGTGCCCGGTCTGGTGGGCGCCGAGCCGCTCGGCCTTCTCCACCAGCACCACGCTCGCGCCGGGATTCCTGCTCAGCAGCTCGTGAGCCGTCGCGACGCCGACGATGCCGCCGCCGATCACACAGAAGTCGTACACGTCGGCACACAGTACTTCGCCCGCTCGGGGCGGCCTCGGCGCGTCGCTCCGCGGGCACGCGAGGTCGGCCGGACGCGCGGCGCGGCGCGGCCGGTGAGGTTCGCTAGACGGGCGTGGGCCCGGCGGGGCGCGCGGCCGGCCTGGTGCCAGGCACCTCCACGCTCCGCTCGCCGAGCAACGGGTCGGAGAAGCCGAGGGCCACCCCACCGCGCCCGCGGTCGATGTCGGTGCTGAGCGTGGTGGGACCGCTGGGATCCGTGGGGGATTCGGTGAGCAAGCCGTGCAGCGCCGCGGTGACCTCGGGGTCGACCGTCAGGGTGACCGTCGTGTGCTGTTCGTCGCGGTGGGTGTTCAGCTCGGCCACGCCGAGATCGAGCGAGCTTCCCGACTCGGTGCGCCGTGCGGGTGCGGGCTGGGGCACGGTCTGCGCGGCGGGAAGATCGACGGCCGGGGGATCGGTGACGGGCGCGAACACCCGGCCTCCCGTTCCGCCGACACCGAACGAGGCCGGGGCCGGGGCCGAGCCGCCGGGCGCGGCGGCGGTGAAAGCCCGCGCGATCCGCGGCTGTACCTCGATGACGGAGCGGTCCGGCCGGTCAAGGGTCGTTGCCGGCGTGGTGGTCGACGCGCTCGGCGATATCTGGCTCATCACGTAGGCACCGGCTGCCACGGTCAGGGTGAGGCTGGCCGCGCTCGCGGACACGATCGCCGTGTACCGAGCGGCTTGATTCGTGCGTTGTGCGGTCACGATGCGTTCCTCTCCTCGGTGTCGCGAAACTCCTGAGGTGTCCGGAAGTCCGGCCCGCATCGTCGAAAGCCGGACGCCAGGCCAGCGTACGACAGCGGCCGGACGGTGCGCTCCGGTGCGTCCAGGATCACATCCGCGCGTTTCGGCGGAGTTTCCGTCGAGCGGTAATGGGTATCCCTGGGGTGAGCGAGCGAGCGCCATACTCGACTGCCAGCGATACTTCCGGCCAACGGCGTCCGGCCCGTCGACACGAACGGCGCACCCAAGTGCGGCGCTCGCTTGCTCCCCCGGGGCCGTGCACACGCCGGCTCGCGCGGGTTCCCGGATACCGATTCGTGGGCCTGACCGGGGGTCAGTCGAACTGGCCCGCCGTCCGCCCCGACCCACTGGGACCCGCGAAGGCTTGGGCGATGTCCAGCCATTCGGCGGCCTCGGTCCCCTGCGCGCGCAAGGCCAGATCGCCCGGATGCCGTCGCTGAGTCACCAGCAGGCAGAAATCGAGTGCGGGTCCGCTCACTCGTTGGGCCGCCGCCTCCGGTCCCCAGGTCCACAGGCTGCCGTCCGGTGCGGTGAGTTCGATCCGGAACTCCTCGGCGGGCGGCGTCTTGCCGCGCACCGCATACGCGAAGTCGCGGGTACGCACGCCGATGTGCGCCACCGCGCGCAGCCGCGCCGTGGGTTGCCTGCGCACGCCGAGCGCGTCGGCCACGTCCTGCCCGTGCGCCCAGGTCTCCATCAGCCGGGCGGTGGTCATCGAGGCGGCGCTCATGGGCGGGCCGAACCACGGCAGTTTCGTCCCCGCGGGCACCGCGCGCAGCGCGTCGATCAGGCCGTCGCGTCCGGCTCGCCAGCGGCGCAGCAGATCGGCGGGCGCCATCTCGGCGGCCTCGGCGGCGACATCGTCGACCATGGTGAGCACACCCGCCCCGGCCTCGGTGACCCGCCGGGTGAACTCGGCGGGATCGGTGGCGGCGACGGTGGCGATCTCGTCGGTCCAGGCCAGATGCCCGATCTGGTGGGCGATGCTCCAGCCGGGCGCGGGCGTCTCGGTACGCCACTGCGCATCGCTCAGCGGTGCCACCAACTCTTCGAGATCCGCGCATTCCGCGGCGAAATCGCCGAGCAGAGCTTCCAGGTCAGCCATCACTACCCCTTGCCGGTCGGGGCACACGATCGTTGTGTGCCGACTGCCGACCAGCATCGCAGCGCCTACCGGGCAAACACAAGCATGCGTGCTGGTTTTTTTTCGGAGATAGGTCGCTCCCCGGCGGTCCTACCAGCCGAACAGCAGCAGGTGCACCGCGCCGACGCCGAGGCCGAGCACGGCGCCGTGCAGGTAGAGCAGCCAGGCGTCCTGTTCGACCGAGGCGTAGAACATCTCCATGAATTCGCCGGGCGAGAGCATTCGCAGTTTCCGGGTGGCGAACTCGTCGATCTTCGAGGCTTGTTCGCGGGCGAACTCCTCGTCCTCGGCCAGGCTCGGCGCCAGCCCGACCGCCGCGCCCGCGGCGCCGACGGTCAGGTTGTCGAACTGGCGTGCGCCGAACGCCGCGCGCACCACCGAATGGGTCGGCCCGAGCTGGCGGTGGATCTCGTCGGAAATCAGCCGTTCGATGAGCTGACGGGTTTTGTCGCCGTTGGGCCCCTCGAGCAGTTCTTCCGACAGATTCGGCAGGGTGAGCACCTGGTAGGCGAGGATATGCGCGAGATCGGTCGCCGCCTGCGGCTGTCGCTTGGCCAGCAGCGCCTGGCGCCACAAGTATTTGTAGCGCGGTTGCGGATCGCCGGGTTCGAACACCATCTTCACCGCGATCACATTGACGATCACGCCGATGGCCGCCGAGGCGAGCAGCACGATCAGCCAGGCGGGCAGCCAGCCGATCACCGGAATGCTCTCGTGCACGTGCAGATACAGGGCCAGCAGCAAACCGAACGGCGCGCCGAGCAGGCCGATCCGGATCATGAATTTCAGTTCCGGCTCGGCGATCGTCGTGGTCAGATCCTTCAGGATCTCCGGATTCTGACGCAGGTAGCGGATGACGAAGGTCTTGATATCGATGAGCTGGTCGATATTGTCGCCGAGGGATTCGAACGACCGCCTGCACAATTTCGGCAACTGTGCTTCGACGCGCTGATAGATCACCTGCCTGACCTGGCGCGGCACCGCTTTCCACAGATCGGGGTTCTCCCGGTACATCACCTCGTCGACGATCTCGGGAGTCCGCGACCCGGCGATCTCGGCGATATAGTCCGCGACCCCGTCCAGATCGAGTTCGTGGATGAAATCCTTCGGACTGCCGATCCGCATGAGCGCCTTGTCGACGCAGATGCTGGCCATCTTCTCCGCACGCGCCGGAATGAAACCCTGGAAACCCAGCCGTCTGCCGTCACCGGAGAATGTCGGCAGCACCTGCACCCGCCTCGGCAGGTACGGATAGAGCACGTGCAGTCCGGGAATGCGCACGCCGCGGAATTCCACCGGCCAGAACAGCATGAGCACGCCGGTCCAGTTGGTGAGCAGGCCCGCGATCGCGGCGAAGATCGGAAAACTGATCAGTTCGACGACGAACGTGGATTGCCCGGTCAGATCCTCCCAGTCGATGAACACCCCTGTCGCGAGTGTCGACATCCTGGAGGTCCCCCTTCAACCGATCTTGTGAACTAGCTCGAAGCCTCACATTCTCATTGCCCTGATCGGGTGTCAACGCGCGCCGTCCCGGTGCCGCCGATCGTCCGGGTGCCGGGTGGCGGTCGGTGAACTGGACCAGGCGCCCCGGTGGTGAGCGCCTGGTCCACGGTGTCGGGCACTGCTCGGCTTTCCGAGGTCAGCCTCGTACCGTCCGAGCGGTGCTCGGTCAGCGGGTCACGGAGACACTGACACCGGGAGGGCTTGCGACCGGTTGATCGATCACCACCACCAGCGCGGAGCCGGGCGTTCGGGCTGCCTGGGCGGCGAGCCGGGAGATGTTGTCGCCGAGTAGCTGTTTGGCGTACGGAGTGAAGTTGGGCGGCAGGGCACCCAGGACCGGGCCCAGGTTCAGTGCGGTGATGGCTGCGGCTTCGGCCTGAGTCAGCTGCACGGTGACCGTGCTGTCGGAGGGGGTTACCGATACTGCCGCCGCAGGCGCGCTCGTCATCAGGAGCGCGCTGAGCGGGGCGGTGAGGACGGTCAGTGAGGCGAACAGTTTCACAGTATTCCTTTGCTGTTGTGATCGAACACGATGGATTCGGGGTTGAGCCGACCGGGACGTGCAGAGGCGGCTCATTCGAGAGACGAAGTCGGCGTCGGCGGATCAGCCGGTGCGATGGCGGGGTCTGCGGCGCAGAGATCTCGGCGCGCCGACCACCGAGCCGATCGGTCAGACCCGAGCGTGCTCCGGCTGGGGGTGTTGCGCGGGCCGGGACCGGTCGAGGCGATGCAGTGCCAGTGCGGAGACGACGCCGAGTGCGGTGAGGCCGAGCCAGACGAGGATTTCGGCACCTGCTTCCCGCGCGGCGCCGAGGACGGCTCCAGTGGCGAGGTTCCCGAGCAGGATGCCGACACCGACGATGGTGTTGTAGAAGCCGTAGTGGGTTGCTACGAGCCGGTTTCCGGCCAGCGAGACCACGCTGTCCATTTCGAACGGGAACACCGTGGCCGTGCCGATGGCCAGCAACGCCGCCGAGATCAGCAGCGCGGCGTAGGCGGCGACGGTGCCGAAGGTGCCGACGCCCGGGACGATCGCCAGTGGGAGGAACGCGAAGGCGAGGACACACATGCCGATCACCAAGGAGCGCCCGTTACCGAAGCGGTCGGCGAAGAACGCGGTGATGCGCAACTGTCCGGCGATCGCCACGATCGCGGACACGACGAACATGGCGGAGACCAGAGCCTGTGCGTGGTCGCCGGCCATGACCTCGGCCTGCAGCGGCAGCGCCAGGTAGGTCTGGAACGACAACACATAGGACCCGATCATGGCGATGGAGAACCAGACGAATCGGCGATTGCCAGCGACGGTCCGCCAGTCGTGGAGTACCGAGTTCTTCTGCGGAGCCTCGAGGGTGTGCCGGTTGGGTAGTGCATACAGTTGCGCCACCGTCAGCGTGGCGAAGACCACCGCCGCGGCCCCGGCGGTGGCGCGGAAGTCCAGGGCCATCAGCGCCAGGCCCACCAGCGGTCCGGCCAGGATTCCGGCCTGGTAGAACACGTTGAACACGGCGAAAGCCTCGACGCGGCGTTCCCCGGTATCGGCGGCCAGGTAGGCCCGGACCGCCGGATTGAACAGTGCGCCCGCGAAACCGGTCGCGGCCGAGGCAAGCAGTAGTGCCGGTAGTGATTCCGCGAAGACGAGCAGCGCGAAGCCGCCGGTGCGCAGCAGGCATCCGGCGACGATGAGCGGTTTGTAGCCGAGCCGGTCGGCGAGGGTCCCGCCGATGAGGAACATGCCCTGTTGGGAGAAGTTGCGTACTCCCAATACCAAGCCCACGGCCCAGGCTGCGAGGCCGAGGGGTCCGGCGAGGTACCCGGCAAGATAGGGCATGAGCATGTAGAAGCCGAGGTTGATGCCGAACTGGTTGATCATCAGCAGGCGTGCGGGCAGGTCGAAGCTGCGGAATTTTCCGAGCAGGGTCATGGCGCCACCTCGGAGGAGGCAGGGCGGGGGCGCGGGTCGACCACGGTTGTGCACCGGGTCCAGTTCTGCACTACCCGCTGCCCGGGGTGGTCGATGATCTCGGGGCCGAGCGGGGGTTCGGCGTAGAGAAGTCCGTGCTCGGCGCAGTAGGCGTCGTTGTAGACGGTGTCGAAATAGCGGTGCGGCCCGTCGGGGAACACTGCGGCGATCCGGGTGTCGGCGTCGTGGGTTCGTGCCACCCATCCGGCCACCAGTGCCGCTGCGCCCACGCTCCAGCCGCCGCTGGCGTAGTGGGTCGACGCCAGCGCGCGGCAGGCCCATACCGCGTCGGCGGGGCCGACCCAGTGCACTTCGTCGAAGGCGCCGTAGTCGACGTTGGCCGGGTAGATGCTCGAACCCAGACCACGCATCAGGCGAGGTTGTGCCGGTTGGCCGAAGATGGTGGAGCCGACGGTGTCCACACCGATGAGCTTCATCTCCGGCTGGAACCGTCGTAGCACCCGGGCCACTCCGGCGGAGTGGCCGCCCGTGCCGACTGCGCAGACCAGCACGTCGACGCCACCGACCTGGTTCATCAACTCCAGTGCCAGCGATTCGTAACCGGCGACATTGTCGGGGTTGGTGTACTGGTCCGGGCACCACGACCCGGGTTCGGCCGCCAGCAATTCCTCGACCCGTTCCCGGCGCGCCTGCTGCCAGCCGCCGACCCGGTGGGGTTCGGTCACCAGCTCGACCTCGGCCCCATAGGCGGCCAGCATTCTGGAGACGATCGGTTCCAATCCGGGATCGGTCACTACTGTGGTCGGATGCCCGGTGACAATCCCCGCGAGGGCCAGGCCGAGGCCCAGGGTTCCGCTGGTGGATTCGATGATCCGCGCTCCGGGCGCCAGATCGCCGCGTATCTCGGCTTGCCGGACCATATGGAGGGCAGGTCGGTCCTTCATTCCGCCCGGGTTCGCGCCCTCGAGCTTCGCCCAGAAGCCCCGGTTCGGAGGTGCCAATGGGGCCCCTATCCACTGCACCGGGGTGTTACCGATCAATTCGTGGGGAGAACGGGCACGAAGTAGCGCCTCGCCCCAGGGTTCGGTGAGGTCCGTGAGGGTCCCGGACATGACGACATCGTCCATGGGTGTCGCTTTCTGTATGTGCGCGCGATGCGGCGCAGACGATTTCGAGCAGCAGACACCGGCCGCGCGGCCCTGTGGGCCGTCGGCCTGGCGCTGGCCTGTCAGCGTCTGGAGATACAGAAATGGGTCAAGATGTCGCGGCCACCGAGAGAGGTCAGTGGGACGGTGGAGAGGGAAAAGGTGGCCGGGGTAGGTGCGCCCTCGACAGCCACGTGTCCGCCCTGATCGGAAGCGACGCGAGCTTTCGCGGTATCGGATCCGGCGACAGCGAAGTCGTTGGAGGCCAGGTGGCGGGCGTGTGGTTGTTCGTCGGGCCCGCCGGGCGCGGAGCAGAACTCTGCTTCGGCAGCGCTGAAAGCCGCGGCGCCGGAGGAGGAGGTGGTCGTCTGGTGAAGATAGTCGCGTTCGCCATCGCAGCCGGCCAGCGAGAACACCAGCATCAGGATCGCGGTCACCCAGGTCACGACGATGCGGCGGTGCAACCGAGGCCGACCATCCGCCGGAGTTTTCGACTGACGCCGCATCGCTACCGGGTGCAGAGCTGTTCTCTCCGCAGCTGTATTGCCGCGGCCGACCTGCCCGTTCGACGTGTCGCCATTCGTGCGGGAAAAGAATTGCGCTCGGGTCACCGCGCTGGGTCCCATTCCGCGAGGTGCTGCCGCAGGCAGTCCTCGAGTACCTCGTTCACCGCGCGGCAGGTCGTGAAGGAACGGCCGAAGCGGGCCTTCGATATCGCCGGGGTCGGGAGCACACACAGTGTGCCGGGTGAACCGGAGCGGGTGGCGGACACGGGAGAACCATAGATGCCCACGCGCCCGCCTTGTGTGTCCGTGATCACCTTCCCTGATCATTCTCAGTAACTTCTCAGTCACCCTCCCATAACACGATTCGTGTAACGGCGAGGTGATCGTGACAAAGCCGAATCGAATTGCGCGAGGGGTATTTCGGCGTTGCGATCAGACGCTGGCCCGTCCATTCGGAAGCCCGGCGGGTGGCCGGTTCGGAAGCGTCGCTCGGCATCGGGGCGGCGCACGAACGCCGACAACCCGGCCGCCCCAGTCCGAATGAGGGATCGATATGGCGGATGAGAATCTCCGGATTCGCTGTCGGTGAACACCGCCACCAGAAGGAACAATGCGAAATCCCGGTGGGTTGAGTAGGTATCGCTCAACTCTTTGGAGGGATCGAAGACGTGACTACACCCCGTGATCTGCCGGTGCTGTTCCTGACCGATCCGATCGTGCTGCCCGGCATGGTCGTGCCCATCGAACTCGACGAATCCGCGCAGGCCGCGATCGACGCCGCGCGCGCCGCGCAGACCGACGCCGTGCTGCTCGCACCCCGCCTGCCCGAGGGCTACGCCGCCTACGGCGTGATCGCGACCATCGAACAGGTCGGCCGGATGCGCGGTGGCACGCCCGCTGCCGTGCTCAAGGCCGAACGCCGCGCCAGGATCGGCCACGGCGTCACCGGGCCCGGCGCGGCGCTGTGGGTCGAGGCCGAGCCGGTCGAAACTCCGCCCGCCGACGGCCGGACGAAGGAACTGGCCGCCGAATACAAGAAGCTGGTGATCTCGGTGCTTCAGCGCCGGGAGGCCTGGCAGCTCATCGACGCGGTCGACCAGTTGACCGACCCCTCCGCGATCGCCGATACCGCGGGCTACGCCTCCTACCTGTCCGCCGAGCAGAAGCGCGAATTGCTCGAAACCCCGGAGCCCGCGCAGCGGCTGACCTCGCTGATCGAATGGACCAAGGCGCACATCGCCGAGTCCGAACTCACCGAGAAGATCGGTGAGGAGGTCCGCGAGAACATGGAGAAGACCCAGCGCGAATTCCTGCTGCGCCAGCAGCTCAACGCCATTCGCAAGGAACTCGGCGAGGACGAACCCGACGGCGCCGAGGACTACCGCACCCGCGTGGAGCAGGCCGACCTGCCCGGCGCCGTGCGCGAGGCCGCCGTGCGCGAGGTCGGCAGGCTGGAGCGGACCAGCGACCAGAGTCCCGAATCCGGCTGGATCAGGACCTGGCTCGACACCGTGCTCGAACTGCCGTGGCAGGACAAGACCACCGACAGCACCGATGTCGCCGCCGCTCGGGCGGTGCTCGACGCCGACCACCACGGGCTCGACGAGGTCAAGGACCGGATGGTCGAGTACCTGGCGGTGCGGGCCCGGCGAGCGCGCCGGGGGCTGGAGGTCGTCGGCGGCCGCGGCTCCGGCGCGGTGCTGGTACTCGTCGGCCCTCCCGGTGTCGGCAAGACCTCGCTGGGTGAATCGGTGGCGCGGGCGCTGGGCCGGAAGTTCGTGCGCGTCGCCCTGGGCGGTGTGCGCGACGAGGCCGAGATCCGCGGTCACCGGCGCACCTACGTCGGCGCGATGCCGGGCCGGATCGTGCGCGCGATGAAAGAGGCCGGGTCGATGAACCCGGTGGTCCTGCTCGACGAGATCGACAAGGTGGGCTCGGATTTCCGCGGCGACCCCGCGGCGGCACTGCTGGAGGTGCTCGATCCGGCGCAGAACCACACCTTCCGCGACCACTACCTCGATCTGGATCTGGATCTGTCCGACGTGCTGTTCATCGCGACCGCCAACGTCATGGACACCATTCCCGGTCCGCTGCTGGACCGCATGGAGCTGATCACGGTCGACGGCTACACCGAGGACGACAAGGTGGCCATCGCCCGAGACTTCCTGGTGCCCAGGCAGCTGGAGCGCAACGCGCTGACCGCCGAGGAGGTCGGCGTCACCGAGGCGGCGCTGCGCGAGATCGCCGCGAACTACACCCGGGAAGCCGGGGTGCGGCAGATGGAACGGCTGATCGCGAAGGCGCTGCGCAAGGCGGCCACTCGCCTCTCCGAGTCGGAGTCCGGCGTGGCGGCAGGCAGTTCCGAGTCCACCGATCCGGATGCCGTCGCCCCCGCGATCGAGGCCGGATACCGCCCCGAACTCGGCGACGACGACGTGATCGTGGGTGAGAACGCCGGTCCGGCAACAGTTCCCGGCTCACTGACCATCGATGTCGGCGACCTGGTGGACTACCTGGGCAGGCCGCGGTTCACCCCGGATTCGGTGGAACGCACCGCTGTGCCCGGCGTGGCGACGGGTCTCGCGGTCACCGGTGCGGGCGGCGACGTCCTCTACATCGAGGCCAACGCCGCCGAGGGCGAGCGCTCGCTCACCCTGACCGGGCAGTTGGGCGAGGTCATGAAGGAGTCGGCGCAGATCGCGCTGACCTACGTGCGCTCGCACCTGGAAGAGATCGGCATCGAGCCCTCGGTGCTGGACCGCAATATCCACATCCACTTCCCGGCGGGCGCGGTGCCCAAGGACGGCCCGTCCGCGGGCGTCACCATGGTGACCGCGCTGGTGTCGCTGGCCCTGGGCCGTCAGGTCCGCGCCGACGTCGGCATGACCGGCGAGGTCACGCTGAACGGCCGGGTGCTGCCCATCGGCGGGGTGAAGCAGAAGTTGCTCGCCGCCCAGCGAGCGGGTCTGACGACCGTCTTCATTCCCGCCCGCAACGAGCCGGACCTGGACGAGGTGCCCGCCGAGGTGCTCGACGCGCTGGACGTGCGCCCGGTCGCCGACGTGGCCGACATCCTCGCCTACGCGATCGAGCCGGTCGCCGAACCGGCGGTCGAGGGTGCGACGCTGGCGGCAACAGCCTGATCGATCGCCACCCTGTGGCAGACCGGATATGTCGTCAGATGGCCGCGGACCCGGTGTGTTCCGCGGCCATCTCCGCCAACACGTCGTCGACGGGGGTGGGGGCGACATCCAGCGCCTTCATGGTGAACGACGCGTCGAGGATGTTCGGCCGGTCGTACAGGTACAGCATCTCCGGGATCTCCGCCATGACCGAGTCGGACCGTCCGATCTCCTCGAGCTCGGCCCTCGTCATCGCATTCAGCCGCGGGTCGGGGACACCGGCCGCGGCGGCCAGTCGTGCTGCGAGTTCGCGCACCGGCGCCTCGGATGTCGAGGGCACATGCCAGGCACGTCCCCAGGACTGCTCGTGGCGTGCCGCGGCCACGAGAGTGCGCGCCGCATCGCCTGTGTAGGTCCAGCTGTGTCGCGCATCGAGGTCACCGGGATAAGCGGCAGGCGATCCGGCCAGCACATGCGCGCCGACCATGAGTGTGAACGGCGAGTAGGCGCCTGCGCCGAGGAAGTCGCTCGCTCGGACCTCGGTGACGCGCAACCGCCCCGCGTCGTAGGCGGCGCGGGCGTCGTTCCACATCTGCGCCCGCACACGGCCTTTGACACTGGTCGCCGCCATCGGAAGGTTCTCTGTCAGCGGTGTGTCGGTATGACCGTAGCCGTAGGTGTTGCCGAGCATGATGTAGTCGGCGCCGGTGCGTTCGGCCGCTGCCAGCGCAGCGGCGGCCAGCGGGGGAAAATCGGTCGGCCAGCGGTCGTAGGCCGGCATGGCGCAGTTGAACACAGCGACCGCGCCGCGCGTCAGCTCGGTGAGCCGCGCGATGTCGGTGGCGTCGGCGGCGACTCGCTCGATGCGCTCGTGCACCGGCCCACTGCCGCGTCGGGTGACGAGTCGGACCTGCTCCCCGGTGTCTGCCAGCAGGCGGGCAGTGGCCGATCCGGTGGCTCCGGCTCCGATGACGACATGCATGGACATCCGCGTTCTCCCTGGTCACACAGTTGTGGGTGGCGCCGGACGCGATAGCGCCACGACGTGTTCCCAAGCCTCGGCCCTGAGCGACCCATACGATAGTGGCCCAGATGCCAACAATGCGGAGGTTCAGGCCAGTGCGGGTACAGGGGACGCATCGGGTGGCGGTTGTCGCCGTCCCCCCGGTCACCACCTTCGATCTGTCCATCCCCGAGTTGGTGCTCGGCGAAGCGATGGTCGACGGCGCCCCCGGCTACCGTGTGCGTGTCTGTACCGCGCGGCCCGGGCCTGTCGCCACCAACAGCAGCCTCGAGATCACCGTCCGCCACGGCCTGCAAGCCGCTGCTGACGCCGACACGGTCATCGTCACCGGAACCGGCGCGCGTGACGACATCGACCCGCGCGTTCTCGCGATGTTGCGCCGTTGCGCGATCGCGGGTAAACGAATCGCCTCGATCTGCACCGGAGCCTTCGTGCTCGCCCAGGCGGGATTGCTCGACGGCCGTCGAGCCACCACGTACTGGGCCAAGTCCGACGAGTTCGCGGGCCGCTACCCCGAAGTGGAGCTTCGCCCCGATGTGCTGTACGTCGAGGACGGCAACATCGTGACCTCCGCCGGTCTGTCCGCCGGCATCGACCTGTGCCTGCATCTGGTGCGTACCGACTACGGGGCCGCGACGGCCAACGCGGTTGCCCGTCTCATGGTGGCTTCGCCGGTGCGACCGGGTGGACAAGCCCAGTTCATCAGGACACCGCTACCGCCGGAGACCGGCACCTCCCTGACGGAAACCCGCAGCTGGGCACTTGACCGACTGCATGAGCCACTCACCCGCGCCGCTCTGGCGAATCATGCCCGTACCAGCATCCGCACCCTGACCCGCAGGTTTCATGCCGAGACCGGCCTCAGTCCGCTCCAGTGGCTGCTCCATCAGCGCATCATTCGGGCCCAGGAGTTGCTGGAAACCACCGACTTGCCGATGGACCGAGTTGCCCACCTCAGTGGTCTGGCGACTACCGATTCCTTGCGTAAGCATCTGTCGCGCAGGACCGGGCTGACCCCCAGCGCATACCGTGCCGCGTTCACCCAGCACCCGGATCGGTCGCGCGGCGGCCTGTCCGGAGCGTGAACGAACAGTCCGCCGGAGAGATCGTGGATCCGCTACCTCCCCGTCGGCATCGGCCACGTGTCCTTTTCGGAGGCGATCAACTGAGGGCGCGCTCCACGGCGCGTGTGGTGCCTTGCGCGAGTGCGCACAGCATCGGCTCGGTGCCCTCGGTCTCGGCGAAGATCTCGCAGTTCACCACGGCCTGTCGTCGGGTCGCGCCGGTGACCTTCGCCTCGGCGCGCAGCGTCTCCCCGGAGGCGGGCCGCAGATAGGTGATGCTGAATCCGCCGGTGAGCACATTGCCGCCCAGCACCGTGCCCGCGGCGAAGGTGAGCGCGTTGTCGGCGAGGTAGGAGAGCACGCCGCCGTGGACGTAGCCGAACTGCTGGCGCAATTGCGGCCGGATCGGCACCAGCAGGGTGGCGGCGCCGTCGCCGAAGGCGGCCAGTCGGGTGCCGACCAGATCGGCGAACGGCTGAGCCGACAGCACTTGCGTGGCGAGGTCGAAATCAAGGGCGGTGGAGTCGGTCATGGAAGCCTCCTGAGTGGCTGTGGGCTGTGGCGCGGTCGGGTGGTGGCTGTCTGCGGGGTCACGGTGGCCTGGAGTCGGTTGTGGCGGAAAGAGATCGGCTATGTGGACCGAGGCGCCTCGGGTCCGGCCGCCAGCACCAGCCAGGCCGCGCGGGCCAGTTCGCCCGCGACCTCCGTCGGCGGCGCCGTGACCGCGCCGCCGAGCCATTGGCGCGAATACTCCTGTGCCGGGCCGAGCCAGAGCGCGTAGAGCACGTCGAAGTCCAGCGCGCGGACCGCGCCGTAGCCCGCGTGCGTCCGCCACCACCTGGCGACATCGGTCAGGAAGGATCGGTTGTTCTCGCTGTCGTGGACGCCGGGGGGGCGCGCGGACATGAGGATCGTCGCCCGGTGCCGGTTCTCGGTGACCCAGCGCAGATGTTCGTGGACACCGCCGATCACTCCAGAGCGCGCGTCGGCGCTGTCACCGACGACGGCCCAGAAGTGCTGCTGGTAGTCGCGCAGCGCGTACGCCCACACCTGCCGGTACAGCTCCGCCTTGTCCGGGAAGTGGTGGTAAAGCGCTCCGACGCTCGCTCCCGCGCTCGCCCTGATGCTCGCCAGGGTGGCGTCCACGGTCCCCTGTTCGGCGAACTCGTGCTCGGCTGCCAGCAGCAACCGATCTCGAATCTTCACAGACAGAATTTAGTTCTGTTTTTCCGGCGTGGCAAGCCGTGACCAGAGCTGTACCGGGATGGGGTATGACGGAGAGGTGGCCAGATGGCTGTTGCACGTCGATCTCGACCAGTTCCAGGCGGCGGTGGAATTCCGGCGCCATCCGGAACTGCGCGGCAGGCCGGTCATCGTCGGCGGCAACGGTGATCCCGAGGAGCCGCGCAAGGTCGTGACCTGCGCTTCCTATCCGGCCCGTGCCTACGGAGTGCGGGCGGGGATGCCGTTGCGGTCGGCGGCGCGCCGCTGCCCGGAGGGTGTCTTCCTGCCGCTGGACATGGCCGCCTACGAGGAGGCCTCCGACGAGGTCATGGCGTTGCTGCGCACCTTCCCCGGCCGGGTGGAGGTGTGGGGCTGGGACGAGGCGTTCCTGGCCGCCGACACCGAAGACCCCGAGTCGCTGGCCCGCGAGATCCGCTCAGCAGTAGCGGAATTGGACCTCGGCTGCGCGATCGGCATCGGCGACAACAAACTCACCGCGAAGCTGGCGACCGGGTTCGCGAAATCGGCGGGCAAGTCCTCGGCGGCCCCCGCGGACGACCCGGGCGCGGCGACCGGCACTTTCCGGCTCACCGCCGCCAACTGGACCGAGGTCATGGGCCATCGCCCGACGAACGCGCTGTGGGGCATCGGCAACCGGATCGCCGCCCGCCTGGCCGACCTCGGCATCGCGACCGTGGCCGACCTGATGGCGGCCGACCGGCACCGCCTCGCCGCCGAATTCGGTCCGAGCACCGGCCCCTATCTGTGGGTGCTCGGCCACGGCAAGGGCGACACCGAGGTGAGCACCGAGCCCCGGATTCCGGTGGGCCGCAGCAGATCCGAGACCTTTCCCGCCGATATCACCGACCCGGCCGAGATACGCGCTCAGGTGGCGCGGTTGGCGACCGAGGTGGCCGAGGAGATGGCCGAGGCCGGCCGGATCACCGTGCGGGTCTCGATCACCGTACGCACCAACACCTTCTTCACCCGCAGCAAGCAGGCCAAGCTGTCGGAACCGACCGCCGACGTGGCCACAATCGTCGAAGCGGCGCTGCGCGTCGTCGACCGGTTCGAGCTGGACCGCCCGGTCCGGCTGCTCGGCGTGCGCCTGGAATTCGCGCCCGCGTCGTAGGCCGCTTCGACTTGGGGGCCGACTTCGCGGCGGCTGTCGAATCGCCGGAAACAGGCCCTGTCGAACGGGGCGGGCGCGCGTCAGCGGCGCTGCAGCCAGACCCCCGCCAGCGGGTACGGCAGGATCACCGGCGTGGCAGCGACATTCACCGTTCCGCTCCACATCCCCTGGCGCGGATCGATGTCGTGCAGGTCGAGGCCGAGCGGAAGGCCGTCGAGGACGACGTAGGTCTGGTCCGGTCCCACGGGGATCTGCCGCCCGTCGCGGCCGAATGCCGGACAGGTGAGTCGCACGCTGACCGTATCACCGGAGACGTGCAGGTCACAGCCCGCGAGCGGCGTCCCGACGACATTGCCCGGCCCGGTGCCGATCTGGTAGACGCCCACCGGGATGATGCCGTTGCGCGGGAATTCCGGGTCGTCGGCATGGGCCGCGGCGGGAACGAAGGCGAGCGCGCCGCCGACGAGCGCGAGGCTCGCGGCGAGGGAGCGAAGTTTCATAGGTCGTAACCCTCTCGGACGTTGCTGATTTCTCGACCGTAAGCGGTGTGGCTCGCCGAAGTCGGGACCCCGCGTGGGCGTGGCCGCCGGGGACTGGGTTATCCGAACTCGCCGGCTCGTGCGCCGGCGAGGAAGGCGGTCCACTCGGCCGAGGTGAACACCAGGGCCGGACCGGTACGGTTCTTCGAGTCGCGCACCGCGACCGATCCGCCGTCGAGAAAGGCGACCTCGACGCATTCCTGCGCCGCCTGGCTATAGCTGCTTTTGAACCACCTTACGGGGGATAGCTGCTCGTTCACGGTTGGTGCTCCTTCGCGATCTTTCGTATCAATGCTCTGCTGCCGACATCATCGAGCGCTGCCTTGCGCAGACCGGCCGAAATCTCCCGGTAGCGGTCGACGTCGACGGTCCTCTCCAGGTAGATGTTGGCCGTCAGAACGCTTTCGATGAACACGACGGTCGGCTCGATCGGCCTGCCCTTGCCGTCACGTTCGAATTCGAGAATGACGAAGCCGCCCGGCAGCACGCCCATGGGAACCCCGGCGGTGAACGGCAGAATCCGCACGTTCACATTTGGCTGGGTACTCGTGTCGGCCAGATGTCGGAGTTGATCGGCCATGACGCGCGGCCCGCCGACCAGGCGGCGTAGTGCCGACTCGTGTATCACGACATCGAGCGATACGGGAAAAGTTCTGCGACGGATAACGATCTGCCGCTTCACCCGACGCTCGACCATCCGCTCGACGTCGGCCTGGCTCTGTTCCGCGAGGAATCCACGGATGATCGCCCGGGCGTAGCCGCTCGTCTGTAACAGCCCCGGAATCAGTTCCTGATACGAAATCAGGCGACGTGCGACCGATTCCAGTGCGACGTAGTTGTCGAATCCGCTGTTGGCGAACTCGCCGTAGTCAGCGAACCAGCTCTTCGCCGGGTCTTGTTGTGCGAGGTGCCGCATAGCCGCGGTCTCCTCCGGTGAGCGTTCGTAGATCTCGCACAGTTGTTGGACAACCGGCACCCGGACCTTGTTCGACTGCCCCCGCTCGAGCCGGTGCAGGCTGGTCGTGCCGATGTCCGCCAGTTGCGCGACCTGGGCCAGCGTCAAGCCGACCTCGTCGCGATACCGGCGCATCAATCGCCCCAACTGACGCCGGGGCAGGGTGCTGTCTTCGTCGGCCATCTCTCGAATCCCCTCGGTGGGCGGAACGGTGGACAGCAGGGAGCGGAAGACAGTGTGGCACAACGCCGAAACTCTGCCTGGGGAAATGGTCGATCTCGCGCGGAAACTCCGTGTCGCCGGGTGGCGGGCCGAGCCGAGTGGTGTCGTAGTGGCGGCCGGTGTCCGGTGTGCAGGGAGCGCGCTCGCCGTTCGCGTCGATGTGATGCGGGACGCGGCGGCGAGTGGATCGCCGGATACCGAGCCCTCGAACTCACTCCGACCTGATCGGCGCCGCCGCAGCGTGAGCGCTCTCCGGCGAGTGGTGAGTCGGCCTGGCGCCGGTCCGGCCCACCACTCGGATGTCGTGTTGTCGACGACGGGCGATTACGGGGTGGCGGGTGCGCCGCCGCCATTGCTCGATCCGAGCGCCAACCCCTCGTACAGCGCTATCCACAGCTCCATCAACGGACCGCACTGGAGATTGCAGCCGACTTCGGACGACCCCGCCACCTGACTCGCCTGCGCGGGCACGGTGGTCGACGGCCCGGCGACGGCCGAACCCGCGGCCACGAGCTGGCCCGGGAAAAGTAGCGCGCCTGCCAAGGCCAGTCCGGTGATCGAACGCTTCATGTGATCCTCTTCATGTCGTTTGTCCCCCGACGTGCGCCTTTCGCACCAATCGAAAATTACCGGCTGGAAATTGCATTGCGTAGCCCCGGATTCCAGGGTGTAACAGCGGAGCACGCACGCCCGATCGCTTGCCGCTGTCGGGCGTGCGAACCACACCTGCGAGTCGCGTTCGACCGTGTTGCAGCGCTTTGCTTCCACTTCGACCGCTGACCCGCTCAGGCTGTGTGTGTTTCGCCTGAGCGGGGCGGTCTGCGTGGTGACGCTGCGCTTCCACCCCGCCCGCTGACCCGCTCAGGCTGTGTGTGTTCCGCCTGAGCGGGGCGGTCTGCGTGGTGACGCTGCGCTTCCACTCCGCCCGCTAACCCGCTCAGGCGGCGACCTCGGCGGGTTCGGCGAACTGCGTGCGGTACAGCTCGCTGTATCGGCCTTCGGCCGCGAGGAGTTCGGTGTGGGTGCCCTGCTCGATGATCCGGCCGTGCTCCAGCACGACAATCAGGTCGGCGGCGCGGATGGTGGACAGCCGGTGGGCGATCACCAGCGCGGTCCGGCCTTCCAGTGCCTCGGTGAGGGCTTCTTGCACCGCGGCCTCGGAGGTCGAGTCCAGGGAGGCGGTGGCCTCGTCCAGGATCACCAGGCGCGGTTGCTTGAGCAGCAGGCGCGCGATGGTGAGGCGCTGGCGTTCGCCGCCGGAGAGGCGATAGCCGCGTTCGCCGACCACGGTGTCCAGACCGTCGGGCAGCGATTCGACGAGGTCGCCGAGGCGGGCGCGGCGCAGTGCGTCCCACAGTTGCGCCTCGTCGGCTTCGGGGCGGGCCAGCAGCAGGTTGGCGCGGATGGTCTCGTGGAAGAGGTGCCCGTCCTGGGTGACCAGGCCGACGGCGGCGCGCAGCGAGCGGGCGCTGATACCGCGCACGTCGACCCCGTTCAACCGCACCGCACCGGAATCCACGTCGTAGAGTCGCGAAACCAGCTGCGCGATGGTGGATTTGCCCGCACCGGAGGACCCGACCAGCGCCACCAGCTGTCCCGGCTCGGCCCGCAGCGTGATGTCGTGCAGCACGTCCACGCCGCCGCGTGTGTCCAGCGTCGCGACCTCCTCCAACGAGGCGAGCGACACCTTGTCCGCCGAGGGGTAGCCGAAGTGCACGCCGTCGAGCTCCAGCCGCACCGGGCCGTCCGGCACCGGCACGGCGTCCGGCGCGTCCTCGATGAGCGGCTTCAGATCGAGCACCTCGAAGACCCGCTCGAAACTGACCAGCGCCGCCATGATCTCCATGCGCGCGCTGGCCAACGCCGTCAGCGGCGCGTAGAGCCTGGTCAGCAGCAGCGAGAGCGCGACGACCGCGCCCGCGTCCAGTCTGCCGGTCAGGGCGTACCACCCGCCGAGGCCGTAGACCAGGGCGACGGCCAGCGCCGACACCAGGGTCAGCGAGGTGACGAACACCGTCTGCAGCATCGCGGTGCGCACACCGATGTCACGCACCCGCCCGGCCCGTGCGGCGAACTCGGCGGATTCCTGCTCGGGCCTGCCGAACAGCTTGACCAGGGTGGCGCCGGGAGCCGAGAAGCGCTCGGTCATCTGGGTGCCCATGGCCGCGTTCAGGCGCGCCGCCTCCCGCTGCATCTCGGCGAGCCGATGGCCCATCCGCCGCGCGGGCACCACGAACACCGGGAGCAGCAGCAACGCCAGCAGGGTGATCTGCCAGGAGATGGTGAGCATCACCCCGAGCGTCAGCGCCAGCGTGACGAGATTGGTCACCACGCCGGAGAGGGTGTCGCTGAACGCGCGCTGGGCGCCGATCACGTCGTTGTTGAGCCGGCTCACCAGGGCACCGGTGCGGGTGCGGGTGAAGAATGCGACCGGCATCCGCTGCACGTGGTCGAACACCGCGCGCCGCAGATCCAGGATCAGGCCCTCGCCGATCCGCGCGGACAGCCAGCGGATCACCAGCCCCAGCCCGGCGTCGGCGACGGCGAGCGCGCCGATGGCGGCGGCCAGGATCACCACCACGCGCGGTTCGTCCGCGCCGACGATGCTGTTCACCACTCGGCCCGCCAGCACCGGAGTAGCCACCGCGAGCAGCGCCGAGACCACGCTGAACAGCAGGAACACCCCGATCCGCCGCTGGTGCGGTCTCGCGAAACGCAGGATCCGCGCGGCGGTGGCGGCACGGAACGGCCGACGCTCGTCAGGTGCGTTGGCCTGCTGATACATCTGATGCCAGGCCACGGATTCGATGCTCACGTCTACTCCCTCTCGACCACGCTCATTCCACCCCAGGCCACCGACACTAGAACCTCAACCATTCTCGAGATCAAGCCCAATTATCGGCTGTTTCCGATGGAACAGTGCGGTGTTCGGCCGAACAGCGCCGCCACCTGCCGAACACCGAAGCGTCCGGCCCGGAGAGCGGCGGTGGCTCACTAGGCTGAGGGGGGTGAGCGAGGAACAGCTGTTCGCGGCGTTGCGCGCCGGGCTCGACGGCGAGGTCGACACCTCGCCGCGCCGGCGCGCCGAGTACTCCTCCGATGCATCCAACTACCGGGTGCCGCCCGCCGCCGTGGTCTTCCCGCGCGGTGACGAGGACATCGCCGCCACCCTGGCCTTCGCGCGGGAGAACGGCCTGTCGGTCACCGCCCGTGGCGCGGGCACATCGGTGGCGGGCAATGCCGTCGGTCCCGGCGTGGTCCTGGACTTCAGCAGACACATGAACCGCGTCCTCGATCTCGACGCCGAGCGTCGCGTGGCCCGGGTCCAACCCGGCGTCGTGCTCTCGTCCCTGCAACGTCTGGCCCGCCCGCACGGTCTGCGCTTCGGTCCTGACCCGTCGACCCAGGACCGCTGCACCCTCGGCGGCATGATCGGCAACAACGCCTGCGGACCGCACGCGGTGTCGTGGGGCCGCACCAGCGACAACATCGTCGCACTGCGCGTCCTCGACGGTCGCGGCTCGGAACGGGCCCTGGCAGCCGACCTGTCGGTCGTGCCAGATCTGCCCGAATTCACCGGCACGCACCTGGCGTTGCTGCGCACCGAATTGGGTCGCTTCGGCCGTCAGGCCTCCGGCTACGGACTCGAACACCTGCTGCCCGAACGCGGCCGCGCGGTCGCCAAGGCCTTCGCGGGGACCGAGGGCACCTGCGGCCTGCTGCTCGACGCCGAGCTCCGCCTGGTCCCCCTCCCCGGCGCGACCACGCTGACCGTGCTCGGCTACCCGGATATCGCCACCGCCGCCGACGACGTGGCCGCGGTGATGTCCTGCGACCCGATCGCCGTCGAAGGCATCGATTCCCGCCTGGTCGACGTGGTGCGCGCGCACCGCGGCGCGGTGCCCGACCTGCCGCGCGGCGGTGCCTGGCTGTTCGTGGAGACCGGCGGAGCGACCGCCGACGAGTCGCGTGCGGCCGCGCGCCTGCTGTGCGGCGCCGCGCACGCGCTCGAGTCCAGGATCGTCACCGATGCCGCCGTCGCCGCGACTCTGTGGCGGATCAGAGCCGACGGCGCGGGACTGGCCGGCCGCACCGCGCAGGGCACCCCCGCCTGGCCGGGCTGGGAGGACGCGGCCGTCCCGCCCGAACGCCTCGGCGGCTACCTGCGCGAATTCGCCGCGCTCACCGCCGAGCACGGCATCGACGGCCTGCTCTACGGTCACATCGGCGACGGCTGCATCCACGTCCGCCTCGACCTGCCGATCGCCGACGCGCCCACCCGATTCCGTGCCTTCCTCTTCGACGCCGCCGAACTCGTCGTGCGCCACGGCGGCTCGCTGTCCGGCGAGCACGGCGACGGGCGGGCCCGTTCGGAACTGCTCTCCGTCATGTACCCGCCGCCCGTCCTGGCCGCGTTCGCCGAATTCAAGGCACTGTTCGATCCGGAGGGCGTGCTCAATCCCGGTGTGCTGGTCGAGCCGAACGCCGTCGACGCCGACCTGCGGGTGGCGGGTGTGGCGCCGCTGCCCTCGGCGGGCGGTTTCGCCCTCCCGCACGACGGCGGCGACCTGGCCACGGCCGTGCACCGCTGTGTCGGTGTGGGCAGATGCCGGGCGGACAACCGGCAGGCGGGCGGCTTCATGTGCCCGTCCTATCTGGCCACCGGCGACGAGAAGGACAACACCAGGGGACGCGCCAGGGTGCTGCAGGAAGTGGTGCGCGGCGCGCTGCCGGTGACCTCGCCGGCCGTCGCGGAATCGCTGGACCTGTGCCTGTCGTGCAAGGCCTGCCGCACCGATTGCCCGGCGGGCGTCGACATGGCCGCCTACAAGTCCGAGATCCTGTACCGGCGGTATCGTCGCCGCCTGCGCCCCGTCGACCACTACACCCTCGGGATGCTGCCGCGCTGGCTGGCGTCCGCCACCAGGACGCCCCGTCTCGTCAACGCGCTGTCCAGCCGGAAGATGTTGCGCCGCTGGGGTCTACGCGCGGCAGGTCTGGATCCGCACCGCCCGGTGCCCCGCCTGGCAGACCGGTCCTTCCGGCGTGCCCGGCGGGTTCGGGGGAACGGGAACACCGGCGCACCGACGGTGATGCTCTGGCTCGACACCTTCACCGACGCCTTCGCCCCCGAGATCGCCGACGCGGCGGTGCGGTTGCTGGAATCGACCGGTCACACCGTGATCATCCCGGGCAAGCGCGTCTGCTGTGGCCTGACCTGGATCAGCACCGGCCAGCTCGACGGCGCCCGGGCCCGGCTGCGCGCCACCCTCGACGCCCTCGACGACCATGTCCGAGCGGGTGGTCTCGTCGTCGGATTGGAACCCTCCTGTACCGCCGCGCTACGCGCCGACCTGCCCGAACTGCTGCCGGAGGATCCTCGCGCCGCGCGGGCCGCGCGAGCGGTGCGGACTCTCGCCGAATTCCTCGCCGAACAACCGGGCTGGCGTCCGCCGGATCGGTCCGGGCGCTCGGTGGTGGTCCAGCCGCACTGTCACCAGCACGCCGTGCTCGGCTTCGCCTCCGATCGCCAGCTGATTGCCGACACCGGCGCCGACGTGGTCGAGATCAGCGGATGCTGCGGACTCGCCGGAAATTTCGGCATGCAGGCGGGCCATTACGACATCTCCGCGCGGATCGCGGGCGCCGGCCTGCTCCCCGCGCTGGCCCAGGCCGGAGAAGCCGCTGTCTTCCTCGCCGACGGCTTCTCCTGCCGAACCCAGGCCGCCCAGCTCGCCGGTCGTAGCGGCACACATCTGGCCCAGTTCCTGGCCGGACCCGATCCCCGCGTGGCTCAGAGCCCGAACGGCAGCGTGCCGGGCGGGATCTGGTAGCCGGAGCTGCCCGCGGAGACAGCGCCCCATGCGCCGAGCAGCCAGTTGAGTGCGTTGGTGATCATCAGAACCTCCGTTGTGCCAGCTGTTTGCCGATTGCCGGAAACATCGGCGCGCCGATGATGCCTGTTACGTGAGTTCCGCGATACGGGTATCGCCCGGACGTCCATCGATCCGCGGTCGGGGCCGCAGCGCACAATGGACCGGTGCGTACATCGACCACACCGGCGATCGAGGGCGGACGATCCCGGACGGTCGTCTCGTCCCGGCCCGTCGACCTCGCGCACACCCTCGCCCCGCTGCGGCGCGGCGCGGGTGACCCGTGCACTCACCGTGACGAGGCGGGCGGGCACTGGCAGGCCAGCCGCACGACCGCGGGCGCCGTCACCTACCGGCTCACCCAGGCCGGTCCGCGCACCGTGGCCGCGCGCGCCTGGGGCCCGGGCGCGCGGGCCTTCCTCGACGACCTGCCCGCCATGCTCTGCCTGGACGAGAATCTCGACGACTTCGCCCCCGAGCACCCGCTCATCGGCGACGCGCACCGCAGACACCCCGGCCTGCGCATGTTGCGCACCGGCCGGGTCTTCGAAGCGCTGGTCCCCTCGGTTCTCGAGCAGAAGGTGCATACCGTCTCGGCGCTGGCATCGTGGCGAAAACTGGTGCGGCAGTACGGAGAAGCCGCGCCGGGCCCGGCGCCGGCGGGCCTGCTGCTGCCGCCCACACCCGAGACCTGGCGGCGGATACCGTCCTGGGAGTTCCACCGTGCGGGTGTCGGTCCGCAGCGGGCCCGCACCATCGTGCGTGCCGCGGCGATCGCCGACTCCCTGGAACGCACCGCTGCACGCTCACCCGCCGAGGCCGCCCGAATGCTGTGCAGCGTCCCCGGTATCGGGGTATGGACCGCCGCCGAGATCGCCCAGCGTGCTTTCGGCGACGCCGATGCCCTCTCCGTGGGCGACTACCACCTGGCCGCGATCGTCGGCTGGACCCTGCTCGGCCGTCCGCTCGACGACGAGGGCATGGTCGAATACCTCGAACCCCTACGCCCGCATCGTTATCGGGTGGTCCGCTTGCTCGAGATCAGCGGTCATGCGCGCAAACCCAAGTTCGGACCGCGTACCCCGCTGACCGATCACGCCTGGCACTGATCTCGGCCGTCGCGCGAGCGAACCCGCGCGACGGCCGTGCCTGATCAGATGCGCAGTGCGCGTTCGTCCAGAACGCACTTGCCCGCTTCGACCAGCGTCGCCCTGGCGCGACGTCGCACCAGGCACCGGTCCACGGTGCAGTCCAGATGGAGCTGCATCGCCGAATGTGCCTGCGTGGTGGTCATGATTCCGGGATCGCGACCGCAACTGAGCAGCCCGGACGACCACATCCCCTGCATCGCCATCTGCATCACGCCACCGCCGCGTCGGTGATCATCGACGGTGGCGATGGGACATCTGACGCTGTGACATCTTCAGCCATGACTCCTCGTTCCCGCGTGCGATCGGTTGACGCGCCCGGAGAGTGCCACGCGCGCAAGGACTGTCGCACGCGAGTTCCGAGCACACTTCCAGCACACCACTTGTGCGGCGCGTCGGCGGGCGGCTCGCGGGAGATCCGTGAGATTTAGCGCGAATTCCCAGCACGTCATCCATTCTGGAGTGCAGGATTGTCCATATCGGATGAACGCGCCCGGAATCCACACGCCGTGGATCCACACGTCTCGAATCACACAGGTCGGTAGCACGAGCACTCGAGCGACATCGTGGGGAACCGAGCTCGCAGGTCCGCCCCGCGATCGCCCTCCGGCCGAGCCGGAGCAGGAGAACGGAGCGATGACGGTGACACCGAGTTCGACACGAGCACTCCTGGATTCAGCCCCCTCGACAGACGCGGCGTCGACGATCGCCCGTCGGCAACTGGGTCGCTACCTACGAGACTGGCGTACCCAGGCCGGCCTCACCATCGCCGACGCCGCGCGGTTGATGGAGTGGGGAGCGACCACCCTGCAACGGCTGGAGAAGGGCCAGGCCGATCGTCTGCGCACTGTCGACATCCAGGAGCTGTGCCGGATCTACGGCATCCCGGACGAGGCCAGGGAAGCGCTCGCCGGTCTGGCCAAACAGCGTCCGGGTAACGCTTGGTGGCACGCCTTCGGCGAACTGATCCCGGCGAGCTTCGACGTCTACGCCGGCATCGAGGCGACCGCGCGGGAGCTGTTCTCCTATCAGTCCGAACTCGTCCCCGCTCCGATGCAGACGCCGGATTACGCACGGGCGCTGCTGCGGCATATCTCCGCCGAGGTCGACGAGGAGGAGATCGAACGCCGGGTGCATACGCGGATGCAGCGGCAGGCGGCGCTGACCAGGAAGGTCGCACCGGTGCACGCCGACGTCGTGGTGCACGAGGCGGTGTTGCGCCGGATGGTCGGCGGCCCGAAAGTCATGGCCGGACAGCTGCGGCACCTGGCGGACCTGAGCACGCGCTCGACCATCGGAGTGCGGGTGCTGCCGTTCGCCGCCGGCATGCCGCTGGGCGAACCGACCGGCCCGTTCACCGTGTTGTGCTTCGACGGCGAGGGGCGCGGCAAACGGGCCGATCCGCCGATCGTGCACGTGCCCGGCTTCACCGGCGACCTCTACCTCGAGCGAGGAGTCGACGTGCAGCGCTTCCTCGCCGCCCACGAATGTCTGCGCCGCTGCGCACTGGACGTGCAGGCAGGCAGACGGTTGCTGCGCGAACTCGCCAAGGACTACACCTCCACACTGTGAGCGGTCGGCCGACACACGGTGCGGGAGATCACGAAACGACGCAGGTTCGGCAACAGAACGGGTTTACCCAGGCCGCCTGCGGGTAATCACACCACATGGACCGTGGAATCAAGAATTATCACACACGGTACCGTAAATTGCGGCCCGGCGACTGGGTGGAATGGCTCATTGTCGCGTTGCTTTTCTCGGTGTCGGCGGTGGGCGTCTTCATGTTGACCGGATCTTTTCTGCCCGCCCTGGTCGTGGGTGCGCTGGTGTGGATGGTGGCGCTGGGAGTCGTCGCCACCATCTAGTTCCGCCCACCCTCTCAGCGCCGAAAAAGCTTGTTGCCCAACCAGACCAGCGGATCGTACCGGCGATCGGCGACCCGCTCCTTGAGCGGGATCAGCGCATTGTCGGTGATCTTGATGTTTTCCGGGCACACCTCGGTGCAGCACTTGGTGATATTGCAGTAGCCGAGTCCGTGTTCCTCTTGGGCCTGCTGCCTGCGATCGGCGACGTCGAGCGGATGCATTTCGAGCTCCGCGATACGCATGAGGAATCGCGGCCCGGCGAAAGCCTCCTTGTTCTCCTCGTGATCACGAACCACATGGCAGACGTTCTGGCACAGGAAGCATTCGATGCATTTCCGGAATTCCTGCGACCGTTCCACATCGACCTGCTTCATCCGGTACTCGCCGGGCGCCAGCCCGGGGGGCGGCGTGAAGGACGGGATCTCGCGGGCCTTCTGGTAGTTGAACGACACGTCGGTGACCAGGTCGCGGATGACCGGGAAGGTGCGCATCGGCGTGACGGTCACCAGTTCGTCGGTGGTGAACGTCGACATCCTGGTCATGCACAGCAGCCGGGGCCTGCCGTTGACCTCCGCCGAGCACGACCCGCATTTGCCCGCCTTGCAGTTCCAGCGCACCGCCAGATCGGGAGCCTGGGTGGCCTGGAGTCGGTGGATGATGTCGAGCACCACCTCGCCCTCGTTCACCTCGACGGTGAAATCCTCCAGCGCACCGCCGGTGTCGTCACCGCGCCACACGCGGAACTTCGCCTCGTATCCCATGACTAGCTCTCACCTTCCGCATCGGATCCCGTCTCCGCACCGGCCGGATGGCCGACGAGTTCGCCCGAGTCGTAGTACTTCTCGAGTTCGCCGAGATCGAACAGCGCCAGCAGATCGGCGCGCATCGGAATCTGGTCCTCGGGCACGACCCGCACCGGCGGAGACACCGGGTCGGCGGCGGCCCCGGCATCGATCGAGCAGACCAGCAGCCTGTTCCGCCACGCCGGGTCCATGCCCGGATGGTCGTCGCGGGTGTGCCCGCCGCGGCTCTCGGTGCGCAACAGTGCCGCCCGCGCGACGCATTCGCTGACCAGCAGCATGTTGCGCAGGTCGAGGGCCAGGTGCCAGCCGGGGTTGAACTGCCGGTGTCCCTCGACGGTGACGCTGCCGAAGCGCGCCCGCAATTCGGCGAGCCGCTCCAGCGCCTGCTCCAGTTCGTGCTTCTTGCGAATGATGCCGACCAGGTCGTTCATCACCTGCTGCAGATCGGTGTGCAGGGTGTACGGATTCTCGCCGCGGCCGTCGGCGGGCGGATCGAACGGCGCCACCGCGATGCGGGCCGCGTCGGCGACCGCGTCCTCGCGGACGTGCGGTCGTCGGTCGAGCCCCTCGACGTAGGCCGCGGCCCCCAGACCGGCGCGCCTGCCGAACACGAGCAGATCCGACAGCGAATTGCCGCCGAGCCGGTTGGAGCCGTGCATACCGCCGGAACACTCACCCGCGGCGAACAGGCCGGGCACCGTCGCGGCACCGGTGTCCGGATCGACCTCGATGCCGCCCATGACGTAATGGCAGGTCGGCCCGACCTCCATCGGCTCCTTGGTGATGTCCACATCGGCCAGTTCCTTGAACTGGTGATACATCGAGGGCAGCCTGCGCCGGATCTCCTCGGCGGGCAGCCGGGAGGCGATATCGAGGTAGACCCCGCCGTGCACGGTGCCGCGCCCGGCCTTGACCTCCTCGTTGATCGCGCGGGCGACCTCGTCGCGCGGCAGCAGGTCGGGGGTGCGGCGCGCGGAATCGTTGTCCTTCAGCCACTGGTCGGCCTCGGCCTCGGATTCGGCGTACTGGCCCTTGAACACCGGGGGGATGTAGTCGAACATGAACCGCTTGTCGTCGGAGTTCTTGAGGACCCCGCCGTCGCCGCGCACGCCTTCGGTCACCAGGATGCCCTTGACGCTCGGCGGCCAGACCATGCCGGTCGGGTGGAACTGCAGGAACTCCATGTTGATCAGCGTCGCCCCCGCGCGCAGCGCCAAGGCGTGCCCGTCTCCGGTGTACTCCCAGGAGTTCGAGGTGACCTTGTAGGACTTGCCGATGCCGCCGGTGGCCAGCACCACCGCGGGGGCTTCGAACAGTACGAACTTGCCGGATTCGCGCCAGTAGCCGAAGGCGCCGCAGATGCGCCCTTCGTCGGTGAGTAGTTCGGTGACCGTGCACTCGGCGAAGACCTTGATCCGGGCCTCGTAGTCGCCGGTGGCCGCGAAATCCTCCTGCTGCAGCGCGACGATCTTCTGCTGCATCGTGCGGATGATCTCGAGACCGGTGCGGTCGCCGACGTGGGCCAGGCGCGGATAGGTGTGCCCGCCGAAGTTGCGCTGGCTGATCCGGCCGTCGGGCGTCCGATCGAACAGCGCCCCATAGGATTCCAGCTCCCACACCCGCGCGGGCGCCTCCTGGGCGTGGAGTTCGGCCATGCGCCAGTTGTTGAGGAACTTGCCCCCGCGCATGGTGTCCTTGAAGTGGGTCTGCCAGGTGTCCTTCTCGTTGGCGTTGCCCATCGAGGCCGCGCAGCCGCCTTCGGCCATCACGGTGTGCGCCTTGCCGAACAGCGATTTGCACACCACCGCCACCGAGAGGCCGTGCTCGCGCGCTTCGATCACCGCCCGCAGTCCGGCGCCGCCCGCTCCGATGACGACCACGTCGTAGTTGTGCCTTTCGACGGCGGTGTGCCGTTCGCCGGCGGTGTGCCGTTCCTCTTCTGGCATAGCTGGGGATACTCCTGAAGCCGGGGCGGGTCAGTTGACGAACCGCAGGTCCGAGATCGTGTCGCTGGCGACCAGCAGCACGTAGAGGTCGGTGAGCACGAGAGTGCCCAGAGTGATCCAGGCCAGTTCCATGTGCCTGGTGTTGAGCCTGGAGACGAAAGTCCAGAATCGGTAGCGCACCGGATGCGCGGAGAAGTGTTTGAGTCGGCCGCCGGTGATGTGCCTGCAGGAATGGCACGACAGCGTGTAGGCCCACAGCAGGGTCACATTGCCGAGCAGCACGAGATTGCCCAGGCCGAAACCGAATCCGCCGCCGGAGCCGTGGAAGGCCGAGAGCGCGTCGTAGGTGTTGATCAGCGAGATGACCAGCGCCACATAGAAGAAGTAGCGGTGCGCGTTCTGCACGATCAGCGGCAGCCTGGTCTCGCCGGTGTAGCGCTGGTGCGGTTCGGCCACGGCGCAGGCGGGCGGGGCGAACCACACCGAGCGGTAGTAGGCCTTGCGGTAGTAGTAGCAGGTCAGGCGGAAGCCGAGCAGGAACGGCAGCACCAGGAAACCCAGCGGAATCCACATGGGCAGTTCCGGGAACGGTGTGCCGAAATGACTCGAACCCGGCACACACGAATCGCTCAGACAGGGCGAGTAGAACGGCGTCAGGTAGTGGTACTCCGGCACCCAATAGGCCGTTCGGACAAAAGATCTGATCGTCGCGTAGACCACGAAGGCGCCGAGTCCGAGCACCGTGAGTAGTGGCGGCACCCACCAGCGGTCGGTGCGCAGGGTGCGCGCGGCGATTCGGGCCCTGGTCTTGCTGAAAACGCCCGTCCCCGTGGGGACAGCGGTCGGTGCG
The DNA here is from genome assembly GCF_015477835.1 of Nocardia higoensis. NCBI lineage: Bacteria > Bacillati > Actinomycetota > Actinomycetes > Mycobacteriales > Nocardiaceae > Nocardia > Nocardia higoensis. Next base: position 350,608 of record NZ_JADLQN010000003.1, on the reverse strand, counting down.
GCACTCACGGGAGGACGCCTCGCTGATTCGCTCGGCGGGCGGAGATCGATGTCGTCGCGGGAATCCGTGCCGTCTGGAGTATCGATGCCGACCGCGCTCTGGATGTGATGCACAGCACCTTACGTCAGTGGGACTATGGCTCGAGGGTGGTCTCGGCCATATCGGGTGGGTGCGCCGCCTATGATTTGCGCCACACAATCGCGGCCCGGCTCACGTGCGAAATGGGTTCCGCAGATGTCACGTCTTCGCAACATCGGCGTGGTCCCCTTTCTCCAGCGACACCTGCTGACATGCGTGGACATATGTCAGCGCACTCCGGAATCCACCCGGGTAAGGAGAGACCGACCATGAGAAGAGCCGCGATCGTGGCGCCGGTTCGCACCCCCAGCGGGGTCGACGGCGGTGCGCTGTCGAGGATGCCCGCCCCGTGGCTGGCGTCGACGGTGCTGTCGGCGGTCATCGAGCGTTCGGGTATCGAGCCGTGGCGTATCGAGGACGTCGCGATGGCGTGTTCGCGCGTGGGTTCGGCGTCCGGCCCCGACCTGGGCAAACTGGCCGCCCGGGATACGGGGCTGCCGTTCGCCGTGCCGGGTTTCGTCACCGACCGGCACAACGGCAGCGGACTGCAGGCGGTGATCACCGCGGCGATGATGGTGCAGACCGGCGCGGCCGATGTGGTGGTGGCGGGCGGCGTCGAGGCGGGCGGCGACGGGACGGGCGGATTCGGGCAGGCCGGTTACCCGCAGCGGGGCCGGGGACCGGTCGGCCAGGGACCGCGCGGTGTGGGGCAGGCCCGTCAGTGGCAGGGCGGCTCAGCGCAGGCGGGCCCAGGACCAGCCGGTGACGGCCGAAGCGGCGAGGGGCCGGGCGGTTACGGACCGGGCGGCGGTTACGGACCGGGCGGCGGTTACGGACCGGGCGGCGTCGCCCACGGCGGTTACGGACCGGGCGTTCACCGGCACGCCGGTGAACGCCGAAGTGGTTACGGGCCGAGCGGTTTCGGACAGCGGGCATACCCGCAGGGCGGCTACGGCCCGGTCGGAGCGCGACACGGCGGCGGAGTCGTGGGGGGCGCCCGGGCGTGGTCGTCGTCCTCGATCGATCTGGTCAATGCCGAGGAGGTGGCCCGCTACTACGGCATCACCCGGGCCGAGGCCGACGAGTTCGCGGTCGCCAGCCATCGCAAGGCCGCCAGGGCGTGGCGGCAGGGATGCTTCGGCGCCGAGGTGGTCAGCGTGCGCGCGGATCGGCCCGAGTACGGCATCGCTTCCGACGACACCGGCGGGCACCGGATACTGCGCGACGAGGGCGTCGACGGCGAGATGTCCACGCACACCCTGGCCGCGCTGCGGCCGCTGTTGTCCGACGGAGTGGTCACGGCGGGCAATATGAGCGCGCACCGGCACGGCGCCTCGGCCTGCCTGGTCGTCGCCGAGGACCGGCTCGAGGAGTTCGGGCTCGAGCCGATGGCTTACCTGGTGGGCTGGGCGGCGGCGGGCAGCGATGTCGACACCGCCTCGCTCGGCGCCGCGCCCGCGGTCGCGAAGTTGCTCGGGCGCACCGGATTCGGCATGGACGACCTGGATCTCATCGAGGTCAACGAAGGATTCGCGGTGGAGGTGCTGGCGCTCGCGCGGGAGTGGGATCTGGATCCGAACGACCGGCTCAACGTCAACGGTTCCTCGATCGCGCTCGGTCATCCGGTCGGCGCGACCGGCCTGCGGATCATGACGACGATGCTGCACGAACTCTCGCGGTCCGGCGGTCGGTACGCGCTGGAGGCCATCGCGCTCGGCCACGACCACGGAATCGCGGCACTGTTCGAATCCGCTGTCGCGCCGCCGCAGGTGCAGGCGCCCGCGGGCGCGCGATTCCACGGAGCCGCTCCGAACAAGCGCGCCGGCAAGCACCGGGTGGCCGGCGCGCGCAACAAGTGGCAGCAACGTTCCTGAGCGCCGGATCCGGGACTTCAGACTGTGACGTCGCCGGCCTGGCGCGGTGGATCCGGCCCGCATCGCGCGACGCCGAGCGATGCGGGCCGGGCCGGCGCGGTCAGGTGGTGCGCGGTCGGGAGTGGAAGCCCAGTCCCTCGTCCTGTGCGCCCATCCAGGCCGCTTCGTCGGACTTGCTGTCCGGGACATAGATGGTGTTCTGCGCCCTGCGCGTGATCTCCGGCGGCGGGGCCTGCTCGAACTCGTCGGCGTCGATGGTGAGCCGCTCGAGATCGTTCTCCAGCCGGCGCACGGTATTGGCGTCGCCGTAGTGGGTGCGCAGTGCGCCGATGGATTGCCGGAGCTGGTTGACCGCAAAGCGCAGTTCCGCGATATCGCTGCGTGTCATCGATTCCTCCTGTGTTCCTGGCGGACGTGCGGACCCGGATCGGGGGCGTTGCCCCGCGGGGTACCCGCAGGCCATGCATCACCGGGTCGTGTGACCCACCACACAACGTGATCTACAACACAGTACCCGAGAAGCGCTGTCCAGTCCCGGGAAATCTTCGACCGTGCCAATTGCCTGAAATTCGCCATAACCGTCTCGCGGGCCGTAGCGAACGGGTCCGCCGCCCCGAGGGCGCCGGAAACCGATTGCTGTCCGGTCGCCTCGGCTATCCCGCGATGGCGAAATCAGTGGTGCCGCCGGTATCGCGCGTGACCGCGATCCGAGTGCGCGCGACCAGCCGGGCGATGGCCCCGGCCACCTCGTCCGTGCGCTCCCCGATCACGCTGTGGCTGCCGCCCTCCACGCGCACCAGCTCGCAGTCGCCGAGCTGGGAGGCCAGCACCACCGAGTGCGCGAACGGCACCACGATGTCGGCCGAGCCCGCCAGCACCAGCGTCGGCACCGCGCCCAGCCGGTGCAGTCCCTCGATCTCGTCGAAACGGATGAGCGAGGTGAGGAAACCCGCCATGGTCAGCAGCGGAGTCTCGTTGAGCATCGTGGTCGCCACGGCGAGCAGATGCGGGCTGATCGTCCTGGTGCCCGCACTCGCCTCCCGCATCAACGGCTCGAACAGGTGCCGGGAGAACCGTTTGGAGGCCTGCATCGCCCGCGGCGCGTGCCGGACCGCGGTCTGTAGCGACATCACCGTATAGCGGTGCAGGAACCGGCCGAGGCCGACATCGGTGAGCCCGGTCGCCGCACCGGCGATCAGGCCGACCCCGACCACTCGGGTGCCGATGGCCTCGGCGAACAGTCGCGAGTACGCCAGCAGCACCATCGCGCCCATCGAATGCCCGACCAGCACGATCGGCCCGGTGGGCGCCACCGCGCGCAGTACGGCGTCGAGATCGCGGGCGAGCTGGTCGATGGTGTAGGTGGCGGGGTGACCTTCGTCGGACTCGCCGTGACCGCGATGGTCGTAACAGATCATCCGGGCGTCATCGCCCCATCGCGCTCGTAGTCGCGCGCACAGCAGCGACCACGACTGCGTGTGCAGGCAGTGGCCGTGGGCGAAGACCAGCGTCAGCGGCGCGCTATCGGGGCCGAACACCCGCGCCGCGAGCGCGACCCCGTCGTCGGCGCGGACCGTGACGAGCCTGCTGTCCGGGTCAAGGGCGGCGCGGGCGGGGGCGGTCTCCACGGCGCGGGTGGGGGCGGTCTCCACGGCGCGGGCGGGGGCGGTCTCGGCGGCGCGGGAGAGATCGGGCGCGGCGGCGGTGCCGAAGGATGCGGCGCCGAGGGCGGCGTCGGAGGAGGCGGTCCGTGATGCGCCGGTGCGGAATACGAACATGCGATCTCCCAGTGGCGTGAGCCCCCGGGGTGGGGCGGTGTGCCGGGATGTCGATATCCATTGCCGTCCCGTTAGCCGCTCTAACCGGCTGTTACGCACATGATGCGCAACCGATCCCGACCCGCTGTCTGCGGGTGGGGCTCTCCGGTTCGATCGCGTTCTCTACGGATATCTGGAGTAGAACCTAGACATCATTAGAAAGTCCTCGCCTAGGGCTCGGATGGCATTGTCTGCCGATATCTAGCGATTTCGCTAGCAAGCCGAATATTCCACTGGTGGATCAGTATCGTCGCGACCGGCCGAGTGGTTCGGCCCGTAATCCTGTTCGAGACCGCCTGTTCGACTCGGATTCACACGCCGCGCAGGTAGCGGCCGAAATGCGGGACGGTGAAGCCGATGGTGCCGCGCTCGGCGGAGTAGATCAGCCCCTTCTTGATCAGCCCGTCGCGGGCCGGGGACAGCGAGGCGGGCTTGCGACCCAGTTCGGCGGCCACCGCCGCGGTCGCCACCGGACCGTCGTCACCGGACAGGTCGGCCATCGCGCGCATGTACTCGCGTTCGGCCGGGGTGGCGCGTTCGTAGCGGGAGCCGAAGAACCCGACCGCCAGCTCTTCCTCGGCCGCGGGGGCGGCGACCTCGACGTCCTCGGCGGTGATCGGGCTCTCCGGCGCCTGATCCCAGGTCGCCTTGCCGTAGGCCTGCACGAAATACGGATAGCCGTCGGCCTTGCGGTACAACGCTTCCAGCGCCTCCTCGGTGAACTTCACCTCTTCGCGCTCGGCGGGCGCGAGCAGGGCCTGGTCGGCGGATTCGCGGTCCAGCCGATCGATGCGGTGATAGCTGAACAGCCGCTCGGAGTAACTCTTGGAGGCCGAGAGCACGGCGGGCAGGTGCGGCAGGCCCGCGCCGACCACGATCAGCGGCGCGGCATCCTGGCTGAGTGCGTGGCAGGCGCCGCAGATGGCGGAGATGTCGGCGGGCCCCAGATCCTGCATCTCATCGATGAAGATCGCCATCCCCACGCCGATGTCACCGGCCAGTGCCGCGGCCTCCTCGAGCAGCTCTACCAGATCGATTTCGATGTCGCCGGAATCGGCCCGGCCCGCCACCGCGGGCACGTCGATGCCCGGCTGCCAGCGATCGCGCATCCCCTTGTCGGCGGTGGCGCGCAAGGCGAAAGCCTTGAGAATGCCGAGGAAGTCGTCCACCCGCTCGGGATTGCGGTGCGACATGGCCACCGCCCTGGTCGCCATGTGCAGCGCCGAGGACAGCGGTCTGCGCAACTCCTGATCGGGCCTGGCCTCGATCTTGCCGGTGCCCCACCCGCGCGAGATCGCCGCCGAGCGAAGCTGATTGAGCAACACCGTCTTGCCGACGCCGCGCAGTCCGGTGAGCACGACACTGCGTTCCGGCCTGCCGCGCGCGACCCGTTCCAGCACGATGTCGAAGGCCTGCAACTGCTTGTCGCGCCCGGCGAGCTCGGGCGGGCGTTGGCCGGCTCCTGGTGCATACGGGTTGCGCACGGGGTCCATGCCCCGACACCGTAGCGCGTGCGAACAGCGAAATCTTCCGAAGTATTCGGCAAGTCGTAGATTTCGCTATCTTGTCCTTGTCGTCCCCGACACCAGGTACCGCCGCGCCGATCGGAGGCACATGTTCGAGGAATCCGTGTACGAGGACGAGGAATTCGTCCACGCAGAATCCGTCGACGACGAGATGGCGCGGCATGACGCCGCCGAGATGATCGAGGAATGGCGGGTGCCCGTGGGTGCGCGCCGGGCGCGGGTGATCAAGGCCGCCCTGCTCGGGGCGCTCCGACACCGAGGCGTAGGCCCGGAGCTGATCGCCGATATGGCCATCGGCCCGCTGGTCGAGGCGCTCGCCCAGGTCGAACTGGAGCTGGCCGACGCCCGGCGGCGCATCGACGAGCTCGAGCGCGCTTCGGCGGGCGCACCCGGGGCGGGGCATCAGATGCCGTAGCCGAGCGGCCCGGGATTGTCGAAAGCGCGGAAACACTACCCCGCTCCGCTGGACAAGCGCCGTCGGGCATCGTAATCTTCTCGTGACTTAGTGGAGGGTGTCACTTCGTAAGAGGAGGGCGCCACTGGGTCACCCGCCTTATCGGCTGTCGGGGCCACCGTGTACCGGCTGTCGTGCCGGGCCCACCGCGATCGAGGTGCGGGGCTTCAGTATTCGCCCCGAGCCCGACGGTGATCCGGTCGGCGGGGAATGCAGGAAACGATCGGAGACTCAGGTCGGTGGGTAAACACAGCTTGCAGCGGGAATCGCGCGTGCCGAATTCCGTGAAGGGTGCTCTTGTCATGGGTGCGGTCGCCGCCACCGGCGCGATGCCCGCCATCCCTGCCATGGCCGCCACCATCAACATTCCTGGCCTCGGCGACTTCGACGTCCCGGTGCCGCAGGAGTTCGAGCAGCCCGTCGAGCAGCTCGAGCAGCAGCTTCAGCAGGCCCTGGCCGCGCCGGGTGCGCCGCTGGCCGCGCCGCAACTTCCCCAGTTCACGATGCCCTCGGCGCCGTTCGTCCAGCAGACGAGCATCGGTGACATCGCCCTCGACGCCGCCAAGACCAAGGTCGGCGCCATGTACTCCTGGGGCGCGGCGGGCCCGTCCAGCTTCGACTGCTCGGGTCTGGTCAAGTGGGCCTACCGGCAGGCCGGAATCGAGCTTCCCCGTACCAGCTTCGAGCAGTCGCACGTCGGCGCTCCGGTGTCGTTCGAGGAGCTGCGTCCCGGCGACATCGTCGTGACCAACGGCGGCGGCCACGTCGGCCTGTACGCGGGCGACGGCAAGCTGCTGAACGCGGTCCAGTCCGGCCAGCCGGTGTCCTACACCCCGCTGCGCCCCGACATGATCGTCACCGCCCGCCGCATCGCGGACTGATCACCGGCAGCCCACAGGTACGGATGCCGCAGCGAGAGCAGAGCGCACCGACACAGGCCAGGGTGGATTCCTGGACATGGTCGGTGCGGCTGTTCCCCACTCGCTCGGCGGCGGCCGAGGCCTGCCGTGGTGGCCACGTCCGAGTCAACGGAGCCACCGCGAAACCGGCTCAACCCGTCCGTCCCGGTGACGAGGTGCGTATCCGCGTCGGCGGCCTCGAGCGCATCGTCGTCGTGGAGCGGATCGTCACCAAACGGGTCGGCGCTCCGATCGCCGCTCAATGCCTGATCGACCGCAGTCCGCCACCGCCCTCGAAAGAACTGCTCGCCGCCATGCCGCGGCGCGATCGAGGGTCCGGTCGCCCGACCAAACGCGAACGCCGCGAGACGGATCGGTTGCTCGGTCGCGACGAGAACTGAGCCGCGTGATCAGCCGAGCCGTCCGTGCTCACGTACCCGAGCCGGTCTCGTCGCTCACCAGAAGATGCGGTGCTCCGCTGCGCAATGCCTGGGTCAGAACGTGCGCGCCATGAGCCACCTGCGCCGGGTCGCTGTCGGTGATCGCCGTTTCGCCGCCGGATCGGCGGATCTCCCAGCCCAAGGCGAGCACCCGTCTTCGACGTGCCCCGGCCGCCAGCGCGTCCACGGCCGCCGATGCCGCGGCGTAGGCAGCCTGGTTCTGCGCGCCGAGCGCACCGGCCGCCGAGGAGAACAGCAGCACGAAATCGATCGGGTCCGCCGCAGTGAGTTCGAGCAGCCAGCGCGCGGCCTGCGCCTTCGGCGCGAAGAGTCGTGCCAGGTGCTCAGGAGTCACCGTGGCGAATCCGGCCTGCTCGAAATCCTCCGCGGCGTGCACCACGCCCCGGATGGTCGAGCCGTATTCGCGGATGTCGTCCAGCGCGCTCGCCAGTTCGGCCCGGTCGGCCACGTCGCAGCGCACCACCACGAACCGGTCTTCCAGGCCGTCGAGCGGCCCGGGGACCGGGCGCGGATCGCGGGTCAGGACGACGACATCGTGGGCGCCCGCGTCGAGCAACCACCGCACCGCGACCGCGCCGCGTCGCCCCAGGCCGCCGGTCACGACGTAGGTGCCGCCCGGGTCGATCGGCGGGGCGGGCGAGGTGACGGCCGGAGCCTGCCGGAACCGGCGCACGGCCAGCCCGTCGGCGCCTACCCGCAGGTCGTCCGCCCACAACACATCGGTCCCCGACTGGTTCGGCACCGACTCGCTCTCGCTCGGCACCAGGTCGTGCGGCACTGCGGCGTTCGGCATCGTGTCGTGCGGCGTCGTCTCGTTCAGTGGCAAGTCTTGCGGCGACGTGTCGTCCGGCCGCGGCGCGATCGGTGGAGGTTCGCTCGGCGCCGATGTGCCGGACCGCGAATTCTGCGGGGAATCAGGCGTTTCGGCGTACTGTGTGTCGACCATCGGCGTCCCTGTGCGCCTGCCGGACGCGTCGATCGTCACCAGGTCGGCGAGCATTCCCAAGGCGCGCGGATCGGCATCGGCCCAGATCACCCGGACGCGCCGCCGCGACTCCAGGCGAAGCGTGCGGGTCAGTGCGGCCACGCCCCAGGCGGTCGCCGCACCACCGCTGCCGCGCAGGGCCCGACGGGGCAGCACGACGGTCAGGCCCGCCGTTCCGGCCGCGGTTGCGGCGCGGGTGAGGACCTCATGGGCGCGGGCGAGGGCGGCAGCGGGGTGGGGTTCATCGCTGTCCGGCCAGACCAGCACGATCCCGGTGGTCGGATCCCCGGCCTCGGCGGCTGCCCACACCGCCTCGTCCGCAGCGTCGGGCGCCGTCGCGACGTGTTCGGTGGGGACGGTCGAGTCCGTCGAAAGAGCCAGGCGTGTGGCAGTTTCCGAGGCGCCGACGACCAGCAGCCGCCGAAGCCGAGACGGCGGGGTACCGTGCGTGCCGGTCGTCGCGGGCAGCCAGACCTGGGTACGGAACGGCGCGATCTCGGCCTGTCCGTCCTCGGAGGCCGCATCGCGTTCGGCGAAGACGATCCGCACCCCCGACAGTGCCAGCACCGGCACCCCCTCGTCGTCGGTGCCGACGACATCGCCGGTCACGGTGTCGGGCCCGCGTTCGCGCACGGTGGCATACGCGCGCGCGATCAGCCGCTCGGCGCCCGTACCCACCCACACCGCGGAGATGGCGGGCACGCTCGGGTAGGTCCGATCCGACAGATACTCCGGGGCGGCTGCGACCAGAAGGTGCACGCATCCCTCGACGATCGAGACCACGCTCGCCGCAACGGTTTCCACAGTGCCGAAGGCGTGGCCCCCGCCGACCTCCAGTCGGCCGAGCACGCGCCGGCGCGGACCGTATTCCAGCCGGTGCCTGCGCAGCATCGTGTAGAAGTTCGCGCCGCCGAGTTCGCGCATGCGATGCCGGGCCGAGCGGCCGGTATCGACCACCCGCATCCAGTCCACGATGTCGGCGGGCGCGGGACCCGACATCGGACGCGCCGACACCACGGTCACGTCCTCGATATAGGCGCGTATGCCGGCCGGACCGTCGTCGCGGCAGTCGACGGCGCCGAGCCTGTCCGGGGCGAGCCGTTCGTGCACGACGAAATCGGTCATCATCTCGGCCGGTGCGGCCAAGCGCAACACGGCGCGCACCCAGTAGCCGGTGGGCACGAGCGCGATCGCGCCGAGCGCGTGCTCGCCGGACTCCCCGGCATCCGTGGCGGCGGCACAGTCGGTGAGGAGCGGCAGCGGTGACCGGACCGGCGTGCGCCGCCACCGCCGCCGCGGGGCGGCCCCGGTGAACGGCCCCTGAGCGGACCACTCCACGAACCGGCCGTCGGCATACAGTTCGGCGAGCGCGAGCAGCAGCGCGCTCACCTCGTCGTCGCGGTCGCCGACGGGGTGGGCCGAATCCCGGAACTCCGGATACTCCCGAAGGTCGCTGGTGAGAACCGGATGTGCCGCGAACTCGAGTACTGTCCCGGCGCCGTCCCTCGCCGCCCGTTCCAGTGCGGCCGCCAACTGTACGGCGCCGCCGACGTCCGTGGTCCAGTAGCGGGTGTCCGGCACCTCCGACGAAAACACTCGTCCTGCCTGGACGGTGGAGTAGAACGGCAGTCGAGGCGTGGCGATCCCCCATTGGGCCGGGTGGGTGAGCCCATCGTCGGTTCGGTCGGCACTGCGGGTCGCCTGTGCCCCGCCCGCGTTCGTCCGAATGCTGCCCGTGCTCGCCTGTGCGTGGCCTGCGTTCGCCTGTGGGTAGCCCGTGTTCGTCTGCGCGTCGCCCGTACATGTCCGAGGGCCACACGTACTCGGCTGTGCTGCAAGCCCATCCGGGTAGGGTGGCATCGGAATCACCGAGTCGAAGCCGGTGCGTCGGACAAGCGTGACCTGTAGGCCGCGCCGCTCCGCACGGCGCGCGATGGTCTCCATTTGGCGCAGCTCACCGCGAAGCAGGATCGAGCGCGGGCCGTGCATCGCGGCGACGGTGACCGCCGGTCGCAGCGGCTCGATCAGCCGCGCCAGCTCATCGGGACCAGCGCTCACCAGTGCGCTGACCCGCTCGTCCGGCGGCGCGGCGGCGGCAGCCCGGGCCCGCAGGACCGCAAGTCGCGCCGCATCCGCCTCGGTCAGCATTCCGGCGACCACCGCGGCGGCGACCTCCCCGAACCCGTACCCGCACACCGCGTCCGGTCGAACGCCCCAGGATTCGACAAGTCGTGCGAGCGCGACTTGATGGACGAAACCCGCCAGCAGCCCGAGTTCGCGCTCGGCGCATCCGGTCGCTGGGGGATGAAAACCGAAGCGCGGCGTCCAGATTCGCGGACCGCCCGCTGTGACCACCGCGTCGGCGATCTCGTTCAGTGCCGCCGCGAACACCGGATACCGGGCGGCGAGCGCCCGCCCCAACCTGGCCGGCCGCTCGGCGGTGCCGGTGAACAGGAACAGCACCCGGTCGCGCCGCCGCGGCGTGCGCGGACCGACGATGCCCGCACCGAGCTCGCCCTGTGCGAGCGCCCGCAACCGGTCCCGTGCGTGCGTCGCGTCCGCGGCCAGCACCGCGCCCCGCGTGGCCATCGGGATCGAGCGGGTGGTCGCGGCGGAGAGTGCGTGTAACGCCGCGGACTCGGCGGCGCGATCGCCCTCGGGCGCGGCATAGCGCAGGTAGTGGACCAGCCGCATCGCCGCGTTCCCGAACTCACCGGCGTCGCGGCCGGTCACAGTGATCAGCACAGGCAGTTCCATCGTTCGCACAGACCGCCCGACACACGCGGGCCCTACAACGAGCGGTCCGACCCGCATCGATGTGCCTGGTCGGGATGTGCCTGGTCCGGATGTGCCTGGTCCGGTTGCGTCTGGCCCCGATGCGGTTGGTCGGGATGTGCCTGGTCCGGATGTGCCTGGTCCGGTTGCGTCTGGCCCCGATGCGGTTGGTCGGGATGCGGTTGGTCCGGATGTGCCTGGTCCGGTTGCGGCTGGTCGGGATGTGCCCGGCACGGACGCGCCTGGCATGAACATGCCCGGCTCGGTCCCGGGCCGGTCCGACGTGTCATCGGTCGGCCACGTACGCGCCCCGTCGGCGAGTGCGCACACCCGCTCGATCACCGACATCACCGACCGGGTCGCGGGCATCGTCACATGTGCGGGGACCGACCCCCGCGTGGGCGGCGATACGCTGGCATGCCGGGCGTCTGTCGCGGGATGGGCGTCGCCTGGGTGCCGTTCGCCTGCCCGCAGGGGAACGCTGCCCGCGGACCGTGAGGTGCTGGCAGGCCCTGAGCAATTCGCGGTCACGGATGCGCTCGGGGGCCTCGATGCGGTTGCCGGCAGCGAGCCGCCCGCGAGTCGACCGTTCGCGCCGTATCCGGGCGCGCCGCGCTGCCGAGATGCGTCGACGGGCCCGCGTTCGTGGGCACCCGCGACATCGGACGGCCGTATGCCCTGCCCACGCGGATCCGCTGCCGCGAAGTCGATCTCGGCGTATACCCGGCTCCCGGTACGCACCGCGTCGGCGAGCCGTTGCAGGATCAGCACACCACAGCCCGCCCGCCAGCGGATGTCGCTCCTCGGCACGGCGTCGGGCCGATCGGGCAGCGGTGACGCACTTGCGGGGGACGCCGCAACGCCACCGCGCCTGGGGCGGTCTTTCGCGACCCGCCGTACCTCGGCCACCGCACCGGTGCGCGAGGAACCGCCGATTCCGCCACCGGCACCCGCTTCAGAGGCGACTTCTACTTCTACCCCGGCGATATCGGCCCCGGTGTTTCCGCCACCGGCAATGTCGCTCCCGCCAATGTCGCTCCCGCGAATGTCGCTCCCGCGAATGTCGCTCCCGCGAATGTCGCTCCCGCGAATGTCGCTCCCGCGAATGTCGCCACCTGAGATGTCGCCACCTGAGATGTCGCCTTCAGCAATGTCGCCGCCCGAGATGTCGCCCCCCGCGATGCCGAAATCGCCCCTGACGATTTCGACATCGATCCCGGCGACGATCACGAACGGTACGGACGCGTCCTCGAAGGCGCGCGAGACGGCTTCGGCCCAGTCGGGTGCGCCGTCGGAGTTCTCCGATGTCGCATCGGGGCCGTGCAGGCCGAGCACGTGCGAGATCCGCTGAGCGATATCGCCGCTCGGGCGCCCGCGTCGGTATCCCGGCGCCGCGCCGACCGCGACGACGACTGCGGCGCCCGAGCCGCGCATCCGGTATCCGATACCCGCGTCGTCGATGGCCTCGATCACCGCCTCGAGCGCCACGCGCTGTCGGGGATCGAGGACGGCGGCCTCGGCGTCGGGCAGGCCGAACCAGGCGCTGTCGAACAGCCCGATGTCGGATCCACCGGGTGAGCCGTCGATAGGGGGCGCGGCGGCCGGTGCGTACGAGGCGGCGCGGTGTGACCTCTGCCGGAACTCGTCGAGATCCGCCGCGGCGGGCAGGCGGCAGCTCATGCCGATGACGGCCACCGGGGAACGCCGGGGCGGAGTGGGGTGGATGTCGGTCATCGCATCGTGCGGACCATGGGTAGCGCGCGGACCACAGGTGGGCAACAATGACACGGCGAATGCGGTGACGCCGGGGCAGCGGTCGGCACACCAGTGCGACCGCGGCTGCAGGTATCGCCTGGCCCGCCTACCGGACTCGGCCGCATCGCGTCCTCCCTCCCCGTCGCGGGCCCGCGGGCCCGCGGACGGTTCCACCCGCGATTATGCCGTATCCGCGGACCTGTCGGCACACGTCTTTCATTGTGCCCGTTGCCATTTCGTGACACGCCGCCGCGGCGGGACCACTCAGCGTGTCGTGCCGGCGATCCCGTTCGGCGCTACCGCGAGACGCGCTCATCGCCTACCGTCGGGCGGATGCCCGATACCCAGCTCGCTCCGCGCGGCGAACGGACTCCGGTGCTGCCGACGCTGTTGCGCTGTTGCACCGCGCTGGCCGCGACACCACCCCGGCTGCTGCGACCCCGCCGCCCCGACACCGACCTGCTGGCCCGTCTCGAGGTGACCGATCCGCCGCCTGCCACCCGAGCCGTGCGGCTGACGGTGCTGGCCCAGGCGCGCACGTCGGCTCCGGAGATCCTCCTCGCCGAAGGCCATCGCAGCTTACGCAAGTATCCGATGAGCTACGCATCCTTCCTGGTCGAGCACCCCCGCGCGCGGTTCCTGATCGACCCGGCCATGTGCTCGACCCCGCACCGCCGGGTGCTGCCGGAGCTTCCGTTCCCGGTGCCGCTGCTGGTCGCGCCGGACAAGCCGGTGCGCGGCCTGGCCGACGCGCTCGAGGGACACGGCCTGACCGGCGCCGACATCGAATTCGTCGTACCGACCCACCTGCACTGGGATCATGTGGCGGGCCTGCTCGACCTGCCCGGCTCGGTGCCGGTACGCCTGCCCGCCGTCGAATACGACTGGGCGATGGCAGGTTCGCAGGCCCCGCTCGGTGTCGCGCGCGGCCCACTGCTCGGCCGGGAGTTCGACCTCTTCGAACTGGACGGCCCACCGGTGCTCGGCTTCGAACGAAGCACGGACTTGTTCGGTGACGGCTCGGTACTGTTGCTCGACCTCGCCGGGCACACACCAGGCAGCATCGGCGTGCTGCTCGCCGTCGACGACGGCACCCGGGTGCTGTTGGCGGGCGACGCGGTGTGGGGCAACCTGCAGATCCGGCTGCTCCGCGAGAAAGCGCCGATGCCCGGTGCGCTCTTCGACGCCGATCGCGACGCGGCCTTCGCCACCATCCACCGGCTGCACGCGCTGCCCGAGGGCATCGAGGTGATCGCGGCCCACGACCACGCCGCCATCGCCGCCCGCGCGCGGGTCTAGGCGCGCGCTCGGGTCTGGTTGCCGGGTCCAGTCGCTCGCGCCTGGACAGGTCGACCCGTGTCCGGTCGAGCCGTGTCCGGTCGAGCCGTGCCCGGACGAGCCGTGCCCGGACGAGCCGTGCCCGGACGAGCCGTGCCCGGACGAGCCGTGCCCGGACGGGTCGGGTCGCGACCGGACGGACGTCGGGGCTGGTGGTCGGGTCTGGCCTGGTCGGGGTGGCCGGGCTTGTTGGACGTCTTCGGGGCTGGTCGTCGTACCTGTGCTGGTCCCCCGCGCCGGGGACCGGTCCGCCCGCACTCGTCCGAGCGTGCACGCGCGGCCCGGCGAGACGACAACCGCCGCCCACGTCCAGGACGCGGGCGGCGGTGAGGCGAGTCTTCGTCAGGCGACGACGAAGTCGGCCAGACGCTGCTGGATGATGTCCTCGGCCTCGCCGACCATCCGGCTGATCAGCTCGGCGCAGGTCGGGATGTCGTGGATCAGGCCCTGGGCCAGGCCCGCCGTCCAGATGCCCGCGTCCAGATCGCCTTCCTCGAAGACCCGGCGGCCACGGGCGCCGGCGACGAGCTCGCGCACGTCCTCGAACTTGCCGCCCGCCTTCTCGATCTCGACCACCTTGCGGCTGATCTCGTTGTCGGCGACGCGCGCCGTGTTGCGCATGGTGCGGAAGATCAGCTGGGTGTCCAGCTCGCTGTTGGCGACGATCTGTTCCTTGACCTGCTGCGCGATGCCGGATTCCTGGGTGCACAGGAAGCGGGTGCCCATGTTCACGCCGTCGGCGCCGAGGGCCAGCGCGGCGACCAGACCGCGGGCGTCCGCGATGCCGCCGGAGGCGATGATCGGGATCTCCAGCGCCTGGGCAGCGGCCGGGATCAGGATCAGGCCGGGGATGTCGTCCTCGCCGGGGTGGCCCGCGCACTCGAAGCCGTCGATGCTGACGCCGTCGACGCCGATCTTCTGGGCCTTGAGGGCGTGCCGCACGCTGGTGCACTTGTGCAGCACCTTGACGCCGGCTTCCTTGTAGTACGGCAGGAAGGGCTCGGGGTTGCTGCCCGCGGTCTCGACGATCTTGATGCCGGACTCGATGATGGCCTGCACGTATTCGGCGTAGGGCGGGGGGTTGATCGAGGGCAGGATCGTGACGTTGACGCCGAACGGCTTGTCGGTCAGCTCCCTGGTGCGCTCGATCTCCTTGCGCAGCTCCTCGGGGCTGGGCTGGGTCAGAGCGGTGATGAAGCCGAGACCGCCGGCGTTCGCGACCGCGGCGACGAGTTCGGCTCGGCCGACCCACATCATGCCGCCCTGCACGATGGGGTGTTCGATGCCGAATTCCTCGGTGAACCTGGTACGCAGCATTGCGCTTCTCCTATGTCTCGCGCGGGCGTGCCAGTCCGCCCTGCCGCCACGATGGTGACACGACCGGCTATCGGCATTCAAGCGGTAAGTGAGCCGAGATTCGCATAGTCAGTCCACAAAGATGGCCTGATCGATGTCCGATTCGAGGAGAAATGGAGTTCATTTCTGCTGGTTGATGGCGTCGAATTAGTACGGTCGTGCTATCGAGACGATTAACCTCGATTCATCTCGAGACACCTTGCCGTCCCGATAAGTTAGTTGTTATTCTCGTCTCAGTTCAGCCCGTCGACGATGCCCGCCACCCGGCTGCGCAGCGGACGGTCCGAGAAGGAGTACGTGGTATGACCACTGGTGCACAGGCGCTCGAGGAGCCGATCCGCTCGCGGCGCAATCACTGGAACAACCAGCTCGCTACGCATGCGCTCATGCGGCCCGACAACGTGGCGCTGCGGTTCAAAGGTGTCGACACCACGTGGAAGCAGCTGCACGAGCGCTCGGAGAAGTTCGCCGACGCGCTGGCCCGCCGCGGCGTCGGCTTCGGTGACCGCGTGCTCATCCTGGCGCTGAACTACCCCGAGTACATCGAAGCGGTCTTCGGCATCACCGCCCTCGGCGCGATCGCGGTGCCGGTCAACTTCCGCCTCACCCCGCCCGAGGTCGCCTACATCGTCGGCGACAGCGGCGCCAAGGCGATCGTCTCCGACTCCGTGCTGCAGCCGCTGGCCGCCGCCGTGCGCGCGCAGGCCCCGGCCCTCGAGACCTTCGTTGTCATCAACGGCAAGAGCGCAGAGGGTGTGCTCGGCTACGACGACGCCATCGCCGAAGAAGGCGAGCCGCACACGCCGCTGGACATCCCCGAGGACACCCCCTCGCTGATCATGTACACCTCCGGCACCACCGGCAGCCCGAAGGGCGCGGTGCTCACCCACGAGAACATGAACGCCCAGGCGCTGACCTGCATCCGCGCCATGGAGATCGATCCCGACTCGATCGGGTTCTGCACCTCGCCGCTGTTCCACATCGCCGGCCTCGGCAGCCTCGCGCCGTACTTCATGCTCGGCGCCAAGACCGTGCTGCACCCGCTCGGCGCCTTCGACGCGACCGAGTTCCTCGACGCCGTGGAAGCCGAGCAGGCCACCACCGCGTTCTGTGTGCCGGCCCAGTGGCAGATCATCTGCGCCGATCCCACTCTGAAGGACCGCAAGCTGGCCCTGAAGATGCTGAGCTGGGGCGCCGCCCCGGCCTCGGACTCGGTGCTGCGCGCGATGGCCGAGGCCTTCCCGAACGCCCAGAACGTCGCGGTGTTCGGCCAGACCGAGATGTCGCCGATCACCTGCGTGCTCGAGGGCAAGGACGCGCTGCGCAAGCTCGGTTCGGTGGGCAAGCCGATCCCGACCATCCAGGTGCGCATCGTCGACGACGAGATGAACGACGTCGCCCCCGGCGAGGTCGGTGAGATCGTCTACCGCGGCCCGACCCTCATGCAGGGCTACTGGAACAAGCCGGAAGCCACCGCCGACGCCTTCCAGGGTGGCTGGTTCCACTCCGGCGACCTGGTCCGCACCGACGAAGAGGGCTTCATCTACGTCGTGGACCGCAAGAAGGACATGATCATCTCCGGCGGTGAGAACATCTACTGCGCCGAGGTGGAGAACGTGCTCTTCAGCCACCCGAAGGTCCGTGAGGCCGCCGTGATCGGGCGTTCGCACGACAAGTGGGGCGAGGTGCCGGTCGCGATCGTCGCGCTCAACGACCCCGAGGACGAGCTGACCCTCGAGGAACTCGAACCCTTCTTGAACGAGAACCTGGCCCGCTACAAGCACCCCAAGGATCTCGTGGTGCTCGCCGAGTTGCCCCGCAACGCCAGCGGCAAGGTCGTGAAGGTGCAGCTGCGCAAGGATTTCGCGTCCTGAGCAGTGCTCACCCGAGCGTCTGCCCTACCCGCTGATCGGTGAACTGGGACACCGATCAGCGCGCTCGGCGCGGACGAGTGGGGTCCCCTTGGTGGGCCTCACCCGTCCGCGCCGTCGCCGTTTCCGGGGGCATCGTTGTTGACAGGGTGTTGTCGTTCCCCGCGTTGCTGTCCTCCCCCGGTGAGTCGCCGTTCTCGACGGCGCTGTCGTCGGTGTGCGGCTCGTCCACCTCGGTAGCGTCCGACCCGTGCTCGCCAAGGAGACCGGTGACGGTGTCGTAGGCGGCGCGCGCCGTCAGCGTCCCGCCCGATTCGGCGATGGAGGCCAGCAATCCGGTCACACCCCAGGACAGAAATGTGATGGTGGTGTCGAATTCGTCTTCGCCGACGGCCAATCGGCCCGCCAACTGCTCGGTGAGCAACCTGCCGACCACCCCGCGCGTGGCCCGCAGCACCACCCCACCCGCCGAACGGCCCAGCAGCGCCCCATACACGTCGGGATGCTGTTCGGCCAGCACGAACAGGCGATGGATGGGCGCGAGCCGTTCGGTCTCCGGCGGTGCATCCGGATCGGGCGGCAGCGGGGCCGAAATCGCCGCGCGCACATACTCGATACTGCTGACCAGCAGCAGATCGTCCTTGTCGCGGAAGTGCGTGTAGAAGGTGGACCGGCCGATGTCGGCGCGATCGAGGATGTCGCGCACACTGATTCGCGCGTAGTCGCGCTCGAGCATCAGTTCGATCAGCGCCCGGTGCAACTGCGCTCTCGTCCGCCGGACCCGCCGGTCGACGTGTTCGGTCATTCTGGTGCTCTCCTCGGAGAAGGAACAACTGCCCGGATCCCGGTGGTGCGGTACCACTGTGCCGCTGTTCGCGGGCTCGCGCGCGCCGGACCGGCGGACAATCCACGCGCGGGTGTCCGGAAACGGACAAACCAGGGGAAACCGCGCCTGGTCTCGCCCGAGGTCGCCGCCGAACATGAACATATGTCCGGAAACAAACAACTGTCCGAAGAACTTCCCGACGACGAGATCGGCATCCTGATCACCCGTCCGCGCGCCTACCGCCGGTTGCGCGCCGTGCTGCTCCTGCGACGCACCCGCGCCCTGTACGCCGAACTCGCCGCCCGCACCGGGGCGTCGCCTGGCGCGGACGCTCTCGACATCGGTTGCGGGCCAGGTGATCTGGTCGCGGCACTGGCTGACCGGGTCGGCCCGCACGGCAGCGTCCTCGGCGTCGACGCCGCACCGCAGATGGTCGAGTACGCCGCTGCCCGCGCCCGTCCGCAGTGCCGCTTCGAGGTCGGCGCGGCCCAGGATCTGGCGGTGCCCGACGCCTCGATCGACGTCATCACCTCGACCTTCGTCATGCACCACATCCCCGCGGCCCGTCGCGCCGACGCGCTGGCGAACATGTACCGGATCCTGCGCCCCGGCGGCACCCTGCTGCTGGCCGACACCCACCCCAGCGGACCGGTCCTGCCGACCCTGATCCGCATCATGTCGCGCTCCGCGGCGCGCCGCACCGGAGAACGGGACGGTCGGCGCGAGGACGCCCGCACCACGGCGGGTATCGACGCCCGCACCGCCGCGCGCGATGACAGCCGCACTACTGCGCGCGGCGACGACCCCGCCGCGCGTGGCGACGACCCCGCCGTGCGTGGCGACGACCCCGCCGTGCGTGGCGACGACCCCGCCGTGCGTGGCGACGACCCCGCCGTGCGTGGCGACGACTCTGCCGTGCGTAGCGACGGCATTGCCATTGGTGCCGGCGACGCGGCGACAGCGCGGATCGATCCGCTTGCGGCTGTCGATATCAGGCGCTACCGGCCCGATCTGGCACGCTTGGGGTTCACCTCGATCGAGTTCGACTCGATCACCCCGTCCACCGGAATACTGACCGCCCGCAAGCCGAATCGTTCCGGGTAGCGACCGCATCGGCCACCCGTAGCGCGGCCCGGCTGAGTCATCTGCTCGCCTGCCCAGCCGACTCGCCTGCCCTGGCTGACCGACCTCACCGGGCCGGTTCCGACCTGCCCGTCCGACTCGACCGACAGGTCGGCCACCGGCGCTCGCTCAGATCATGTCGCGCTCGGTCATCCAGCGCATCAGGAACCAGCCGCAGAAGACCGGCAGCCAGCAGGTCAGCACGCGGTAGAGCAGCACGGAGGGCACCGCGATGCTCGCGGGCAGTCCGAAGGCGGCCAGACCGCCGATGAGCGCGGCCTCGACCGCGCCCACACCGCCCGGTGTCGGCGCGGCCGAGGCCAGCGTGCCGCCGATCATGGTCACGATGGTCACTGTGACGAAAGTCGTTCCCCCGCCGAAGGCTTGGACGCTGGCCCACAGCGAGCCCGCCATACCGAGGATGATCGCCGCGGAGCCCGCGAGGATGATCGCGAAGCGTTGCGGGTCGCGCGCGAGGTCGGCGAGTTCGCCGAGCACCTCCTGCAGCTGCGGACGCACCGAGGTGTTGAGCCAGCGGCGCAGTGTCGGCACGAACATGAAGGTGCCGATGATGCCCACGCCCACGCCCGCGGCCAGATAGATGATCGTCGGGTCGGGCACGAAGCGGGACAGGTCCGCCGAGGTGCCCGCCACGATACTGAACAGCACCAGCAGGCTCAGGTGCGTGATGATCTGCACCGCCTGCTGCAACGCGACCGCTGCGGTGGCGCGCACCGCGCCGAGCCCGCCCTTCTGCAGGAACCGCACGCTCAGCGCCAGACCGCCCACCCGCGCGGGTGTGGTGGTGGCGGCGAAGGTGTTGGCCACCTGCATGATGATCAGATCGCGCAGCCGGACCATCCGGGAAGCGCACGCCCACAGCGCCGATGCCGCGCCGATGTAGGTCAGCGACGACACCGTGAGCCCGAGCAGTGCCCACCACCAGTTGGCCGTGCGCAACTGGCTGAAGAAGGTCGGCACCTGGCTGATGAACGGGTAGGCCACGTAGACCAGGGCGATCAGCAGGACCAGCTGGATGACCTGGTTGCGGGAGAACCGGGTGATCTGGTCGGCCTCGATCTTGTCCTGGCCGGTCTGCTTGCGCACTTCCTCGTGCGCCTCGGCGACCCTGTCCCCCCATTTGGGGATGGCCGCGCGCAGTCCCGCGGGCATGGCGGACTTGGTGAGCCTGCGGGAGGAACTCAGGATCGCTTCCTCGCCCAGCGTCTCGATGGCGGCCCGCACCGCCGCCTCCTTGCCGTGCGTGGCCGTGGTGGTGACCAGCAGTTGGGCGATGTCGGTCTGCAATTGGGTGTCGCTGGCGCCGAATTCGGCGCTGCCGAAGCCGGTGAACAGCACGCGCCCGTCGTCGACGCGGACGTCCTGCGGGCGTAGATCGCCGTGCGCGATACGGCCTTCGTGCAGCGCGTCCACCGCCTGCCACACCTTCGCCAGCACCTCGTCGTCGGTGGTGTCGATCCCTTGCCCGGCCGCGACGGTGTGCGCGTAGAGCACCCAGCCGCGATCCAGCGCTGTCACCAGCACCACTCGGGTGCCCGCCAGTTCCAGCTGACCGGCCGCGATGGTCACCAGCGCGCGGTGTTCCACCGCGCGGTGCAGCGATCCGTGCAGCGGCGCGGTCTCGCTGCTGCGGAAGGTGAGCCACCGCCACACCATGCGTAGCGTGCCGTGACTGCGCTGGTGCTTGCCGTACATCTCGACGACGAGTTCGTGCTCGGGACCCTCGACGGTGGCGGCCAGCACCAGCGGACCGGAACCCGCCGGCCTGCGCACGATGAACCCGGTGACCCGGTAGCCCTCGCGGTCGAGCACCCGCACCGCCGCGTCCAGCGGCACCTCCAGCGCGGGCGTGCCCACCACCCAGACGATCAGCGCGCCGACCAGCCAGCCGACAGCGAGCCCGAACATCGCGCGCGCGGGCACAACGGTGCTGACCACCAGGTGCATCGGCGCGAACGCCAGCAGCAGGAACCACCACCACCGGCGCGGTCTGTTCGGCAGCCACGGGCTCGACACGGTCAGCACCGCCGCCAGCAGCGCGATCCAGCGCGGGTCGTCGAGGAATTGCGACAAGAAGGTGTCGAGCCGGTCGGGGACCTGCAGATGCCATTTCGGCGCGGAGAGCCCGTTGCCGGTGATCGACAGCAGCAGCACCGCCAGCAGGCCCGCCGCGCCGTAGCCCGCCAGCAGTTTCCATCGCCTGCCGATGATCAGTTCGATGAGGATCGCGAAGGGCAGGAAGAGGATGGCGATGCCGTAGATGAGGTAGACGAGATTGGATTGGTCGGGGGTGAGGAATCCGACGATGTCGGAGACCGAGCGTTCCAGTGCCAGCCACTCCGGCCGGGTGATGACCGATGCCGCGATCACGACCGCCAGACCCAGCGACGCGAGCATGACCCGGACGATGTCGGTCGTCCGCCGGGCCAGCGGCTGTAACAGGCTCCCGGTGACCGGGATCTCCCGCCCGTCGAGTCGCATGTCGTATCGGTACTTTCGGATCGGTTCGCGCTGGTTCTACCAGCCCCTATCGCACGCTCGGTGAGTATGCAGCAGGCGGCCGTGGCCGCCGGCACCAACACGCCGCAGCGGGCTGGTCGACACGTGGTGCCTCATCGGCCGGTCATCACACTGCCAGAACCACGTGCCGGCCGGTACGCCACCCCGTCGGCTCATCGGCCCGCCTGCCCGGCGTCCACCGGACACCCGGCCGGTCATCTCGCCCGAGTCGGGCTCGACGATCGCGCGCACCACCTGCTCGACCGGGACCCGCTCGGGGAAGCGGTCGGGGGCCACCGCGTCGGCCGCTCCCCGAAGTCGCTGTATTCGGCGGACAGGTGCCGGGTGAACCGATCCGGCGCCGCCCTCGCCGCACCGTAGCCGGGGGTGTCCCGCGATGACCGTGGAACCGGTGAGTGCGGAGACGTTCACGATATGGCGGTTGCGCGGACCAGCACGGCCTCGGCGCGCAGCCGGTCGTAGAAGGCCGTCGTGAAGCCCTCGCACGCGTAGATGTGCGGAAACGGTTCGCTGCGGCGAATCCGGCGGCGGTGTGCGAACAACGGGACGAACCATGCAGGCGCGGGACGCGCCGTGAAAGGATCGGACCCATGGTGGAGGATCTGCGTCTGTGTTTCGTCGGGGACTCCTTCGTTGCCGGGGTGGGTGACCCGCGTCGGCTGGGCTGGGCCGGACGGCTGGCCGCCGCCGCGAGCCCGCAGATCCCACTGACCGTCTACAACCTGGGCATCCGCGGCCAGACGGCCCCCGAGATCGAGGCTCGCCTGATCGCCGAATGCGCACCCCGCCTGCCCGAGTGGGTCACCGCCGGGGTGGTGCTCTCCTTCGGAGCCAACGACACCGCCTGGGCCGGCGGGGAACCTCGCGTCGCTCCCGCGGCGTCGGCGTCGGCGCTGACCAGGATGCTCGACGCGGTGGCCGCCAGGGGCTGGGCCGCGCTGATGGTCGGCCCGCCACCGGTGGCCGAGGACGCCCACAACGCACGCATCGGCGACCTCGACGCCGAGTACGCCCGGCGTTGCGCGGCGGCCGCGGTCCCGTACGTGCCGGTCCTGGCCGCGCTGTCGGCGGACGAGGTGTGGATGCGCGAAGTCCGCGAGGGTGACGGCGCGCATCCCGGTGCGGCCGGATACGAGGCGATGGCCGCGCTGGTCGCCCCGGCCTGGGAGACCTGGTTCGGCGGTCTCGCCCGCTAGCGCTGCTGCCGTGCGGCGAGCCGCACCACGCCGCGATCGGAGGACCCCCGGCCGCTCGGGTGGCGACTTCGCGATCCGAGCGGCGGGGGTGCTGGCATACCACCCGCGCCGGTCGTACCGTGGCCCTATGACCGAGTCGGCAGTACCCGAGTCACCCGCCGTCGACACCGCGGAGCTGCTGCCCGCGATCCCGCTGGAGTCCTGGCGGCCGACGAAAGAGACGCTGCACCGGTTCGCCCAGGTCGTCGGCAAGGTCGCGCTGGAAAAGGGCATTCGCCGCAATCACTGGTGGCATATGACCTTCCGCCTGACCGCCCGCGGCTGGACCACCGTCCCCCTCGGCGACCCGCGCGTCGGACCGGTGTTCACCTGCGCCTTCGATTTCTTCGACCACGTGCTGCGCATCGCCACCGACGAGGGCGTCCAAGTGGAGTTCGACCTGCCGGGCAAATCCGTCGCGGCCTTCTACACCGACGTGATGGGCGGCCTCGGCGACTTGGGCATCGACCTGGTGATGCACCAGCCGCATCCCTTCGACCTGCCCGACGCCGGGCGCTGGTTCGAGGAGGACACCGAGCACGCCGACTACGACCCGGACAAGGTGTGCCGGGCCTTCACGGTGCAGAGCCGGGTCGGCCGCATCCTCGAGGAGTTCAGCGCCGGCTTCTCGGGCAAGGTCAGCCCGGTCCACCTGTTCTGGCACACCTTCGACCTGGCCGTCCAGCGGTTCTCCGAGCGCCGCGTCGACATGCCGACCACCGTGGACCCGGTGACGCGGGAGGCATACTCCCGCGAGGTCATCAGCGCCGGATTCTGGTTCGGCGACGACAAAGTCCCCGAACCCACCTTCTACTCCTACGTCGCGCCCGAGCCCGCGGGCCTCACCGACCGTCCGCTGCGACCCGAGGGCGCCCGCTGGGTGCCCTCGGGGAGCGGACACTCGGCGTACTACGCCTACGACGCCGCCCGCGCGACCGGCGACCCGGTCGGCGCGGCCCTCGAGTTCTTCGAAACGGTCTACACCGAGGGCAGCGCACTGGCCGGGTGGGATGCCGACGCGCTGGCCTGTCCGGGCGGCATCACCGATCCGGTGCTCGAGCAGCGGATGCGCGAGCACCGGCGGTCGTGACCCGGCTCAGCTGTTCAGCTTGTTGAGCCGCTCGCACGCCTCGACGTACTGGTTGACCAGCCGTTCCATCACATCGGCGGAACGCTCGACCTTCTGCATCATCCCGACCACCTGACCGACCGGGTTGAAGTTCACGTCCTTGGCGGCCTCCGGGTACCGGTGCCCGCGCTTGACGCCGTCGAGCGCGACCATCATCTGCAGCGGCATCGGCAGCGGACTGGGGTTCTCGGGCTGCTCCCACGCCTCGGTCCACTCGTTGCGCAGCATGCGCGCCGGCTTGCCGGTCCACGCCCGCGAGCGCACGGTGTCGTGGCTGGAGGCGTCGATGAGCGTCTGCATCTGCGCGGGCGGCACATTGGCCTCCTCGACGGTCAGCCAGATCGAGCCTGTCCACGCGCCCGCCGCGCCCATCGCCATCGCCGCCGCGACCTGACGCCCGTCGCCGATGCCGCCTGCCGCCAGCACCGGCAGGTCGCCGACCGCGTCGATCACCTGCGGCCACAGCACCATCGACGACACCTCGCCGCAATGTCCGCCGCCCTCGGTGCCCTGGCAGACCACGAAGTCCAGCCCGGCTTCCTTGTGCTTGAGCGCGTGCTTGACCGAACCGCACAGCGCGCCGATCAGCCGTCCCGAGTCCTTGATCTGCTTCACGACATCTTCGGGCGGGGTCCCCAGGGCGTTGGCGACCAGCTTGGCCTTCGGATGCTTCAGGATCACCTCGACCTGCGGACCCGCGGTGGTCGCGGTCCAGCCGAGCAGCTGATTGTGGTGCTCACCCTCGGGCAGCTTCGGCACCCCGTGATCGGCGAGGATCTTCTCGGCGAAGTCGCGGTGGCCCTGCGGGACCATCTCGGCGAGCTTGGACTCGAGCTCTTCGGGGCTCAGCCCGTCGATGCCTTTGCCCTCGTACTTGGAGGGGATCACCAGGTCGACGCCGTAGACGCCGTTGACGTGCTCGTCGAGCCAGGCCAGTTCCACTTCCAGCTGTTCGGCGGTGAAGCCGACCGCGCCGAGCACGCCCAGGCCACCGGCATTGCTGACCGCGGCGGCCACATCGCGGCAATGAGTGAAGGCGAAGATGGGGAACTCGATCCCCAGCCGCTCGCAGATTTCGGTACGCATCGGGTGCTGGTCTCCCTTACCTGTCTCGCGGACCGCTCAAGCGGCCAGCGAATGCTCTAGAACGGGTTGCATAGTCGCCGTCTCGTGTTCCAGTGGAGAACGGCTCGATGACACCGGAAACGACCGATTCCCCCGCGTACCGCGAGCATCGCCTCGCCTGAGCGGCGCGGGGAGCGGCCGGTGAGTGCACCATGTAATGACAGTAACATGTTCTAGTTTTCTCGCGGGATACCCAATTTCTCTTCTCGCCGGTCCGGACGCGACGGCCTCACGCGCCGCGGACCCGCTTGCGCAGCAACAGGCTCGCCTGATCGAAACGTTCGCCCGGCCGAGGCGCCCGCACCATGTGCATCAGGACCTCGAACCCCGCCGCCCGGGCCGCTGCGCCCAACCGCTCCGGCCACCATCGGTACGCCTCGACGACCGCGTGGTCGAAGGCGACCGGATCGCCGTCGGCCTCGGTGGCCTGGAACCCCAGCAGAGCGTGCCCGCCGTCGCGGAGCACCCGGGCGAACTCCGCCAGCGCGCCCGGCACGCGCTGCGGCGGCAGATGGATCAGCGAATACCAGGCCACGAGCCCGGCGAGCGTTCCGGACGGCAGCCCGGTGCGCGTCAGCGAACCCACGTCGAAGCGCACGCCTGGATGCCCCGCGCGCGCCAGCTCGATCATGCGTGGCGAGAGGTCGATCCCGAATACGTCCAGTCCGGCCTTCGCCAGATATCCGGTGATCCGGCCTTCCCCGCAGCCCAGGTCCGCGACCGGCCCCGCGTCCAGGCACTCGGCGAACACGTCCAGCGGCGCGCGTTCGAACGGGTTGCCCTCCAACGCGCCGCGCGCGAATTCCGCGTATTCCCCGGCTATCTCGTCATAGGCGTCACGCACCGCATCCATGCCGACGATCCTGCCAGCGGGTGCGAGCCGTCGGGAGGGACAGCCGTCGGAGTACGGTCGAACACCTTCGCTCGGTCGTCTACCACCGGTTGGTCGCAGGGCACCGCGCACCGACCGGAACCGCGGCTTTCCGGGGGCGCGGAGACACGGGGCGGCGTCGGCACCGATTCGGCCGAGTGGTCCGCAACAGCTGGGATCTGTCCGGCCGCCGCGGTATCCGGATCGCGGATCAGCTGTTCCGCGCACGCCGAACGGCCCCCGCCCGCACTGCCTGAGCAGTGATGGCGGGGGCCGTCCGGTGTGCGAAGGGCTAGCTAGCGGTGCGCGCCCGGCTCCTCGGTGGGAGTGGGGACGGGCGTGGTGGTCGTGACCTGGGCGCTGTCGGCGACGGCGGGCGGCGCGACGACATCGTCGGTCGCCGGTGCCGGAGCCTGGGCGGGCTGCTCGGGCGCCGCCGGAGTCGTCTCGGCCGGCTCGGGAGCGGCCGACTCGGTGACAGCCGGTTCCTGAGGGGCCGAGTCGGGAGTGGTCGCCTCCGGCGTGGTGCTCGGTGTCTCGGGCGTGGTCCCCGGCGCCGTGGTGGTCGCGGCGATGTCCTCGGCCGTGCGGGCCGGGCTCGTCGTCGGCGCACCGCTGGTGCTGGTCGGCGCGGGCGACTTCGTGGTCGACGGCTGGGTCGTCGTGGCGGCGGCCGCCAGGTAGGCGTTGCGCTCGCGCTCGACCTCGGTGACGTTGACCTTCATCTCCTCATAGGCCACCGCCAGCTCGGCGGGCTCCGGAGCGACCTGGGTGTTCACCGGCTCACCGGCCTGCGCCTGCTTGGCCAGGTGGGTCAACCACGCCGCGGCATACTCCGCCGAGGTCAGCGGCTTGCCCGCGGAGGCGTCGGCGTCGTCCCAGTAGTCGAAGTGGTGACCGCTGTGGTTGGGGCCCAGAGTGAGGTTGTACGGGTCGCTCATGATCACCGGGATGGTGTTCTGGTTGGTCACCAGCAGACCGACGACCTCGTTGAGCAGCTTCTGCGGCAGGTAGGCCAGCGGGGACATCTCCTCGGTCTCGATCGAGTCGGCCACCGGCGCGGGCTGATGCTCGCCCGGCACGTACTCGGGGTCGGAGACCCGCAACAGCACCTCGAGGAAGGTCTCGTCACTGGCCATCCAGTTCGGCTGTGCGGCGATGTCGGAGAAAGCCGCCAGTGCGATCTGCCCGAGCACCATCGCGACGTCGCCGCCGGTGGCCGGGGTGAGTCCCTCGCGTTCGAGGGTGTCCACATTGAGCTGCCTGCCCACGTTCACGACCAGTTGCAGCAGCGAGATGTTCTCCGGCGCGGCGCAGGTCAGGTCGCCTTCGGAGCAGAAGGAGGCGATGCGGCCGTTCAGCGCGCCGAAGTCGCCGCCGGTGCCGGGCAGTGCGCCCTGGCCAGGGGTGCCCTGCGACACGTTCTGGTACTGCCTGTCGAAGCCGTCGGGATTGGCGAACGGATCCTCGGCGCCGATGAAGGGCCCCTCGCCGGCTCCGCGACCCGAATCGGCCAGGATCACCACACCAACGACGTTGTTCGGATCGACCACGTCGTAGCCGTCCGAGGATTCGTCGTTGCCGATCCCCATCGCGACCCGGCGCACCACATCGGCGCCCTCGCTGTAGCCGACGATGGCGAACCGGGTGTCCGGGCAGGCCTGCGAGATCTCCCGCATGACTTGCTGGGTATTTGCCACACCGGTGTTCACGGCCTGCTCGTAGGACTCCATATTCGCCGGGTAGGCGATGTACACCGCCCGGTACGAGTCCGGATCGACCGCCCCGTCGGGGGCGTTGACGACCGGATCGAGCCACTCGCTGTTGTGATCACCGGCCATCGCGGCGGGCAGCGGGTTGCCGTTGGCGTCGACGAGCATGAGGGTGGAGCCCTCGCGCGGGGTGTCGTTGCGCCCCGCCACCGAGATCGCCACCATGTCGTGACACTCCGTCACCGAGGCCTTGAGCTCGGTATCGACGCTGGTAGGCGGCGAGGTCAGCGCCCACGTCGCGCCGACCACGACCGCGGTGCCGACGATCAGCGGTGCGGCGGCCGTGGAGACGATCTTGTGGCGGGCGGCGAATGCCTTCTGTCGGACGAACAAGTCTCGAAGAGCCATGTCCCGTTCCCCAATCCATGTGCAAACGAGCAAGAAGGACTGGCCCCCCGACGGGCCGTCTGTCACCTAGCACGTCGGAACCGGCATCAAGATCGTTACCGCCGTGCAAACCGGATCACAGTCTCATTCGCTCGCCGTAACCGGACCGACACCGCCGCGACCCCCGAAAGCGGGTTGCCTGCCGGATCACCACGACCGATCCGGGGATCGACGACATGCCGGTCCCCCGCAGTTCTCGGAAGCGACTCCGCGCGGCGGCGGGCCGCGTGCTGCTGCGCCACGTCGTCGACGCCCCGGCCCCGGCCGACACTGATGACGACTGACGACGTGAGAGCGTTCCCCACAGGCGCTCGTGTCCCGCCGGGATGTCCTACGGTAGGGAGATCGAAGGCCCTGCCTCGCCGCCGAGAGGACAGCGATGACCGTGCAGGTCGGCTCCACGTCGCGCAACACCCACCACGACCTGACAGCACACGAGGTCGTGCTGCTGCACGAGACCGACGCGCACCGCGGCCTCACCGCCGCCGAAGCCGTGGCGCGGTCGAAGCGTTTCGGCCCCAATGTGCTGCCCACCTCGTCGGGGAGCGGTACGGCGCGGCGGATCCTGCGCCAGTTCAACAGCCCGCTCATCTACGTGCTGCTCGCGGCCGCCCTGATCACCCTGTGGCTGCGGGACTACGTCGACTCGATCGTCATCGCGGTGGTGGTTGTGGTCAACGCCGTCGTCGGGTACGTCCAGGAGTCCAGGGCGGAGGCGGCGCTGGACGCGCTGCGTTCGATGGTGCGCACGCAGGCCACGGTGATCCGCGACGGGCGCCGACGATCCCTGCCCTCCGACGACCTGGTGCCCGGCGACCTCGTCGTGCTGGAGGCGGGGGAGAAGGTTCCCGCCGACCTGCGGCTGGTACGAGTCACCGAACTGCAGGTCGACGAATCCGCGCTGACCGGCGAGTCCGTTCCCGTCGTCAAGGACGAGGTGGTGCTTCCCCAGCCGACAGTCGTGGCGGACCGCCGCAACATGGTGCACTCGGGCACCTTGGTCACCGCGGGAGCGGGGGCCGGGATCGCCGTCGCGACCGGCGACCGAACCGAACTCGGCGAAATCCACCGGCTGGTCGGTTCGGCCGATGTGCTGGCCACCCCGCTGACCGCCGAGCTGAACGCGTTCAGCCGGATACTGACGATCGCCATCCTCGTCCTCGCCGCGATCACCTTCGGCATCGGACTCGTCCGCGGACAGGACGCCGCCGAGACCTTCACCGCCGCGGTGGCACTGGCCGTCGGCGCTATTCCGGAGGGCCTGCCCGCGGTCGTCACCATCACCATGGCCATCGGCGTGACGCGGATGGCCAAGCGGCGCGCGGTGATCCGGCGACTGCCCGCCGTCGAAACACTGGGCAGCACCACCGTCATCTGCTCGGACAAGACCGGCACCCTCACCACCAACCAGATGACGGTTCGCGCATTGTGGACCCCGCAGGCGTGCTACACGGTGACCGGTGCGGGCTACGACCCCGAGGGCGCCATCCATGACGCGGAAGGCCGCATCGCCGACCTCGGCTCCGACCGCGCGCTGGAGTGGACGCTGCTGGCGGGCGTGGGCTGCAACGACGCACACCTGGACCGAGTCGACGGACGCTGGTCGATCGTCGGCGACCCCACCGAAGCCGCGATGCTGGTCGTGGCGCGCAAGGCGGGGCCGGATCTCGAGGACGTGTGCGCCACCCGTCCCCGCGTGGGCACGGTTCCGTTCAGCTCCGAGCGCCAATTCATGGCCACCCTGCACGTGGACGAGGCGACCGGCGAGCGGGTCGTGCTGGTCAAGGGCGCGGTCGAACGCGTCCTCGACCGGTGCGCGCACCTCATGGACGCCGACGGCTCACACCGTCCGCTGGATCGCGCGGCGGTCCTCCGCGCGACCGAGGAACTCGCCGCACAGGGGTTGCGAGTGCTGGCCACCGCGGTGCGCCCGATCGACGCCGAGACCGATTTCGATGTCACCGTCGTCGATGCCCTGGTGCTCACCGGCTTGCACGCCATGCTCGATCCGCCCCGTGCGGCGGCCGCCGACGCGGTGCGCGCCTGCCACGTCGCGGGCATCCAGGTGCGGATGATCACCGGCGACCACGCCGCCACCGCCGCCGCCATCGCCGAGCAGTTGGACCTGATCCGGGCACCCGACGGTGAGCTCGTCCTCACCGGCCGCGACCTGGACGCGATTCCCGAGCAGGACCTCGCGGACACGGTCGATCGGGCTCGGGTCTTCGCCCGGGTCTCGCCCGAGCAGAAACTCCGCCTCGTCGAGGCGCTGCAGACCCGCGGTCACGTCGTCGCGATGACCGGCGACGGCGTGAACGACGCACCCGCGCTGCGCAGGGCGGATATCGGCATCGCGATGGGCGAGGGCGGCACCGAGGTGGCCAAGGAAGCCTCCGACATGGTCCTCACCGACGACGACTTCGCCACCATCGAAGCCGCCGTGGAGGAAGGCCGCGGCGTCTTCGACAATCTGACCAAATACATCGTGTGGGTCCTGCCCACGAGCCTCGGCCAGGGCCTGATCATCCTGGCCGCCATCGTGTTCGGCGCGACGCTGCCGATCCTGCCCACCCAGATCCTGTGGATCAACATGACCACCGCGGTGGTCCTCGGTCTGACGCTGGCCTTCGAACCCAAGGAACCGGACACCATGACCCGCCCGCCGCGAGAGCCGGGACAGCCATTGCTCTCCAGTGCGCAGGTCCTGCGGGTCCTTCTCGTATCCGGTCTCATCCTGGCCGGCGCCTGGTGGCTGTTCGAGTGGGAGTTGGGCAATGGTGCCGGGGTGGCCGTGGCGCGGACGGCGGCAGTCAACTTCGTCGTCGCGGTGCAGGTGTTCTACCTGTTCAGCTGTCGCTCGCTGACCGTGTCACCATGGCGGATCGGCTTCTTCAGTAATAAGTGGATCATCGGTGGCGTCTCGGTCCAGGTTCTGGCCCAGCTGGCCATCACCTACATACCGGCGATGCAGACTCTGTTCCACACCGCCGCGATCGACGCCCAGACGTGGTTGCGCCTCGTCCTGCTCGCGGCGCTGGCCACGCTGATCGTCGCCGTCGACAAGTATTTGCGCACCCGATTCGGCACCACTCCGCCCGCTCGGCACAGCGGACCCGAACCCGTCGCATCGCCGTAGGTGTCAGTCGGGCTGCCCCACCACGGGATGTGTTCTGCGCCAATGGTTCGCGATGTCGATGCGCCGGGTGATCCACACCTTGTCGTGCCCTTGGACATGGTCGAGGAACCGTTCCAGCGAGGCCAGACGCGCGGGACGCCCCACGATCCGGCAGTGCAATCCGACGCTCAACATCTTCGGCGCGCCCTCGAGACCCTCGGCGTAGAGGACGTCGAAGGCGTCGCGCAGGTGCGCGAAGAACTGGTCGCCGGAGGGGAATCCGGCGGGGGAGGCGAAACGCATGTCGTTGGTGTCGAGCGTGTAGGGCACGACCAGGTGGTTGTCCGCCTCGCCGTTCGCGCCGTGCGGAACCCGCACCCAATACGGCAGGTCGTCGGCGTAGGAATCGGAGTCGTAGGCGAATCCGCCCGCCTCGACCACCAGGCGGCGGGTGTGCGGGGAATCCCGGCCGGTGTACCAGCCGAGCGGCCTGCTGCCGGTCAGCTCGGTGAGGATGTCGATCGCCTCGCGCAGGTGCGCGCGCTCGGTCTCCTCGTCGACGAGTTGGTAGGACTGCCATTTCAGTCCGTGGCAGGCGATCTCGTGACCGAGCTCCAGGAACGCGGCGGTCGCTTCCGGATGGCGTCGCAGGGCGCGCGCCACTCCGAAGACGGTGAGTGGCAGGCCACGACGCTCGAACGTCCGCAGCACCCGCCACACGCCCGCCCGCGAGCCGTACTCGTAGAGCGATTCCATCGACATGTGCCGGTTCGGGAACGCCTGCGCGGGGGTCATCTCGGACAGGAACGTCTCCGACGCCTCGTCGCCGTCGAGCACGCAGTTCTCCGCGCCCTCTTCGTAATTAAGCACGAACTGCACGGCGATGCGCGCGTCGTCGGGCCAGTGCGGATGCGGCGGACGCCTGCCGTAGCCGATCAGGTCGCGCGGGTACTCCGTCAAGCCGACTCCCATCGCCGTTCCAGTTCCGCCCACCCCGCCTCGGTCGGCGCGCCGAACAGCCGGAGGCGGGCCAGACCACCGTCCGGGTAGATGTTCAGCAGGATCTCGGTGACCGGTGCGCCCGGCGTGAGCGGGAATCGGTGCCGGGTGTCCGGCCGAAGTGCCGTGCGCGCCAGGATCGGGACGGTCGCGCCGTCCCCGCCGATCCCGACGATCTCGGCCTCGCCGGGCGCGTTGCCCAAGAAACAGGAGGTGTCGACTTCGGCGAGCGCGACGGTGCCCTCGGTCGCCAGCCGCACACGCACCCAGTCGTTGCCGCCGTCGCGGCGGCGGGCGGTCTCCCACCCTTCGCCCATGGTGCGGGCCGGGCCGGGCATGAGCAGATTCTGCGGCGCGGAATAGAAGCGGTTCGAGCAGCCGGTGACACAGGCGCCGTTCTCCAGCGCCGCCAGATCGACAGGTCCGAACCGCAACAGCGCCGGATCGGGCCGTGCCTGCCCGTGCACCCGCAGCCGGGCGACGCCGCCGTCGGGGAAGATGTCGAGCCGCACGTGGGTGAAGGTGCGCGCGTCGTCGACGCTGTAGAGATTGCGGGTGTCGCCCCGCGCGGCGGACCGCGCGACCACGGTGACCCAGTCCTCGCGGGCGGCGAGCTCCGCCGCATCCGGGTACCCGTGCACGCGCAGAGCGCTCACGGATATCTCCGGCGGGTAGTTGCCGCGGAACCACGCGGTGTCGACCACGATGCCGTGGATCACGCCGGGCGCGCCGAGCCGCACGATCGCGCTGTCGTGACCTGGGGTACGCCTGCGCCGGGTCTCCCAGCCGTCGTAGATCTGCCCCTTCCCGCCGAACGTGGCGGGTGAGTAGACCGGGTCGCCCGGCCGCACCAGGGCTTCGCGTTCGGCGAAGAACTCGTCGTTCGCCCACACCACCGCCCCGCCGAGGGTTCGGACCGCCAGGTCGGGCAAGGCGAGGAAGCCGGCGGTCTCGGGGGCGTCGGGTTCGGGAGAATTGCCGTTCAAGGGTCCTCCTGTACGGGCAGGTGGCGCAGCCGGGCGGTCCTCACATCATTCAGCGCACGCGCCGTCGGCGCGAGGCGAACTGTTCACGCGCTCAGATCGCGGGCGCGAAAATCGCTGGGGCGCATGCCCCGATGCCGTTTGAACGCCGCGCTGAAGCCGAAGGCGTCCGCGTAGCCCACGGCTTTGGCGACCTGCGCCACGGTGAGATTTCGATCGGTCAGCAGTTCCTCGGCTTCATCCATCCGGCATTCGGTGAGATAGGCCAGCGGCGTCTGCCCCATCACCTCGGTGAAGCGCCGCGCGAACAGCGCCCGCGACACCCCCGCCACGGCGGCCAGCGAGGCGACCGTCCACCCTGTGGCGAGGCGCGCGTGCATCGCGTCCAGTGCCGGACCGACCACCGGGTCGGCCGGCCCGCGATACCAGCCGGGTGCGTCGGTGTCCTGTCCTTCGAACCAGCCGCGCAGCGTGCAGACCAGCGCCCAGTCGAGCAGTCGGTCCATGAGTGCCTGCGCCCCGGCGGGCCGCGCGGCCGCGTCCGCGGCGACGGATTCCATCCAGGCGCACACCTCCACGTCGTCCGACACCACGAGGACAGGGGGCACCGCGCGCAGGAGTCGTTCGTGACGCCGGCCCGCGGCCCGGTAGGCGCCGACGAGCAGAGCGGTCTCACCGGCGAGGTCGTTTCCCCAGCGTCCCCCCTCCAGGCCGGACGCGCATTCGGCATCCGCGGTGAAGCAGGCGATCTCGTATCGCTCATGGGGCAGGTCGACCGAGCTCGGGTGATCGGCGAGCAGGAACGCATCCGGCCCGCGCACGATCGCGGTGTCGCCCATCTCGATCCGGCGCTCGACGCCACCGGGTAGCAGCAGCGTGCCCCCGCCGCGCAGCACGGTCACCATGGTCAGCGGCGCCTGGTCGGCGAATCGGATGGTCCACGGCGGCTCCAGCACCGCGTGGGTGAGTACGGCTCCTTCGGCCCGGATACCGCCCAGCAGTCTGCTCAAAGGGTCCACACCACCGAGCGTAGACGAACTCCTATCGAACGGAGACCTTCACCCATAGATCGTCCAGCGAATCGGCGGTGGAATGAGATGCGAACCGCACCATCGATCGTCCGGGACACACCGGACCACCATGGAGGAACCGTGCAGCTCAACCAGATCGAGGACACCGCGACCACCCGCACCGCGCTGGTCGTCCTCGCCCATCCCCGCCCCGACTCGCTCACCGCCCATATCGCCCGCCGAACCGCCGCCCGCCTCACCGCGGCCGGCTACCGGATCGACCTGCTCGATCTGCACGCCGAGGAATTCGACCCCCGGATGACAGTCGCCGACCTGCCGGAATGGGGTAACCGCGACAAGACCTACTCCGCGGAGGTCGAGAGCCATATGCGCCGCATCCTCGCCGCCGACATCATCGTCGCGGTGTTCCCGGTGTACTGGGTGCAGGTCCCGGCCATCCTCAAAGGCTGGATCGACCGCGTGTGGAACTACGGATTCGCCTACGGCCGCAGCAAGCCCCGGCTCGCGGGCAAGCGGGCACTGTGGCTCGGGCTGGCCGGTGCGGCGGACGATGACGGAATCGTCGAGCTCATGCGGCAATCGTTGAGCGCGCAACTCGACGACGGGCTCGCCTACTACTGCGGCCTGACCCAGTCGTCGGTGGGCCTGTTGCCCGGCGCCGAGGAGCAGCAACAGCGCCTCGACGCCGAAGGCAATCTCCTCTTCGACGACGCCCTCGGCGGAGCCGAACGCGAGGCCCACTACGCCGCGCTGGAGAACCGGGCGATGGGGTTCGTGAACGACCTCCTCGCGCCGGACCGGGTACCGGCCTGAACCGCCGGATCGATCCGCGCGGTCGGGAAACGGGGGATCGACGCCGATACCTGGACCTTCCGGTCCATCCGCCCCGTAACGGCTGACCGCCCGTGCCATAGTGGGCGCATGCGGTCGACGTGTTCGCTCTATGTAGATGCCGGGTATCTGCTCGCGTCCGCCGCCACGCGGGTCACCGGCACCTCGTTGCGCAGCGGGATCCACGTCGACTACGCCAAGCTGATCAGCGCACTGGTGGAATCCGCGCAGGCCCGGTCGGGGTTGCCGGTGTTGCGGTTGCACTGGTACGACTCGGCGCGCAACGGCGTTCCGGACGCGCAACAGGAGCGTATCGGCGAACTCTCCAAGGTCAAGCTCCGGCTCGGACGGTTCGGTGTCAACGGCGAGCAGAAGGGCGTCGACCTCCGTATCGGACTGGACCTGGTGGCCCACGCGCGCAACGGCGCCTCCGATGAGTTCTTCCTCGTCTCGGGCGACGACGACCTCACCGAAGCCGTCGAGGAGGCCCAGGTCCACGGCGTCCAGGTGGTGGTGCTCGCCGTGCCCACGGCCGCGGGCAAGTCACACGGCGTGAGCAGGCACCTGATCCGCGCTGCCGACGAACTCGACAATATCGACGGCGAGGCGGTGGACGCGGCGGTCCTGAAAGTCGATCGGCCGCCGGTGCCGGAGCCGGTGGCCGCGCCACCGCCGCCTACCCCGGCGCGCCCGCCGACCGCACCGGCTCGGCCCACCGTCCGTACTCCCCTCGATCTCGCGTCAGCCGCGCAGAGCCCGGCCCCACGTCCCCCGAAAAGCGTGCTCGCCTACAGCGTTTCGACCGGCTCGCCCGGCCGGGTGCTGACCGGGTACGACAGCGGTGGCGACGAGCAGGAGCAACTGATCGACGAGGTCGTGACGCGGGTACTGGCGTCCTTCCGCGAAAGCGCCACCGCCGCCGAGAAATTGGAGCTCCAGCGCGCGCGGCCGTCGATCCCGCGCGAGATCGACGGCGCGCTGCTGCTCGACGCCTCCGAGGCGTTGCAGAAATACGACCTGGACGAAGGCATCCGATACCGCCTGCGTGCGCGCTTCTGGGAGAAGTACGACGAGAGCTGACCGCGAATCCCTCGCTTTCGACACCGCCGGGACGAGCCTTCGACGCTCCTGTCGTGCCGGTTGCGCTGTGCGCCGGACTGTCAGCGCGGCTTGTCGGCGGCCAGGATCTGCTCGACCAGGATGTCGGCGTGGCCCGCGTGGCGGCCGAGTTCGGCGATCATGTGCAGGCAGATCCAGGCGTAGGTGACCGACCCGAGCAGACGGTGCTCGAAGACGTCGTCCATCGCCGTCGTCTTCGCGATCTCCCGCGACCGTGCGCACGCGGCCTCGAATTCGGCGATCACCTCGGCGAGGGTCTGGCTCTCGGGCACCATCCATCCACCGTCGTCGCCCCGGGCGTAGCCGTCGCAGCGGGATTCCTCGATGCCGCCGATCGTGCGCTGGAACCACACGCGTTCGGCGGCGGCGCAGTGCTTCAGCAGGGCGATCGGGGTGGTCAGGGAGGGCACGAGCCGTCGACGGCTCTGTTCGTCGGTGAGCGGTTCGACGGCCCGCACGAGCTCCGCACGGGCACGGTCGAGAGCGGCTTCCAATTCCGTACGTGTCACGTGACCCAGGGTATTCCGCTGTGCGCGAAGGGCACTCGTCTGTCGCGGGGCAAGCGACGTCGATGGGCGCCGAGCGTTCATCGACGGATCGCGAAAGTGTCGGCGGGGTCCCGGCTCGAGGAGTCTCAGGTACGGGTCGGCGCC
This sequence comes from Nocardia higoensis, assembly GCF_015477835.1. NCBI lineage: Bacteria > Bacillati > Actinomycetota > Actinomycetes > Mycobacteriales > Nocardiaceae > Nocardia > Nocardia higoensis. The sequence goes on along the minus strand of NZ_JADLQN010000003.1, from coordinate 313,680 downwards.
AGCTCGGCGATCAACGCCTCCACCCGGGTCCGGATCTCGTCGCGGATCGGGCGCACCGCGTCGACGCCCTTGCCCGCGGGGTCATCGAGTTTCCAGTCGCGGTAGCTGGTGCCGGGCAGGACGGGGCAGGCGTCTCCGCAACCCATGGTGATCACCACGTCGGCGGCGTCGACCGCCTCGTAGGTCAGCTTGGTCGGCGTCCGGCCGGAGATGTCGACGCCGACCTCGGCCATCGCCTCGACCGCGGCGGGGTTGATCCGGTCGGCGGGAGCGCTGCCCGCGGAGCGAACCTCGATGGCATCGCCCGCGAGGTGGGTGAGGAAGCCGGCGGCCATCTGGGAGCGTCCGGCGTTGTGGACGCACACGAACAGCACGCTGGGTGTGGCGGTGGTCATCGTGGGGTGGCCTTTCAGACGGTGGGGATGTCGAGTTCGGCGAGCAGGGTGCGCACGCGGGTTTCGATCTCGTCGCGGATGGGACGCACGGCGTCGACGGTGAGGTCGGCGGGGTCGGGCAGGGCCCATTCCTCGTAGCGGCGGCCGGGGTAGAGGGGGCAGGCGTCGCCGCAGCCCATGGTGATGACGACGTCGGCGGCCTGCAGGATTTCCTCGGTCCACGGCTTGGGGAACTCGCCGGTGATGTCGATGCCGATCTCATCCATGGCCGCGACGACGGCGGGATTGATGTGCTCGCCGGGTTCGCTGCCGCCCGACCAGGCCACCGCGTGCTCTCCGGCGAGACGGGTGAACAGGCCCAAGGCCATCTGTGAGCGTCCGGCGTTGTGGGTGCACAGGAACAGCACCGTCGGTGTGCCGGTGCCCGCTTTACCTTCGACGCGGGCCAGGGCCTGCAGCCGCTGGCGGGCGAAGCGTTCGGCCAGCAGCGGCAGGTAGTTGACGACGGTGGCGCGGCCGGCGAACTGGTCGTAGGAGGAGTGCAGGAATCGTTCGATGGTCTCGACGCCGAAGATGCCGTCGAATTCGCGTTGCAGGCGGGTCGCGGCGGTTCTGAGGGCTACCTGCTGGTCGATGGTCAGGTCCGCACGGGGGTGGACGGCGTGCGCGACGGGACTGTCGGTCATGGAAGAACTCCATCGTGAGAAGGCGAGCGCAGGGGTGGATCAGTGCACGGGAGTGGACAATTCGGTGAGCAGAGCGGCCACGCGGGCGGCGATGTCGTCGCGGATGAGCCGCATGCGTTCGATGCCGTCGATCCCGCGGTCGGAGGGCTCGTCGGTGTCCCATACCCGCACCTGGACTCCCGGCGGCGGGTCGAGGCGAGCTTCGCGGCCCAGGACGACGATCACGTCGGCACGGGCGGCCACCGCGGGGTCGATCGGCTTCGGGTACTCGTCTGTGGTGTCGGCGCCGATTTCGCCGAGGACCTGGACCGACAGCGGGTTGAGCGCGGTGCCGGGGTCGGTGCCCGCCGAATGCACCCGCACCGAACCGGCGGCGGCTCGGCGCATCAGGGCGGCGGCCATCTGGGATTTGCCGCTGTTGCGCACGCAGACGAAAAGCACCGCAGGCGTCGTCGTGCTCACGATCGCTCGCTCCCGCCCGCATCTGCCGCCGAGGTGGCGCCCACCGGGCCGAAGCGTTTGCGCAGGGCGAGGGAGACGTAGACCAGGGCGACGAGGACAGGCACTTCGATGAGCGGTCCCACCACTCCGGCCAGCGCTTGGCCGGAGGTCGCGCCGTAGGTGGCGATGGCGACGGCGATGGCGAGTTCGAAGTTGTTGCCCGCGGCGGTGAAGGCGAGGGTGGTGGTGCGTTCGTAGCCGAGGCCGATCGCGGCGCCGAGGGCGTAGCCGCCGCCCCACATGATGGCGAAGTAGGCCAGCAGGGGCAGCGCGATGCGGACGACGTCCAGCGGGTGCGAGGTGATCTGTTCGCCTTGCAGGGCGAAGAGGATGACGATGGTGAACAGCAGCCCGTACAACGCCCACGGCCCGATCGCCGGCAGCAGGCGGGACTCGTACCAGTCGCGGCCCTTGGCCCGTTCGCCGAAGCGGCGGGTGAGGTAGCCGGCCAGCAGCGGGATTCCGAGGAAGATCAGCACCGACTTGGCGATCTGCCACGGCGAGGCTTCGATGGTCGCCTGTTCCAGGCCCAGCCAGCCGGGCAGCACCGACAGGTAGAACCAGCCGAGCACGGCGAACATCAGCACCTGGAACACCGAGTTCAGCGCCACCAGCACGGCGGCGGCCTCGCGATCGCCGCAGGCGAGGTCGTTCCAGATGATGACCATGGCGATGCAGCGGGCCAGGCCGACGATGATCAGGCCGGTGCGGTACTCGGGCAGGTCCGGCAACAACAGCCAGGCCAAGGTGAACATCAGCGCGGGGCCGACGAGCCAGTTCAGGGCCAGGGAACCGAGCAGGAGTTTGCGGTCGCCGGTGACGGTGTCGAGCCGGTCGTAGCGGACCTTCGCCAGTACCGGGTACATCATGATCAGCAGCCCGATGGCGATGGGCAGGGAGATGCCGTCGATCTCGATCGCGCTCAGGGCGTCGCCGAGGCCGGGGATGAGCCGCCCGAACAGCAGTCCGGCGAGCATGGCCGCGCCGATCCAGACCGGCAGGAACCGATCCAGGGTGGACAGTTTGCCCACCACCACCGCGGCGTCGCCGGTGGCCGTGTGGTCGGTGGTGGTCACGCGGGCACCGCCTGTTCCGCGCCGTCACCGAGCAGGATCTGCGAGATCCGGGCCATCGCCTCGGGAGCTACGCGGTAGTAGACCCAGGACGCGCGGCGTTCGCTGACCAGCAGCCCGGCCTCGCGCAGCACCTTGAGGTGGTGGGAGATGGTCGGCTGGCTGACCTCGACCCCGGCGGAGAGGTCGCACACGCACGCCTCCTGCCCGTCGCGGGAGGCGATCGAGCTCAGCAGTCGCAGTCGCACTGGATCCGACAGCGCCTTGAACACTCCGGCCAGTTCGGCGGCGGCCGCGGCCGAGAGCGGTTCACGGACCAGCGGCGCGGCCGAGCACGCCTGGATCGGGGTCACCGACAACTGTGGCTTAGGCATGCATCGATATTGACGCTCATCGAATCAGAGAGCAAGCGAACACCTGGTGAACACCGCCACTGACTGGTAGGTGAGCGGCGTGCCGATCGTGGCCGATCTCACGGCGACCATGCGTCTCGAGGCCGTCGAGCTCCGGGTCCCGCGACCGACGAGGGATGAGGGATATCGTCCTCGAACGACGTCAGGAAACGGGCGAGGTCACCAGATATCAACCCACATCGGTCTTTTGGGGATGTCGAGTAACGCCGAGTTCCGGTGAACCATCAACGGGACCGATGAGCCGACGTGCAGCCGCTCGGCCAGTGCTCGCGCTCTCTTCTCCCGAAATTGCGGAAACAAGTACCGCTTCTGCACCCGGCTTTCCTCGGCCGATTCCGGATGAGCGAACTGCACTTCGACACGTACCTGCCACAAATCGAAATCCAGTAGCCCCTGAGCGTGCTTGCACCGCAGGTCTGAGGCGATCACCGTCCCCTCCACTGCTGCTCCCACACGCCGAAGGCAATTCCGACGCAGCCGCCAGGCGCCTGCCAATACGAGCAACCACCCGGCCAGACCCAGCAAGACGCTCACGGGGATGAACAGCGCCATCGCAGCCGGCGATCCCGTCCGCCGAGCGATCGAGCTTCCCGCGTTCAGCGCACCGGCCATGAAGGCCACCGACCCGATTGCGACTCCCAGTGTCCATACCAGCGACATCGGGCCGATCATCTTTCTGGGCCGTCTCATACCGAACTCCTCGATCCGAAGAGCGCCGTGCGGAACCATGGCATAACGTGGCTCTCAGTACCAGCGCCGGTCGTCGGGATGTTCTTCGAACTCGTCCGGCCAGTCGCTCGGGCCGACCACGGTCTCGCTCGATCGAGAACGACGGGTCGGCGGCTCCGGGGGAAGCCACAAGCCCGCGGGCGGTGAAGTCGGCGTATGCGGAGATTCCGGGGTCCAGTTCCATATGAACAGTGGCGAGCTCTTCATCTCGGTGACTTCCGGTGGCACGGGATCGGCGGAGGATTCGATATCGCACCAGCGACATTCACCGTTGCCGACACGCTCGGCGTATACCTTGAGTGCCGGAGACGCAGAATCCATGCCAGCGACCATCGAGATGAATTCTTCGGTAACTTCGGTGGGCCCGTCGAAAAGTTCGTCGATATCGATACGGGCCAGTCGGGCGGTGGCGGTACGAAGATTGTCCACCGCATCCATTACCTTGCGAGCGACGATCTCTACCTCTGGATCCAGATCGGGCTCACGCATGCTTCCCCATTGCGGTCTCATCATTACGCGTTCTCCCATGGGGCGGTACCTGCGCCGACATCATACGATTGAGTGGGCCGGTTCATTGTGTCTCCATAATTGGAGATCTGTTCGAGATCTTTCGCGATGGTCGTCGCCCGGGTCGCATCATCGACCTTCTTGGTGACAGGCGCGATGGTCTCCTCGAGCTTCTGTTGCGCGGTTTCTCGCAACTGGCCGATCGGATCCTTGATGATGTCGAGCAGCGCCTGGAATGTCTCTGCCAGCTCTCTGATCTTACCGACCACATCGATGGCTGCGTTGATCAGCACACCGATGTCGTATGCCAGCTTCGCGATTCTGGCCGCTCCCAGACCGGGAAGGGCTGTAGACACAATGTTGGCAACCGACTGAAGTGCGCCTTTTATGTCATCAAAATCGACATATTTGTTAAGCATCCCCCATAGCTGTTCGAGGATGAATTTAATGCCATTTCTGATCTCGTCGGAAACCGCGCCCGCGCAATCGCTGACGATGCGTCCCACGGGACCCTCCCATTTCATTGCCGCGACCTGCTTTGTTGCCCAGTCGCTAAATGCTATGGAGGCTGCACCATCCCAATTCGGTCTTCCATCCGTGCTGCCGTCGATTCGAGTGACTCCGCTTTCGAGATTCTTTCCGCAAGCTTCCAGCCCGTTTCCGGCTGCCTTGTAGACTTCGCCAAGTCGTCGAATCTCGGACCAGTTTCCCGGGATTGGCTCCAAGCATTTCACCAACGGATCGTATTCGGATCCCGCCGCGCGAGTGATGCTCTTGATGGATTCGTTGACATTGCCGAGCACAGGAAATGTCTCGGCGATAAGACCTGCGAGCTCTTCCCTATTCGCTACCGGCGCTTCGAGTTTGAAAGACTCTGGCTTCGGATAGGTTGCCGCGCCGACGTAGGGACTAGTTGTTCCGGCTTCCTCGGTGTAGTCGTCCACTGGGAGGTTCGACTCGGTATGTGCGTTGAGAGTGGCGTAGTTCTGGTGATCCTGGTTGTGATACATCCAGGCGGCCTTGTTGAGTTCGATTCCGGTGCCACGTGTGGCATCGGCCAGGACTGCGTGCCTCTGCGACATTCGTTCGGCTGCATCATTTATGTGAATTACCAATGTGTCGATGATCGGCCCGTGAAGCCAGTCCGCCGCCTGTCCTTCTTTCGCCACGAACTGGGATACGGAAAGGGCGTCCTCCGCTATCGAGGTGACAAGGTTTCCAAGTCCGGATATCTCGCTGGGATTTGCCGCAAACGTCTCAGTCATTATTGTGATCCCCTGAAATCTGCTGTTCATCGACGTGAGAGTGAGCTCGTCGAACCCCTGCATTATCGGGAGCAGAATATACTTGTACGTATCATCCGTCAAATAGAGGAACGTGAAGATACTCGTGAGTGTTGGCGGCAGTCGCTGGTCGGCCGACCAGCGGTAAGAGTTGATCTACCAGGCAGTCTGCGTTGGCCGGAGGGGGTGATGCCGGTCGGCCCCTGGCACAGGTAACCGCTGGATCTGACGGGTGCGTCGGTCGAGCGCCCCAACGGCTCAGGCGAGCCAGCGGCTGTGATTTCAGCCGGTGAGGACTTCTGCAGGGCTCCATATCCGGGCGATGTCAGAGAACTGGCTGTGGCGGTAGGAACTTGTCCGCCGATACCCAGTTGTCGACTCCCGCTGAGTGATTGTCGTGTATTGTGCTGGTGCTGGGTTTGATATGAGAGCGGTACCGAGTCGGGGAATCGGTGTATTTTGGTGCAGGAACGAACGACTGGTGGCCGTCCGGTCCTGCCGATTGGTGCCGCAACCCCAACGATCAAGGTTTCAGATGAGAAGTAGCTTCGCCGCGGGTTTCATGCTGATGAGTGCGTCAACGCTGGTCGCATGTAGTAGTGCAACCGATCGGGACTCGGCCACGTCGGTATCGGCGATCGCATCCTCGACAGCCGTAGCAGCTACCGCCTCCGTGAAGGTGAGCGTCCAAGCCGCGCCGGCGCAGGCCGGCACCGAACAGGTCCAGTCAGATCCGTGCACGAGTGTGGGGGACGACTTGGTGACGCGCGCCGGATTTGACCCGGATACTCGCGAAAGATACTCAGCCGAAAGCGTTTCCATGCCGTTCACGAGGATTGGCTGTCAGTTCTGGCGTGCGGAACTCGTCGACGGAGAGGAGTATCCCACGGGCTTGGTGACGGTGACCTCCAGCGACTTGACACTTGACGACATCCGAAAAAACCCTGGCCACAGCATATTCAACTCGGACCCGATCGGCGGACGCGAGGCGGTGCTGTACCGAACGCCGCAGAACGACGGTACTTGCTCAGCATCAGTCGAATCGACCCTGGGGACCTTCACAGTGGGGCTGATCGTTCATCCTGGCCCGGTCGCTGTACCGCCGGCGTGTGAGGAGATTCAGCGGATTGCCGCAATCTTCACCGAGTCGCTGACTGCCGAATGATAATCGGGATCCTTGATGATGAGGGAGGGGACGAATCGTCGGCGGCTCTGTGTGTCGGTCGGTGGTTCGACTGCCTGGGCGAGGGCGGCGTAGCACCGTCGAGGGCTGCTTCCAAATCCCTGCGCGTCACGCGATTTAGCGTGGCCATCAGGGTCGGCGGAGAACGGGCGGGCGTAGGTCTTCAGGAACAGGATCACGCCACGCTGGTAGACGAACTTCGGGCGCGGAATATCACTTCTGCGACGTCAAGTCCCTCGTCCAATTCGATCAGAAAATTCGATGCCGCGCGAACCTGATGGTCGGAAACCTCGAACTCGGGTTCCTCTCCGACATTGTTGATCCGATCCGAATTCAAGTTCATCTTTCCCCTGCCAGGCGTCCACTTTTGTGACAATCCGAAGACGCATTGTCTGTTGTCGTGATCAACCAGACTCTTCGTGTACGTCACCAAATGTGCCAACTACATTAGCGCAATCCACTTATCCGCGGGCCATGTCGACAAATCGGCTCAGATGCAACTGATGGGCGACGGTGATCGTCGCGGTCGGACCGTTGCGGTGCTTGCCCAGGATCAGGTCGGCTTCACCGCCGCGCGGGTCGTCGCGTTCGAACGCGTCGGGTCGGTGCAGCAGGATGACCATGTCCGCGTCCTGCTCGAGGCTGTTGTGGACCGAAATACTCTGGGCGACAAAGTTGTGCGTACCAGGCACGGTGCCGTCGTAGACGTCCTGCTCACCGAGCGAGGTGATCTCGACGATCCTGTCCCAGAACACGTCGTTGGTCGCGAACATCTCGATGTCGGCGTCGTCGAGGATCGTGGCGACCCGGGCCAGCCGGGAGCGGCTCGGCGAACGTTTCCAGTTCGTGGAACCGCAGAACCGCGAGCCCATCGCCGCGGAGAACTCATGGTGGGTCATTCGCTTGGCGGCGAGCAGGGTACGAACCTGGTTCCCCACGTCTTTCGGCACGGTGTAGACATCGGTGTTGCGCACGAGCGGTTCGAGCTCGGCCAGGGCTGCTTCGGCGGCTACGCCGCACACTCCGCGGACCCCGATGTCCCGGAGGAAGACGGTCTGATTGTCCGCGCCGTCGACACCGAGGTGCCAGCAGTCCCGGTAGCCGGTCTTCTCCACCCGCTCGATGCGAGCGTGGATGTCCAAGCGCAGCAGTAATTGCGCCAGATCGTCGACGAGACGGCGGCTGGCGGAGGCGAAGTAGATCCGGGCCTGGCGTCCCTCGGCATCCCAGCTGACCGAGCCGTCAGCGGCCCACAGATGCCGGACGAACAGCGCGACTTGGTCGTTCGGCGGGCCGAAAACCCTGTCGGGCAAGAACTTTTCGTAAGAGCCGCCGCCGATCCTGTGGGCGAGCATCACGATCTCGGCCTCGGCCATGCGTTGGGTGTGCACGGGCTCGGGGACCGTGGGCGTGGGTGATCAACAATTCGCTCGCCGCCGCGAACCCCACCGCGCCGCTGCTCCGGCATCGGGCTGTCGCCGAAGTCGAGCAGATCGACAAAGTCCGCACCGAACTGGCCACTCGGTATGCCGTGATCCCGCTGTGCATCACCGAGCCTGTCGGCATCCAAGCTCTGGCCTCGCTGGCCGACACCCGCCTCGAGCCGTCGCCGGTGCGGTAACCGACCGGCGCATCGCCAGGCCTGGTCCACCCGACGGCGGTCAGTTGCAGGGACTGCGGCGTTCGAGGAAAACTACGTCGTGCCATGTGTCGTCGAGGTGGAGCATGCGTTCGCGTATACCGACGGTGCGGAATCCGGCGGAATGATGCAAGGCCAGCCCGGCGCGGTCGGTGGGCAGGACTCCGGTGGACACGGTGATGAATCCGGCTTCGTCGGCGGCGACGACCAGTGCCCGGATCAGGGATTTGCCGACACCGCGACCACGGCGGTCCTCGGCGACGAACACGCTGCTCTCGGCCAGCCTCTCGGCGGCCGGGCCGAAGGAGGCCGGGCTCAGGGCGGCGAATCCGGCGATACGGCCGTTTATCTCAGCGACCCATCGATGCTCCGGTAGCCGATCCTGAACCGAGACCGGCCCGCCGAGCGCGACGACGGCGGGCAGGTCGTCGTCGGTCATCGCGCGGACGGTGACGTCCTCGGGCAGGTCGCCAGGGCAGCAGGGGCGTTGCCCCAGTGCGCCCATGACGGCGTCGGCGGCGTGCGGCAGGCCGGTGCAGCAGGAGGGGTTGACGGCGACCACGGTGGAGGTGCCGTGTTTGGACACGCTCACGAATCCGACCTCGGCGAGCTTGCGCACGTGATGCGACACCGTGGGCTGCCCGACGCCGAGGGCTTCGGCGAGCTCGCCGACGGTGATGCCGCCGGGCCGGGCGGCGACCTGGTGCAGCAACCGCACCCGGGTGGGGTCGGCGAGGCACGCGAACCATCCCGCATAGGTGGTCGCCTCCTCCACCGGCAGTGCGTCCACCTGAAGGCCGGCGGTGTCGCGCACGGTGGGCATGTCCAAGGAGGTCATATCACCAGTCTAGGGACTGCCCCTCCAAATATCGATGTGCATCGATGGTTGATTTCATCGACTCGCGTCGATAGAGTCGACGGCATCAATCGATGACTGTCGATGAATGGAGTGGACATGAGCAACGACGAACTGCCCGTGGTCGTGATCGGCGCCGGGCCCGTGGGCCTGGCCGCGGCGGCCGAACTACGCGAACGTGACCGAGGGGTACTGGTTTTCGAGCGGGGCCGCACCGCGGGTGCGGCGGTGGCGCAGTGGAATCACGTGCGCCTGTTCTCCCGGTGGGGCGAGCTGATCGCCCCGTCGGCGCGGCGTCTGCTCGACGTCACGGGCTGGACCGCGCCGGACGAGGACACCTATCCGACCGGCCGGGACTGGCAGCGCATGTACCTCGCGCCGCTCGCCGCCGCGCTCGGGTCGCAGATCGTGCGCACCGGCGTCGACGTGACCGGCGTGTCGCGGCGTGGGCGCGACCGTATCGTGGACGCCGGTCGCGACAGCGCGCCGTTCACCGTGCGCCTGCGTGACGCGGACGGCCGGGAGGAGCGGGTGTTCGCCTCCGCGGTGATCGATGCCTCCGGCACCTGGGGTGCGCCCAATCCGCTCGGCGGGGACGGACTCGCCGCGCTCGGCGAAACCGCTGCGGCGGCCGCCGGTGTGGTCGGCTATCGGGTCCCCGACCTCGACGACCCGGCTGTGGCCGCCCGTCATGCCGGTCGGCACACGGTGATCGCCGGCAGCGGACATTCGGCGCTGACCGCGATCGTGGCGCTGGCCGGGCTCGCCGAGCAGGCGCCGGGCACCCGGCTGACGTGGGTACTGCGACGCGGCGAGATCGGCGCCACCTTCGGCGGCGGTGACGCCGACCAGCTGCCCGCCCGTGGTGCGCTGGGTGAGCGTGCGCGACGCGCGGTCGAAGCCGGACTTCTGGAGGTGGTGACCGGATTCCGCACCGCCGCAGTCGAACCCGCCGCCGACGGGCAGGTCGCGCTGGTCGCCGATTCGGGTGCCCGCGTCGAGGGCGTGGACGCGGTGGTGACGCTGACCGGGTTCGCCCCCGACCTGTCGTGGCTGTCCCAGATCCGCCTGGAACTGGACTCCACGTTGCAGGCGCCGGTACGGCTGGCACCGATGATCGACCCCAACGTGCACTCCTGCGGCACCGTCTACCCGCATGGCGTGGATGAACTTTCCCATCCCGAACCCGGTTTCTATTCCGCCGGAATGAAGAGCTACGGCCGAGCCCCGACCTTCCTGGCCATGACCGGCTACGAGCAGGTCCGCTCCATCGCCGCCGAAATCGCCGGTGATCATGATGCCGCTCGCCGCGTCGAACTCGCCCTGCCCGACACCGGCGTCTGCGGCGGCGCCGGAGTCTTCGACGACCCCGCCGCGGACACAGCCCCCGACACCGCTGAGGCCGCGGCGGGTGGCGGCTGCTGCGGGGCCCCCGCGGCAGCCGAGAACCCCGGACAGGCTGTGCCGGAACTGATCACGCTGACCGGGTCCGGAGCACGCCTGTCGTGACCACGACGGACAACACGCCGCCGACCGCTGCCGGGCTGGATGCGGCCGGTCGGCGGCGGGTGCTGACCGTCTTGTGCGCCACGCAGATCACCAGCTGGGGCGTCCTCTACTACGCCTTCCCCGTGCTGTCGACCTCCATCACCGCCGACACCGGATGGTCGGCGCAGGCGATTACCGCCGCGTTCTCCCTCGGACAACTCGCCGCTGCCCTCACCGGTATTCCGGTCGGGCGGATCCTGGATCGTGTCGGGCCACGGACGGTGATGACCGCGGGGTCGGCACTGGCGGCGCCGGCCGTCGCCGTGGTCGCGCTGGCGCCGAACCTGGCCGTGTTCTATCTCGGCTGGCTGCTCGCGGGCCTGGCGATGGGCGCGGTGCTCTACCCGCCCGCGTTCGCCGCATTGACCCGCTGGCACGGGGAACAACGCGTCCGCGCATTGATGATCCTCACTCTCGTCGCCGGCCTGGCCAGCACCGTCTTCGCTCCTCTGACCGCCGCGGTGGACACGCGCACCGACTGGCGCGTCACCTATCTCCTACTCGCCGCCGTGCTCGCCGCGATCACCATCCCGGCCCACTGGCTAGGACTGCGCGGGCACTGGCCCGACTCGCCACCGATGGCCGTGGGATCCGGATTCGACCGGCACGACCGAGTCGCTCGTTCTCGCTCGTTCCTGGCGCTGACCGTCGCGCTGGCGTTGGGCGCGTTCACCGCCTTCGCCGGAGTGTTCAACCTGGTACCGCTGATGCTCGAACACGACTTCACTCCCGGGCTGGCCGCACTGACCCTCGGCCTCGGCGGCGCAGGACAAGTCCTCGGCAGGCTCGGCTACCTACAGGTCACCGCCCGCACCGGCCCCGGCACCCGCCTGATCGCCGTGCTCGCCGGGACCTCGGCCGCCACCGCCCTGCTCGGGCTCGCCGACACCGTGATCGCCTTGATCGTGATCTCCATCGGTGCGGGACTCGTGCGCGGTGTCACCACTCTGGTGCAGGCCACCGCCATCACCGACCGCTGGGGCCCCGCCCACTACGGAAGCCTCAACGGTCTCCTCAACGCCCCCATCGTCATCGTCATGGCCCTGGCCCCCTGGGCCGGAACCGCCCTCACCGCTGCCACCGGCAGCTACGCGAACACCTACCTCGTCCTCGCCGCCGTCGCCGCACTCGCCGCCCTCATCGGCGCCGCTGCCACTCCCACTCTCCGCACCACACCCGAATCTGTTGCCACCGAGGGACATCGATGAGCTCGAACGTCGACGCGATCGTCGTCGGCGCCGGCCAATCCGGCCTGGCCGCCGCCCACCACCTCACCCACGCCGGCCTACGGACCACGGTGCTCGAAGCCGGACCCGAACCCGTCGGCTCCTGGCCCCACTACTACGACAGCCTCACCCTGTTCTCCCCAGCCCGATACAGTTCCCTCCCCGGACATCCGTTCCCGGGCGATCCCGACCACTATCCGCACCGTGACGAAGTCGCCGATTACCTGCGCGACTACGCCGCCCACCTGATCGCCGACATCCGTACCGAAACCCGTGTCACCACCGTGACTCACGGCAGCGCGGGATTCGCAGTGCACAGCGACACCGGCGAGATATTCGCCGCCCCACTGCTGGTCGCCGCCACCGGCGGCTTCGGCAACCCGAATCGGCCCACCCTTCCAGGACAAGACCGGTTCGACGGCACGATGATGCACGCCGCGGACTACCGCGACCCAGCCCCGTTCACAGGACACCACGTGGTCGTGGTCGGCGCGGGCAACTCCGCGGTACAGATCGCCGCCGAACTCGCCGATACCGCCGCCACCGTCACTCTCGCCGCCCGCCGACCACCGAAGCTCGTGCCCCAGAAGCCCTTCGGACGCGATATCCACTACTGGTTCACCCGCACCGGCCTCGACACCGCACCGATCGGCCGGTTCGTCGAACACCCGCCCACCACACCGGTGTTCGACACCGGCCACTACAAGGCCGCTCTCGCCGCCGGACGACCGGCCGTGCGCCCGATGTTCACCACTCTCGACGCGGAGTCCGCGCGCTGGCGCGACGGCACGGCAACCCCGGTCGACACCGTTGTCACCGCCACCGGTTATCGCCCCGACCTCGGCTGGCTCGCCGACCTCGGCGCCCTCACCACCGACGGCGCACCTCGCCACCGTGAAGGGCTGTCCACCACCCACCCTGGGCTCGGTTACCTCGGTCTGGAATGGCAACGCAGCCTGTCCTCGGCCTCGCTGCGTGGTGCAGGCCGCGACGCCGCCCGCCTCACGAGGTCACTGGCTCGCGCTGTACGCGTCTTCTCCGATTGAGTTCGAACCGGTCCAGCGTCAGCGGTGTCATCGCAGGGTGAGTGGGGTCGCGTCATCGACGTGGGTCAGTTTCTGCGGGTTGCGGACGTAGTACAGGCCGGTGATGCGCGAGTCCTCGACGTGCATCGCGATGACGCCGTCGAGCTCCCCGTTCATATGCAACGCCAGCGCCGGTCCGGCGTTGATCACGGTCGGCTCGGCGACGAGCGTGATCGCGTGCCTGGTAAGGCCGCCGACCATGAATCGGGCCACCTTGTCGGCGCCGACGATCGGCCGTGGTGTGGACTGCCTGATGCCACCGCCGTCGCTGATCGCCACGACGTCGGGGGCGAGCACGTCGAGCAGCCCTTGCAGATCCAGGGTCTCGAGCGCACGCCGGAAGGCTTCGACAGTTGCCTCGGCTTGTCGAGCGGTGACCGGATGGCGAGGGCGCCGGGCTTCGACGTGGCGGCGCGCGCGGTGGGCGATCTGGTGCACCGCGGCGGGGTTTTTGCCGACCGCGGCCGCGATCTCGCCGTAGTCGAACCCGAATGCTTCGCGCAGCACGAACACCGCCCGCTCGGTCGGGGTCAATGTCTCGAGCACCAGCATCAGCGCCATCGACACGCTTTCGGCCAGTTCGATATCAGCGGTCACATCCGGGGTGGTGTGCAGCGGCTCCGGCAGCCAGGAGCCCACGTATGTCTCTTTGCGCCGTTGCATCGAGCGCAGCCGGTTGAGCGCCTGGCGGGTGGTGATCCGGACCAGGTAGGCGCGTTGATCGCGCACCCGGCTCGCGTCGACCCGCACCCAGCGCAGCCAGGATTCCTGCAAGACGTCCTCGGCGTCGGCCGCCGATCCGAGCATTTCGTAGGCGACCGTGAACAGCAGATTGCGATGCGCGACAAAGGTATCCGTCGCCAGGTCGGTGGCTTCGTCGCCGTTGTCCGATCCGGCTGCCTCGTTGTCGGCTCGCCGTCGGCCGAGTGGTTCACCCGAGGTGTTCATGTGGTCTCCGCTGTCGGTGGCGAGTCCTACGCGACCGGCGCCGCCGTGTCGTCGTGCCGGGCGCGCAATACCCGCGGCCTGTGCTTGCCGTCCTTGGGCCAGTGGTGCGAGCCGGGCTCGCGTGCTTCGTTCACCAGGTGCGCGACGCTGGCTCGGCAGGAGAATTCCTTGAGTTTCCTGCCCGCGAACCCGCTGAAATAGAGCGGCAACGCGGTGTCGTCCTTGCGGCCGAGCTGGAAGATCCCGGCGCCCCGGCCGAAGCTGATGCACATGGCGGGGAAGGCCAGGTCGATGGGCTCGGGCTGCTCACCGGCGATCCGTTCCAGCACGGTATCGGCGGCGTGGGCGCCCAGGCATCCCGCGGCGTACGCGCTCATCCGGAACGGCAGATCCGACGGTGCCGACGCGTCGCCCGCGGCGATGATGTGCTCATCGTCGATGCTGGTCAGTGTCTCGTCGGTGAGCAGCCGCCCGGCCGCGTCGGTGCGCAACCCGCTGCGCGCGGCTAGATCCGGTACCCCGAAACCCGCGGTCCAGAGGGTGACCGCACTCGCCAGTGTCCGGCCGTCCGCGAGTTCCACGGCTTCCCCTGTCACCGCAGTGACCGACGCACCAGAGCCCTCCAGCACGCGGACCCCGAGCTCGGCGAGGTATTTGCGGGCGGTACGTCGAGCCCGCGGGTGCAGGTACGGACCGAGGACACCGCCGCAGACCAACGTGATGGCGCGACCCCGCTCCGCCAGTTCCGCCGCGGTCTCGATACCGGTCGGGCCGCCCCCCACGACGGTCACCGCGGCCGTGCCGGGCATGTCCCACAGCACCGACCGCACCCGCTGGGCGGCCTCCAGGGTGGCGATCGGATAGGCGAATTCGGCTACGCCCGGCACCTGCGGTCCCGCGCTGCCGCTCCCTACGGCGTAGATCAGATAGTCGTAGCCGAGCGGGGCGCCTTCGGCCAGAGCCACGGTGCGCCCGGCCGCGTCGATCCGCGTCGCGCTGTCGACGACGAGCCGCACGCCCTCGGCCAGGACATCGCTGTAGTCGACAACCGCGTCGTGCGTCCCGCCCACCAGCTGGTGCAAGCGCAGCCGTGGGACGAAAGCAGAGCGCGGATTGATCACGGTGACGCTTACGTCGTCGCGCTGCGTCAGACGATTGGCCGCCATCACCCCGGCATACCCGCCGCCGATCACAACGACATCGATGGTGTTGCTCATGGTGTGTGTTCCTTTCGCTCCGAGAGGCTCGAACACAAGACACCGCGACGACGAGAACCCTGACAGTATGTGACTCGGATCACTCAATGATCGGGCTGTCGGTATGCCAGCGTCTCAGCGCCGGTCCCAGCGGCGCGAACTCGGCCACTGCCGATCGCCCTGCCGGCGGCGAGATCGATCCCGAACGAGTCGACAGCGTGTCCGGTGATGTCCCCGATCATGCGTTCTCGAAACTTATCCTCGGAACTTGGCCTCGAAAGCTCCGGACGGATAGCTCGACAGCGCTCGCAAATCAACCGCGAGCCATGTCCACGAATCTGCTCAGGTGCAATTGATGGGCGACAGTAATAGTTGCTGTAGGACCGTTTCGGTGCTTTCCGAGAATTAGGTCCGCTTCACCACCGCGGGGGTCGT
Organism: Nocardia higoensis; assembly: GCF_015477835.1. Taxonomy (NCBI): domain Bacteria; kingdom Bacillati; phylum Actinomycetota; class Actinomycetes; order Mycobacteriales; family Nocardiaceae; genus Nocardia; species Nocardia higoensis. Next base: position 297,977 of record NZ_JADLQN010000003.1, on the reverse strand, counting down.
CACGCTCGAATGCATCGGGTCGATGTAAAAGGATGACCATATCCGCATCCTGTTCCAAACTGCCCGATTCGCGAAGGTCGGAGACCATCGGTCGTTTATCTGTCCGCTGTTCCGGACCGCGATTCAGCTGGCTGATCGCGACGACCGGAACTTCCAATTCCTTGGCGAGCAGTTTCAGATTTCGGGAGAAATCCGATACTTCCTGCTGACGTGATTCCACTTTCTTGCCGGAGGTCATCAGCTGCAAGTAGTCGACCACGACGAGCTTGAGGTCGTGACGCTGCTTGAGTCGCCGTGCTTTGGCCCGGATTTCCATCATGGTCAGGTTCGGGGAGTCGTCGACGAAAAGCGGTGCCTCGCTGATCTCGCTCATCCGGCGGGCCAATTTGGTCCAGTCGTCGTCGCTCATGCGGCCCGAGCGCATATCGCCGAGCTTGATCGCCGCTTCGGCCGAGAGCAGGCGCATGACAATTTCCGTACGGCTCATTTCCAGAGAAAATATGACGCTGGCCAAACCGTGTTTGATCGAGCAACTGCGCATGAAATCCATGCCGAGCGTCGAGTTGTGGGTAGGCACCATCGCGTGTCCAGCCAGGTACAGATGGGCGGGATTGTCGACTTCGACGCAGCGCACAGGTACGGACGCGATACGGCGGACATCGACAATATAACGCGCTCGAGAGCGCGAGGTGTTCGTGGCTGCGCGACGTTCCTTGTGGAGTGTGGCTTTTCGAAACAGTCCGAAGACCTCGTCGTCGGTCGCAAAAGTGAGGGTGTAGGCCACTGACCTTTCCGGCGATCGGCCGCGCACCCTCTTGGTGGAGATGCCGCAGCGGTAGCCGAGGCCGACCACAAGGTCGTGGACGTCATCGAACAGGTGCTTGTCGGTCACTGAGAACTGAACAGAGCCTCCGTGGGTGACTGTTCCATCGGTGTCGAGCAGACCCGCGAGCATTGCCCGCCGCTGGGCTTCGGACGCTCGCAGATACTGCATCGGAATGTGTTTGTTGTTAAGCACTCCCAGCGTACGAAGCCGCGCTTGGAGAGTGCCGACAGCATTTCGGCATACCTGGCACATCCGGAGGCCGATCGATGGGCCATCGCACAATGCACATGTCGGCGCCGCGACGGGAGTTGAGACGAAGCGAGCACGCCCACCGCAGGACCGGCCGCACGTACGCACCTCGCTGGTGAACGGGACGAACTCTCGCCCACACACCACGCAGTTGCGCGGTGCCACGGGATCCCCTGCAGGGAGCTGTAACGAGTAGCGCAGATGCGCCGAGCGGGATCGGGACGCGACGATGCCTTCGCCCTCGATTCGCGCGATGATCTCCGGATCCGCCGAGGTTATGTGGGCGGTATTCGCGGTGCCGTCGCCCAGCCACGCACCGAGCGTGTACGGCGGTATCAAGAGTTCCTGCTCTGGCAATTGCAGTGCCCGGGTATTGGTCACTGAGTGCTCGAGTCGGCGATCTGTCGTATTGCACCGAAGGGTCGCGGCGATTTCGCCCGTTGTCCTGACTTCTGCAGAGATCCGAGGAGACCTGCGCGATGCGCGTGTGTCGGTCAACCACTGGTGTTGCTCGTCCGCGACGATGACAGTGCCGTCGGAGAATTCGACTTCATAACAGGGTCGGCCGACGAGGACCTCCGTGGCTGCGACGACGCGAGTAGGTCGGCCGTCGGCATCCATGAGTTCGTCACCGATGGCGACCTCCCCCATCGTCGTCCAGCCGCTGGGAGTCGGTAGCGGCGTGTCCAGGGCCAGCGCCTTACCCACGCCGGGCCGGGCGGCAACAATGATCATCTGACCGGGGTGCAGACCATTGGTGATCTCGTCGAGGTCGGAGAAACCGGTGGGGACGCCGAGGGAGATGCCGCCGCGGGAGGCGATGGAGTCGATCTCGTCCATCGTGGGTTGGAGAAGTTCCTCGAGGGGGAGGAAGTCCTCGGTGGTGCGGCGTTCGGTGACCTCGTAGACCTCGGCTTGGGCGCGGTCGACGACCTCGGCGATGTCTTGGCCGTCGGCGCCCGCGTAGCCGTATTGCACGATGCGGGTGCCCGCTTCGACGAGGCGGCGCAGGATGGCCTTCTCCGCGACGATCTCGGCGTAGAAGCCGGCGTTGGCGGCGGTGGGGACGGTCTGGGTCAGGGTGACCAGATAGGGGGCGCCGCCGATGCGCTTGAGCTCGCCACGGCGTTCGAGGCCGGCGGCGACGGTGACGGGGTCGGCGGGCTCGCCGCGGCCGTAGAGATCGAGGATGGTGTCGTAGACGGCCTGGTGCGCGGGGCGGTAGAAGTCGCCGGGGCGCAGCACTTCCACCACGTCGGCGATGGCGTCCTTGCTGAGCAGCATGCCGCCCAGGACCGACTGTTCGGCGGCCATGTCGTGGGGTGGCTGACGGCCGAAGTCCTCGCCGGGGGGCTCGGGCGGGAAGTCGCCCCGGTGCGTGCGGTCATCGGTGGTCGTCACCTGCTCGACGTCCTCTCTCCTCGACGATCAGGCCGGTCCACGATGTCTACTCCCTGGCACCGACAGATTCGCCGTTCACACCGGTCGGCCCAGCAACCCCGGCGCACGGCGGCCGAAGACGACCACTGCACGGGTTGCATTGTGGACAATGCGTGGACACTAGCGACCGGACACGCCGTCGCCAAACACACCTGTGCATGAAGCTGTGGATAACTTGTGGACTGTTTACCCGGCAGTTGTGCACCCCCTGTGGACAACTTGGGGAAAACCCTGCGCAGGCACGCCGAAGCCGCTGATAGATGCTTGTTTCTGCATCTATACAGGTGTGGATAGATAATTTCGCGGCGTGTCGCCTCAGGTGAACAATCGGGCGTGTCAGGTAAACAGCGCGGGTGTTCGATATGAACTAGGTCACAGTGAGGGCGGTTGGTTTTCGTCGTCATCCACCGGTGATCCACAGGACATCGCGAGCGCGCGGGTATCGGAGCACTGCTTATGCGCACCGGGTATCGACCCGACCCGAAGGAATCTCGGCAAACGTCGTGCAACCGGTCCGCGGAGCAGCCGTCGTCACCCCCGCGTGTACAGCGGGGGTGACGACGGGCGAGCAGAACCGATGCCGCTCAGGAAGCGGCGTCGACCTGCAGGTTGAACTTCGCGGTCACATCGGGGTGCAGGTGCACCGCGATGGTGTGCTTGCCGGTCGCCTTGATGTGCGACTTCGGCAGCTCGATGCTGCGCTTGTCCAGCACGGGGCCGCCCGCGGTCTTGATCGCGGCGGCGACGTCGGCCTGGGTGACCGAGCCGAACAGCTTGCCGGTGCCCGCGGTCTTCACGCTCAGCGAGACCGACTCCAGGCCCTCGATGGCCTGCTTCAGCTCGTTGGCGTGATCGAGGTCGCGCACCCGGCGGGCCTCCTGCGAGCGGCGGATGCCCTCGACCTGCTTCTGAGCGCCACGGCTGGCGACGATGGCCAGACCGCGGGGCAGCAGGTAGTTGCGTCCGTAACCGTCCTTGACCTCGACGGTGTCGCCGGGGGCACCGAGGTTGTCCACGTCAGCGGTCAGAATCAACTTCATTTGCGTGCCTCCCTTGCTCAGCGAGCCGTCGACACGTAAGGCAGCAGCGCCACCTCACGCGAGTTCTTCACGGCGACGGCGACGTCGCGCTGATGCTGCACGCAGTTGCCGGTCACCCGGCGAGCGCGGATCTTGCCGCGATCACTGACGTACTTGCGCAGCAGCGCGGTGTCCTTGTAGTCGATCGAAACGGTTCCGGACTTGCTTTCCTTGCAGAAAGTGCAAGCCTTCTTCTTCAGCACCTTTTCGCGCGCGGGCGCCTTAGGCATGGTCTTCTACCTTCGTTTTCTGTCTGGCCCGCGTCGAGGCGGGCCGGTGAAGCCGTTCGAGACCAGCTCAGAACGGCGGTTCGTCATCCATGCGGCCGCCCCCGAAGGAGCCTGCCGCGGGCGCGCTGCCCCACGGGTCGTCTTCTGCCGCACCACGATTGCCACCGCCGGCGTTGGCCGGAGCCGAGGAACCGGCATAGTTGCCGCCTCCGCCGCCGAACCCACCGCCGCCGCCACCGCGGCCGGCCTTGTTGACCTTCGCGGTGGCATAGCGCAGGGAGGGACCGACTTCGTCGACCTCGAGTTCGACGACCGTGCGCTTCTCACCCTCGCGGGTTTCGTAGGAGCGCTGCTTGAGTCGTCCGCTCACGATGACGCGAGCGCCTCGGGTCAGGCTCTCGGCGACGTTCTCCGCTGCTTCACGCCAGATGTTGCAGCGCAGGAAGAGCGCTTCGCCGTCTTTCCACTCGTTGGTGTTCCGGTCGAATACGCGCGGGGTGGACGCGACGGTGAAGTTCGCAACCGCCGCTCCCGCGGGCGTGAAACGCAATTCGGGGTCGGCCGTCAGGTTACCGATGACCGTGATGACCGTGTCGCCTGCCATGTGGGTTCCTCCTGGTGAGTCGCGGACACACTCGCTGTCGCGCTAGAGCCTAGAGTCAGGCACCGACGCTCACGAGGACATGCGCGGACCCGGGGTAGCGGCCTTACTTGCCGTGGCGCAGAACCTTGGTGCGCAGCACGGTCTCGTTGAGGCCCAGCTGGCGGTCGAGCTCGCTCACGGTCGCGGGGGTCGCGGTGAGATCGATGACGGCGTAGATGCCTTCGGCCTGCTTGCGGATCTCGTAGGCGAGACGGCGGCGGCCCCAGATGTCGACCTTGTCGATCTTGCCGCCCTCGGTCTTGACGACGGAGAGCAGGTTATCCAGGGACGGACCAACGGTGCGCTCGTCCAGGCTCGGATCGAGGATGACCATCACTTCGTAATGACGCACGGACCAATCACCTCCTGTGGACTAGGAAACGGCCACGGACGGTCCGTGGCAGGAGGGTTCGTTGCGTCAGCAACCCGACAAGGCTACATGAGGGCCTGCTGAGCAGCGAAATCGGGCGGTGAGGCCGCCGCGACGGCCCCGACCGGCCGTACTCGGCGGCCCCGTCGAGCCGGACAGCCGCCGCCTACCGACCGGCCGACCGGCGCCTAGGGTGGTGATCATGGCGACCGGAACCGCCCCCAGCGCGTTGCCCGCAGGCCCTGTGCCCCGCCGGAGCGCCGTGACGGCGGTGGTGCTGCTGCTGTGCGGCGCCACCTTGACGCTGGCATATCTGAACAAGGCCCGCTGTGCCGGACCGCCGTTCTACGAGGACGGCCGCAGCGTGGCCTTCGACATCGCCAAGGACGCGCGGGTCTGCTACTCCGACATCCAGTACCTGTGGCTGGGCCGGGATATCGACAACCACGTCTTCCCCTACATCCACGGCGCCATCACCGCCGACGGCTGGCTGACCGGCGGAACTGTCGAATACCCGGTGCTCAGCGGACTCCTGATGTGGCTCGGCGCGATCGGCGCGCACGACGACGCGGCGTTCCTGCTGCACTCGGCGCTGCTGCTGGCTCCGTTCGCACTGCTGACCGCGTGGCTGCTGGCCCGGCTGGCGGGCCGGTGGGCGCTGTTGTGGGCGGCCGGGCCGCCGCTGGTGCTCTACGCCTTCCACAACTGGGAGCTGCCGGTGGTGTGCACCGCGGTGGCAGCGGTGTACGTGGTGACCGCGCTGACCCGGTACTCCCTGCGCACCAGGGGGATCATCGCGGCGGTGCTGCTCGGGCTGGGATTCTGCCTGAAGATCTATCCCGGCATCTTCGTCCTGCCGCTGGTGCTGCTGGTGCTCACCAGAGGAATCGGACGCGGCCATCGCGCGCCGGACGGCACACGACCGGACATGCGCGGTTACGACGTGCGAGGCGCGCTGCTCACCGCCGGCGCGGCGATCGCGACGGTGGTGCTGGTGAACCTGCCGTTCGCCATCGCGGGGTACGAGGGCTGGCGGGCGTCGTTCACCTTCCAGCAGCAGCGTCAGACGGATATCACCACGAATTCCATCTGGTACTGGAGTCATCACCTGGTGGTCGGGCGCTTCGCCGAGATGGAGCCGAGCTGGCACGACGGGGTCGGGCTGGCCTCACCGGTGCTGATCGCGGCCGCGTTCCTGGCCGCCGCCTATATCGGCTGGCAGCGGTACGCGGCGGGCGAGGTCTATCCGTGGGTGGCGGTGAGCGCGGCGATGCTGTGCGGATTCCTGGTCTTCCACAAGGTGCACTCGCCGCAGTACACGCTCTGGTTGATCCCGTTCTTCGTGCTGCTCGCGGTGCCGTGGCAGGTGGTGGTCGCCTACCTGTTCGCCGACATGGCGATCGGTGTCGGGGTGTTCCGGTACTTCTACCTGCTGGGCTCGGGCGAGCCGAGCGAATCGGCGGAGATGGTGGTCGAGTTCGGGGTGTGGGGCCGGGCGTCGCTGCTGGTGTGGCTGTTCTTCCTGTTCGCCTACACCTGCCCGCGCGTGGTGGGTCGACGGGCGCGATCGCGGACCGACCAGATCCACACCGCGTGATCGTGGCGGCGCGCGGGTTTCGCGCGGCGAACGCCACGATGACCGGCGACACTGGGTGAATGCTGCAGTTGAGGGTGCTTTCCCCCACCGCGTTGACCGAGGGCGTACTGGCGACGATGACCGAAGATCCGGCGGTGAGCGGATTGGCGCTGGTCCGGGGCGCTTCTCTGAAACCGCCGGGTGACCTCATCTTCGCCGAGGTGGCGCGGGAGGCGGGCAACGACATCATCGACCGGTTGCGCGGGCTGGGGGTACACCAGGAAGGCAGTATCGAGATCGATCAGGTGCGAACCTGGTTGTCGCGCAGCGGTTTCGAGGCCGAGGTGCGCACCCCGGGCAGCAGCGCCGACACGGTGGTGTGGGCGGAGGTCGCGCAGCGCTCCTATGAGGAGTCCGAGCTGAACTGGGCCTACCTGAGTTTCATGACGCTGGCGACGATCATCGCGGCGATCGCGATCGTGCTCGATTCGCAGATCTTGGTGATCGGGGCGATGGTGCTCGGCCCGGAGTTCGGTGCGATCGCCGCGCTCGGCGTCGCGCTGGTGCGCAAGCGGTACGTCCTGTTCCGGCTGGCCTTGCGCACGCTGGTGTACGGCTTCGTGGCCGCGATCGCCACGACCCTCCTGCTGGTGCTGCTGGCCAGGGCGGTCGGCTGGATCACGGTCGCCGATGTGACGGGCCCGCACCCGAACACCGAGTTCGTCTACAGCCCCGATCGGTGGTCGCTGGTGGTCGCGGTGATCGCGGCGGCGGCCGGGGCGCTGGCGCTGACCTCGGCGCGATCCGGCGCCATGGTGGGGGTCTTCATCTCGGTGACCACGGTGCCCGCCGCGGGCAATATCGCCCTCGGTGCGGCATTCGGGGCCGGCTCGGCGGTGTGGGGAAGCATGGTGCAGCTGGCGGTGAATCTGACCGGGATGGCGCTGGCGGGTTGGGCGACGTTGGCGTTGCAGCGGGCGGTGTGGTCGCGGGTGTCGGTGCGACGGGCGAAGGCGCTGCACCTGCCTTACCGGATGGTCTGAGGACCGGGTCCGCTGGAGTCGGCGACCGGAAAGACAGCGGCAGCGACCCCTCCGATCCGGAGTGATCGCTGCCGCGTGTCGGTGGGAAGGTCAGGAGACCGGCGCCACGGACTTCTCTTCCTCGGGTTCGCCCGCTCCGTCGCCGTCAGCGGCCTCACGCCGGTTGCGCAGAACGCTGCTGGTGAACGCCGCGCCGATGAAGGCGACACCGACCAGACCGGTGATGATCTCGTTGATGTGCACGCCGATCGAAACGATCAGGATGGTCGCCAGCGCGCCGATGGCCCAGTGGGCGCCGTGCTCGAGGTAGACGTACTCCGAGAGCGTGCCCTTGCGCACCAGGTACACCGTGATGGACCGGACGAACATCGCGCCGATCAGGCCCAGGCCGAGCGCGATGATGATCGGGTCGGAGGTGATGGCGAACGCGCCGATGACGCCGTCGAAGGAGAACGAGGCGTCGAGCACTTCCAGGTACAGGAACAGGAAGAAGCCGGCCTTACCGGTGGCCTTGGCCAGATCCGACGGGCCGCTGTGCTCCTCGTCGAACTCCTCGGTGTGGAACATCGAGCCCAGGCCGTCGACGGCGATGTAGACGATCATGCCGAGCAGACCGGACAGCAGCACCGTGGCGCGGACGTCCTCTTCGGCGAGGAACTCCGCGGCCAGCACCAGGCTGACACCGGCCACCACGACCGAGAGCATGTCCAGCTTGCCCGCGCGGGCCAGCGGGCGCTCCAGCCAGCTCAGCCAGGTGATCTCGCGCTCTTCGAAGATGAAGTTCAGGAACAGCAGCGCCAGGAACATGCCGCCGAAGGCCGCGATCGAGGGATGCGCCTCGGTCAGCAGGGTTTCGTAGCTGGGGCTGCCGTCCGCGAACGTGGGCGCGTCGTTCGGCGGCGGGTTCAGCGCCAGGTCGAACGCTTCGACCGGGTTCAGGCCCGCCGTCACCCACACGATCGCGAGGGGGAACACCAGGCGCATGCCGAACACGGCGATCAGCACGCCGACGGTGAGGAAGATCTTCTGCCAGAACTCGCTCATCCGCTGCAGGACGGTGGCGTTGATGACAGCGTTGTCGAAGGAGAGGGAGACTTCGAGGATGCCCAGGATCGCGCACAAGAACAGCGCGGTGGGGCCGCCATAGAGGAACGCCACGACCAGCGACGCCACTGTGACGAGGCCGGACAGGCCGAAAATGCGCAGGACCACGCGGGGACCTTTCATGGATGGACGGTGAATCGGCTACATCGAGTTCCAGCGTGGCCGGTCATCGCGGGGATGTCCAACGTTTGTGACCGCCTCTGCCGACGAAGAGGCGGTCACAGGGCAGGCGGTGACGACAGACGAAGGGGGCTCGGTGCGCGAGCCCCCTTCCACGGACGACGATCCGTCAGACGTTCACGCCGTAGTCGCGGGCGATGCCCTCCAGGCCGGAGGCGTAGCCCTGACCGATGGCGCGGAACTTCCACTCGGCGCCGTTGCGGTAGAGCTCGCCGAAGACCATGGCGGTCTCGGTGGAGGCGTCCTCGGTGAGGTCGTAGCGGGCCAGCTCCTCGCCGTTGCTGCGGTCGACGACGCGGATGTAGGCGTTGCGCACCTGGCCGAAGGACTGCTGGCGGGTGGCGGCGTCGTAGATCGAGACCGGGAAGAAGATGCTCTCGATGGTCGGCGGGGTGCCCGCCAGGTCGACGTTGATGACCTCGTCGTCGCCTTCGCCCTCACCGGTGCGGTTGTCGCCCGCGTGCTCGATGCTGCCTTCGGGCGACTTCAGGTTGTTGAAGAACACGAAGTGCTGATCGGAGACGACCTTCTTGTCCGCGCCGGTGGCGATCGCGCTGGCGTCGAGATCGAAGTCGGTGCCGGTAGTGGTCCGAACGTCCCACCCGAGGCCGACGGCAACGGCGGTCAGGTTCGGCGCCGCCTTGGTCAGCGAAACGTTGCCGCCCTTGGACAAACTGACACCCATGCGGGAATCCCTTTCCTTAGTTCGTCTGTGGTCCCAGCCTGTCCGGATCGCCGGGTACGACATACGACAGTAGTAGGTTTCGCCGGACTTGCGTAGGAACTGAGGTCGACCCCGGTGAACAGCCCGATCTCCTACCATCGGGGCGTGGCTGGGCGCATGCGGGGATGGTTTCGCTCCTCCGGAGACAACGAGTGGATGCAGCAGGCCCGCGCCAGGCTGGCCCAGGCGTTCCTGGACATGGACCGCAGGCAGAGCGCGGCCGAGGCCGCGGTGCATGCCGCGCAGCAGATCTTCCCCCGCCAGGATCACGCTCGGGCCTGGGAACCCGTGCGGGCCCGTTGCTACGCCGCCGCCGACACCTATCTGAGCTGGTCGCAGGAGCTGGAGGCGGCCGAGCGGGACAACACCTGGCTACCGATGGGGCAGGCCCGAACCGATTCGGTGCTCGCCCAGCTCGCCGACGCGTCCGCCGGGATCGACGCCTTCTACCGGCCGCGGCAGGCCGCGCTGGAGGAGGCGGTGGATCTCGTGCGGATGGTGCCCCGGCTGGCCGAGCAGGTGAAGGCCGATGCCGCCCGGGTCCGCGCGCAGGCCGCGGCCTCGGAGTTCGCCGGATACCCCTCGGTGCGGCAGCGATCCGGCGCACTCGATGAGGCGATGCTCACACTGGAAGCCCTGGATTCCGGTGCCGAGGCAGGCCGGGTCAGGGAGGCCGCGAACAGGGTGCAGGCGCAGGTCAAGGAGCTGTCAGAAGCTTTGGCACAGGCTCCCTTTCGGCAGACGGCCGCGACCAACGCGGTGGCATCGGTGACCACCAGACTCGACGCCGTTCGTACGCGCGCGCGAGGGCTCGCGCCCGCGTACTCGGCGCTGCTGCGGGAGTTCCATGCTGCGAGTTCGGCGGATTTGGCCAACAATGAGCGGGAGAGCCAGCGAGCGATCGATGCCGCCGCCGACGCCCTTGCCCGGGCCCGTGCGGCATTGCGCGAGAACGACCCGGAGACCGCCCTTGAACTGACCTCCACCGCGCGGGGTGGCCTCGGTGAGGCCGAACAGCTGATCGACAGCGTGACAGCCCGGCTGGCCATGCTGCGATCCGTGCGGGACGACCCCGCAGAAAAGGTTAAGGACGTACGATTCCGGCTGCGAGACGCACAGATGCTCGCGGTCAGCCGGGACCTCGTGAGCGAATGGGGCTCTGTGCTGGACGCGCAGGCCGAACGCATCGATCGGATCAGCGCGACACTGTCGGGACGCCACCCCGACTACTGGGCGTATGTGACGGAACTGGATGCCGTCACCGAATTCATCGCCGGTGTGGTCGAGCGAATGAGAAGACAAGCAGGACGACCCCGATAACTCACGAGCCCACGATTCTTTCATCCCCTAGATCTTTGAGCCCATCAGAATGGAGCTTCGATGACCGCTTCCGTCGCCCTCCGGCAGGAAGTCTCCCTGCGGAAGCGACTGCCGCTGCGCCACTTCCGGCAGCTGCAAGGCCCCGTCGCCAGAACACTGTTCCATCGCCAGCCCGAACCCTTCGGTGACCTGCTCGATCGCGAACTGCTGGCTGTCGCCCTCGGGGCCACCTTGTACGTACCGGCGACCAGAGCCGATCTGGCCGACACCATCCGCAGACGCGGCGAACGCGGCGTGTGTTCGATGGTGATCGACCTGGAGGACGCGGTCGCCGACCACGAGGTCGAGTTCGCCAAGAGACAAGCCGTCGCGGCGCTGGACGAGCTGGCGGGCGACCGGGATTGCGCCCCGCTGTTGTTCGTGCGGGTGCGCGATGCCGACACCATCGGCGAACTGGCCGACCAGCTCGGCCCCGGCGTGGCGGCGCTGGCCGGCTTCGTGTTCCCCAAGTTCGACAGCGTCTCCGGGCAGAAGTACCTCGACGCGCTAGCCTTCGCCGGTGACCGGCTCGGCCGCACAGTCTTCGGTATGCCGGTTCTCGAGTCGCCCGCTCTGGTGCATCGCCAGACCAGGGACACCGAGCTGACCCATATCGCGGCGATGCTCGCCGAGCACCGGGAACGGATACTGGCGGTGCGCATCGGCGCGACCGACATGTGCTCGACCTTCGGCATCCGCCGCGACCGCGACCTGACCATCTACGACGTGCGGGTGGTCGCCGACGTGATCGCCGACATCGTGAACTACCTGGGACGCGCCGACGGCACCGGGTTCGTCATCACCGGCCCGGTGTGGGAGTACTTCGCCGACCATGAGCGGATGTTCCGGCCGCTGCTGCGGACGGCGCCGTTCGAGGAGTCCGACGCGGTGCCGTTCCGGCAGTACCTGGTGAGCCGGGACCTGGACGGGCTGTTGCGGGAGATCACCCTGGACCGGGCCAACGGTATCCAGGGCAAGACGGTCATCCATCCCTCGCACGTGGCGGCGGTGCACGCGCTGTCGGTGGTGTCCCACGAGGAGTACTCCGACGCGCTCGACATCCTGCACGCCGACGTCGGCGGGGTGGCGGCCTCGGGCTACCGGAACAAGATGAACGAGATGCGCCCGCATCGCAGCTGGGCGCACCAGACCATGCTGCGCGCGCGGGTGTTCGGGGTGGCGAACAAGGGAGTGTCCTTCGTGGATCTGCTGACGGCCGCGGTGGCGGGATGAGCGCGCCCTGGGCCACGCGAACGCTGGGACTGGAGCTGCGAGAAGCAGCGTGCGGCGGTGCGGCGGGAGTCGGCACCGACGAGGTGGCGACCGGGACGACGGCAGCCGCAGGCCCAACGGAGGGCGGCGGCACGGCGAGCGGGTGGCTCCGGCCGCCGATCGGCGCGCTGGTCACGCCGGGTCTGCGGCGCAATCCGCGCCGCGCGCACCTGCTGGTCTCCACCGTGCTCGGCAAGCATCTGCCGACCGATCCCCGGGTGGTGCTCGCCGCGGGCGACCGGCTCGGCGACCGGGTGCGCGAGGTGCTGGTGCGCGCCGCGAGCAGTGGATACACCTCGTCACCGACGTCGGGTTCGGCCGCGGTGGTGCTCGGTTTCGCCGAGACCGCCACGGGCCTGGGCCACATCGTGGCCGCCCGGATCGGCGCGCGCTGCTACCTGCACTCGACCCGCCGCGACGTGCCGACCGCGCGCACCCTCACCGGCTTCGAGGAAGGCCATTCGCACGCCACCTCGCATCTGCTGCAACCCGAGCCGGCCGAAGTCTTCGCCGGGGACCTGCCGTTGGTGCTGGTCGACGACGAGATCTCCACCGGCGCGACCGCCCTGGACGCGGTGCGCGCCCTGCACGAGTTCGCGCCCCGCGCGCACTACATCCTGGCCTCGCTGGTGGACATGCGCACCGAGGCCGACCGCGAGCGGTTCGAGAAGGTGGCCGCCGATCTCGGGGCGCGCATCGACACCGTCTGTCTGGCCCAGGGCGCGACGGTGCTGCCCGAGAACCTGATCGAGGCCGTCCGGGCGCTCCCGGAGCCGGAACTCAATCCGGTCGCCCCCCGGCCGGGTGCCTCGCATCGGGTGGAATTGCCCTGGCCCGCCGACGTTCCCGAGGGCGGACGGCACGGCATTCTCGACACCGACACCCAGGCGTTCGAAGCGGCGCTCGCAGCGGCGGACACGGTGCTGCGGGCTCGCCTGGCCGAGGTCGCACCAGGGCGGCCGGTGATCGTGCTCGGCCACGAGGAACTGATGTATCTGCCGCTGCGCCTGGCGGATTCGCTGGCGGCGGCCGGGATCGCCAGTCGATTCCAGACGACCACCCGCTCCCCCGCCTACGTGCTCGACGAACCCGGCTACCCGCTGCGTCGCGGTTTCCGCTTCCACGCGCCGGAGCCGGTCGACGAGGTGCCGCGCTACCTCTACAACGCGCAATGGCTCACCGATTACGACGCCGAGTTGTCCGCCTTGTTCGGTGCGGAACCGGAGCTCGGTGCCGCGCCGGTGCTGGTGCTGGTCGTCGACGGCCCGGCCGATACGCCGGAGCTGATCGCCGCGGGCGGCGTGGTCGATGTGCTCACCGCGTCGGGTGCCGATGTTCTGGTTGCGGTCGTGCCGGGTGCGGACCCGGTGGCGCTGCGTGCGTCGCGTGCGGCCGGGGCTGCGACCGACGAGGCAGAGATATCGGTGGCGCCGCGTGCGTCGCATGCGGTGGCGGAGACGATCGCCGAGGCTACGGGGCAGGCGGCACCGGTGGCAGCATCGACAGAGGTACGGGCAGACCCGTCGGCGGCGGCAGTGCAGGTGAAGGCAGTGCGGATGAAGGCAGTGCAGGTGAAGGCCCGCCGCGACCTTCCCCGGCCCCTGTACGGACCGGAGTTCGGATCGTACGCGGCGCATGAGGTCTCGTGGCTGTTGAAGGATCTCTCCGACGTGGATCTCGAGGCCGATGTCGCCGAACGGGAGCAGCGCATCCAGGCGGGCGAGGCGCATTACGCGGAGTCGCTGCCGATCGAGTACCAGCCCGACGCGCAGTATCGCGAGTTGTTCGAGACGGTGCTGGCCGACAGTGCCGAACGGCTGGCGCTGGCGGTGGCGACGGTGGCCGAACTGGTGGTCGCCGAGCGCGGTCCGGACGTGACGCTGGTGTCGCTGGCCAGGGCGGGCACGCCGGTCGGTGTGTTGATGAAGCGGTGGCTGGCCTATCGGGGGCACTCGGGTGCGCCCGCGCTCGACGTGCCGCACTACGCGGTGTCCATCGTCCGCGATCGCGGGATCGACGCGGTGGCCCTGGACTACCTCGCCGCTCACCACGATCCGGCGTCGGTGGTCTTCGTCGACGGCTGGACCGGTAAGGGCGCGATCGCCAAGGAACTCGGCGAGGCGCTCGACGCCCACCACGTGGCGGGCGGGGCGCGTTTCGACGCCGACCTGGCGGTCTTGGCCGATCCGGGCAGTTGCGTGCGCACCTACGGCACCCGCGACGATTTCCTGATCGCCTCGGCCTGCCTCAATTCGACGGTGTCCGGACTGGTCTCGCGCACGGTCCTCAACGACACCCTGATCGGGCCGGGCGATTTCCACGGTGCGAAGTTCTATCGGCACCTGGCCGATCAGGACGTGTCGGTGCGGCTGCTCGACAGCGTCGAGGCGGCGTTCGAGACCGTGGCGGCCCGGGTGCCGGAGGCGCTGGCCGCGGTGCGGGACAGTGACCGGACTCCGACCTGGTCCGGCTGGGCCTCGGTGGAGGCGGTGCGCGCCGAATACGGCATCAGCAGCGTCAACTTCGTCAAGCCGGGCGTGGGGGAGACCACCCGGGTGCTGTTGCGGCGGGTGCCGTGGCGGGTGCTGGTCCGCGACCTCGACGCGCCCGAGCACGCCCATATCCGATTACTGGCCGCGGCCCGTCAGGTCCCGGTCGTGGAAGTTCCCGAGCTGGCCTATTCCTGCATGGGATTGATCAAGGAAGTGCGGTAACCGCTGTGATATCGGATCGAAGACCCCGGTCGGAGGCGCTGGTCGCCACCGACCTCGATCGCACGATGATCTACTCGCGCAATGCTTTCAGCACCACCGCCGAGGTGCCGACGGTGTGTGTCGAGCATTTCGAAGGCGCGCCGCTGTCGTTCATGACCACGGCCGCGGCGCAGGGAATACGCGATCTCACCGAACCGGCGGCGGTCGTGCCGACCACCACCCGCACCATCGAGCAGTTCACCCGGATCCAGCTGCCGGGCGCGCCCTGGCGCTATGCCGTGACCAGCAACGGCGGCAATATCCTCGTCGACGGTGTCCCGGACACCCGGTGGCGCACCGGCGTCGACGCGAAGGTCCGCGCGGGCGGGACCACGCTGGCGGAGGTGAGCACCGAACTCCGTGGGCGCATCGACGACAGCTGGGTGAGCAAGTTCCGCGTCGCCGACGACCTGTTCTGCTATCTGGTGGTCCGGCTCGAGGCCGTGCCGGAAGGATTTCTGGCGCAATGGGATCAGTGGTGCCAGGAGCGCGGCTGGTCCGCCTCCCAGCAGGGGCGCAAGATCTACACGATGCCGAACGCGGTGTGCAAGAGCGTCGCGGTCGCCGAGGTGCGCCGCCGCCTGATCGAATCGAAGGAGCTCACCGAGGATTCGAGCACGCTCGCCGCCGGTGACGGCGCGCTGGACGCGGAGATGCTGCGGGCCGCCGACAAGGCCATCCGGCCCAGGCACGGGGAACTGGAACAGCTGAACTGGACCAGCCCGAACCTGACCGTCACCCGCGCCAGTGGCATCCTCGCGGGCGAGGAGATCGTCGACTGGCTGATCGCCGAGTCGCGGACGGCCGATCGAGCGGTGGCCTAGCGCGGCCGACCGGCACACCGGGCCCGTCTCGCCCCGGCGGGACGGGCGCCGCCGCGTCAGTAGCCCTGCTGCTGACCCAGCTGTGCGGCGATGGTCGCTTGCAGGCGTTGCAGGCCGCCGACGGTGACACCGCTCTGCAACTGTCCCTCGATGGAGCGCACCAGCATCGAATCGCTCATGACCTTCTCGCTGGACTGGATGAGCACTGTGCCCGCGCCGGTGAAGTCGAACTGACGCTCCTCACCGGAGTTCACGCCGAAGCGCGCCGCCCCCGCCGCGAGGAAACTGTTGATCCAACCCTCGTCGTAATGGTGGCTCGGCGAGGGGCAGTCGGCCCAGCCGACAAGCGATTCCGGATCGACCCGCAGCGGCGGCTCGGCGAACATGACCGGCCCGTTGGAGGAGGCCAGGAACTTGCCGGTGCCGATCAGGGTGAGGAATCCGGGCACGATGGACTGGTTCAGCGACAGACCGGGATCGAAGGCGAGTAGGTTCGCCGCGCGGATGGTGAGGTTGCCGTCCTCGAGGTCGTAGGAGTTGATGTCGTAGCCGCGGTCGCCGATGACGAGCTTGCCGTGGCCCTCGGCGACGACGTAGTCGTTGGTGAACAGCGGCGCGGAGAACTTGCGCGACACCAAGTGCATGAGGTGGCCCTCGAGACCGTGGCTGAGCGCCTTGAACGACATCTGCCCGTAATAGGCGATCATGGCGCCCTTGCGCATGAACCACGGCTTGTTCAGGTCGATGCAGTAGGCGTAGCTGTTTCCCGGGATGTTGTCGCTCTCACCGAGATTCATCGGGTTCAGGATCTGGGCCATGGGCTCACTACTTCTCTGCTCACAATTTCTCCTCGGAGGCCTGCACGTAGACCACGCCTTGTCCGGTGCACTGCAGCTGCATCGCCTCGCCGGACCCGCGACCCACGGCGTCGCGCCAGCTCAGGGCGGCTTTGAGTTCGGTGTTCACATTGCCGTAGGCGGCCACGAAGGCCTGCGGGTCCACCACCACCGGATTCGGGCCGCCCACCTGCAGTTCCAGGAAACCGCCGTGCGCGAGCAGTACCGCCGAGCCGTGCCCGGACAACTGGGTGGTGAACATGCCCTGCCCGGTGAGCGCGCCGCCCGCCGCGCCGCGCAGCGCGCCCATGAGACCCCCGCCCCCGCCGCCGCCACCGGAGCTGGCGACCGACACGATGGAGGACTGCAGCCCCGCGGTATTGGCCAGCAGGCGGGAGGCTTCCACGCGCAGCGCCGCGCCGGGCTGCATGTGCACCACGTGCACCTCGAGTCCGGCGAAGCCGTAGTGCACCTGGCCGTTGCCCTGGGCGAGCATGGTGCGTTGGTGCTCGCCCGCCATCATCCGGCCCGCCATGCCCATCAGGCCGCCGCCGCCCATCCCCTGGGCGCCCGGGATCTGGTGTGGGGCGAACGCGACGTCGCCGGTGTAGAACAGCATCGCGCCCGCGCGGGCGACCACACCGCCCGCCACGCCCACATCGACCTTCACGACTTTGCTGTTGACCTGTTCGAACATCGGCGCTTCCCTACCGTTCCGCCGGCTGGATCAAAACGACGCCTTGACCATCCCAGCGCAGTGAGAACGCTTCGCCGCCGTCGGAGCCGGCGAAGGTGCGCCAGGACATGTCGGTGACAAAGGAACTGCTGAGGTTGCCCTGCGCGGCGACGAACGCGTCCTTGTCGACCACCAGCGGGTACTGCGGGGAGACCTCGAGGTGGATCAGCGGCCCGCCCGCCGAGAGCAGCGCGACCTGGCCCTGTCCGGTGACGGTGGTGGTGAACAGGCCCGCGCCGGAACTGGCTCCGCTCACCCCGGCGAATCGCACGTCGGTACGCAGGTTTCCGGCGAAGGCGAGCAACTGCTGCGACTCCACCTGCAGTGTCTCGCCGTTGAGGTTCACCACGGTGACGTTCTGACCGTTGACGGCGAAGAACACCCGGCCGTTGCCGGTGCACTCCATCAACGACAGCTTCTCGCCGGTGGCGCGCTGCTTGAGGCCCGCGAGCACGCCGTCACCGCCGCCGAAACCCGCCGATTTGAATGCGACATTGCCTTCGTAGGCGATCATCGACCCCGAGATCGCGCGGACGCTCGTCCCCGCGAGGTGGGCCTCGATCACCTTCTTCGAGTGCTCGAAAAGTTGCGCCATGAGGGTGGTTGCCTGCTGTCCGGTCTGTCGAATACGGGGCGCGACCACCCGCGCCCCGTCCATGTGCGGCAACACTAACCGATCGATGCCGCGTGTGGTCGGCGTGCGCGCGACAACGGGTTGCCGACGAGGCGTCGCGCCCGGTCCGCGTCGCGCCGCTTTCTCGTAGAGTGGCAGTCGAACGCACCGACGAGCGAAGGGTCCGCCTTGTCCGCAACACTCGCCAAGGGGCAGAACGGTCCACTGGGCACCGACGGCCTGGTGATCTCCGTGCAGTTGACCGCACCGGCGGATCTGTCCGCCTTGCTGGTGACCGATCGGGGCAAGGTTCGCACCGACGCGGACTTCGTCTTCTACAACCAGCCCATCGGGCCGGGCGTGAACCTGGTGGCGGGGCCCGCCGGGCAGGCCGCCTCGCTGTCGATCTCGCTGAGCGCGATTCCCGCCGATATCGACCAGATCCGCGCGGTGATCACCCTCGACGACGCGAACGCCAGTTTCGGCGCCTTCGCCCCGCCGACCGCGATCGTCTCCGACGCGAACGGCAACCGGCTCTACGAGTACCGCATCGAGGGGCTCGACCGGGAGTCGATCGTCATCGCGCTGGAGGTGTACCGCAGGCAGGGCGCGTGGAAGGTGCGCGCGGTGGGGCAGGGCTACGCGGGCGGATTCGCCGCGCTGGTCACCGATCACGGGGTGAACGTGGACGCGCCGTCGTCCGGGCAGGCCGAGCCGACCCAGCAGGTGCCGCCGCCCCCGCCGCCGACCCAGCAGGTGCCGCCCGCGCAGTACGGGCAGCAGGCCGGTTATCCGCCGCCCACCCAGCAGTACCCGCCGCAGGCGCAGCAGTATCCGCCAGCGCAACAGTATCCGCCTCCGCAACAGTCCGCCACGCCCACCGGCGAGGTCAGCTTGAGCAAGGACCGGCCGGTCAGCCTGCAGAAGGGGCAGCGGGTCACCCTGCGCAAGGAGGGCGGCACCGCGCTGACCTTCGTGAAGATGGGCCTGGGCTGGGATCCGGTGACCACCAGGGGCATGTTCGGAAACCGCACCGTGGACATCGATCTGGACGCGTCGGTGATCCTGTTCGCCGACGCGAGTCCGGCCGACTTCGCCTACTACGGGCAGCTGTCGTCCAAGGACGGCTCCGTGCGCCACCAGGGCGACAACCTGACCGGCGAGGGCGAGGGCGACGACGAGGTGATCCTGGTCGACCTCACCCGCGTGCCCGCGCACGTCACCACGCTGCTGTTCATCGTGACCTCCTACAAGGGGCACACTTTCGAACAGGTCAAGAACGCCTTCTGCCGGCTGGTCGACGGCTCCAACAACGCCGAGCTGGCCCGCTACACCCTCGCGGGTGGCATGCCGTTCACCGCGATGGCGATGGCGAAAGTCTATCGGGCGGGCGCGGAGTGGAAGCTGCAGGCGCTCGGCGAGGGGTTCCAGGCCAAGCACCCCGGCGAGGCCATCCCGCAGCTGGGCCGCTTCCTCTGATCTGCCGCACAGAGACATCGGAGGGGGAGCGGTGATTCGACTCCAGGCGGGCCAGAACGTGGCGCTGACCGCGCGGACGGTGACGTTCCAGGCACAGGCGGACACCGCGCTGGATGTGTGCGCGCTGGTCGTCGGAGAAGATCTGCGCTGCGCGAGCCACGCGGATTTCGTGTTCTACAACCAGACCGAGACCGCCGGGGTGCGGTTGGCGGGCGCGCGCCTCGAGGTCACTCTCGCCGACTTGCGCGCGGCCGCGGCCGCGGTGCTGCTGGTGGTCAGCGCCGAGGATCCGCGGCGCGCGCTGGGGCGGGTGCGCACGGTGCTGACCGACGGCGGCGACGCGCTCGCGCGGTTCGAGATCGAACCGGCCGCGGGGGAGAGCGCGCTGATCTGCCTCGAGCTCTATCAGCGCGGTTCGGAGTGGAAGGTGCGCGCGGTCGGTCAGGGGTACGCCGGGGGTCTCCCGGTGCTGCTGCCCGCGCACGGTGTCGAGGTCGACGAACCCGAGTCCGGCCAGGACGCGAGCCCGCGACGCACCCACACCCCCGAGGGCGGCGGTCCCGCGGTGGAAGTCGGTTACGGGCTGGAACGGCTGTGGATGATCTTCGAGGACGCGGCCCGTTCGGCGGCCGCGCTCGTCGCCGCCAGGGATTACGCCGCCAAACGCCTCGACGACGAACTGTCGGCGGCGGTCTCGGACCCGGCCACCCGCAACACCCTCGCCGCCGAAGAGGCCAGGCAGGCGGCGCAACGGCGGGCCGAGGAACTGGCGGTCACCGCCGAGGGCAACCACCGCAGGGACAGCGAGCAGCTCATGCGCGAACTCGCCGAGGCCGAGCAGCGGTTGCCGCCCGCGCTGGCCGCCTGGCACTCACCGGCCTGGCAGGATCCGCCCGCGCCCGCCGACGGTATCCGGATCGGCGAGCTCCACGCGCCGGATCGGGGCGTCCTGCGCATCCCGTACTGCGTGCCCGTACCGCTGACCCGGCCGCTGTGGATCGACACCGACGTCCCGGCCGCCGCCGCACCGGTGGTCGGCGCGCTGCTGGCCCGGTTGCTGGCGGTCGATCCGGGCACGCGCACCCGCATCGATGTCATCGACCTCACCGGCGCCTACACCGCTCTGCTGCCCGCGCTCGCACCCGTGCTCGCCGGTCCGCCGATCACCGACCACACCCTGATCTCGGAGCGGGTGCGCGCTCTCGCCGAGGCCGCCGAGCTGGCCGAAATGGCTTATCAGGGCGGCGCTTTCACCCCGCCCGCCGAGCATCGGGTGCTGGTGGTCTCGGATTTCCCGCACGGCTACCAGGCGATCGACGCCGCGCGGCTGCTCACGCTCACCAGGTGCGGCGACCTCATCGGGTTGTCGATCCTCATCGTCGGCACCGACGAGATCGCGGTCCCCGACGACGCGGTGTCGGCGCTGTCCCAGCACGCCAGGCACCTGCCGACCGTCGCCGACACCCCGATGTTCGACCCGTGGACCGGCAGCGCCTGGCAGCTGCAACTGGATGTGCTGCCGCGCGATCCCCAGCGCGCGTCGCGTCTGCTGCGTTCGGAGTGACCCGCGCCGGGGCCGACCCGGTGCTGCCGGTGACCCTCTTGCGTAGTGCCCGGCGACGGGTGGGGCGCGGCGTGTGGGGTCGCGGATCAGGTGACCCGAAGGGGCGCCACCCGCGGCCGCAGCCACTGCGGTAGCCACGGCAGCAGTGGATCGGGCGCTCGGTCGAGGATTCCGCCGACCGGGTCGTCCTGCCAGTCCCGGCGCACCAGATCCTCCTCGGGCCGGTAGATCTGCCGGATGATCACCGCGCACAGGCCGACCACCGCGAGGTCGCGCACGATCACCGTGCCGGTGAACCACTGCTCGGGCAGGCCCTTGGCGCCGGTGCCGAGGTAGTAGAACATGCGCGGCGCCCACACCAGCGCGTCGATCGTCATCCACGCCAGCAGGATTCGCCGATGCGGCAACGCCAGCACCGCCAGCGGTACCAGCCACAGCGAGTATTGCGGGCTCCACACCTTGTTGGTCAGCAGGAACGCGGCCACCACCAGGAAGCACAGCTGGGCCAGCCGGGGACGGCGCGGCGCGGTCAGCGCGACATAGGCGATCAGCGCGCAGGCCGCGACGAACAACAGCAGCGAGACCGCGTTGAGTACCGAAGGCGTCTCGCCGTGGGAGAGCTGCCCGTCGAATCCGGCCCAGCCGGTGAAGGAGCTGATCACGTTGTAGACGGAGTCCGGGTCGGCGTGCCGGGAGGTGTTGAGGCGGAAGAACTCTCGCCAGCCCTGCGGGAACAGGACGGCGATGGGCAGGTTCACCACCAGCCAGGTGAGCATGGCGCCCGCCACCGTCACCGCCGCCGCGCCGAGCGGGCGCAGGCTCCAGAACCGGACGCGGTAGGGGAACTCGCGCAGCCAGTCCAGCGCCGCGCCGGGACCGTCGATATCGCGCAGGCCGGTGGTCCGGCGCAGGCGCGGCAGTCGCTGCATCTGCTCGGCGCGCACGCACAGGATCACGATGGGGCCCAGCAACAACAGCGGATACAGTTTCGCGGCTCCGCCGAGGCCGAGCAGCACGCCGGCCAGCACCGGTCGCCTGCGCGCCCAGGCCAGTAGACCGGTCGCGGCGAAAGCCGTCGCGAGGGCGTCGAAGTTGGTGAACGCGTGCACGATCACCAGCGGCGAGCAGGCCAGCAGCGCGACATCCCAGATCCGGCGCCGCGCGAGCATCGCCGAGGCCCACACCGTGACCAGCCACGCCATCGCCAGACCGACGGCCACCACATTGAAGTAGATGACCACCTGGAGCGCGCCGGGCAGCGGCAGCTGGTCCCAGGTCTTGGCGATCTGCATCGAGACGTACTGGTAGAGGCCGGACAGGACCGGATACTCCATGTACCTGGTCTCGGTGCCGCCGTCGGGGGTCTGCTCCTGCCAGGACTTCTTGTACGGGAACGCCCCCTCGTCCAGGCGTTCGGCGCCGTACAGCGGGACGGTGTCCGAATAGCACATGGCCACGTACTGGCGGCCGTCATACCAGTCCAGCGCCGGCGTGCCGTCGGCGGTCACGGTCTGTTGCAGGCAGGGCGCCTTGCTCGCCCAGCCCAGCGCCAGGAAGACCACCGTGAAGAGGAACAGCACCCGCAGCGGCGTCCAGAACCTGACCCGGCCGATCAGCGCGTGGTCGCCCACCGGGCCGCCGATGAGCGTGCTCGCCTGCGCGGTCAGCGAATCCGTGCGGCTGGGCCGGTCCCGTTCGTCATCCGAACGCTGGTCCGCGGCCAGGGGCGCGGGCGAGGCGGGCCGCGGCCGGTCCGGCGGTGTCCCGACCTGCCCGGCGCCACCCCCGCGCTCGTTCACCACGTGCTGATCGGTCACGACCACCGAGGCTACCGGCCCACCGGCTGCCGTTGTGGATCGACCGCCGGTGCGACCGGCGACCACCTCCCCGGCCCCGGGTCAGCGGCCGGACGGGGAGGAGTCGTCGCTTTCCTCGGCATCGGGCCGGGAGCCGCCGGTCGGCGCGACCGGCTGTCCGGGCAGCGGACCGGGATCGTCGGTCTGCGGAGTCTGTTGCTGGGTCTGCTGCGGCCGTTGCGGCGCGGGCGCGACGCCGGGCACCGGAATGGTGATGCCGGGCAGGATCTCCACCTGCGAGGGGGTGATGACCACCGGCGGCAGCAGCGGCGGCGCCTCGGTGGTGGACGGCGGCGTGTACGGCGCGGTGTAGTCCGGGACGCCCGCCTGCCCCTTGATGGGCGCGGGCTTGGGGAAGGTCTCCTTCGGGGTGCCCTCCAGCGCGCCGTCCATCGTCTCCTTCCAGATGTCGGAGGCGAGGCCGGAGCCGTAGATCATCCCGCCGGAGAAGTTGCGCAGCGGCGTGTTGTCCACCGAGCCGACCCAGACCGCGGTCGACAGCGACGGGGTGTAGCCGACCATCCAGGTGTCCTTGTTCTCTCCGGTGTCGCCGAGCTGGGCGGTGCCGGTCTTGGCCGCCGACTCACGTCCACCCGCCAGCCCGTGGTTGCGGGACCAGGCGGCGATGGGGCGCATGGCGGCGGTGACGTTGTCGGCGACCGCGGCGGAGACCACCTGCTCGCCGGGCACATCGCCGCGATCGAGCAGCACCTGACCGTCGGCGGTCACGACCCGCGAGACGAAGTGCGGGGCGTGGTAGACGCCGGAGGCGGCCAGTGTGGCGTAGGCCGAGGCCATGTCGAGCGGGCGGGCTTGGTACTGGCCGAGCACGATGCCGTTGTTCGGGCCGGAGCCGTCCGGCTCGGTCAGGGTCGCGCCGACGCCGGGCAGCTCCTTCGGGATGCCGAGGCGGTGCCCCATGTCGGCGATCTTCTCCGGGCCGTTCTGCATGTCCAGCTGCATCCGGTAGAAGCTGGTGTTCAGCGACCGCTTGAGCGCTTCGGCGATGGTGCAGGTGCCGCAGTCCTCGCCTTCCACGTTGGTGATCTTGATGCCGTGCACGGTCAGCGGCTTGCTGTCGTACATCTGCGACAGCGGGATGCCGAGTTCCAGGTTCGCGGCCAGGCCGATCGACTTGAAGGACGAACCGGTCTGCAGGGCCGCGTTGGCGAAGTCGTATCCGTTGCCGTCGTTGCCGCCGTAGTAGGCGCGCACCGCGCCGGTACGCGGATCGATGGAGACCACCGCCGTGCGCAGCTGTTCGGGCTCGCCCTCCAGATTGGAGGTCGCGGCCTCGACCGCGGCCGCCTGGGCCTCGGCGTCGATGGTGGTGGTGATCTGCAGGCCCGCGGTGTTGAGCTGCTGCTCGCTGATGCCCGCCTCGGAGAGCTCGCCGAGCACCTTGTTCTTGATCAGGCCCTCGGGACCGGAGTTCAGGCCGGCCTCCTCCTGGGTCGCCGCCAGCGAAACCACCTTCGGGTACTGCTGGTTCGCGCGTTCGGTGGCGTCGAGATTGCCGCTGGAGACCATGCCGTCGAGCACGTAGTTCCAGCGGGAGCGGGCGCCGTCCGGGTTCTGCTCCGGATCCAGCAGCGAGGGCAGCTGGATGGTCGCCGCGAGCACCGCGCCTTCGGCGACCGTGAGGTCCTGCACGGGCTTGCCGAAGTAGGCCTTCGAGGCGGCGTCGATGCCGTACGCGCCACGGCCGAAGTAGATGGTGTTGAGGTAGGCCGCGAGGATCTCGTCCTTGCTCCACTGCCGCGCCATCTTCGCCGAGATGACCAGCTCGTGCAGCTTTCGGGTGAGTGAGCGTTCGTCACCGACGAGCGCGTTCTTCACGTACTGCTGGGTGATGGTCGAGCCACCGCCCGCGCTCTCCTTGCCCAGGACGTTGTCGCGTGCCGCGCGCGCGAAGCCGGAGATGGAGAAGCCGGGGTTGGTGTAGAAGTCCCTGTCCTCGGCCGCGATGACCGCGTTGCGCACGTGCGGCGGGATCTGCTCGATCGTCACGTCGGTGCGATTGCCCTGGGGCGGAACGACTTTGCTGATGACGGTGCTGCCGTCCTGGGCGAAGATCGTCGCGACCTGGTTGGTCTTGAGATCGCCCGGCTCGGGAACCGAGACGGTCGAGTAGGCGACCAGGAAGACCGCGCTGGGCACCACGATCGCGAGTGCGACCAGCACGTAACAGACGCGCCGGAC
Organism: Nocardia higoensis; assembly: GCF_015477835.1. Classification (NCBI taxonomy): domain Bacteria; kingdom Bacillati; phylum Actinomycetota; class Actinomycetes; order Mycobacteriales; family Nocardiaceae; genus Nocardia; species Nocardia higoensis. The sequence continues at coordinate 273,019 of NZ_JADLQN010000003.1, read as the reverse complement.
GGCTTTCCACGGGAACTTTCTGCCCGACCCGCTCGGACCGGAGCCTCCCGCGCCGCCGCGGCCACCGCCGCGGGTGGGCGGCGGTCCCGAGGGCGGACCGGACTGCGCGCGGCGCTCACCGGTGGTGGCGGCGCCGGTGCGGCGCGGACCGTCGGGTCCGGGGCGCGCGCCGTCGGCCCCGGGGCGGTCGACCGCGGGACGGGGGCCGGTGGCGGTCCGCGCGGTGGCGGGGCGCGGGCCGGTGCCGGGGCCGGAGCGATGGCGTTCGGCGACCGCGTCGCTCAGCGAACCCGGCCGTGCTCCCGGGGTGGGCCGTGCGATGCGCTGGGTGGCTCCGGCCGGGCTCGCCGCGGCAGGAGCCGGGCGTCCGGCGGGCGGCTGACCTTGGGGCGGCCTGCCCGCGGGCGGGCGGCCACCCGGTGCCGGGCGGCCGGCGGGCTGGTGTCCACCCTCGGCCGGGCGACCCTGTCCCGGCCTGCCCTGCGGGGGCCTGCCGTTCTGCGGTGGCGGCCCGGATCGCATCGGAGGCCGGCCACCCTGCGGCGCGGCCGCGTTCGGACCGGCGCCGTTCGGGCCGGGACGCTGCCCGCCCTGCATCGGCCCGCCCTGGCCGGTACCGGGGCGCGGTGGCTGAGGGCGCGGGCCGGGCGGGGGCTGACGCCGGGGATACGCGTTCGGATCCGGTTGTGAACTTCGCTGAGCACGGCCACCGTGCGGATCATCGCCGTAGGGGGAAGTCTCGTAAGGCGAATTCACTGACAAGATCTCCATAACTCGTAGCGGTCAAGCGTGGTCGGTGCCGGGCGTGGTCGACGGGCACTCGTGGGCGCCGAGGATCACCCGCTCGGCTGACGAGGCGAACGCATCACTCGGCGGCGGTCCGTCGGCCCGCCCGGCTGCCGGAGCGGCGGCGGGTGGGCGCGGGGGTGGCGCCGAGGACATACGACTGCACCAGGTGGTTCCAGCTGCAGCTGCGGCAGACCTCGACGACGTGCACCGAGAACTCCTCGCGGGTCTCGGCCAGCCGGACGAGCTCCTCCGGTGTGCGGGCCGAGCCCGCCACCGGCCCCAAGCCGTCTCCGTAGACCCAGGACACCAGCGTCAGCTGCTCCTTGCGGCAGATCGGACACGTGACCTCGCTCCCCCGGCCGTGGAACTTCGCCGCCCGCAGCAGGTATGGGTTGGCGTCGCACACTTCGGCGACGTCGACACGGCCCGCATAGACGTCGGCCAGCAGCGATCGGCGCCGGAGCGCGTAGTCGACCACCTGCCGCTGGATTCGCACGCCCACCAGAGTAGCGGGGTGCGGCGGCGCCCGCGTCGGGCTGTCGCGATTGCCACGGCGGGCGCTTCGGCGGCGCGGACAGCGAACTGTGCATTGATGTATCGCTCCGATATAGTGGGTGATCGTATCCATCGGTTAGGTCTTATCGGTCAGGTCCGAGACACATCAGGGGGTGAAGCCCGTGCTCGAATTGGCGATTCTCGGGCTGCTCCTCGAGTCGCCCATGCACGGCTACGAGCTGCGCAAGCGGCTCACCGGCCTGCTCGGTGCGTTCCGAGCCTTCTCCTACGGGTCGCTCTATCCCACCCTGCGTCGCATGCAGGTGGACGGACTGATCGCGGAGGAGATCCCCGACGGCGCCACCACGCGCCGGGCTCGCCGGGTCTACCAACTGACCGAGGCCGGACGGGAGCGGTTCAACGAACTGCTCGCCGACACCGGCCCGCAGAACTACACCGACGACGGCTTCGGCGTTCATCTGGCCTTCTTCACCCGCACCCCCGCCGAGGCGAGGATGCGCATTCTGGAGGGCAGGCGGCGTCAGGTCGAAGAGCGCCGAGAGGGGCTCCGGGAGGCGATCAAGAAGGCCAGTGGCTCACTGGATCGCTACACCCGGCAACTCCATCAACTCGGACTCGAATCCAGCGAGCGCGAAGTGCGCTGGCTCAACGAGTTGATTGCGGCGGAGCAATCGACGAACGCGGCACCACAGAAAGAGGGAAACATCGGCCATGACTGACATCACAACGGCTGAGAACGCCACCGAAGTTCGCGTGGCCATCGTGGGCGTGGGCAACTGCGCTTCCTCCTTGGTCCAGGGCGTGCAGTACTACAAGGACGCGGACGAGACCGCGACCGTGCCCGGTCTGATGCACGTCAAGTTCGGCCCCTACCACGTACGCGACGTCAAGTTCGTCGCCGCTTTCGACGTCGACGCCAAGAAGGTCGGCTTCGACCTGGCCGAGGCGATCTTCGCCAGCGAGAACAACACCATCAAGATCTCCGACGTGCCGCCGAGCGACGTCGTGGTGCAGCGCGGCCCGACCCTCGACGGCATCGGCAAGTACTACGCCGAGACCATCGAGCTCTCCGAGGCGCCCGCCGTCGACGTCGTGCAGGCGCTGAAGGACGCGAAGGTCGACGTCCTGGTGTCCTACCTGCCGGTGGGCTCGGAAGAGGCCGACAAGTTCTACGCCCAGTGCGCCATCGACGCGGGTGTGGCGTTCGTCAACGCGCTGCCGGTGTTCATCGCCTCCGACCCGGTGTGGGCGCAGAAGTTCACCGACGCGGGCGTCCCGATCGTCGGCGACGACATCAAGAGCCAGGTCGGCGCCACCATCACCCACCGCGTGATGGCCAAGCTGTTCGAGGATCGCGGCGTGCAGCTCGACCGCACCATGCAGCTCAACGTCGGCGGCAACATGGACTTCAAGAACATGCTCGAGCGGGAGCGCCTGGAGTCGAAGAAGATCTCCAAGACCCAGGCCGTCACCAGCAACCTGAAGAAGGAACTGGGCGCCAACGACGTGCACATCGGCCCGTCCGACCACGTGGGCTGGCTCGACGACCGCAAGTGGGCCTACGTCCGCCTCGAGGGCCGCGCCTTCGGCGACGTGCCGCTGAACCTGGAGTACAAGCTCGAGGTGTGGGATTCGCCGAACTCCGCGGGCATCATCATCGACGCGGTGCGCGCGGCCAAGATCGCCAAGGACCGCGGCATCGGCGGACCGGTCATCCCGGCCTCGGCCTACCTGATGAAGTCCCCGCCGAAGCAGCTGGCCGACGACATCGCCCGCGAACAGCTCGAGGCGTTCATCATCGAGGCGTGAGCCGGGGGCTTGGCTTCTGAGGCGTGAGCCGGGGCTACTGAGGCGTGAGCCAGGACTCTGTGGCGTGCGCCGAAGTTCTCTGCGGCGTGAGCCGGGGGGCTCTGCGCCGCGCCCCGGAAATTCGGCGTGAGGCCGGACAGCGAGGAGCCGGAACCCTGTCGGGTTCCGGCTCCTCGCGATTGTTCTCCCGGCCCGCCGGTCCCGGCCCGGCGCTCAGTCCAGCGAGACGTACACCTCGACCGAGGTCGGTCCGGTGTAGCGCTCGACCTCCGCGCGGTGCGAACGGGTGATCACACCGGTCGCCTCGGCCTTGGCGACCTGGGCCCACGCGGTGCGCAGCAGGTCGTAGGGCTTGTCGGAGACGACGAACCTGGCGTAGCGGCCCCGGGGAATGCGGGTGAGCACATCGCCCGCGTCCAGCTCGTCGAGTCCGGCGACCTCGTAGCCGAGCACGGCGACGGCGTGGTCGTCCTGGCCGACGTAGGCGGCCACCCGCGGCACCGCCTTCTCCCGCGCCAGGTAGCGGTCCCAGGTGAAGTTCACCAGATCCAGGTCCCGGGCGGTCACCTCGCGACCGGCCAGCGGGATGGTGAGTCCGGCGACCAGGCTCTCGTCCAGGGTGACGATCTCGAAATCCACAGTGCCTTCCTACCCGTCGTTCGGTTCGTCGGCCAGCGACACGAAGACTTCCACGGTGCGGGCATCGGGATAGTGCTCCACGTCGCCGGTGTAGGCGCGCACGAACCGGCCCGCCGCTTCGGCGTCCCAGACCGCCCGCCAGACGGACACGATCGTGTCGCCGAGGTCGTCGCCGCTGGCGATGAACCGGGCGTAGCGTCCGCCGGGCACGCGGGCCAGCACGTCACCGGGCATCAGGTCGTCGAGACTGTGGCACCGGTAGCCCACGATGTGGGTCAGGTACGAATTGATCTCCGGGGCGTGGTCGACATAGGCGGTGGTCGGGGGGCCGGGTAGTCGCTTGGACAGCTTGCTCTTCCATGCCTGCTCCACCTTCACCCGTCGCGGTCCTTCCACGGCGAGTGCCGGGCTGCGTAGAACTGTGCCCGCCACCAGCGTCTCGGGTCGGTCAACGACATTGAAATCCACCGGCGTAGCCCCTAAATCTCGTGTGTTCTCATCGGCGGCGCTGTTGCGGCGACCGCGCACGGCGGTCGTGGTCGCTCGTCGCGCCCATCCTTGCGCATTCCCGCGCGCGACGGGTGCCGACCCCTGCCACCGCACCCGATGCTGCCACGTCCGGCGGCTCCGGGTGGGCAGGCGGTGGGCGCGGGCCTGTCACGCGTCGTCGCGCTCAGCCGGGGATCGGGACCGTGATCCCGGGGAAGATCTCGATCTGGCGCGGCGGCGGGGGCACGGGAGCGGGTGCGGGTGCGGGTGCCGGTGCGGGCGCTGGGGCTTGCGGTGCGGGCGCGGGCTCGGGTTCGGGGGCGGTCGGGAAGACGATGATCGGGCCCTGCGGTTGCGGCGACTGCGGCGGATTCAGGATGTCGTAGGGATTGCCGTTGTTCGCTCCCCCGCCGGCATCGCTCCCGCCCTGCGGCGAGATGATCTGCGGATCCCAGGACGAATCCGGTGCGGGGAACGGCTCGATGGGCTCGCCCGCGTGCCCGCCGTCCATGGTCGCCTTCCAGATCGACGAGGGCAGCCCGGAGCCGTAGATGGGCGCCCCACCGGAGGTGCGAATCGGCAGCGACTGCTCGGTGCCCACCCACACCGCGGTCGACATCTGCGGCGTGAAGCCGATCATCCACGCGTCCTTGTTCTCCCCGGTGTCGCCGAGCTGGGTGGTGCCGGTCTTGGCTCCCGACGGGCGGCCTCCGGCCAGGGCGTTGCCGTTGGAGTACGACGCGATCGGCAGCATCGCCTGGATCGTCTTGTTCGCGATGTCGGGCGAGATGCGCTGTTCGGGCTCGGGCAGCTCCTCGCCGATCGGGCCGTCGGGGCCCGCGCGGTCGAGCAGCACCCGCCCGTCGCCGGTGACCACCCGCTGCACGAAGTAGGGCTGGTGGTACATCCCGGACGCCGCGATGGTCGCGTACGCCGAGGCCATGTCGATCGGGCGCACCTGGTACTGGCCGAGCACGATGCCGTTGTAGGGCGGTTCGCCGAACTCGGTCAGCGTCTCGTGGTCGAGGCCGGGAATCGTCTTCGGGATGCCCGCCTGGTGTGCGGCGTCGGCGATGGACTGCGCGCCGTTCATCATCGACATGGTCAGCCGGTAGAAGCTGGTGTTGAGCGAGCGTTTCAACGCCTCGGCGATCGTGCACCGGCCGCAGCTCTCGTTCTCGACATTGGTGATGGTGGTGCCGTGGTCGGTGATCGGTGAGGAGTCCATCACCCTGGTCAGCGGGATGCTCTGCTGCTGAGCGGCGATGGCGGCGAACACCTTGAACGCCGATCCGGTCTGCAGCGGGGCCTGCGCGAAGTCGTAGCCGGTGCCGTCCTCGCCGCCGTAGTAGGCGCGGACCGAGCCCCAGCGCGGATCGATCGAGACGACCGCCGCGCGCAGTTCCGGCGGCTGTCCGCTCAGCCGGGAGCGCACCGCACCCATGGCCGCCTGCTGCGCGCGCACGTCGATGGTGGTGGTGATCCGCAGTGCGCCGGTGTCGATCTCGAGATCGCTGATGCCGTACTCGCGCAGTTCCCGCAGTACCTGGGTGCGGATCAGGCCCTCGGGTCCGCGGGCGGCGCTGTCCTGGGGCAGGTCGGCCAGTGGCGCGATCCGCGGGAAGACGACCGCGTCCCGGTCGCCGGGCGACAGCACCCCCATGGTCACCATGCCGTCGACCACGTACTGCCAGCGTTCCTTCAGATCGGCGAGATGGGTCTCCGGGTCGAGGATCGAGGGCGTGCGGATGACCGAGGCCAGTACCGCGCCTTCGGCGAGGGTCAGTTCGGCGGGCGGCTTGGCGAAATAGGCCTGGGCGGCGGCGGCGATACCGTAGGCGCCGCGGCCGTAGTAGATGGTGTTGAGGTAGGCGGCGAGAATCTCGTCCTTGGTCCACTGCCTGGCCATCTTGGTGGCGATCACCAGTTCGCGCATCTTGCGGCTGATGGTGCGTTCGGAGCCGACGAACGCGTTCTTGACGTATTGCTGGGTGATGGTGGATCCGCCGCCCGCGTCCTCTTTGCCGAGCAGGTTGTCGCGGGCCGCGCGCAGGAATCCGGAGGTCGAGAAGCCGGGGTTGGAGTAGAAGCCGCGATCCTCGGCCGAGAGCACGGCGTCGCGCACATGTTGGGGCACCTCCCGGAGCGGGACCGGTGTCCGGTTGCCTTCCGGCGGCACGATCGTGGCGATCACCGTGGCGCCGTCCGAGGCGGTGATGGTGGCGATCTGGTTGGTCCGCACCGCGGCGGGATCGGGGATCTCCGAACGCCAGTACACCAGCGCGAACAGCAGGGCGGGCACGCCGACGAAGATCACGAACAGCGCCAGCGCCAGTCGCCGCCACCGGCGCGCCCGCTCGACGCGGGGTCTGTCGCGTGGTTCTTCCGATGATTCGCCGGCCGACTCCGCTGATCCGCCGGTGGACTCCGCCGATGCACCGGTGCGCTCCGCCTGGTCCCGCTCCGGCTCCCGCCACCCCGCGAGCGTCGCGTAGGGTGCCCGGCGCGCCTCGTTTCCGGCATCGCGCCGCCCCCATCGCTTGCCGAACGCGCCCACGAGCGTCTCCCTTCGGAGCGTCGGTCCCATACGAAACGATCGAGCCACCCTGCACTTTACAGGGTGGCTCGTCGAGTTCCGAGCTGCGGCAACGTTCTGGCTACCGCCTGGATCAGCTCTTCACACCACCGGCGGTCAGGCCGGAAATGATCCGGCGCTGGAAGAGCAGCACCATGATCACCAGCGGAATCGTCACCAGGGTGCCCGCCGCCATGATCGCCGCGTAGGGCTGCACCAGCGGATTGTTGCCGGAGAACCGGGCGATCGCGACGGTCACCGGCTCGGTCTTGCCACCGGAGAGCAACCGCGCGAGCAGGTATTCGTTGACCGCGGCGATGAAGGCCAGGATCGCCGTGGTGAACACCGCGGGCGCGGCCAGCGGCAGCATGACCAGCCGGAACGCCTGCGCCTTGGTCGCGCCGTCGATGCGGGCGGCTTCCTCGAGTTCCCACGGCAGCTCGGTGAAGAACGAGGCCAGGATGTAGACGGTCATCGGCAGCACGAAGGAGATGTTGGGGATGATCATCGCCTGGTACTGGCCGATCCAGCCGAGGCTGGTGAACAGCTGGAACAGCGGGGTCACCAGCACCACGACCGGGAACATCGAAGCGCTCAGGATCAGCCCGGCCACCACGTACTTGCCCTTGAACACCAGCCTGGCCAGCGCGTACGCCGCGAACACGCCGATCACCAGCGCGATGATCGTGGTGATGGAGCCGATGATGACGCTGTTGACCATCGCCCGGCCGAAATCGTTGCCCCGGCTGGTGTCGAAGACGTCGCGGAAGTTCTCCAACGTGACATGGGTGGGCCACGGGGTGTTGTCGAAGGTGTACTCCGGGTCGCGGAAGGCGGTGACCGCCATCCAGTAGAACGGGCCGAGGCCCCACAACAGCACGATCAGCGCGCCGACGTAGATCCGCAGGCCCGCGATCCTCTTGGTCCACGGCACCGGGTTCACGTTCGGCTTCTTCTTCGATGCGGGCTCTTTGCGCAGGGTAGGGGTTGTCGTGGCCATCAGTGCGCCTCTCGCTGAGCTTCCTGGGTGCGTACCGCGTTGGCGCCCAGGAACTTCACCATCACGAACGCCACGGCGAAGATCAGCAGGAAGGTGATCGTCGACAGCGCCGCCGCGCTGTTGGGGCCCTGCCTGACCTGATCGACCACCAGGATCGAGATCGTCCGGGTGTCGGGGTTGTTCAGCGTCAGGATCGCGGGCAGATCGTACATGCGCAGCGCGTCCATCGTGCGGAACAGGATCGCCACCATCAGCGCGGGCTTGAGCAGCGGCATGGTGATCTGGGTGAACCGCTGCCAGGCCGAGGCGCCGTCGACCCTGGCGGCCTCGTACACGTCGTTCGGGATGACCTGCAGCCCGGCCAGGATCAGCAGCGCCATGAACGGCGTCGTCTTCCACACGTCGGCGACGATCACCGCGAACCGGGCCGCCCACGGGTCCGAGGTCCACAGGATGTGGGTGCCGAGCACCCGGTTGACCACGCCGTCGTACTGGAACATGAATTCCCACAGCCGCGCGGTGACCGCGGTGGGGATGGCCCAGGGGATCAGCACCGCCGCGCGCAGCAGCGCCCGGCCGGTGAAGCTCTTGGCCATCACCATCGCCATGACCAGACCGAGGGTGGCCTCCAGCGTGACGGTGACGACCGCGAAGAACAGCGTGATCCCGATGGCGGTCCAGAACTGCGAGCCGAGGTTGCCGGTCGGGCAGGCGATGGTCTCGCCGGTCGGCAGCGTGCACTGCTGCAACAGCCAGTGCAGATAGTTGTCGAAACCGGCGCTGCCACCCTCGACGAACATCCCGGTGCTCGGGTCGAGCCCGGCGTCCTTCTGGAAGGACATGTACAGCGCGCGTACCACCGGATAGCCGATGACCACGGTCAGTGCCAGCAGAACGGGCGTGACCAGCAGCCACGCCCGCCGCGAGGCGCGAAGTTCGGCCCCCAGCCCGCCGAAGAACCCGCGCTTCGGCGCGAGGAATTCGTCCTTCGGCAGGGGTGGGGCCGCGTTCGGGGGAACCGACACCGTTATCTCTCTCCTACGGGTTGGTCGGGTCCGGTGCGCGTTACCGCCTACGAACCGGCGGTCTCGATGCCCTTCTGCATGCCGACGATGGCGTCGTCGACGGACTTGGCTCCGGTCAGGGCAGCATAGGCGTTGTCTTGGATGGCCTTGGACACCGCCGGATAGAACGGGGTCACCGGGCGCGGCACGGCGCCGGCGATGGATTCCTTGAGCGCGGGCAGGTACGGCATCTTGGCGATCAGGGCGGGCTCGTCGTAGAGCGAGGCGCGCACCGAGGGCAGCGCGCCCGAGGCGATGATGTGCTGCGCGTCCTCGCTGATCAGGAACCGCAGGAAGTCCAGCGCGGTGGCCTTGTTCTTGGAGAACGAGCTGATCGCGGCGTTGTAGCCGCCCAGGGTGGAGGCGCCGACGCCGTTCTCGCCGGGCAGCGGCGCGACCCCGAACTTGTCCTTCACCAGCGAGGACTCCGCGCCCGCGTCACCGAACGTGGACGGCCAGCCGCGCAGGAACATCAGGTTGCCCTGGGTGAAGGCGTTGGCCGACTCGGGCTCCTTGAAGGTGATGGCTTCCTTCGGGATGTCGCCGTTGTTGTAGGCGTCGACCAGGGTGGTCAGGCCGGCGCGGGCCTGCGGGCTGTCCACGGTGGCGGTCTTGCCGTCGGAGCCGACGAAGGTGCCGCCGAAGGCGTTGATGACCTCGGAGGTGTTCACCGTCAGGCCCTCGTAGGGCGCGAATTGACCGGCGTAGCAGCCGATGCCGTTGTCACGGGCGATCTGGCACTGACCGAGCATCTCGCCCCAGGTCTTGGGCGGCGCCGGGACCAGGTCGGTGCGGTAGAACAACAGGCCGCCGTTGGTGTTGCGCGGCGCGGCGTAGAGGGTGTTGTTGTAGGTGGCGCTGGCGACCGTCGGCGACAGCAGCGTCGAGGTGTCGAGCGAGAAGGAGTCCTTCAGCGGCTGGATCCAGCCCTTGGCGGCGAACTCCGCGGTCCACGGCACGTCCAGGGCGATCACGTCGTAGTCGGACTGCTGGGAGCGCATGTGCTCGACCAGGTCGTCGTACTGCTGGGAGGCGTCGTTGGACTGCTCCTTGAACGTCACCTGCTCGTCCGGGTGCGAGGCGTTCCAGCGCTCGATGAGCTGCTTAACCACGCCGGTCTCGGTGGTGTCCTTGCCCTCGACGTAGGTGATCGGGCCGCGGCCCTCGAGGTTCTCGGTGGTGGGGTTGCCGCCGCCGTCGGTCGAGCAGGCGGTGGCGAAGGTGGCCGTCAGCAGCGCGGCCGAGGCGGCCACCATCGCGGCGCGCGGTACGACCGATGAACGTAGGGACGACACCTTTTTCCAAGCCATCGCGGACACACTCCAAAGATTTACGACGTCTGCGGGTTGCCACGTGAGCGGCAGCACACCGAGGCCGGTGCATCACGCAAGATACATGGTGTCGACCGGCCGCGTCCGATCATGCTCGGGAATCGTTCGCCCCCGGCCGGGTGGCCCGCCGTGGTCGGGCTGCCGGATCGACGGGCGAGCCGCCGTGGCTAGGCTGACTCGCGATGAGTGCGCCGAACCAGGTTCCCGAGCGGATGCTGACCCGCATCGGCGGGTTGCTGCGCAAGGCCGAGGCCACCGACAACGAGCACGAGGCCGAGGCATTCCTGGCCGCCGCGCAGCGGCTGGCGACCCGCTCGTCCATCGACCTCGCGGTGGCTCGCGCGCACGTCGCCGGACGAGAACGCAGGGTGACCCCGGTACAGCGGATCATCCCCATCGGTGAGCCCGGCCGCAAAGGGCTGCGTACCTACGTCCAGTTGTTCGTCGCGATCGCACACGCCAACGATGTGCGCTGCGATGTCGCCCGCACCTCCACCCAGGTGTACGCCTACGGGTTCGCCGCCGACATCGACTTGTGCGAGGCGCTCTACACGAGCCTGCTGGTGCAGATGGTGCGCGCGGGCGACCACTACATCAAGTCCGGCGCCTACCGGGAGGCGACGGTGGACAAGATCGTCACCGAGCGACGGCACGGCGCCGTCGTTCGTCGCCGGGTCCGCGCCCCCGCCGCCGCGGTGACCGCCCGGCTGAACTTCCAGATGGCCTTCGCCGCGCGGATCGGGCGCAGGCTGGCCGAGGTCAAGTCGTCCGTCGAAGCCGAAGCTCTCGAAGCCGATACCGTCGCGGGAGCAGACGTGTCGACGTCCGTCGGCACGGCGGTCGCGTTGCGGAACAAAGAGGTCGAACTCGTCGACTTCTACAGCCGCACATCCGAAGCGCGCGGCACCTGGCGCGGCCCCGCGGCCTCCACCGGGCACTCGGCCGCCGCCAGGCAGGCCGGTGACCGGGCGGGCCGGGTGGCGCGCCTGGGTCTGTCCCCGGAACTGGGCGCCGCCCGGGGCGAATTGGCGCCGGGCGGTGGGGCGGGCGAATGAGGCTCGCGTCCGCGGCGGTGTCCGTGCCGGGAGCGCATTCCCGTCCGAGCGTGGAATCCGGCGGCGATGAGGGGGCCCGGCATCGTGCCCGCACGTGACGCTCAGCGCGCCAGGGTCTACGACGCCGAACAGTTGGTGCGTGGCATGTTCGACCGGGCGGACGAAGTCGGCCACCGCACCGTCGAATTCCACGGTTCCCTGCTGACCCTGCCCGTCGAGCGCCGCTTCGCCTCGGTCGAATCCGTGCAGACCTACGTCGATCGCGTGCTGGCGCTGAACTGGGTTCGCGCACAATGGGATCGCGCGTGCGCGCCCATCCGGGTGCGTTCCCGGGCGGGGAGCGCCGCCGCCCACTACGACCCGGCAGGCGCGGTGCTCGCGGTCCCCCTGCACACCGGCGGCACGGCCTGGGCGCTGCGCGAACTCGTCGTCCTGCACGAACTGGCCCACCACCTCGCCCCCGAAGCGGATGCCGCGCCCCCGCACGGTCCCGAATTCTGTTCCCGCTACCTGGAAGTGGTCGACGGCGTCATCGGCCCCGAAGCCGCTCTCCTGTTGCGCGCGACCATGCTGGGTTGCGGGGTGCGGATCGGTTAGCGGCGGCAGATGGCGGCCGGCCTCGAGTCATGAGGCAGGCCGGTAGCTCTCGGCGACCGCCGCGAACGCCGCTTTGGGTTCCCACGGCATGTCCGGGTAGGTGCTGCCCCGTCGTCCCTCCAGCGGTGCGACGATGCCGAAGCTGGCGATGTCGAGGTCCTCGCGCGGGTCCCCGTCCGGGCGATGCGGGTGGCTGTGCAGCGCGAAGAGGAAGACGAAGGTGCTGTCGACGCCTTCGTCGTCGAAGATCTCCAGCACCTCGCGCAGATATTTCGCCTGGCCCTCCTCGTCGCGTTCGTAGACGCTGTCGAGCCGTAGCGGTTCTCCGCGCTCGCCGTACTCCACGATCTCCATGCTGCGCGGCGCCACGTCGCCCGCGCCGCGCCAGGTGGCCGCGCCGAATCCGGTGATCGCGACCGGCTTGCCCTGCGCCACCAGCGCGCGGACCCCGTCGCGGAACCGATCGGCGACCTCGGCGGAGCGGATGAGTTCGACCGTGACGATGTCGAGCAGGGCCGGATCGATGTGCTCGAACGGGATGGCGGCGTAGGTGACCGGTCCCGCGAACCGCGCTCTGATCTCCGGTATCGCTGTCCGTAGGAAGGCGTTCACCCGGTCGGAGGCCTCCGCGATGCGACGGTGCCGCGCGACCGGGTCGCCCAGCAGTCGGTCGACTCGCTCCGTGATGCTGCCGCCGTCGACGAAACCCTGGTTCATCACCGAGTGCTCGCTCCCGGCGACGAACACCACGTTCGCTCCCCCCACGCGCAGCCGTTCGGCGCGCTCGGCGCAGTCGAGGAAGAGTTCGCGCATCTGCTCGACGGTCAGTTCCAGCGGATACGGCGTGAACCACACCTCGAGCCCGAGTTCGGCGGCGTGACGAGCGGCCTGCTCGAGCCGGTCCGCGTCGCCGCCGATGATCTGCACGGCCGTGCAGTGCAGATCGTCACGGATGATCCGCAGCTCGCGCCGCACCGTCACGGGATCGAAGGCGGGATGTGAGGTGTGGCCGTTGCGCAGCAGGCCGGTGTCGTAGGTCATGCCCCTGGCTCGCATGGCGAACTCCGTTCGGTGGTGGTGTGGGATGCGGTCACCGTACGAGAAAAATTGCGTGCACGCAATATTGCGTAAACGCACTTTTATGGCATGCTGGCCTCATGACGGGGTTGCGTGATCGCAAGAAGCAGGCCACCAGGGAGGCGCTGCGCACGGCGGCGCTCCGCCTCGCGCTGGAGCACGGACCGGAGAACGTCCGGGTCGAGGACATCGCGGCGGCGGCGGGAGTCTCGCCGCGCACCTACAACAACTACTTCTCCAGTCGTGAGCAGGCGATCGTCGCCGCCGTCACCGGTGAGCGGGAGAGCCGTGTCGCGGAACAGGTGGCGGCCCGGCCGCCGGAGGTCCGGCTCGCCGATGCCGTCACCGACGCGGTCGTCGCGCAGTACACCGATCCCGGCGAGCGGCATCGCGACGCATTGCTGCTGCTCACCACGCGGCCGGTCCTGCGCGCCGCTTTCCTTCGGGCCGCCGGGGATCTCGAGAGGCCGCTCGCCGCGGCGATCTCCGGCCGTCTGGGGGCCGACGAGCAGATCGGCCGGGTACTCGCGGCGGCCGTGGCGGCCGCGGTTCGGGTGGCGCTGGAGACGTGGCTGCGTCCCGCATCCGGCGCCCTCGGTGCGGCGGGTGTCGTCGTGGTGACCCGATCACTGCCCGATCTGCTCCGCGAGGCGCTTGCCACGCTCGCACCCGCACTGGACGCCGCAGAACGTGATTCGCGCGGAGACGCGCGGGGCTGACTCGGTCGACGTGAGTGCCGGCCGTCGCCGCCGCCTGCTGCGGTCGGGGTCGGTCAGTCCGCCTCGACCAGTGCCCGGACCCGGCGATACCTGTCCTGCCACCACGCGACCCGCTCGGGATCGCGCTGGCGGTACCGCTCCAGCAGCGCCGGATCGGGATCGCGCGGGCGCAGCGGCACCGGCAGGTATCCGTCGGCCGGGAACAGCGGCTCGGTCACCAGATCGCCCTCGAACAGCGAGGCCGTCCCGAGCCCGCACGCGAAGTCCAGCTCCGGCAGCGCACCGGCGAGCGCGAGCTGCGCCCCGAGTCCGATGCTCGTCTCCAGCGCCGAGGACACCACCACCGGCAGCCCGGCCGCCTCGGCCACCCGCAGCGCCCGCCGCACCCCGCCCAGCGGGGTGCACTTGATCACCGCGATGTCAGCCGCCTCGGCGACCGCCACCCGCATCGGATCCTCCGCCCGCCGGATCGACTCGTCGGCGGCGATCGGCACGTCGACCTTCCTGCGCACCGCCGCCAGTTCCTCCACCGTCCGGCACGGCTGCTCGACATACTGCAAGCCACCGGCGGCCCGGTCGATCTCGACGATGTGCGTGACGGCGGTGTCCACGTCCCACACCGCGTTGGCGTCCACCCGCACCGCGCCGTCGGCCCCGAGCGCGTCCCGCACCGCCGCCACCCGCGCCAGATCCTCCGGCAACGACTCCGGGTGGTCGGCCACCTTCACCTTCGCCGTCCGGCATCCGGAGTCGAGCACCATCCGATGCGCCCGCTCCGCATCGACGGCGGGCACGATGCAGTTCACCGGGATCCATGCCCGCACCGGTTCCGGCCAGCCCTGCTCGGCCTGCTCCAGCGCCGTGGCCAGCCACCCGGCGGCCTCTCTGTCGTCGTACTCGGGGAACGCGCAGAAGTCGCCCCATCCCCGCGCACCGGGAATCACCATCCCTTCTCGCACGGTGATGCCGCGAAATCGGGTGCGCATCGGGATCGCGTAGACGACAGGCTCGGCGGGCAGGGTCATCCCGCCACGATAGGTCGCACGGGGACCCACCGGCCACAACCGTCCCGATCCGTCCTCGGCGGGGCGCGGGCCGGTGCGGCTAGGCTGCGGCCGTGGCGAATCAGGACGGTCGGGACGCGGCGGCACCGCAGCGCGGGAGGCCGCCGCGGATCCCGGTTCCCACCGCGCGGGCGATCGTGGACTGCGCGGTCTATCGGCACGGCAGGCGGGTGCCGGGGCGGTTCAGCCACAGCGAGGCGTTGACAGCGGTGCGCGGGCCCGAGGGCGGGTTCGTCTGGATCGGGATGCACGAACCCGACGAGCGTCAGCTCGGCGAGATCGCCGAGGAGTTCGGCCTGCACCCGTTGGCGGTGGAGGACGCCTTGGTCGCGCGCCAGCGCCCGAAGCTGGAGCGCTACGACGACGTGATGGTCGTGGTGCTGCGCACGGTCGCCTATGTGGAGCACGACATGAACAGTGTCAGCGAGATCGTGAAGACCGGCGAGATCCTGACGTTCGTCGGACCGGATTTCGTGGTCGCGGTCCGCCACGGGTCGCACTCCCAGCTCAAGACGGTGCGCGCGAACCTGGAGGCCGACCCCGAACGACTGGCGCTCGGCCCGGGCGCGGTGCTGCACGCCATCGCCGATCACATCGTGGACACCTATCTCGAGGTCACCGCGGCGGTGGAGGACGACGTCGAGGAGATGGAGGAAGAGGTCTTCACCCCGGGCGCCCGGATGCACGTCGAGCCCATCTACCAGCTCAAACGCGAGATCGTCGAACTACGCCGCGCGGTACTGCCGCTGGCGGCCCCGCTGCAGGCGCTGACCAGGCCGGATTCCGGTCTGCCGAAGGAGATCCGGCACTATCTGCGCGACGTCGCCGACCACCACACCGTCGCCGCCGAGCACATCACCGATGTCGACGACGCGCTGTCCGCGCTGGTCAACGCCTCGCTGACCAAGATCACCGTGCAGCAGAACACCGATATGCGCAAGATCAGCGCGCTGGTCGCGATCGCCGCGGTGCCCACCATGATCGCCGGCGTCTACGGCATGAACTTCCAGCACATGCCGGAGCTGACCCATGAGTGGGGTTACCCGATGGTGTTGCTGGCGATGTTCGCGATCTGCGCGAGCCTGTTCGCCGCCTTCCGCCGCAACGGCTGGCTCTGACTCCTGCGCCTTCAGCCCGTGGACTCCGCAACCGCGCAACAGCGGCGCGGCCGAGCCTCCGCACGTGGCCGAGGGGATCAGGTACAGCCTGCCGACCCCCGTAAAGCCGGGGCTGTCGCGGACAGGCATCGACGCGGGCCGTACCTTTCGCGAAAGGTACGGCCCGCGTCGTCGTCCCGGAGGCAATCGGTTCGGGCGAGGAAGCTCGTCAGATCCGTTCGAACACGGTCGCGTTCGCCAACCCGCCCGCCTCGCACATCGTCTGCAACCCGTACCGCGCACCGCGCTCGCGCATCGCGTGCACCAGCGTCGTCGCCAACCGCGCACCCGAGGCACCCAGCGGGTGACCGAGCGCGATGGCTCCGCCGTGGACGTTGACCTTGCCGAGATCCGCCCCGGTATCGGCGGCCCAGGCCAGCACCACCGGGGAGAACGCCTCGTTGATCTCGATCAGATCGATGTCGGAGAGCTGGAGTCCAGCGCGCTGCAACACCTTTCGGGTGGCGGGGATGACGGCGGTCAGCATGAGCAGCGGGTCGTCCCCCGCGACGGCGAAGCTGTGCACCCGGGCCAACGGCGTCAGGCCCAGTTGCGCGGCGCGCTCACTCGTCATGATCAGCACCGCGGCGCTGCCGTCGCTGACCTGACTGGCCGACGCGGCGGTGATGCGCCAGTCGATCTCGGGGAAACGCGCCGCCATCGTGGGGTCGTAGTAGGCGGGCCGCAACGTGCCCAGCGTTTCCAGCGTGCTGCCGAGGCGGATGCCCTCGTCGGTGGTCAGGCCGGCGATCGGGGCCAGCTCCGCCGTGAACAGGCCGTTCTTCGTCGCCTGAGCGGCCTTGTCGTGGCTGGTGAGGGCGAATTCGTCGAGCCGGGTGCGGCTGAGCCCCCAGCGGGCTGCGATGAGTTCGGCGCTGATGCCCTGCGGGACCAGGCCGTCGGGGTAGCGCTCGGCGAACCCGACGCCGGAGATGTCGCCCGCTCCGGCGACGTTCGCGCCCATGGGGATTCGACCCATCGACTCCACCCCCGCCGCGACCGCGATCTCGTAGGCTCCGGCGATCACGCCCTGCGCGGCGAAGTGGATCGCCTGCTGGCTGCTGCCGCACTGCCTGTCGACGGTGGTGGCGGGCACCGATTCGGGATATCCGGCCGCGAGCGCGGCCCGCCGGGTCACATTCGCGCCCTGCTCGCCGACCTGCCCGACCACGCCGCCGATCACGTCGTCGATCAGCACGGGGTCGATGCCGCTGCGTGCCACGATCTCGCGCAGGCTGTGCGCCAGCAGGTCGACGGCGTGCACATCGTGCAGCGCCCCGTTCGGCTTGCCCTTGCCGATCGGCGTGCGGACGGCTTCGACGATGACGGCGTCTCTCATGGGGTTCTCCTTCGAACCGCGAGTCGGACCACGCAGCCTGACTCGACTTTCCTATAGCCAGACTATCGTCTGGATATAGTCGGCTCAAGTCAGATATTTGTATGATGTGCCTCATGGCAGCGGTGATGGAAGGCCCACTGGCGGATCTGAGCGCGTGGAAGACCGACGAATGCTCGATCGCCAAGGCGATGGACCTGGTCGGCAGCCGCTCGGCCATCCTCATCCTGCGCGAGGCCTACTACGGCACCCGCCGGTTCGACGGCTTCGCCGCCCGCGTCGGCATCACCCCCGCCGCGGCCGCCGCGCAACTACGCAAGCTGACCGAGGCGGGCCTGCTGGAGAAGCGCCCGTATCGCGAGGAAGGCAAACGGACCAGGCACGAATACATCCTCACCCCGATGGGCCGCGACCTGCTCCCCGCCGTACTCGCCCTCATGCAGTGGGGCGACACCTACCTGCAGCCCGGCCCGCCGCCGCTGCAACTCGTCGAAGCGGCGACCGGCGCGCCTGTCCGCGTGGAGGTGCGCAGCGCGACCGGCAAGCAGATCGAGTTGGAAGAACTCGGCGTCCGAGTGAACGAGGACTACCTGCGCACGCGCCGCAGCCACTGAACAACGACAGCGGCCGCACCCGGAGTGGGATGCGGCCCGCGTGGTGTGGGGTGCCGGTGTTGTCGGCTATGACTTCCGCACCCGCCTGGCCGCCGCTCCGGTCGAGTCGGGCTCTCGAGACGGCGAGGTGGCATCGGCGATGAATCGTCTAAAGGGCGTGGACCTCGCGTCGGAGATCCGGAGTTCGGACACGCGCGGAGTCTCTTCGTCGCGTGTATCCGAGGCTCGACGCCCCGGTCGCCGATCCCATCTGGTGGCGAACGCCTCGATCGCGCGGGCGTCCCAGACTGGACCGGTCCGCAACCGATACAGCGGCTCGGGAAAGCCTGCGGTGCTCTGTAGCTGATGCACGCGCTGCCGGGAAATCCCCAGTTGATCGGCGACCTCCGCCGCGGAGACCAGTCGAGGGAGATTCGGCTGGTCCGCCTGGTCGAGATGTGTCTGCTCATCGACGGCCTCCACCGCCATCGGACTCCGGCGGGTGACAGGCCCCGCGATCGAGGCGGCCACCCGACCGCCTCGACGGCGCCTTCCGCCTCGACGTAGACCGTCAAGGTCGCGGCGATATCCGGAATCCGCCCGGTCGACGCGTCGACCTCGGCGAGAGCATCCTCCCAGGCGCCGAGTGTGGTCAGGTCGATATCCGTCAGGTCATAGCGCAAGGTCACAACCCAGATCAATGAACTCACGCTCCTTCCATGGATGTGCGGCGCAGTGCGCGCTGCTCCTTCTTGCTGGGTGGTGGAATCCGTAGTCCAGCGTTCTTCAGTGCCACTTTCAGATCTGCCATCCGCCGCCTGGGATTGCTCGGCGTGGCCGGATAGCGTGTCGGTGCGAGAAGAGGACGAGAGCTGAAGAGCGGAGCGGGCCGTACCTCCGGGTGATCCGGTGGTACGGCCCGCAGTGTGCCGTCGGAGTGCCGTCAGTGCAGGCGGCGGCCGTCCTCCGGCGAGAAGAAGTAGGTGCGCTCGGGAGCGGTCGACAGGAACAGGCGATCACCCTTGGCGGGCGGGTTGCGCCAGTCCGCGCGAGCGACGATCGTCACCCCCGGCCCGTCGCCGAGCGTACGGCCGTAGACGTAGGCGTCGGAGCCGAGTTCCTCGACCACGTCGATCTCCATCTCGATACCGGACCCGCCGAGCTCGAAATGCTCGGGGCGGATGCCCACGATCAGGTTCGGCCCCGCCGCGTCGGTCACCGAACGCGGCACAGGCAGCCGGAAACCGCCCAGCGCCACCGCGCCGTACTCGACCGGCAGCGTGAACATGTTCATCGCGGGCGAGCCCATGAACCCGGCCACGAAGGCGTTGGCGGGATCGCGGTAGAGGTCGCGCGGACTGGCGCACTGCTGCAACAGCCCGTCCTTGAGCACTGCGACCCGATCGCCCATCGTCATCGCCTCGACCTGATCGTGGGTGACGTAGACGGTGGTGGTCGACAGCCGACGCTGCAGCTGCGCGATCTGCGTGCGGGTCTGCACGCGCAGCTTCGCGTCCAGGTTCGACAGCGGCTCGTCCATCAGGAAGACCTGCGGCTGACGCACGATCGCCCGCCCCATCGCCACGCGCTGGCGCTGACCGCCCGAGAGCGCCTTGGGCTTGCGATCCAGATACGGCTCCAGATCCAGCAGCTTGGCCGCCTCGCGCACCCGCTGCTCCCGCTCGGCCTTGGCGACCTTGGCCAGCTTCAACGCG
Organism: Nocardia higoensis; assembly: GCF_015477835.1. NCBI lineage: Bacteria > Bacillati > Actinomycetota > Actinomycetes > Mycobacteriales > Nocardiaceae > Nocardia > Nocardia higoensis. Next base: position 253,494 of record NZ_JADLQN010000003.1, on the reverse strand, counting down.
AAGCCCATGTTCTCGGCCACCGTCATGTGCGGGTAGAGCGCGTAGTTCTGGAACACCATCGCGATATCGCGCTCCTTCGGCTCGACGTGCGTCACGTCCTTGTCGCCGATCAGGATGCGCCCCCCGTTCACCTCCTCCAGCCCGGCCAGCATCCGCAACGAGGTGGATTTTCCGCATCCGGACGGACCGACCAGCACCAGAAACTCGCCGTCGGCGATCTCCAGTTCCAGTTCGTCGACAGCGGGCTTGCTCGCCCCCGGATAGAGCCGGGTAGCGCGCTCGAAGGTAACCGTAGCCACGGCAGATCATTCCCTTCACCGGCAGGAACGTGCCGGACGATCCGAGTTACAGGGGTCGGGGGGACTCTAGACGACGCCACCGGGTTCGCGTCGGGCGAGCGGACCAGCCCGGGACACGAACACGTCGGGACATTCCGCCGGTGATCCTCGTGTCACCGGAGCAGGAACTCGAGGGCCACTCGCTCGAATGCCTGCTTGGCTTCGATCATCACCCAGTGGCCGCACTTGGGGAAGATGTGCAGTTCGGCGTCGGGGATCATCCGCATCGGGAGCATCGCCATGTCGGGCGGGCACTGCCGGTCGTCGCGCCCCCATGTCAGCAAGGTCGGGCACGTCACCTTGCCCATCATCGACCAGTACGGCGGCGCACCGGAATCGGCCATCGCCTGCTGTTGCGCCTCGAACGCCTTCGAGCCGTACATCGCGGCCAGCGTCCGGTGGGACTCCGGATCTTCGGCGCCTGCCCAACGTTCCTCGATCCGCTCCTCGGTGATCATCGCGCGGTCATAGACCATGGCCTCGAGCCAGCGCACCAGCTTGTCGCGGCTGGGCCCGTCGGCGAAGTCCTGCAACAGGCGTGTGCCCTCACTCGGGTGCTGGCTGAAGATGTTCGGACCCACTCCGCCGATGGTGACGAGCTTGCTCACTCGCTCGGGATGCTTCATGGCCACATTGGTTCCCACGACCCCGCCCATCGAGTTGCCGATCATCGCGGCCGATTCGATACCCAGTGCGTCCATGAAGCGGATCACCGACGATCCCGCCGTCAGCACAGGATGCCCGCCGACGGGTTCGCTCACGCCGAACCCGGGGAACTCGAGGATGTAGCAGTGGAAGTGTTCGGCGAAGACTGCCAGGTTCCCTCGATAGTTCCGCCACCCGCTGACTCCGATCCCGGAACCGTGCAACAGCAGCAGCGGAGGACCCTCGCCTGCTTCGTGATAGCGGAGCACCCCTTTGTTGGTGGTGATTTCCCTCTGGGTTCCCTCGTAGGTCACGTCCATTGCGCCACACTAGAACACGTTGCAGTTCGGCTTCTCGGAACCGCTGGATCATCCTGCCCATTGCCGCAGGATGGTCCAGCGTGCCACGGCGAAGCCGAGCACGCCGCAATAGACGGCTTTGACAACGAGCATCTGCGTCAGCGTCACGCAGGTGAGTCCGAGCAGATCGAGCAGCCCTGCCACGACGACGATCCCCGCGCCCGCCCCGGCCCCGAGCAGCAATCCGAGACGCCAGGAGCAACCGGGCAACCGGGTGAACCAGCCCGTGCGCACCCGCTGGGCGGCGGGCCTGCGCCACGCGCTGTATCCGGTGATGACCGCCACCAGCACCGACAGCACGAGCGATGTCACGACGAGGTTCACCACCGCACCCTCGCTGCCCCACAGTGGCTGACAGCCCTCCCCGCGACGCGACCACCATTCGATCAGCGGGTTGACGATCGCGTTGATCAGCCCGGTGACAACGGCCTGGTTGCGCAGGTACCTCGCCTCTGTGGTCATCGCGTGATTCTCCTCGCGTAGTCCGACGGTGCCGGGCCCATCCTGCCGGTAGTCTCGGCCCGGATCAGCTGCATCGACCAGGAAGGGCTTGTGATGAGTCGACCGGTTCGGATCGGACTTCAGCTCCAGCCGCAGCATGCCCCCGACTACGGCCTCATCCGCGACGCGGTGCTGCGAGCCGAGGACGCGGGCGTGGACATCGTCTTCAACTGGGATCATTTCTATCCGCTCGCCGGCGACCCGAACGGCGCGCACTTCGAGTGCTGGACCATGCTCGGCGCTTTCGCCGAGCAGACCGAGCGCGTCGAGATCGGCGCACTGGTGACCGGCGGCGGCTACCGCAATCCCGAACTGCTCGCCGACATGGCGCGCACCGTCGACCACATCAGCGGCGGCAGGCTCATCCTGGGCATCGGCGCGGGCTGGTTCAAGAAGGACTACGACGAGTACGGCTACGAATTCGGCACCGCCGGAAGCCGTTTGGCTTTGCTGAAGGAATCTCTGCCGCGCCTCACCTCGCGCCTGGGCAAGCTGAATCCCCAACCCCTCCGCGACATTCCGATCCTCATCGGTGGCGGCGGTGAACGCAAGACGTTGCGCTTGGTCGCCGAATACGCCGATATCTGGCACAGTTTCGCCGACCTGGACGCGCTGGCGCGCAAGAACCGGATCCTGGCCGAGCACGCCGCCGAGGTCGGCACCGACGACAAGCGCATCGAGCGCTCGCTCCCGTGGCCCGGCCTCGACGACGCTCAGGCATACCTCGACGCGGGCGTCACCCTCTTCACCGTCGGTTCGTCCGGCCCCCGCTACGACCTCGAGGAACTGAAGACGGCGATCCGCTGGCGTGACGAGGTCAACCCGGTGGACGTGCGCGGAGGATCTTAGGAGTACCGACCGGGGCACGTGCCGATTCGGTCGCGGGTTTCGTCAGGTGTGGAAGGGTTCCGTAGTCGACTGGTCGGGGGCTCGGGAACTCACGCAGCGTCACAGCGGTGGATTCCCGCTCGGTGCGGGCACTGACGCGTCGATGAGCCCCTGCAGCGAATCGCGCGTAGTGACGAGCGCGGCGATCCGTGCGTCGTAGTCCCTGAGGTGTTCGACAAGGACGGGGACGGCGCAAGGTTCGATGCGGCCGGGCTCGTGGATGCAGTCGATCAGTTCACGGATCACACGGATGGACAGGCCCGCGGCGAGGAGTTCGCGGATGTAGTGCACCTGTTCGACGGCGGTGCTCTCGAACAATCGCTGCCCGGTCGAGGATCGTTGCGCGGGAAGGAGTCCCTGGCTCTCGTAGTGGCGCAGCATCCGGGCGCTGGCACCGGTGCGAGCGGAGAGTTCCCCGATCCGGAGCAGACCGTCCGCGCTTGCCCTTGTCACTGGTGTCAACTCCTACGGTGCGAGCATGTCGATCTCCCATACGTACTTCAACGGTCAGCTTGCCACGGCAGACGACCTTGCTCCGCTGGCATTCGCGGGATACGCGCACTTCACTGCCATGCAGGTGCGGGATCGGGCGGTGCGCGGGCTCGATCTGCACCTCGACCGGCTGCGGGAGGCGAGCGACGAGCTCTTCGGCCGCCACCTGCCCGACGAACGGATCCGTGGGCTTCTTTCGTCCGCCGTCAGGTCCGCGCCGCCCGAGGTCTCCCTCACCTGCTTTCTCGGTTCGCGGCCCGGTGAGTTCATGCGGACCGATGGACCGGTGGAGATCGACGTCCTGATCAGAGTCACGGACCCGGCCGCGCCGCCGACCGGGCCGCTGACGCTCGATGTCGTCCCGCACGAGCGACACCTCCCGCATATCAAGCACGTGGGCGAGGTGGCGAAGACCCAGCTCCTGCGCCGCGCGAACGCACGGGGCTTCGACGACGCTGCGTTCACCGACGCCTCCGGGCATCTGAGCGAGGCGACGATCTGGAACATCGCGTTCTGGGACGGTAGATCGGTGATCTGGCCCGAAGCTGCCGTTCTCCCCGGTATCACCATGCGGGTCCTGAAACGGCGACTCGCCGCTCGCGGCGTCGACCAGCTCACGCGAGCGATCCGGGTACCGGACCTGAGTGAGGGACTCGCGGGCGTGGTGATGAACTCGTGGAGCCCGGGCATCCCGGTGGCGCGTATCGGCGAGCAGGCTCTCGGGGCGGCCGATGAGCTGGTGAGTCTCCTGCATCAGGCATACGCCTCGGAGCCACCTGTCGCCTTGTGAGCACGGGCGCCGCATGGTGGTGCGCGATCGTTCAGGTGGCGAAGGTGGCCAGGGCGGACCAGAGCAGGGGAGAGTGCTCGACAGCTCCGGTGGCGCGCCAGGCGTCGAGGTGGGCGCGCTGCCGGCTGTGCAGATCGGCGAGCGGGTCGTCCTGATCGTGGGCGGCGTCGACGGCGCAGACGGTGTCCTGGAGGGGGAGGGCGTGGGTGGCGCCGCCGAGGCGCTGGACGGCCAGATCGGTAGGCAGGGGCCAGCGGGTGGCGGTGACGAGTTCGGCGCCGCCGTGGATCATGGCGGCGACGAGGCCGAGGGATTCGGTGAAGCGCAGGTCGCCGCCACTTTCGCAGGCGATCAGGGCTACTCGGCTGGGGATCGGCCACAGGTCGGGGCCTGCGACGGGGTCGGGGCGCAGGGTGTGGGTGCCGAGCAGGAGGTCCTTGGCCGAGAGCGGGCGGTGGGTGCGTTGGGGGGCGGCGAAGCCGGTGGTGTCGGCGGTGCAGGCGAGGTGGAGTTCGGCGTTCTCGCTCTGGCCGGATTCGGGGACGGCGGCGGTGACGTGGCCGACGTAGAGCAGGCGGGACGCGCCCGCGCGCAGGGTGTCCGAGAGCCAGGCGCGGTCGAGGTCGGTGCGGCGGAAGACCTGGTAGGGGTTGTCGGCCTCGGGGCGAAGACGGTTCAGGGCAAGGTGTTCGGCGACCCGTTCGGTGAGGGGGGTGGGGGTGGTCAGGCGGCCCAGCACCGAGCCGAGGGCGGAGTCGGCGCGGAAACCCGGGACGCGGGGGTCGAGGACGGCGACGACGGGCAGGTCGCGATCGGCGGCCCAGCTCCGGGGCGCGCGGGTGGGGGCGTGGACGATGCCGGAGGGGGCGAGCAGGCTGAGATCGGCGATGTCGAGCAGCCGCAGGGCGGGGTCGGGCGCGAGGATCTCCCACGGCACCTGGGCGACGCGCGGCGAGGGTTGCAGACGCAGGTGCGGACGGATGCCGCGGGTGTGCAGGTCGTGCAGTTCCACGGCGAGCCCCTGTGGGATCAGCGCGCGGGAAAGCTGCTGGGCCAGAATGTGTTCGCGATCGGCGACCGCGAGAGCGCCGGTGGTCAGGGATCGTTCGAGCGCTCCGGGGACCGCGGGATCGGGAAGTGCTTCGGCGAGTGCGCGTACGGCCGCGCCGACCGCCTCCCCGGGCAGGGCGGTCGCGCCGCGGCGAGCGGGATCGTCCGACCTTCGCCAGGACATGTAGAGGTCGCCCGCGTCGGCCATGCGCACGATGATGGTGGGACGCGCGGTCATGCCGGGAGCACCTGATCGGCGCGTACGGGACGGCCGTACTTCCGCTCTGCCGCCGCGATGTAGTCGGCCAGGGCGATGTGCCCGTCCGGGGCGAGAGCCAGGCGCGGTGGGGGACCGACGGGGAGTCCGGCGGCTGCGGCCACGTGTGCCAGCGCCGCGCCCAGATGCAGGGCGGGAGCGTCGTCGGTGGGAGGGGTGACCTCCGGCTCGAGCGGTGTCAGCGGAAGCTCTGGGCGGCGTTGCGGTTCAGCGCGGGACATATCCAAGGTCGTTCCCGCGCATTGTGTTTCGATGAGATCGGCGACGAGCGGACCGTCGCCGCAGAGGGTGGCGAAGCGGAACGCCAGCCGCACCGCGGGGTCGGCGACCTCCCGGTTCCACTGTTCGCGCTGGTTGCCGTTGGGCAGGCTGTAGCGGACGGCGTCGATGGCGATGGCGGCGGGGACGGCGAGGGCGCGGCCCAGGGCGAGCAGTTCGGGCGGCGGTTCGGCCATGTCGTCGACGACGACTTCCAGCAGGGCGGCGTGCCAGTAGTCCAGTTGGGCGCAGTGCAGGCCGAGGCCGTGGTCGGCGTAGGTCCGGTAAGCGGCGGTGAGCAGGTCCTGGCCCGCGCCGATGTCGCCGTTCAGGTAGGCGAGGGTGGCCTGGCGGGTGCGCACGGCGGCGGCATCGAGGACGGCGCCGGAGGATTCGAAGCATTCCAGCGCGCGGCGGTAGAACTCGCCGGCGCGATCGAGGTCGTGGCGGCGTTCGTGGAGGAACCCGAGGTTTTTCAGGCCGACCCCGGCGCGGTAGGCGAAGCCGGCGCGTTCGAAGTGCTCCTGGCTGATTGTCAGCAGGTCTTCGGCCTCGTCGGGGCAGTTCAGCCGCAGCAGCAGGACTGCCAGGTTCTGCTGGGTTTCGGCGATGGCGTTGAGGTCTCCGGCCGCCTCGAAGGCCACCAGCGCCTGCCTGGCGAAGTCGATGCCGAGTTCGTGGCGACCGGTCTCGAAATACGCGCCCGCCAGATTCATCAGGGGATGACCGCTCGATTCGGGGGCGAAGCGGACGGCGGCGTCCAGCGACTCCGTGGCCAGCTCGATCACTCGCGTCCATTGTGAGCGGTGGAAGGCGACGGCGGTGAGCGAGAGCAGGCAGGCGACCCGCAGCGAGCCGAAGGTGTCCTCGCCCGCGAGGAGTTCACGGGCTTGCTCGAGCGCGGCCTGGGCCTCGTCGAGCGCGCCGACGTGCTGCCAGGCCTGCGAACAGTTGATCAGCGCCGATGCGCGTTTCTGTGTGGCGTCGGCGGGGATCTCGGTCAGCGCCTCCCGGTAGCGGGTGATCGAGCCGTGGTGGTCGCCGAGTTCGTCGGCCATGGCGGCGGCGTTGATCAGCGCGCTGACCCGCACGCCGTCGGTGGTGGTGCGCGCCGCGTCCTCGAAGATGCGCAGCGCTTCGGCGACCTCGCCACGCTGGTAGGCGGCGGCGCCGGCATGCAGCAGCTCGAGGCCAGGGGGATCGACGGGGGCATCCTGCGTCATGCCGGTAGTCCGCATCTTCTTCGGCTGTGGAGACCCCGGCGATGCCGCAGCGTCGGCAGCTCCGGGTCGCTTTCGTGCGACAGTTCGCGGCTCGGCGACCCGGCGAGCACAGCTCGAGCTGTCGCGCGAGTCCGAATCTTCGGTGGTGGAGTGGAATTCAGGGATTCGGTCGCTCCGAGCGGCCTGGTGTCGGCGCGCAGCGGGTTCGGGACAGAGGGATGTGCGGGCGTGTCGAGGGGCATGTCAGAAATCCGAGTCTTCCGCGGCCGCGGCGATCTCGGCGAGCAAGGGGGCGTCCTCTGCGTCGTCGGAGTCAGCGGCGCCGCTGGTGTCGGCGCTGCCGCTGGTGACGGCAGTGTCGCGGCTGTCGGCCGAGTCGCCCGTGGTGGGTTCGGCGGCGCGGCGCAGACGCTCGGCGACCAGCGCGCGGATACGCCCCCGGGTTGCCGGTTCGACCGGATCGGCAGTGGCCGGTCCGACGCCGGGTACGTACACCTCCACACGCGCAACGGCTTGCGCGCCGATCTCGGCCAGTCCCTGCCAGGTGTCGCCGAACAGCTCGAGTGCGGTGTCGACGGTGCCTTCGCCGGTGTCGATCGCGGCGTGCGGTCGCAGGTAACCCGGAATTGCCGGAGTGATGCCGGGCGCCGCCACCGCACGCACCCGCACCGCCGTGAGACCGCCGGTGCGTGTCAATTCCCAGGAGACGGCCTGTTCGGAGGCGTCGACCAGGCCGGGCGGGCAGCGCCGCCAATCCCAGCCGCCGCTGCCGCGTGTGAAGGTCAACGCGCCGCGCTGGTCGCCGGCCGCCTCGCCCGCCGCGAGGGCGTACTCCTCGGCGCGGGCCGAGGCCGGGACGGCGGCGAGTTCGCGGACCGGCGGCCTGGCGTCGTCGCCGTCGACGAGCAGGTCGCATTCCTCGATGAGGCGGGCGATCTCGTCGTCGAGCAGGCGTCGGTCGAGGGCGGGGATGCCGTCGAGCGTGGAGGCGGGCCACCAGCGAGCGGCCCAGTGCGCGTAGGCGAGTCGTCGTGCGGCCGTGGCCGTTCGGTGCAGGTGTGGTTCGGCGGGCAGCTCCACCGGCTCGGTGTGGTCGTGCAGCGCGACGGCCACGGATTCGCCGTAGATCGCCCACAGCCAGTCCTGGGCGGAGGCGGGATCGTGCAGGATCGCGGCGGGGAGTCGTTGCCCGGACAGCAGACTCCAGCTCAGGTGGCCGCCGAGCACCTCGAGAACCGTGGTGTCGAGGGCGGGCGCGGGGTCGAGAACCGTCGGCGCGCCGGGTGGGGCGACGCTCCACAGATCCGGTTCGACGCGGCGGATGAGGACGGTGCCCGGCATCAGCTCGCCCTCGATTCACTCGTGTCGGCGATCGGTGCGAGAGCGGTGGCGCTGAGCGCGTTCTTCACCCTGGTGCGGTGGTCGAGGATGACCGACCGGGCTACGCCGTCGAGTAGATCCCACAGCTCGTCCGGGGTGTCCATCGGCAGTCCGCGCACGTCTCTGCCGTGCAGTCGCACCCAGAGTCTGCGCAGGTAGGGGCGCCACGGGGCGCGGAGTTCGGCGGCGATGAGGGTCAGCGGGTCGCGGCCGGGCGGTGCGTCCGCGATGGTGTGCACGGCCAGCCTGCGCGCTTGCAGCACATAGGCTTCGCGCCGCCAGCGCGCGTTGACGACACGGTGGGCGGCGGATTCGCCGTGGTTGTCGCTGTCGTTGTCGCCGTGGCTGTCGTCGCGGTGGCTGTCACGGTGCCGGTGGCTGCCGCTGTAGCGGTGGCCGTCGCGGTGATCGTGGCTGTCGCGGCGGCGGTCGGCGTCGGTGTGGCCGATGCTGTCGCCGTTGCGCGCCCTGGCCGAGGCGATCGACGTGATCGTGGTGGGTCGCGGGCGGTCGAGCGGGGACAGACCGGTTGCCAGGGTGGCGCCCACCGCCGCTGTCGTGCGCAGCGACTCGTCGAGCAGCGCCCACGGCGCGCAACTGCGCGCGATCTCGTCGGTGACCAGGTCCGGGATGGTGGGCAGCTCGGCCCGCTCGGTCGATGCCTGCAGGACGGTGAAGACGCGCTCGTGGATGCTGCGGTCCAGCGGCAGCGCCAAGGTGGCTGTGGCGGCTGAGGATCCGACCTCCGGGCGCGGCGGCAACACCTGTGCGGTGAGCCCCAGCTCCCGGCCGGAGCCGCGCGCGAACCGGCCGGGGTCTTCGGCGCTCCGATGCGGAATCACCGTGTCGTCGCCGTCGAAAACCGTGTACCACAGGGCGATTCCGGTGTGCGTGCCCACATTTCCCGCGACGGCCGCATCGAACAGGTCCGTGGCCGAAGCCGTTCGATCACGGTGGTCGTCTCCGTCGCCGCGAGGGTGGCGCCCGTTCCCGCCGGTTGCGGTGCGACCCTCCACGGCCGCGTCGAGCAGCTCGCGCAACAGCGGCTCGTGGTCGGGCACGGTGACCGGGCCGGGCCGGCGGGCCCACGCGGTCTCGATCAGCGCGCCGAGCCGGGCGGCGGTGGCGGGATCGGTGACATGCTCCTTGAGCGCCTGCGTGGTGCGACCGGCGGCGAATTCGTGGATCTCGCGCAGCGTCGCCTCGGCGCGCAGCCGGTCCCTGTCCGGATCGGGATGCCCTCGGGTGACGGCCAACTCGAAGCAGCGCTGGAAGTACAGGTCCTGGGCATTGCCCTCGGTGATGCGCAGTGCCCGGCGCACCTGTTTGAGCAGGGTGAACCAGGCCGCGGTGGCACGCAGCCGGTCCGCGGCGGCGTGGACGCGGCCGGCGAGCAGGGTGGCGCCGTCGTCGGTGAGGATCGCGCCCGCGCACGCGGGATATTGCATCGGCCGGATGACCAGCGGATCGAGGATCAGTTTGACGGTGCGGCGCAACGGGCCGCCGTGCGGGCCGCTCAACGCCTCCACGCCGTCGAGTCCGCGCCACACCTCGTCGAGCACCAGGGCGCGGGGTCGTCGCATCCGCTCAGGCTAACGGGTCCGCTTCCCTCGGGGGAGTGGTCGTCGTCGCACCACGGTGACCAGGGGGGATGTCGAGAAGTTGGGATCGGTAGGCGCGGCGGCGTTCCTACCTTTCTCTCAACGGCCCGAACACCAGCGGCCGCACCGCTCCGGACAGACAGGAACGAACACCATGAGCACCAACCGCACGACCTTCCGCACCGCCGCCCTCGCCGCTTCCGCCGCCGCCCTCGCGCTGCTGGTCACCGCCTGCGGCGACGATGCCGAGACCACGGCCACCCCGCAGAACGGCCCCTCGGCCGGGCCGACGGCTCCGGCGAACGGGTCCGCCGCCAGCGTCGACGGCAAGGTCCTCGAGGCCACCTTCGACACCACCTGCGCCAAGCAGGGCGACACCCTGGCCCTGGCGCTGACCGACAACGCCAACGGCGCCTACGGCCAGCTCTCGGTGAGCGCCACCATCACCGGCGACACCGTCCAGGCGGTCGGCATCGCGGGCACCAAGGGCGGGGCCTCGGGTGCCCCGTACGCGGTCGGCTACGGCAACGGTCAGCCCGGCGGCTCGGCGAAGCTGACCAAGGACGGCAACACCTTCAAGGTGACCGGTGAAGGCGTGGGCGCGCTGGACCTCACCAACCCGATGGCCGGTCCCAGCACCGCCACGTTCGACATCACCTTCGCCTGCTCGGACATCGTCGGCGCCTGAGTCGCGCTGGGGTCCGAGCACCCGGCTCCTCGTCGTCGCGTATCCGCGACGACGAGGTGGCCAGGAACCCGGAACCACCGGTCCCCACCATCTTCGAGGAGTACCCCATGATCCGCGCCCTGCGCTTCGCCGTCGTCATCGCCGCCGCCCTCGCGATCGGCGTCTATCTCTGGCACGGTCTCACCTACCAGCCCAGCTCACCCTGGGAGCCCGACGCGCTGGCCTGGGCCAATGGGTATCTGGCCTTGCCCATCATCGCGGTGGTCGCCGTGAGCCTGGTCTTCGCCCTCACTTCCATGGCGGGGGTGTTCGGCGGCGACCTGCTGTCGGCGCTCACCGGCGGCAACACCGGCGAATTCCGCGACGCGCACCTGGGTATCGGCACCGTGCAGTCGGTCGGCCAGACCGGCGTGCAGGTCAACGACCAGCCGATGGTGCGGATCGATTTCAGCGTCGAGGGCGCGGACGGGAAGGTGTTCCCCGCGTCGGCGCGGATGGTCGTACCGCTGACCGAGCTCGCGCTGCTGCGGCCGGGCGTGGTGCTGCCGGTCCGGTACCTGCCGCACCGGCCGGGCAAGGTGCAGGTCGACCTGTCCGGAAACAGCGTCGCGGCGCAGCAGGTGATGAACCAGTCCATGCTCCGCAAGGGCTTCACCACCCAGGCCAAGCTCGACATCGCCGCGCGCGGTATCGCCGCCCAGGCTGTCGTGCAGTCGTTGTCGGTGCCGGGCGAGATCCGCGACGGCCACTCCAAGGTCGAGATAGGGCTGGTCGTCACTCGCCCGGACGGCAGCACCTTCACCACCCGGACGGAGAAGTTCCTGCCGCCGGCCGCCGTCGCCAACGTCCAGGTCGGCCGGATCGTGCAGGTGCACTACCTGCCGGGTAACGAGCGGGAGGTGGTGCTGGCGGTCCCCGTCAACGCCTGAGACCGGCCCGTGAGCGAGGACTCCGAACGCTGTACCCGATGCCCGGCGCCACCACGCCGGGCATTCGGGCGTGCGGGGCCCTCGGGATCGAATGCGCGTAGCCGAGGTCACTCCCGTATGTATTCCAAAGTTCTATGGAATATTATGGCGCGATTCGTGAGGCGCGGCGACGCGCGCTTGTTCCTGTCGGATGGAGAGCTCGACGTGCCACCCAATGCCGCTGCCACCAGCTTCGACTCCGCGCTGCCCGATGTCGCCGGGATACAGCGGCGCACCCTGCGGGTGCTGGTGGCTGCCCAGATTCTCAGCGGCGCGGGTCTGGCCGCGGGAGTCACGGTGGGCGCACTGCTCGCTCAGGACATGCTCGGCTCGACCGGGCTGGCCGGTCTGCCGAGTGCGTTGTTCACCGCCGGGTCCGCGGCCGCGGCGATCGCGGTGGGCCGGGTGTCGCAGGCGCGTGGGCGCAGGCCGGGGCTTGCCGCCGGGTATCTCACCGGCGCGATCGGCAGTGTCGCTGTGATCGTCGCCGCGGTGCTGGACAATCCGGCGCTGTTGTTCGCGGCGTTGTTCGTCTACGGCGCGGGCACGGCGACCAACCTGCAAGCCCGTTACGCCGGAGCCGATCTGGCCGTCGCGTCGCATCGTGGTCGGGCGGTGTCGACGGTGCTGGTGGCGACGACCCTCGGCGGCGTGGTCGGCCCCAACCTCGCCGCACCGGCCGGTGAGCTGGCCCGGGTACTGGGAGTCCCCTATCTGGCCGGGCCGTTCATCCTCGCCGCCGTCGCCTATGCCCTGGCGGCAGTCGTGCTCGCGGTGTGGTTGCGGCCGGACCCGCTCGAGCTGGCACGAACCCTCGGCGGCGAGGACGCGCGATCGGTGGATCCGCGGACCGAACTCGACACCGAGCCTGCGGGCGAAGATCACCGCGGCGGGGTCGCCGCGGGTGGCTTCGTGATGGCGGTGGCCCAGTTGGTGATGGTCGCGATCATGACCATGACACCCGTCCACATGCTCGCCCACGGACACGGCACGGCGGCGGCCGGTGTTGTGATCGCGATTCATGTCGGGGCCATGTATCTGCCTTCCCCGGTGACGGGTTGGCTGGTCGATCGCCTCGGCCCGTTGCCGGTCGCGGGCGCCTCGGGGGTCACGCTGCTGGCAGCCGGTCTGCTGGCTGCCTCGGCGCCCGCCGATTCGGTGCCGCTGCTCGCGGTGGCGCTGGCGTTGCTCGGGCTGGGATGGAACCTGGGTCTGGTGGCGGGCACGGCGGTGATCACCGATACGGTGCCTTTGGCCACCCGCGCCAGAACCCAAGGCGCGGTGGATGTTTCCATCGCGATCGCCGGTGCGACCGGCGGAATGGGGTCGGGCTTGATGGTCGCCGCGACGAGCTATCCGATGCTGGCGCTGGCCGGCGGTGTGCTCGCGCTGGTCGTCGTCCCCGCCGCGGCGCTGTCCGGCCGCCGAAAGCCCTGACCGGGCAGGGCAGGACATTCGGCGGTGCCGTCAGGGTCTTGCCGATGTGACAGGCGCTGGGCCACCTTGCCGTGCGGGCCGGTGTCCGGGCTGGTCGGGGTGGCTATCGGTGTGCGGGCGGATGTGTTTCGTACATGCGGATGCCGACAGCGAGCGCGGAGACCGCGCTGACCACCGCGGCGGCCCACACCGCGGCGTGCAAACCGAGCAGGTCGGCGACGATGCCGCCGAGAATCGCGCCGACGGCGTAGCCGAGGTCGCGCCAGACGCGGTAGACCCCGACCGCGCGGCCGCGCCAGAGCGGGTGGGCGACATCACCGATCACCGCGAGCAGGGTCGGATAGACCATCGCCGTTCCGGCACCCAGTGCGATCGCGCCGATCGCCCATCCGGTGAACCCGTTCGAGGCGGCGATCACGGCCAGGGCGGTGGCCTGGATGGTCATGCCCGCGACGATGAGGTATTTGCGTCCCCACCGGTCCGAGAGCGCCCCCGTGATCAGCTGCCCGGCGCCCCAGACGCCGGGGTACAGGGCGAACAGCAGTCCGATCTGGCCGACGCCGAGGTCGGCGGTGGCGAACAGCAGCGGGAACAGACCCCAGGACAGGCCGAAGTTGAGGTTGTTGACCAGTCCGGCATGGCTGGCCGAGGACAGGGCCGGTTCGGTCAGGCTGGTCGCCACGGCGATCTGGCGGTCGCTGAGATCCGCGTGCAGATGGTCGTGCAGACCGTCGGCGCGACGGGTGTGCCCGGTGGCTTCCAGGTGGGCGTGGGCGCGGGTTTCGCGGATGAAGACTCCCGAGATCGCCAGGGCCAGCGCGGTGTAGGCGAGGCCGAGCAGAAACGGCGCGGGGCGCAGGCCGAAGTGCTCGGCGAGGTAGCCCGCCAGCAGCGAGCTGATCGCCACCGCGCCGTAGCCCGCGGCCTCGTTGAGGCCCATGGCCAGCCCGCGCCGGGTGGGGCCGACGAGGTCGATCTTCATCACGACAGTGGTCGACCAGGTCAGGCCCTGGTTGATGCCGAGCAGCACGTTGGCCGCCACGACCCAGCCCCAGTTCGGCGCGACGATGAGCATCAGTGGCACCGGAACCGCGAACAGCCAGCCCACCAGCAGGACCGGTTTGCGGCCGTAGCGGTCGGAGAAGGTCCCGGCGAAGTAGTTGGCGATCGCCTTGGTGATCCCGAAGGCGGCGACGTAGGTGAAGATGAAGGTGTAGCCGGTGAGCCCGAACTCGGACTCCGCCAGCAATGGCAGCACGGTCTGCTGCTGACCGACCATCCCACCGACCAGGGCGTTGACGGCGACCAGAAGAGCGAACTGCGCGGCGTTCTCCCGCAGTCCCAGGACCGGGGTGACGTCGGTCGGCATCGCGGTACTCCTGAGTCGTGGGGGTGACAGAAGTGGCTTATTCCAATCAACCATGGAATATAGTAGAAGAGTATTCCATGGTCTCATGGAAGAAGACCGCCAGCAGCCCGTAGCAGTGTGTTCGATGATCGGAGTGACCATGGGTGACCGGCACGCCGCGAAGGCGGCCCTGTACGAGGCGTTCGCCGCCAGCGGCAAGGCGCTGGCCAGCGCCAAGCGGCTCGAGCTGCTGGACTTGCTGGCCCAAGGTGAGCGGACTGTCGAATCACTGGCCGCCGCCGCGGGACTGAATCTCACCACGGCCTCGGCGCACCTGCAGACACTCAAGCAGGCCGGGTTCGTCGCCACCCGCCGCGACGGTGTCCGCATCCACTACCGCCTCGCCGGGCAGGACGTGGCCCAGTTGTTCGCGTTGCTGCGCAAGGTCGCCGAAGCCCACCAGCCCGCCGTCGCGCCCGCCCGCGAGCACTACCTCGGCCCGCAGGCCGGGCAGGAGATGACGCGGGAGGAACTGCTCGCCCGCGCGACATCCGGATCGGTCGTCGTGCTCGACGTGCGGCCCGCACCCGAATACGCCGCGGGTCACATCCCGGCCGCGATCAATATTCCCGTCGACCAGCTCGCCGACCGCATCACCGAACTACCCGACGACCAGGAGATCGTCGTCTACTGTCGCGGCGAGTACTGCGTGCTGGCCCACGACGCCGTGCGGATGCTCACCGACCACGGTCGACACGCGATCCGCCTGCACGACGGCCTGCTCGAGTGGCGTCTCGCCGACTTGCCGCTCGCCACCGTCCCGGTCTGACACCGCTACTGCGCGCGAGCGGGGTGGTCGGCCTCGACCGGCCGTGCTCAGCCGCACGGACAAGGCGCGGTCCCCGGCCGACAACGCGCTCACCCCTGCAGCGCGGCCGCCTTTTCCTCCAGCACCGTGCGTTGCGCCGCATTGCCGCACAGTCGCGCCGCCTCGAGATACTCCACCCGCGCTTGCTCCCCGCGTCCGGAGCGGGCGAGCAGTTCGCCGCGCACCGCGGGCACCAGGTGGGAACCGGGCAGCTCGATACCGTCGATCAGTGCCAGCGCCGCCTCCGGCCCCGACAGCATCGCGACCGCGACCGCCCGGTTGAGCTCGAGGACCGGCGAGGGCGTGGCCCGCACGAGTGCGTCGTAGACGGCGACGATCCGCGCCCAATCGGTCTCCTCGACCGAGGCCGCCCGCGCGTGACAGGCCGCGATGTCGGCCTGCGCGGCGTACGGCCCGAGCCCGCGCTCGCTGCTCGCCCGCTGCAGCGCGGCAAGGCCACGGCGGATCGCGGCCCGATCCCAGCGCGTGCGATCCTGGTCCTCCAGCAGCACCGGCCTGCCCTCGCCATCCAGCCGGGCCGGGAAGCGCGCCGCTGTCAGTTCCATCAGCGCGAGCAGACCGAACACCTCGGGTTCGGGCGCGAGCCGGGACAGCACCCGGCCCAGACGCAGTGCCTCTCCGGCCAATTCGGTGCGCAGCCAAGCCTCGCCGCCCGACGCCGACGAGCCCTCGGTGAAGATCAGGTAGATCACCTGCAGCACCGACCCCAGCCGCTCCCGCCGCTGCCGGGCATCGGGCACCTCGAACCGCACCCCGGCCGCCGTCAGCGCCTTCTTGGCCCGGGTGATGCGCGCCTGCACAGTGGACACCGGGACGAAGAACGATCGCGCGATCTCCTGGCTGGTGAGGCCGCCGACCACCCGCAGCGTCACTGCGATCCGGGCCTCTTTGCCCAGTACGGGATGGCAGGCGACGAACATCAGCGCCAGCACGTCGTCGTCGATGCGCTCGGGATCGAAGAGTTCGTTCTCGACGGATTCGTCCAGATTCCTGGCCAGTTCGGCGTACTTCACGTCGAGCGAGGCGCGCCGTCGGAAGCCGTCGACGGCCCGGCGGCGGCCCACCGTCAGCAGCCACGAAATGGGTTCGCGGGGCACCCCGTCCACCGACCAGGAGACCAGCGCTTCGGCCAGCGCCTCCTGGGCCAGGTCCTCGGCGAGCTCGAAGTCGCCGGTGTAGCGGGCGAGCCCTCCGACGATCCGGGCGGACTCGCCGCGCCACACCGCCTCGACCGTGCGGCGGACGGTTCCCGTGCTCACAGCTGGCCGGTCTCCTCGCGCCAGGCGCGCTCCTTGGCGATCCATTCGTTGTCCTGCGGGAACTCGTCGATCGTCGGGATGCGCCGGATCTCGACCTTGCTGCCCGCCTGGTTCGGCGCTCGCTTGGCCCACTCGATCGCCTCCTCCTTGGACGCCACGTCGAGGATGTAGTAGCCGGTGAACAGCTCCTTGGTCTCGCCGTAGGGGCCGTCGCTGATCACCGGGGTGTCGCCGGTGAAGTCGAGGACCACGCTCTCGGCGGGATCGTCGAGTCCCTCGGCGGCGAGCAGGACACCCGCCCGGATCAGTTCGTCGTTGTACCGGCCGACCTTGTCCAGCATCTCCTCGAACGGGGTCTCGGCCATGGTGGCGAGCGCGTCGTCGGTCGGTCGCCAGATCAGCATGTACTTGCTCATGGTGTGCTCCTCGTTTCCCGGGCCCCTGCGGCCCTCACACCACAAGGTCGAACGGGGAGGCCGCCGGATCGACACGTCGCCGGAGATTTCTCCGGAAATCTTCTCGGACGCTGTCCGGTCCACCCTAGCCAGGTGCCGGGGGCGGAAGGGGGTGTGTCGGCCGGGCGTGGGGCGTTGTCCGGTTGTTCACCGCGGTGTCGCCTGCGACTCTTCTACGGCGTTTAGCGTGCGCGAACAGCCCTAGTCAGGAGTGATCGTGAAGCCTCTTGCCCTGTTCGTCAGCCACGACGGACGTTCGTCCCGGTCTCGGGTGACATGCGAATACAAGTGCGCCAACGCCTGTTTCCACGACGTCCCCAACACCTCCGCCAACGCCTACTTCGGCGACATCGTCGCGTCGCTGAACCGGCGCGGACTGCTCAAGGGCAGCGCCGCCGCCGTGCTCGCCGTGGGTGCTGCCAGTGCGCTGGCGGCGTGCGGCGACGAGGAACCCGTCGGCGACGGCGCGGGCGGCGAGACCATTCCGGGCACCGGCTTCACCGCGGTCGCGCCGAACACCGAGGACGCCGTCGTCGTCCCCGAGGGCTACGAGCAGGGTGTCGTCATCCGCTGGGGTGATCCGGTGCTGCCCGACGCCCCGGCCTTCGATTTCGACAGGCAGACCGCCGACGCGCAGAGCAAGCAGTTCGGCTACAACAACGACTTCGCCGCGCTGCTGCCGATCGAGGGCGAGGCGAACCGGTACCTGCTGGTGGTCAATCACGAGTACACCACCGGCCCGAATATGTTCCGCGGCTACAACCCCGACGCGCCCACCGACGAACAGATCGCCGTCGCACTGATGGCGCACGGCTTGAGCATCGTCGAGGTCGAGGGCGAATCCGGCTCCGGGGCGCTGAAGCCGGCCTTCGGCAAGTACAACCGCCGCATCACCGTGAAGAACGAATTCACCCTGGTGGGCCCGGCCGCGGGCAGCGATCTGGTGAAGACCTCCGCCGACCCGACCGGCACCAAGGTGCTCGGCACGGTCAACAACTGCGCGGGCGGCGTGACTCCTTGGGGCACCGTGCTTTCCGGCGAAGAGAACTTCAACGGCTATTTCGCCAACGCCGACAAGGTGACCGGCGAGCGCCCCGCCGCGGCGCTGAAGCGCTACGGCTTCACCGAGGGCGCCACCCTCAACAAGTGGGAGCGCGCCGACAAGCGTTTCGACCTGGCACAGGAACCCAACGAGGCCAATCGGTTCGGTTACGTGGTCGAGGTCGATCCGTGGGATCCGAACTCGGTGCCGGTCAAGCACACCGCGATGGGCAGGCTCAAGCACGAGGGCGCCACCATCCACGTCACCGCCGACGGCACCGTGGTCTCCTACACCGGCGACGACGAACGCTTCGACTACATGTACAAGTTCGTGTCCTCCCGCAAGATCCAGCCGGGCACCGGCGCCGCCAGCCGCCGCGCCAATATGACCATCCTGGACGCGGGCACCCTCTATGTCGCCCAGCTGACCGGCGACCACGCCGGGGCCATCGACGGCTCCGGCGCGGTGCCCTCCGCCGAGGGCTTCACCGGCAAGGGCCGGTGGATTCCGTTGCTCGAGACCGGCGCGGACGGCAAGGGCAAGTCCCTGGTCGAGGGCTTCACCGCCGAAGAGGTGGCGGTCTACACCAGGCTCGCGGCGGACAAGGTCGGCGCGACCAAGATGGACCGGCCGGAGGACTTCGAGGCCAACCCGGTGACCGGCAAGGTCTACGTCGCGCTGACCAACAACAGCAAGCGCGGCGAGGAGGGCAAGGCGGCCGCCGACGAGGCGAATCCGCGCAAGCTGAACAAGAACGGTCAGGTTCTCGAGATCGACGACGACCACACCGGCACCGAGTTCACCTGGTCGCTGCTGCTGGTCTGCGGTGACCCCGCCGCCGCCGACACCTACTTCGGCGGGTTCGACAAGAGCAAGGTCAGCCCGATCTCCTGCCCGGACAACCTGGCCTTCGACCCGTACGGCAATCTGTGGATCTCCACCGACGGCAACGCGCTGAAGTCCAACGACGGACTGTTCTCGGTCGTGCTGGACGGCCCGAACCGCGGTGAGACCAAGCAGTTCCTCACCGTGCCGAAGGCCGCGGAGACCTGTGGCCCGATCGTCGGCGAGTCGCGGGTGATCGTCTGCGTGCAGCATCCGGGCGAGGACGACAACGCGAGCGCGGACAACCCGATCTCGCACTGGCCCGACGGCGGCAGCGCGCAGCCGCGGCCCGCGGTCGTGGCGGTGTGGCGCTCCGGCGGCGGCCGGATCGGCGTCTGATCGAGGGTCGGCTGTCGCGGGCGTTCAGCTGCTGCCGAACATCCCGCTCATGTTCGCGAATCGCGCGAAGTCGCCCTGCGCGCCGCTGTAGATGTTGAGGTCGGTCGGGCCCGCGATGCCGGGCACCGAGCCGCGGTCGGTGGTCTGCCAGAACGTCCAGGCAGGCCACCCGCCGGGCACTTCCGGCGCCGGGTTGTCCCGGTAGTCGGCGATCCACAGCGGATATCCGGTGAACTGGTTCGTGTCGGCCATCGCGGTGCGCCAGAACACCGGATAGGTGTAGATGATCGGCGTCCGGCCGGTCAGCGTGCGCACCGTATTCAGATAGCGGTGCGTCCAGTCGATCAGCGCGCCGGGGGACAGGCCGCCGGAATGCTCCAGATCGAGCACCGGCGGCAGGTCCAGCGGACCGTTCTGACCGAGCACTGTCGCCGCGTACAGCACTGCCTGCGGTTCCGGCGGTAGCTCCGGGCGGGCGTAGTGGTAAGTGCCGCGCGCCACGCCCGCGGCCCGCATGAGCAGGGAGTCCGCCACGAAGTAGGGGTTGATGTAGTCCAGGCCCTCGGTCGCCTTGACCATGGCGAACCGGTGGCCCGCGCGGCGGACGGCGAACCAGTCGATGAGCCTGCCGTCGATATGCTGCCAGGAGGAGACGTCGGGGCCGGTGGGGGCCGCCGTCGCGGGGGCGGGAACGGTTGCCGTGAGGATGCCCCCCAGGGCGAGCGCGGACAGGACCAGTGCGCGGGCCGATCTCCGGGAAGTGGAGTCCATGCCCGGGAATGATAGCTGTATATTAGCTATGTTTCCAGTGTTGTCAGTGTTGTCAGTGTTGTCAGTGTTTCCAGTGTTGTCAGTGCTGCCGGCGTCATCAGTGTTGCCCACGTTGCTGATCCTGCTGATGTTGCTGGTATGCCGTCAGCTGGGAACCGCGATAATCCATCAGCGCGGCCGTCCACCCGCTCGGACCGCCGGGCACCGGCCAGGCCATCGTCCGTTCGTGACCGTAGGCGAATCGGGCCATCCCCGCGTCCATCCGTTCGGTGGCCGCGCGTATCTCCTCTTCGTCGCGCAAGCCGGCCAGCAGTTTGCGCTGGTGGTCGACCGCGCCCAGGATCGCGTCGGTCTGTCTGGTCACGCTCCACCCGCGCGCCAGCACGATCGAGGCGGGTTCGCGCCCCTCGGCCAGCGCCGCGACCGCCCGGTCGTGACCGTCGAGGATCACCCACCCGTCGAAACCCGACACCTCCCACAGCAGTACCGGGGCGAGATCCCCGGCGCGGGCCCGTTCCCGCATCGCGGGCATCCAGGCGGCGTCCGGATCGGTGAGCGGGCGCAGCGGTATGACGGCGGTGCAACCGCGCCGCCAGTCGAGGTATCCGCCCGGCCAGTCGCGCAGCAGTTCGTCTTTCCAGGTGCCCGGTGCCAGTCGCTCCCGGTACTCCAGCAGCCAGCGGCCCGGATGCAGCGGAGAGTTGTCCGCGCGGGCGAGCAGGTCGGCGATCTCCGACAGCCACTGTCCGTGCGGCGCCGGGCCTGCCTGCGGCCTGGGCGCCAGCGAGGGAAGCGGCGATCGGAAACCGGTGCGGCGGAAGAGTTCCACGCCGGTGCGGGTCGCGTCGATGCGCCCGAGCAGGATCGCCAGACCCTGCTGGCGCAGCAGCATGCGATCGGTCCCGGCCACCTCCATGTGCAGCGGCGGGGGGCGTAGCGGACCGGTGGCGGAGAGCACGACAGCGTCGTCGAGATCTTGTCGCTTCATCGCCGAGTCAGCCGAGCCAGTCCAGCACGGAGGCAGCGGTCCAGGATTGCTGCATGCTGCCCAGCGGCTCGCCGGTGAACGGCTCGTAGTACTCGGCGAAGCTGCCGTCGGCGGCCTGGCGCAGTCCTTCGGCGCGCAGGGCGTGTGCCCGCTCGGCCCAGCCGCGGCGGGCGAACGCCCAGGAGAACAGCCAGCTCATCACCGGCCAGACCGGTCCGCGCCAGTACTCGCGGGACCGGAAGTCGCGCGAGACCGGCGAGGTGGACGGCGGCAGCGCGTAGCGCAGATCCGGGTGCCCGCAGAACCGCGGACCCTCGAACAGCCGCAGCAGCGCCCGCTCGGTCGCGCGCGGCAGTCCGCCGCACAGCAGCGGCGCGAACCCGGCCAGTGTCTCGGTGCTGATCGGGCGTTGCAGACGTACGTCGAAATCGTGGGCGACACCGGTGCGTGGGTCGGTGGTCGCGATGACGCCCGCCCGGAACCGCTCGGTCCAGGCGCGCAGGTCCCGCACGTCGGCATGCGGCTGCCGGTAGTCCTCGCCGATCTCGGCCAGCACCTCGCAGGCCAGCGCGAAGATCGCGGTCACGAACACGTCCTGCACCGCGAAGCTCATGGTGACGGCGAGCTGGTCGTCGTCGTAGCCGACCAAGCGCATCTGCTCGACCAGCCACAGGTAACGGTCGTATTCGCGGTCGGTGGGCCGTTGGGTGGGGTCGGCGACGACGAGCACATCGGCGCGCTCGTAGGGCGGCAGGTCCCCGGGGATCACATTCTCGTAGGCGCGGTCCCAGCGCGGGGAGTTGTCCATGCCCGATTCCCAGCCGTGATACAGCGTGATCCGGCCGACGCCCTCGCAGTCGCGTGCCTCGGCCAGCCAGCGGTGCCAGCGCACCAGATCCGGCCAGCGCCGGTTCAGGAACTCCTCGGCCACCGACCTGGTACTGCGCCCGTGCCGGCGGGAATGGTCCAGGACGCGCTGCACGGCGATGGCGTGCACCGGCGGCTGGGTGATGCCGGAGGTGTCCGGGCTCTCCGGGGCGTGCGCGGCCAGTTGCCTGCACTCCCAGCGCGCGGGGCCGGGGAAGTAGCCGTCCCTGCCGTCGGCGAAGACGATGTGCGGGATCATGCCGTTCTTCCACTGCGCCGAGAGCAGGGTGTCCAGCTCGACGACCGCGCGCTCGACGCTCAACGGGGCCAGACCGACCGTCACGAAGGCGGCGTCCCAGCTCCACATGTGTGGATACAGGCGCGGCGCGGCGGTGGTCATCGTGCCCAGGTCGTTGCCACGCAGCAGATAGGCGGCCCGTGCCGCGAGTTGCGTGGGGGTGAACCCTGGATGTGCCATTTCCCTATTCTGCGTTGCCGGGTGCTTACTCGCCCGCTCTGCGGGGTGTGTACGCCGTGCGGCGTGGGTTGTGCCTACCCTGGCCCCATGACCACCGCAGTCACGAGTTTGCCCAAGCCCACCGCGTTGATCACCGGGGCCGGCCGCGGTCTCGGCGCCGCCATCGCCCGCGAACTCGCGCCCACCCACGAGTTGCTGCTCGGCGCGCGCACCGCCGCATCGCTGGAGCCGATCCTCGCGGAACTGCCGGAAGCGAGCGCCTGGCCGGTGGAACTCACCGACTACGACGCCGTCGCGGCCGCGGTCGAGAGGATCGACCGGCTCGACGTGCTCGTGCACAACGCGGGGGTCGCCGACATCGGCACCATCGCGGAATCGTCGGTGGCGCAATGGCGCAGGACGCTGGAGGCCAATCTGATCGCGGTCGCCGAGCTGACCAGGCTGTTGCTGCCCGCGCTGCGCGCCGCGGAAGGCCATGTGGTGCTGATCAATTCAGGGGCGGGCCTGCGCGCGAGCGGCGGCTGGGGCTCCTACGCGGCGAGCAAGTTCGGGCTGCGCGCCTTCGGCGACGCCCTGCGTCTCGAGGAACCGACACTGCGGGTGACCTCGGTGCATCCGGGGCGCATCGACACCGACATGCAGCGCGAGATCGTCGCGCACGAGGGGCGCGAGTATCACCCCGAAGAGTTCCTGCGGCCGGAGACCGTCGCACGGGCGGTACGCCAAGCCGTGGAGACGCCGCGCGACGGTCATCCCACCGAAATCGTGTTGCGGCCCATCCCCGTTCGCTGAATCCCGACGGCGGCCCGCTTCCCGGCCGCCGCGTCCGACAGCGGGCGGCCGATGTCGCGGTCGGGTCGACCCGCTCCCTCGGCCCGGCGGCGGCCGGGCTCCCGGCTCCACCGGCGGGTGCCCGGCCGGTCACCTCGGATGGCGCGATCGGAGGTGCCTTCGATCGTCAGGCGACGATGTTGACCAGCCGCCCCGGCACCACGATCAGCTTGCGCGGGGTCTTGCCCGCCAGCAGCGCGGCCACCTTCTCGTCGGCCAGCGCCGCCGCCTCGATGGCGGCGTCGTCGGCGTCGGCGGGTACCTGGATACGGCTGCGGACCTTGCCGTTGACCTGGATCGGGTACTCGACCGACTCGTCCACCAGCCACGCCGGGTCGGCCACCGGGAACGGACCGTGCGCCAGGGAAGCCGTGTGGCCCAGTCGTTCCCACAGCTCCTCGGCGATGTGCGGCGCGAGCGGGGCGACCATGAGCACCAGCGCCTCGGCGGCCACGCGCGGCGTGCCGTCGGGGTAGAACTTGGTGAGGTGGTTGGTCAGCTCGATCAGCTTGGCGCCCGCGGTGTTGTCGCGCAGCGCGGCGAAATCCTCGTCGACGCCCGCGATGGTCCGGTGCAGCAGTCGCATCGTCTCGTCGGAGGGGGCGTCCTCCACGACGCGGGTCGCGCCGGTCTCCTCGTCCACCACCAGCCGCCATACGCGCTGCAGGAAGCGGTGCGCGCCGACGACGTCCTTGGTCGACCAGGGCCGCGAGGTGTCCAGCGGACCCATCGACATCTCGTAGAAGCGGAAGGTGTCCGCGCCGAACTGATCGCACACCTCGTCCGGGGAGATGGCGTTCTTCAGCGACTTGCCGATCTTGCCGTACTCCTGGAACACCTCGATCTCGGTGCCCGACGGGTCGTTCCAGAAGAACCCGCCGTCCCGCTCGACGACCTCGGCGGCGGGCACGTACGCGCCGCGGGAGTCGGTGTAGGCGAAAGCCTGGATGTAGCCCTGGTTGAACAGCCGCCGGTAGGGCTCGCTGCCGCTGACATGACCGAGGTCGTAGAGCACCTTCTGCCAGAAGCGCGCGTAGAGCAGATGCAGCACCGCGTGCTCGACACCGCCGACGTAGAGATCGACCCCGCCCGGATCGTCCGGGCCGTGCTCGGCGGTCCGGGGGCCGAGCCAGTACTGCTCGTTCTCCTTCGCGCAGAACACCTCGGTATTGGTCGGGTCGGTGTAGCGCAACTGGTACCAGGAGCTGCCCGCCCAGTTCGGCATGACATTGGTGTCACGCCGGTACGAGCGCGGGCCGTCGCCCAGATCGAGTTCGACGTTCACCCAGTCGGTGGCCTTGGCCAGCGGCGGGGAGGGCTCGGAGCTCGCGTCGTCCGGGTCGAAGGTGACCGGGGCGAAGTCGTCGATCTCCGGAAGCCGCACGGGCAGCATGGATTCCGGCAGCGCGTGCGGAGCGCCGTCGGCGTCGTAGACGATCGGGAACGGCTCGCCCCAATAGCGCTGGCGGGCGAACAGCCAGTCGCGCAGCTTGTACTGCACGGTCCCGGTGCCGTGGCCGTCGGCCTCCAGCCGCCCGATGACGGTCGCCTTGGCCTCTTCGACCGAAAGCCCGTCCAGGTAGCCGGAATTCACCAGCTCGCCGTCGCCGTTGTGGGCGGCCACGGTGATGTCGCCGCCGGAGATGACCTCCAGGATCGGCAGGCCGAAGGCGGTGGCGAACTCCCAGTCGCGCTGGTCGTGGCCGGGCACCGCCATGATCGCGCCGGTGCCGTAGCCGCTGAGCACGTAGTCGGCGATGAAAATCGGCACCTGCGCGCCGTTGACCGGGTTGATCGCGTGCGCGCCGAGGAAGACGCCGGTCTTGTCCTTGTTCTCCTGGCGTTCGAGATCGGTCTTGGCCGCGATCGACTTGCGGTACTCGGCCACCGCCTCGGCGGGGGTCGCCGCGCCGCCGGTCCAGCGAGGGTCCACCTCGGCGGGCCACTCGGCCGCGGCCAGCGCGTCGACCAGGTCGTGTTCGGGTGCCAGCACCACGTAGGTGGCGCCGAAGAGGGTGTCGGGGCGGGTGGTGAACACCTCGATCCGCCCGGCGGGGGAGTCGAACTTCACCTGCGCGCCGCGCGAACGCCCGATCCAGTTGCGCTGCATGGACTTGACGTTCTCCGGCCAGTCCAGCAGATCCAGGTCGTCGACGAGCCGGTCGGAGTAGGCGGTGATGCGCATCATCCACTGCCACAACCGCTTGCGGAACACCGGGAAGTTGCCGCGCTCGCTGCGGCCGTCGGCGGTGACCTCCTCGTTGGACAGCACCGTGCCCAGGCCGGGGCACCAGTTGACCACCGAGTCGGTCTGGTAGACGAGGCGGTAGGAATCGATGATCGCGGCCCGCTCGGCCGGGGTCAGGCTCGCCCAGTCCGCGCCGCCGGGGGCCGGGCGCGCGCCGGAAGCGAACTGGCGCTCCAACTCGGCGATGGGCCGCGCGCGGTCGGCTTCGAGGTCGTACCAGGCGTTGTAGATCTGCAGGAAGATCCACTGTGTCCAGCGGTAGTACTCCGGGTCCGTGGTCGCGAAGCTGCGGCGGCGATCGTGGCCGAGGCCGAGGCGATCCAGCTGGCGCTGCATGTTCGCGATATTGGCCTCGGTGGTGTCACGCGGGTGCGCGCCGGTCTGCACCGCGAACTGCTCGGCGGGCAGGCCGAAGGCGTCGTAGCCCAGCGCGTGCAGCACATTGCGTCCGCGCATGCGGTGGTAGCGGGCGAACACATCGGTGGCGATGTAGCCCAACGGGTGGCCGACGTGCAGGCCGACGCCGGAGGGGTAGGGGAACATGTCCTGCACGAACAGCTTGTCGGCGGGCGTGTCTCCGGCCAGCGGGCCGGTCGGGTTCGGCGCCTGGAACGTCCCGCGCTCCTGCCAGCGCTCTTGCCACCGGCGCTCCACGCGCCCGGCGAGCGCCGCGTTGTACCGATGCTCGGGTACATCGCTGTCGGTTGCACGAGTGTCCTGCACGATCCCGCCTTCTCTTGTGCGCCGTTTCCGGACAGAGGTCGGTTAACAGGGTAGAACGTGCTTCCCACCGGACCGGACGTCGGGCCGTCGCGCCCCTGCGCTAGCCTGCACTGGTGTTCGCCGTAGCCTTCCTCTTGTTCCTGCTGGCCCTCGTGGCTCTGGGGACCGGCATGCTCGGCTTCGTCGGCAGGCTGCCGCGCAACCGCTTCGTCGGAGTGCACACCGAAGCCGCCCTCAGTACCGAGCAGACCTTCCGCATCGCCAACCGTGTCGCCGCCCCCACCTCGGTGGCGGCGGGCGCTCTGCTGTTCGCCGGTGGGCTGATCGTGTTCGCGGCGGGCGAGCCCATCGCCCTGGTGGTCGCGCTGGTGGCCGCGGTGATCGCGGTGTTCACCCTCGGCGCGGGCGCGGACGCGGCCGGTCGTGCGATCGCGGGCCTGGTGCCCGCCGAGGACACCGGCTCCTGCGGTCAGTCGTGCGGAGCCTGCTCGCTGCGCGAAGTCTGCGGCCCCGCGCACTGACTCCACTCTCCCGTCGCCGACTCTTCTCCCGGCCCACGCACGGCGGTCGCCCGGCCGCGTCGGCGGGTGTCCCGTCGACGGGAAAACGGACCTCGCCCGCGACGGTCGATCGCTGTCCTCGACGGTAGTCACCGGGGGTGACGTTCTCGCCGAGGGATGCGGCAGGGTTCACCGGAGGTCGTCGGGCCTCGCGACGCTGTGGGAGAGCGGACTGCCCTTCGGGTGGAGATACAGCACGAACAGCGTCACCCGTTCGGCGCCGGTATTGCGCGCGACATGCCGGTTCGCGGGCCCGCTCGGTTCCCGGAAGATCCGGCCGCGCCCATACCGGACCGGTGCGCCGTCGGCATACGGGTGATCGAGTGTGCCGCGGGCGACCAGGACGAGCAGCGGCCCGTCGTGGTAGTGCCAGCCACTGCTGCCGCCCGGCTCGATGACGGTGTGACGCACGATGACCTCGCGTGAGCCGAGAGCGAAGCGCAGCAGTACCCGGCTGGCCGTTCCCGTGGCCGGCGCGGGATTCGCGCGCAGTGCGCGTTCGTAGCCAGGAAGCACCTACCCATGAAACCACCGGGCGGTCCTCGGCGGTCTCCGGTGCGATGACCGGGGTGTCGATGTCCGCACGTTCTGCTTCCCGCGCGGGTCTTGCGTGTATGTATACATCTACGTATAGTCGGTGCATGCCCAACAAGACGATCTATGTAGCCGACGACGATCTGCCGCTGTTCAAGCGCGCGCAGGAACTGGTCGGCGGCAACCTCTCCGGTGCGGTGGTCGCGGCCCTGCGTCGCTTCATCGATCTGGAGGAAGGGCGTCAGGAGGGGTACGACGAGGTGATCCTCGGGGTCGGGCACAACGGCGTGCGGCAGGTCCGCTTCGCGGGCACGCTGCTCGGCGAGTGGCGCGACATCGGGGACGAGCAGTTCGAGCTCTTCCGCGTCTACCGCAGCCGGAAGGGCAAGTACGTCATGCACGCCCAGATCTCGGCATGGGCCGACTATCCCACCGGAAAGACCAGCCTGACGGACTGGCGCACCTGGCGGCGGGCGTTCGGCGTGGGCGATCCCGACTGGGGTGAGTTCGCCATGGACATCGTCGATTCGGTGGAGGAGTTGAAGGGCAGGTTGCCGGACAAGTTCTACGAGCGGATCGCCGATCTCGCAGCGCATCCGAAGATCGAGGATCTCGACATCTGACCGGCGCGCGAACGCGTTCGCGCCCGATCGCACAGCCAGACCACAACACCGAGCCCCGCGGGGGCGGTGGCGCTGAAACATGCATTTATTCGAATCAATTAATGATTCTGGAGAGGAAACCTCATGGGCGACAACAGGTCCGTGCCCGCCATCTCGGCGCGCGGCCTCGGCAAGAGCTACGGCGACCACATCGTGCTCGACGGCATCGATCTCACCGTCGGACAGGGCGAGATCTTCGCGCTGCTCGGCCCCAACGGCGCGGGCAAGACCACCACCGTGCAGATCCTGACCACGTTGCTGCGCCCCGACGCGGGCGAGATCACGGTCTGCGGCCACGACATGACCACGGCCGCCGACCGGATTCGCGAAGTGATCGGCGTGACCGGCCAGTTCGCCGCCGTCGACGAGCTGCTCACCGGCCGGGAGAACCTGCGGCTCATGGCCGACCTGTGGCACATGCCGCGGGCGCGGTCCGCGCGATTGATCGACGACCTGCTCGCCCGCTTCGACCTGGTCGAGGCCGCCGACCGGGTCGCGAGCGGCTACTCCGGCGGTATGACCCGCAGACTCGACCTGGCGATGACCCTGGTCGGCGGCCCGCGGGTGCTCTTCCTCGACGAGCCGACCACCGGCCTGGACCCACGCAGCAGGCGAGCGGTGTGGCACACCATCGAGAACCTGGTCGCCGACACCGGCGTCACGGTCTTCCTCACCACCCAGTACCTCGAAGAAGCCGACCAGCTCGCCGACCGCATCGCCGTGCTCGACGGCGGGCGCATCGTCGCCGAGGGCACCGCGGCCGAACTCAAGCGTCTCGTCCCCGGCGGACACATCCGCCTGGAATTCACCGACCGGGCCGATCTGGACGCCGCGGCGGCCGGGCTGGCCGACGCCCGGATCGTCGACGACGGCGACCGGCCGAGCCTGGCCGTGCCCAGCGACGGTGGGGTGCGTTCGCTGCGCGCCGTGCTCGACCGCCTCGACGCCGTCGGTGTCGAGGCCGCCGCCCTGGCCGTGCAGACGCCGACCCTCGACGACGTCTTCCTCACCCTCACCGGCCGCCCCGCCACCGACGCGGCCGACGCCACCAGCAAGGAGATCGCCCGATGAGCACCGCCCTGCCCGCACCGGCCGCCCGGACCCGCACGATGACCGACTCGGCGCGGGAATCGTGGACCATGCTGCGCCGCAACCTGCTGCAGGCCTGGCGCTATCCCAGCATGATCGTCAGCATCATCGTGATGCCGGTGATCCTGCTGCTGGTCTTCGCCTTCGTCTTCGGCGGTGCGCTGGAGATGGCCTCCGGCGGCGAGTACATCGACTACCTCACCCCGGGCATGCTGCTGCTGATCCCGGCGTACCTGATGGCCTCGCTGGCGGTCCAGATCGCGACCGACACGACCAAAGGCATCGTCAACCGGTTCCGCACCATGCCCATCGCACCGTCGTCCATGCTGGCCGGCCACGTGGGCGGCACCCTGATCCTGGGCATCCTCGGCACCGGGGCCATGGCGCTGGTCGGGCTGCTGATCGGCTGGCGGCCGAACGCGAATCCGCTGGAATGGCTGGCGGCCTTCGGCCTGCTCGCGCTGTTCACGCTGGCACTGTCCTGGATCGCGGTCGGCATGGGCCTGATCTCTCCCAACCCCGAGAGTGCGAGCAATCTGCCGATGCCGTTCATCCTGCTGCCGTTCCTCGGTAGCGGTCTGGTCGCCACCGACACCATGCCGACCGGGCTGCGCCAGTTCGCCGAGTACCAGCCCTTCACCCCGCTCACCGAAACGATCCGTGGCCTGCTCATGGGCACCGAGATCGGTGGCTCGGCCGTCGCCGCCCTGGCCTGGTGCGCCGGGCTCGGCCTGATCGGATTCGTCTGGTCGGCGCGGGTGTTCACCCGGCAGGACCGGTAACCGCGATTCCCTCCCGGTGAGCGCGGAACTCACGAGCCCGGGCCGGTTCCGACCGGCCCGGGTCAGTTCCGTTCGACGTCGATCGGATGGGTCGCCAGCAGCGACAGCGGCAGCGGCTGGCGACGCAGGACGTCGGCCCACAGGTCCGGCCTGGCGGCGGAGATCGGGTCGTGCGGCAGCGCGGACAGCACGATCCAGTCGTCGTTGTCCAGCTCGCCTTCGAGCTGACCGAAGGTCCATCCCGAGTAGCCTGCGAACACCCGCACGCCTTCCACCAGCGGCGCGATCTGCTCGGGGTCGGCGGACAGATCGACCAGCACCACTCGCCCGTCGATGCGCCGCAGCCCGGGCACCCCGGCGGTGGACGCGCCGACCCGGAGGGTCCCCAGGCACAGGGCGGCGTCACGTTTGACCGGGCCGCCGACGTGCAGCGTAGCCGGGGCGGCGGCCAGATCCGCCCAGCGCGGCAGCACCTCGCGGACCGCGGTGTCGCTGGGCCGGTTGAGCACCACGCCCAGACTGCCCGAATCGTTGTGCTCCATGATGTAGACGACCGTGCGCCGGAAGGTGGGTTCGGTCAGGCTGGTATCCGCCAGCAGCAGTGAGCCGGCACGGACCGCCGGCTCGCCGTCGCGCGAGCCGCGCCGCCGCCGGTCGCCGTGCCCGTCCTGAGTCTTGCTCTCGTCCGGGTCGTCTCCGCGTGCCACCTCGTCATCATCGCAGTTTGTCCGGTGAAGTGCTCGTCCGTCCCGGTACCGATCTAGAGTCGGTGACATGGAGCAACCCGTGGTGAGTCTCGACAACGTCGACGCCGTGTACGACTATTACCGGGATCATCGTCAGCGTCGGCTCACCGCGCTGGCCGCGTACGCTCTGCTCGCCCGCCGCTTCCGTCCGCGCGTCTCCTACGCGGACGAGGCCAGGGAGCAGGTCCGCGAGTTGCTGCGTTCGCGGCGGCCCACGATCTTCGCCATCAACCACCTCTCCCGGCACGATCCCTACACCGTCGCCGCGATGACCTGGCGCAGCCCGCTGCGCTCCATCATCGGGAGGGTGCGGGTACTGGCGAAGGACGAGCTGTTCGTCGATCCGGACCAGCGGCGCAAGGTCGACATGATGGGCGGCATCCCCGTCTTCCGCGGCAAGGATCACGGCCTCAGAGCCGTGAACGCGGCCGGTCAGCAGATGATGAACATCTGCGCCGACCGCCTGGCCCGCGGCGACCATCTGGCGATCTTCCCGGAGGGCACCTGCAACGACGTCGACCCGGCCAAGGTGCAGGCCGTCGGCAGCGGCATCGGGCACATCGCCTTCCGCACCATGAAGCTGGACGTGCGTCCCGCGCTGGTCAGCATCGGCCTGAGCTACGGCCCACGGCCCGAGGACGCGATCGAACCCGATCGCGAGGAGGCGAAATCCGCCAGCTTCTATTTCGGCGTCCCGGTCCTGGAGCTGCCCGACAAGCCCGCCGACATCGCCCGGCTGGTGCGCGCCGACCTGCAGACCGCCCTCGACGGGGCGATCGCCCACTACTGAATCCGCTACTGGGGCAACCCCATCCGGCCCCGCGCCCACTGCGGCACCGAGGCGATGAACTGCGGGTTGATCTCCACGAAGTGACGCACCATCGAGCACATCGGCAGGATGCCGAAGCCCTCACCGCGGGTGCTGCGCAGCGCCGTGCCGATGAGTTCTGTGGCGTAGCCCTGCCGTTCGTACCGCGGATAGATCTCGGTGTGCACGAACGCGCGCTCGGAAGCGGTGTCCTGGTACTCGGCGTAGCCGGCGATGTCGCCGTCGACGTAGATCTCGAAACGTTCCAGTGCGGTGTTGATGCGGACCTCGGTCGACATGGTTCGACGCTACTCCGCCGGGGCCCGCCATGAGACATCGCAACGCTGTGCCGCGGCGATATGGATGTGCGCCACGGGGAAATGCCTGATGACTTGTCCTCTCGCGCCCACGCGGCGAGAATGCTCGGTGACCGGGTCGCGCTCAGCCTGCGCGGCGGCGACCCGCGGAGGTGCGAAAGATGATGCGGAAAAAGCTGTTTCAGGCGGCGCTCGCTCTCGGCGTGGTGAGCTCGGCGGGTCCCTCGGCGCTCGTCGCGCCCCCGGTCCTCGCCGCACCGAGCCCGGTGTTCGGGTCGTGTCCCGACGGGGCGGTGACCCCGGGCAGGGGCGCGCAGTGCGCGGTGATCGACGTGCCCATGAACCACGCCGAACCGGACGGCCCGCGTATCGAACTCACCGTCAGCCGGATCGCCGCCCAGGGCGAGCGGCGCGGAGTGCTGTTCACCAACCCCGGCGGCCCCGGCGTCGACGCCCTGGATTTCTGGGCGCAGCGGGTGGCGACCATGCCCGCCGACATCGCCGCGCACTACGACCTCTACGCCGTGCAACCGCGCGGCCTGCGTTGGGCCACCCCGCTCTCGTGCGCGGCGCAGACCACCGAGGACGATCAGGTGGCGGTGAGCGACGACGAGCTCAGGGCCGCCTGCGACGAGGCCCAGCCCGGCTACCTCGACACCATCACCACCGAGAACACCGCCCGCGATTTGGACGCCGTGCGCGCCGCCCTCGGTCTGGACCGCATCGGCTACCTGGGCACCTCCTACGGCACCTATCTCGGCGCGGTCTACGCCACGTTGTTCCCGCAGCGGGTCGAGCGCATGGTCCTGGACTCCAACGTGCACCCCGGCTGGATCTGGACCGAAGAGTTCGCCCAGCAGCAGGCCGCGGGCAAGCACCGCCTGGACGCTCTGTTCGAGTGGATCGCCGAACGCGACGACGAATATCGCCTCGGCGCCACCGCCATGCAGGTCTACCGGACCTGGGTGCGCCAGGTGTCCACGCAGGGCGGCGGTTGGTACGCCAACCTCACCCCGCCGCCGGCCGCCGTCTCCGATCTGCCCGGCGAACTGCCCGACCCGCTCGCCGAGATCGCCCGCGACGGCTTCAACGGCGGCACCGAGCAATTGGCGAAGGTGCAGAACTTCCTGCGCCTGCTGCTCTCCGGCGGTGCGTCCGCGCAGGTGCCGCTGGTGAGCGCGACCTCGGTGGCCACCTACACCCGCGCGTTCTGGCCCGCCTTCGCCGAGGCGATGGCCCGCGCGCAAGCCGATCCCGCCGATATCGAGCGGCTGGTCGCCATCGCGGGCGCGACCGACACCGATCCGATCGGCCGCTTCGTGTTCTCCGCCATCACGTGCAACGAGAACGCGGTGCCGGGCAGGCCCGAGATGCTCGGCGCCGCGGTGAGCACCCTCGCCTCCGGCGGCAACGCCCTCGACGCCCGCGCCGCCCTGGTGCGCTCCGGCATGAGCTGCGGTTCCTGGCCGCCTGTCACCGAGCCGGTGGCGATCGACGGCGCGGCCCTGGGCACCGCTCCGCTGCTGTTGCAGAGCAGGCACGACGCACTCACCCCCTACGAGGGTGGCCCAGCGCTGGCGCTGGCGCTGCACGCCGCGCTCATCACCGTCGAGGGCGGTGATCACGGCACCTTCGGCCGCGGGAACCCGGTCGTCGACGAGGCCGTGCTGACCTACCTGCGTACCGGCGAGGTGTCCATCTCCGAGGCTCCCGAAGCGCCGTTGCCCGCGTCGTGAGCGCCGCGTTGAATACTGTGCGCTCACATCGGTGATGCCCGGCGTCGGCAGCGCGGGCCGTGCGCGCCGAAGGCACCGTGCGCCGCGCGATCCGGTCCCGGAGAATGGGCCGGTGACTCCCGCGCCCCGGGTGGTACTCGCCCCGGACAAGTTCAAGGGCTCGCTCACCGCGCCCGAAGTGGCGGCCGCCCTGGCACGTGGCATCGCCTCGGTGCTGCCGTCCGCCGACCTGTGCCGGGTGCCGGTCGCCGACGGCGGCGACGGCACCGTGGACGCGTTCGTCGCCGCGGGCTGGCAGCGGGTCGGGCTCACCGCCCCCGGCCCGACCGGACAGCTCTCGCAGACCTCGTACGCGCTGCGCGGGGACACCGCCGTCGTGGAGTTGGCCGCGGTCACCGGTCTGGCGAAGCTGCCGGGCGGCACGCCTGACCCGCTGGGCGCGAGCACGTTCGGTCTGGGTGTCGTCATCGGGCACGCGATCGACGAGGGCGTGCGCGAGATCGTGCTCGGTCTCGGCGGCAGCGCCTCCACCGATGGCGGGGCGGGCATGCTGCGAGCGCTCGGCGCCCGGTTGCTCGACGCGCGCGGCGACGAGGTGCCCCTCGGCGGAGCCGCTCTGGCGCGCGTCGCCCGGCTCGAGACCGAGGCCGTGCGCGAACGCGTCGGCACGGTCACCTTCACGCTGGCCTGCGATGTCGACAATCCGCTGCTCGGCCCACGCGGCGCGGTCGCGGTCTACGGCCCGCAGAAGGGAGCGGACCGGGCGCAGCGCGCAATTCTCGAGGCGGCACTGGAGAACTGGGCGGCACTGGCCGGGCCCGCCGCCGCCGCGACGCCCGGCGCGGGTGCGGCGGGCGGCACCGGCTTCGCGGCGATCGCGGTACTGGGCGCGCGGGTGCGCAGCGGCATCGAGATCATCCTGGATCTGCTCGATTTCGCGACCCTGGTGTCCGGCGCCGATCTGGTGATCACCGGTGAAGGGGCACTGGACGAGCAGAGTCTGCACGGCAAGGCCCCGATCGGCGTGTGCGCGGCGGCGGGCGAGGTCCCGGTGGTCGCCGCGGTCGGTCGCACCCTGCTCCCGCCGCAGCGCCTGCGTGCGGCGGGATTCGCGGCCTGCTACGCACTCACCGACCTGGAGCCCGATCCCGACCGCTGTATCGGCGACGCGGCCCGCCTGCTGGAAGAACTCGGCGCGCGTATCGCCGTGGAGCGGCTGGGCGATTCGAATGCCGTTCGCTCATAGACCGGTGCCCGACGTGGGGGTGCCCCCTGCGACGAGCCGCGACCATCGCGGTCGCTCGCGCCGGTGCCGGGCGCGGCACGTCGTCGAGGCGGGCGGGGGTGGACCCGGCCGTAGTCAGCGCCAGCCGTACCTCGCGACGGCCGCCGCGGTCGATCGGTAGCGACCGCTGGAGGAATGTGCCGCGGCTCGAATCGGCAACGGTGCGAGCAGGGCTCAGCGAGTGGCGAGGAATTCGATTGCGGCGGCGTATCCCTGGATACCCATTCCGGCGATCACCGCGGTGGCGATCGGGGAAATGAAGGAGTGATGCCGGAATTCCTCGCGGGCGTGCACATTACTGATATGCACCTCCACGATCGGCACCTCGGGAATCACCAGTGCGTCGCGAAGCGCCACCGAAGTATGGGTGAGCCCGCCGGGATTGATCACGATGGCCGATTCCGCGCCACGGGCCTGATGAATTCGATCGATCAGCGCGCCTTCGTGATTGGACTGGAAAGCGGTGACGGTCCGGTCGAATCGGGCGGCGGTGCGTGCACAGAGGGCGACGACGTCGTCGAGAGTGGCGGCGCCGTAGACCTCGGGCTGGCGGGTGCCGAGCATGTTCAGGTTCGGTCCGTTGAGCACCAGGATCGGGGCCACCGTGTCTGCCATGCCCACACCCTAGCCGCCCGTGATCACAGGCCCCGTGGTCCCTGGGAGCGCAGGTCCTCGACCGTGCGCATGGCGGCGCGCAGCTCGGCCAGCCACTCTTCGGCATGTTTGCCCGCCAGTCGCACGGTCCACGCGAGGGCGTCCGAACGGGAGCGGGCGACGCCCGCGTCGACGAGGGTGTCGAGGACTTTGCGTTCGGATTGCCGGAGCCGGGTCATCACCGGGACGGCCAGCTGGGTGAACATCACCCGTTCGCCACCGGCGACGACACCCCAGGCGACCTTGCGCCGGTAGCGGTACTCGGCCTCGTTCGCGATCTGCATCCTGGCCGGGCGGGTGGTCTCCCGGAAGCGGGCGATCGCCCCCTCCACGGTGGCGGCGGGAACCTTCTCCGCGGCACCGCCGGCGTCCCCGGCCGAGCCGGTGTCCGGGCGCGGCAGGGGCAGGGTGCCGACGACGACGATTTCGTCGCGGTCGACCTCGATGCTCGGAGCGCCGGTGAACCAGTCGCTCGGCAATCTTCCGGCGAACCAGTCCGGCGCGTCGGCGGGGTCGGGCAGATCGGCTTGTTGCCAGCCGCCCGGACGGCCGAATTCGCGGCCTCGATGATCATGTCGCATCGCACTCACCCGCTGTAGTCTGTGATTGCTGTTACAGTGATTACAAGATTACGCCGTTCTCGGTTGAGCGGCAGAGCATCGGAAAGTGCGGGCTTTCGCTCCCCGCGAACACCGGCACCGGAATGGACTTCCGGGCCGTCTCGCGCCCCGGCGCGTCGCCCGGTACGTTGACGTCGCCGGTTATCGCCTTGTGACCGGATGTCACTCATGTTCGCCTGCTGGTGCCCGGGAATTCGGGCACAATCGATATGCTGAGCACGGGTAACGTCCCGGTCACCGGGGCGACGCGGGTGGATTTCATTCAGGTACGGTGGTCTTGTTGCTGGAGTGACAAGAGTGAAGAGTGGGCGATATGGATGTGTGGGGATCCCGCCGCTTTCGCGTCCGGGGCGCTATGGCACTCGCGGGAGTGACGGCTGTGGTGATGGCCTTGACGGGGTGCGGATTCCATACCGAGACGAGTGAACCCGAAGCGCTTGTCGACCGCTTCACCGAACTGCTCGACGAGCAGGAGTATCGCCAGGCCGCCGATCTCACTTCCTACCCCAACGCGGCTTCGGCAACGATGTCGCAAATGTTCGAAGGCCTCCAGCCGGGCACCGTCGACTACCAGAAGACGCAATTCATCGGGCTCGACGACGAGTCGGCCATCTTCAGCATGGACGTCGACTGGAACTTCGGCGAGTACGACTCGGGGCAGAAGAAGGAGTGGGGCTACAGCCTGCAGGGCACCGTCCGCAAGCTCGCGATCGGCTGGCGCATCTCCTGGGAACCCCAGTTGGTCATGCCCGAGCTGGCCGGCGGGCGGACCGTGAAGCTGGTGCGCACACTGCCCTCGCCCGCCCCGCGGGTGATCGATATCGTCGGTTCGTCGCTGATGCACGAGCAGGTCATCAATCTGGTCAAGCTCGACCCCGCCAAGATGCCCGACCCGGTCGCCTCCACCGACGCGCTCGCCAAGGCCATCGAGCCGGTCGCCCCGCTCATCACCGGCGCCTCGCTGCGAGACGAGCTCGCCGCCTCGAAGGGCGAGCCCATCCTCGCCGTCCGGCTGCGCGAAGGCGACTTCGCGATCCTGGAACCACGGATGGCGCCGATCCCCGGCGTGGTCCTCGAGAAGTCACCGGAGCTGATCTCCTCGGACCGCCGGGTCTGGTCGCCGATGCTCGACGCGATGCGCAATGTGTGGACCGAGAGCCAGGACCGGCACGCGGGCTGGGGTGTGCAGATCTTCGAGCCGGACGGGCGCTTCGTCCGGCAGGTCGCGGGCCATCAGGGTCCGCCGGGGCCGGACATCACCTCGACGATGGATCAACGGCTGCAGCGCGCCGCCGAAGACGCGGTGGTCAGCGTGGGCACACCCGCCTCGATCGTGGCGATCCAGCCGTCCAACGGCGCGGTGGTCGCGGTCGCCCAGAACAGCTACGCCACCGAACAGGGCCCGGTGGCCTTCACCGGACTGTATCCGGTGGGTGGGAACGTGGAACTGTTGCGCGAGGTCGCGGCGCTGGAGAAGAACAAGCCGCCGCGCGACGTCACCGTGCAGGACGCGGCGGAGGCTGCGGGCAGGCTCGGGCTCGGCGTCGATTTCCAGGTGCCCGGCCTCGACGAGGTGACCGCCCGGATCACCGTCGGCGGTCGCGGCGCCGAACAGGCCCGCCAGGGCGGCGGTTCCGATGTCGTGCTGGCCAGCCCGTTCGGGATGGCGATCGCGGCGGCGGCCATCGCGCGTGGGGAGGTGCCCGCGCCGTCGGTGGAGACCGGACGGCCGGGGACCACCGACGCGCAACTGAGCCCGCTCGGCAATCCGATCGTCGACCGGTTGCGCACGGTGCTGCGCGAGGAGATGGGCAAACCGCACCTGACCCCGCTGCGCAGTTTCCCGGTGATCGCCTACGCGGCCGAGGCGGACTCGGACGGCTGGCTGATCGCCAATATGGGCGACCTGGCCTTCGCCATCCACATCGCCGACATCGACAGCTCGAACGCGACCGCCCGGATGGCGGCGCGGATGTTGCAGTCGCTGGCACAGCCGGAGACCTGAGCCGCGCGCGATTCGCCGGGCCGACGGTTCAGCCTCGTGAGGAACGGGTGGCGAACGCGAGGATCGCACGCCAGCCGATCAGGAAGACCGCCAGCACGGTGCCCGCGACGATGATGAAGCTGAACGCGGTGCCCTGACCGGCGATCACCCGCACGATCATGCCGCCCGCCAGCGTGCCCAGCCACACGGCGACCGCGGTGGGCCACACCGCCGTCGGCGCGAACGCCGCCCGCCCGGTCAGCCTGCTCGCCGCCACGGCCAGCGCCCAACCGAGCGTCAGGCCGATCGCGAACGGCCACAGTGTCTCGAGCAGCCCGGTGAGTACCGCCTCGTCGTGGCTGCGTCGTCCGATGGCGCAGAACACGGCCACCAGAATCAGATCGACCGATATCGCTGTCAGCACTGTTCGCACCTGGTCAGCGTAGTGCGGCCGATCCACCCGCCGGCGCCCGGACCATCGCCCTCGACGCCGACGGCCGCCGGCTCACCGGCCCCGGCGACCGGGGCGACCTGCGACGACGGCGCTAATCGGTGGCCGTCTGCGCGTCGGATGCGGGTGCCTGCTCGGCGCCCGGGGCTGTTCGGTCGGCAGGTGTCAGCGCCTGCTCGTCGTCGGTGCGATGAGGGTCGAGGTTCGGGTCGGTCTGCTCGGCGTCGGTCAGGCCGACCGGCATCTGCTCGCCGTCCGGCCGGGTGCCGTGCTCGACGCTCGCCCTCGGCCAGGACAGCTGCGTGCTGCGGCTCCTGCCGCGCAACTGCACTTCCTCGCCGGTGAGCCACAGCGCCGCCTCGGCCTCCTCGGCGAAGTACAGCGCGCTGCCCGAGGCGAGCACCCGGCCGGGATGATCCTTGGCGAGCTCGGTGAGCCGGGAGGCCTCGTTCACCGGGTCGCCGATCACGGTGTATTCGAAACGGTTCGCCGCGCCGATATTGCCCGCGACCGCCAGTCCCGCGGACACACCGATGCCGATGTCCAGGCCTGCCACCTCGCGTAGCGCCTCGCGCAGATCCCTGGCGGCGGCCAGCGCGGCGGTCGGAGCGTCGGGACGGTCCAGCGGCGCGCCGAAGATGGCCAGCGCCGCGTCGCCGACGAACTTGTTGACGAAGCCGTGGTGGCGATCGATGACATCGACGACGACCCGGAAGAACTCGTTGAGCAGGCTGACCACCTCGGTGGGCGGACGCTCGGCGGCGGTCGCGGTGGAACCGACCATGTCGACGAAGAGCACCGCCACGAACCGGGTTTCCCCGCCGAGCTCGGTGCCGTAGTCGAGGGCGCGCTGGGCGACCTCCTCACCGACGTGCTGGCCGAACAGTTCCTGCAGCTTCCTGCGCTTGGCCGCTTCCTCCATCATCCGGTTGAAGCCGACCTGCAGCATGCCGATCTCGCTGCCGTCGAATACCTCGACCTGCACCTCCCTGGTGCCTTCCTGGGCGCGGGCGATGGCCTGGCTGAGCTGGCGCACCGGGTCGGAGATGCTCGAAGCGGTCAGCATCGACAGCGCCAGCGCCTGCAGGATCACCACCCCGCACAGCAGCAGGATCGACACGGCCAGCGACTGCGCCGAGAACTTCACGTCCGAGGAGATCTGGGTGACGCACAGCAGCACGATCGCGAACGTGGGCGCGAAAGTGCCCATTCCCCAGGTCATCGCCATTCTGGTACCGACGCCGGGGGTGAGGGTGTGATCGAAGGTGCCCTCGGTGAGCGCCTGGGCGGCCACCGGGCGCAGGATGCGCTCGCCGAGCATGTAGGTGAAGCCGAACACGATGGTCGCGGCCATGCACAGGGTGACGATCACCGCGCCCGCCAGCTCGGGCGACTCGGTGATGATCACCGCCGCCAGCACCGCGCCGCCGAGCAGCCACAGCACCAGGTGCAGGATGGCCTGCCGCAGCGGCGCGTGCAGCGCCGCCATCTGCTCCTGCCTGCTCGGCGGGCCGCCGCGCATCTGCCAGCGCATCACCGGGCGCAGCATCAGGGCCGAGGCGGCCAGGCTGAGCAATCCGCCGGTCACGAACACCGCGCCGGGGACGAGCAGGCCGATACGCCTGGCGCCGGCCGCCTCACCCTCCGGCACCGGGAGCCCGTATTGGATGAACGCCCACAGCAGCACCGCGCCGAAGGCATTGGCCAGCAGCATCGATGTCAGGTACAGCGGCCAGCGCGTATGCATGGTCTGTTTGACCGCTTCCAGAGGCGCTGACACACTCACCAATCTAGCGTTTCGATCATGTGGGTATGTTCGCGGCGCTGGGGCGGCCGTTGGGCTCACGACCGTGAGCCGCCCCGAGGGAAAGTGCCCGAGGCGCGGCGGACCCGGGCGTCCCGGTCCATCGCCGACTCGGTGGAGATGGCGAAGTGATTCCGCGACAAGAGCAAGAAGACGCAGGTAAGACACTCGAACCAGGCGCCGTGGCAGTGCTAGTCTTTCCAGCCGCTCGCATCGATGATCTCGTCCCAGGTCGGATACGACACCTCTGGATGACGCTGGCGAACGAGTTCGGTTGCGAGGCTGGAAGGGAACGCTTTACGCGGATCCGCAAGGACCTGATTCTCCATGATCGTGGTCAGAGCGCGGGTGCCACCGAGGCGGGGATAGGCGGCGTGGACGAGGTCTGCGTAGCCGGGCGGCAGATCGGTGGGGCCGCCGCCGATGTCGATGCCGATGCCTTCCACGGCTATCCAGATCTCCGCGGGACGACGACGCCGGTAGACGGGTGAGTCGC
This sequence comes from Nocardia higoensis, assembly GCF_015477835.1. Taxonomy (NCBI): domain Bacteria; kingdom Bacillati; phylum Actinomycetota; class Actinomycetes; order Mycobacteriales; family Nocardiaceae; genus Nocardia; species Nocardia higoensis. Next base: position 212,948 of record NZ_JADLQN010000003.1, on the reverse strand, counting down.
TGAATCCGGAGGTGTGGGCGGCGATGGCGTCCCATACGGTATCGACCCTGCTGTCGGTGACGCCGTTGCGTTCCAGGAACTCGGCCGCGAAGTCCGCACTGTCCATTTCGAACCGCTGCTGACCGTTGGCCATATCGCCCAGGCTGATGTCGTGCAGGGCGCAGATGAGGTACATGACTTCCTCGTCGTAGTCGGCGCCCGGACGGAGGTCGTGTGCACCGGCGACGGCGCGGGCGAACAGGAACCCGCGAATGCTGTGGTTGCGCACGGCCGGGCCGACCGCGGTGTCGAGCAGCTCACGGGCCGCCTTCGACACCGGTGAGGCCGGGAAGATCAGCGTGTCGGGTTGTGCGGATGCCGGCGTGCGCGGCAGCGCGATGGCGGCTCCGGCCACCGCGGCGGCACCGAGAGCTGTGCGACGTGGGATGTCCATGGGTACTCCGATCGGGAAGGGTGAGTGGGATGGGCTGGCACCGATAGCGGACCGGCGACGAGAGCGGCGATGACCGCAGCGTCCGGGGAGCCGGTAGCTCGATCACACAGATCACGCTCGACGTCGCCGCTTCACCGGACGTCGGGTTCGTCGGCGAGGTATGGCGGTGCGGGGTCGTAGTGGATCTCGCGACGCACGGCACGGGCATGGGCGCGGCCGTGCAATCGGCCGACGAGCCACAGCGCGCTGTCGATACCGGCCGAAACCCCCTGACAGCTGAGGATGCCGCCGTCCACGACGTATCGCGCGTCCCGGACGACGGTCACATCGCCGCGCGCTTCGAGGGCGTCCTCATACTTCCAGTGGGTGGCGACTCGGCGCCCCCGTGCCGGACCCGCGGCGTGCAGCAGGAACGCTCCGGTGCAGACACTCGCGACCCACACGGTCCGCGCTGCTGTCCGAGCGATCCACTCGGTGACAACCGTATTGTGCGGCTCCACTTTCCGTGCGCCGCGACCACCGGGAATCAACAGCACGTCCAGCGGTGGATGGTCGTCGAGCGTGTGGTCCGGCAGCACCCGCAGCCCTTTGCCGAAGCGCACCGGGTCGGGCCGTTGAGCGATCGAGACGACCCGGTCGGTGCCGTCGCGCAGGATCGCCGACGTGGTGAACACTTCCCAGGGTCCGGCGAAGTCGAGTTCCTCGGCGTCGTCGAAGATGAGGATTCCGTACGTTGTCATGGTTGTGGCTCTTGTTCGATCTCGCGGAAGGCATGGTCAGCGGAGCAATGCGGCGGCGATCGGTTCGTCGGGGGTGCTGCCGGGTGGGACGGCGAAGAACGCACTGCCGGTGTGCTCGACGAGGGGGTTCAGTCGGTCGTCGGCGGCGAGCGCGCGTTGTGCCCTGATGAACTGCTCGGGCGGGTCGTTCATGTACGCGACGAACAGCAGACCCGCGTCGAGCTGGTGGTGGCCGCCGTGGGTGTGTTCAGGCGTGCCGGGAAGGTGCGTGTGCGGGGATTGTGGCTCGGCACCCGGTCCGCCTGCGTTCGCGATCAGCGTGCCGTAGTCGTAGTTGTAACCGCGGCGCAGCATCGGTATGCCGTGGACCACGCGGACGTGGGCACCGGCGGGAATCGAGAGTTCGCCGTCCTTGTCACGGTGCTCGAGGTCCACCGGATCGAACTCGGTCGTGCCGCCCAACGGAGCTCCGTCGCCTCGTCGGCGGCCGATGATGCGGTCCTGCTCAGGCAGCGGCAGCTGATCCCACTCCGCGGTCTTCATGCGGATCTTGCGGAAGACCAGGTAGCTGCCGCCCTGGAACCAGGCGGGTTCGTCAGCGGAGCGAACCCAGACCGTGCGATCGATCTCGGTCTCGGTGCGCGGGTTTGCGGTGCCATCTCGGTGTCCGAACATGTTGCGTGGTGTGCTGCCGTCGGCGGGTCGGCTGAGGAAGCCGTGCTGGGTCCAGCGCATCCGCGCCAGTCCCGGCATCTGTGCCCGCAACGCGCGGAACGTGTTGCTGACGACCTGGGCGTCCTCAGCGCATATCTGCACCAGCACGTCGCCGTCGCACCACGCCGGATTCAAACGGTCGCCGGCGAACTCGGGTAGTGGGCCGAGGTGTCGCGGTCGCTGTGCGCCGAGCCCGAATCGTTCGTCGAAGACCGACGGCCCCAGACCGAAGGTGACGGTCAGACGGGCCGGAGCCAGTCCCGTCGCGAAATCGGTGTGTGCGCTGAACCCCGGTGGCGTCCCCGGTCGTTCCGGCAGTGGCGCGCCGGTCGCCAGCGCGGTGGCGGTGGCGGTCCATCCGGCGAGAAGTTCCCGCAGCACCCCGCGGTCCGGGCGCGCGATGTCGACCGACAGGAACAGCGCGTGCGATTGCGCGGAAGTCGCGATCCCCGATTGGTGCGGCCCGTGGAACGGTTCCAGACGATTTTCCGAAGTGGTGTCGGCTGTGGTCGCACGGCCCGCGACCACCCCGGCCGCAGCGGCTCCCGCGGTCGCCACGCCCACTCCGAACAAGCCGCGGCGGGTGATGCGGTGCGCATCGGTGCCCGCGCGGCCGGCAGTAGGTGTGCTCATATCCTCTCGCGCCTCCATACTGTCCCCCGCCGCTCGTACTCCATGACTTCCTCGACGGCGACGGCGATATCCGAGCCCAGTTCCCGCTGTACCAGCCACAGGGCGAGGTCCAGCCCGGAGGTGACGCCGCCGGTGGTGACGAGATCGCCGTCGTCGACGACCCGCGCCCCGGTGATCACCCCGCCTTCCTGTTCGAGCTGCTTGCGCAGCCGGTGGTGCGTGGTGCACGGCCTGCCCCGGGTGATCCCGGCAGCCGACAGCAGCATCGCGCCGACGCAGACCGATGCCAGGGTGAGGCCCTCGCGCGCGGCCTCGCCGAGCAGCCGGGGGAGCCGACCTCTCGCGATCTCGCTGGGGACACCGGGCGAGCCCGGCGGCAGGCCGTAGCCACCACCGGGGACCACGAGCACGTCGGCACGCTCGGGAGCCCATCCCGTTCGTACGTCGATGGTGGTGCCGGACATGAGCACGACCGCTTGCGGACTCGCCGCGGTCACCAGTTCCACCTCGACCCGGGAATCGAAATGCGCTGCGTAGCCGAACACTTCCAGTGGCGCGAAGATATCCAGGTCGTCCACGCCGTCGAATACCAGGATCTGCACTCGCCACTGTCCGGACGGGCTCTCGGGGCGGGATCGCCGAATCTGCGCGGATGCCCCTGTCACCGATGCCCCGGCGATGACGGCGCCGAGTCCCGCCCCCGCTCGTAGCGCTGCGCGTCGATTCACGGGGCTGCGCGATCGTCGCGGGGCGGAACCGCCGTGGAACACGCCGAGCGGCCGCCGGTGGCGTGGGCGACACGGCTCACAGCGAGAAGTAGGGATCGTCGATGACGTAGCGCCAGGACCCGTCGCTGCCGCGCCGGGCGATCTCGGTGGAGGTCGAGATCACCGGGTCGTCGCTCGGCGCCGCGCCGGTGACGGTGGCGTCGTTGGAGATCAGAGCCAGTTCTCCTGCCACGTGCACACGACGGGTCCGCAACTCGATCTTCGCCCCGGAGGCGATCATCGCGCCGAGTGAATCCTGGATGGCCTGCGTGCCCGATCGCGCGCTGCCTGGTTTCGGAAAGAGCAGTGCGGCAGGTTCGTACAGCGACATCAACGCCTCGAGGTCGCCGGCGTTGAAGTGCAGCGCGAACAGCGAGGCCAGTTCGGCAGGCTGTGCGGCCGCGGCCCGACGTGAGCCGATCCCCACCGGACGATCGTTCCAGCCCGCGTCTTCGACGGCGTCGAACCAGGTGGTCGGCGCGTGAGTCGGGAAATAGAGCTGGCAGAGCTGGCCGGCGAAACTGAACCAGCTGCCCTTGGCCGGGTTGTCACGCACCTGTTCGGCCAGCATTCGACCGAACACGTATCCGAGGTCGTGACGCGGCCAGACGGCGTGCACGCGATCAGCGAAGCCGTCGGGTAGCAGCTCGCGCCGCATGCCGGCGATATCGGCGCCGGTGCCCATCTGCATCAGTGCCTCGACCGTCCCGAAGCGGTGCGCGATGCCGTCGCTGGTGTGCAGCGCGATGGCATTCCATACGGTCTGTACGCGCTGCTCGTCGACGCCTTCCTTCCTGAGGAACCGCGCGGCCGCGTCGGCTCCGTCGACCTCGAAACGCTGGTCGCCGTTCGCGTAGTCCGTGGCCCCCAGGTCGTGCAGCAGACAGCTGAGGTAGAGCAGTTCGTCGTCGTAGTCCTCGCCGGCTCGCAGCCCCTGCACAGCGGCCAACTCGCGGGCATACAGATACGCGCGTACGCAGTGGTTGTAGACCAGCGGTGCCGAGACTTCGGCGACCAGAGTGTCCGCCGCGACGGCGAGCTTCGAGCTGGGTAGCCCGAACTGGGCCGGATCGACTTCTTGTACGGTCATCGTGGCTTGCTTCCTTCCGAGATGTGCGCACTCAGTGTGTGCTCGGAAGTAACGCCAGCCCAGTGGCCGGATAGCCAACTAGTGCCCAAATATGGCCAACCCGTGGGCGGCTCATCAGGTCGGCAGTCTCCGGCCGGCGTCTATCTCCGGTTGGTGCCCGTCTGCGGTTCCCGGTGGCGATCGCGCGCCCGGACGGCACCACCGACATGGTGAAAGCTGTTGCGGTAGGCCTGCGGAGATGTCCTCGTCAGGCGGGCGAAGTGGTAGCGCAGTGTCGTTGCGGCGCCGAAGCCCGTCTCCTCGGCGACGCGGTCGATGGACAGGTCGGTGGTTTCGAGCAACTGCTGCGCACGGTGTACCCGGGCGCGTAGCAACCACTGCAAAGGCGTGGTGCCGATCTCGGCACGGAAACGGCGGTTCAGACTGCGCACGCTGATGGCTCCGTGCGCGGCGATTTCGTCGAGGGTGAGTGGGCGGTGCAGGTTCACCTGCATCCAGTCCAGGACCGGTTGCAGGGACGTGTCCGGGCTCCGTGGGTCGGTGTAGGCGATGAACTGGGCCTGCCCGCCGTCCCGCTGCGGCGGCATCACGATTCGGCGCGCGGTGTCGGCAGCCACCTTGGCGCCGAGATCCCGCCGGACGATGTGCAGGCACAAATCCAACCCCGCCGTCGCTCCGGCCGAGGTGAGCACGCTGCCGTTGTCGATGAACAGCACCGAAGCGTCGACCTCGACAAGTGGATACCGGCGGGCCAACTCGGCGGCGGATTCCCAATGTGTCGTCACCCGCTGCCCGTCGAGAAGTCCGGTGGCGGCGAGGGTGAACGCCCCCACGCAGATCGAAGCCATGCGTGCGCCGCGGGCGGCCGCTTCCCGGAGGGCGTCGCGAACGCAGTCGTCGGGTTCGCAGAAGAACCCGGCCCGGCCGGGCACCACGACGGTGTCGGCATCGGCGACGGTGTCGAGGTCCCAGTCCGTCTCCAGTCGTACCGCGCCGTGCACGGAGGCGGTCGCGCTGGTGCCGCCGATCGTCACGACCCGGATGTCGTAGTGCTTCTCCTCGCTGACCGAATTCGCCGCGCCGAACACGAAGCCCGGGAGCATTACCTCGAATCCGAGCGCGTTGTCAGGGGCCAGGACCGCCACGATCGCCATGTGGCTGGAACTTAACAGATAGGGCTGAAACGGACGCATCGGCCATGTCGGCTCCGGCTTCCCCGTCTGGGTGTGTTCGCGGCGCTGGGGCGGCCGTTAGGCTCACGACCGTGAGCCACCCCGAGGAAAGTGCCCGAGGCGCGGCGGACCCGGGCGGCGCGGCGGGTGCGGGCGCATCGGACGGCATCGTCGGTGTACCGGGCGGCGCTTCGGACACCCGGGGAACTCCCCGTTCGGCCGCCGATTCCGTGCATCCGATCGTGCGGCAGGCCGCGGAGTGGTCGTGGCGCCTGCTGGTGATCTTCGCGGCGGTGATCGCGGTGGCGATGTTGGTGCAGCGTTTGTCCACGGTGCTCATCCCGGTGGCGATCGCGCTGCTGGCGGCCGCGCTGCTGGCGCCGCTGGTGGACTGGATGCAGCGTCTGGGGGTGCCGCGCTGGATCGGGGTGGTGGTCGCGCTGATCGGCTCGCTCGGGTTGGTCGCGGGCACCATGACTTTCGTCGTCGAGCAGTTCGTGGCCGGGGTGCCGCAATTGTCCGACGAGGTGACCGCCAGCATCGAGAAGATCCAGGACTGGCTGATCAACGGACCGCCGCATCTGAGCGACGACCAGATCCGCAGCGCGGGCGACACTCTGGTCAAGACCATCGAATCCAATCAGGACAGCGTCACCAGCGGAGCGCTGACCACCGCGACCATGATCGGGCAGTTGCTCACCGGCACCTTCCTGACGCTGTTCATCCTGGTGTTCTTCCTCTACGGCGGCGATCAGATCTGGGAGTTCGTGACCCGGGTGGTGCCGACTCAGCACCGCGACCGAGTGCGCCTGGCCGGTGAACTCGGCTTCGGAACCCTGGTCGGCTTCGTCCGGGCGACAGTCGTCGTCGCGGCGGTGGACGCCATCGGCATCGGCGCCGGGCTGCTGATCCTCGGCGTGCCGATGGCGCTGCCGCTGGCCTCGCTGGTGTTCATCAGCGCGTTCATCCCGCTCATCGGCGCGTTCCTGGCCGGGTTCGTCGCGGTGTTCATCGCGCTGGTCACCGAGGGACTGGTGACCGCGCTGATCGTGCTGGGCATCATCATCGCGGTCATGCAGCTGGAAAGTCATGTGCTGCAACCCTTGCTGCTCGGTCGCGCGGTCAGCGTGCATCCGCTGGCGGTGGTGATCGCGATCGCGGCGGGTCTGGTGCTGGGCGGGATCGCGGGCGCGTTGCTGGCGGTGCCGTTCGTGGCGGTGATGAACACCGCGATCCGCTCGCTGCTGGCCGAATCGCCGGAGGAGGTCATCCACGATCTGCTGACCGGCGAACCCAGACTGTATTCGGCGGAACCGGATAGACCGGATATCCCCGACGGCGAACGACCCCGATGAGCCCCGACCGGCCCGCCGAGCCCAGCGCCGACGATGCCGCCACGGCCCCGCTGTGGCGGGCGGTGCAGGCGTTCCGGCTGGTCACCCTGCTGTACGCGATCGGTCAGCAGATCGCCTCGGTGCCCTACTACCAGAATCAGCGCCTGAGCTGGGTGTTCATCGCGTTGATGGCGGTCTGGTCGGGTCTTTCGGCGCTGATGCTCTCGCACTGGCGCGCCGACGTGATGCGGTGGCGCTCGGCGGTGGTGGTCGGCGACCACATCGTGGTGATCGGGCTGATCGCGGCGACCAGGCTGGTCGCCGACTACGACTGGTACCACGGCCACCAGACCCTGCCGACCACCATGTGGGCGGCCAATGCCGTCATCTCCGCGGCGATCCTGCGGGGGCCGATGGTCGGCATCGCGTCCGGGTTGCTGATCTCGGCGGTCATCATCACCGTGCGTGAGCAGTGGGGCGCCGACGTGTGGACCGACGCGACCGCGCCGGTGCTGGTCTCGGTCGGGCTCGCGCTCGGCCTGGCCGCCGAGACCGCCCGGCGCGCCCAGGACCAGTTGCGCCGCGCCGTGCGCCTGACCGCCGCCGCCGAGGAGCGCGAGCGGCTGGCCCGCGAAGTGCACGACGGTGTGCTCCAAGTCCTCAGCTACATCAAACGACGGGGCAGCGAAATCGGCGGTGTTACCACGGAATTGGCGAATCGCGCGGGTGAACAGGAAGTGGCGCTGCGGGTGCTGCTGTCCGAGCAGGGCGGCAGGCACGCCGCCGGTCGCGGCGAGCGCGGTGACAACGAGGTGGATCTGCGCGGTCTGCTCACCGCGCACGCCACGCCGCGGGTCTTCGTGTCGACGCCGGGAGAGCCGGTGCCGGTGGGGCCGTGGGTGGCAGGGGAGATCGCCGCCGCCGTGGTGACCGCGCTGGCCAATGTCGAGCTGCACGCCGGACCGGACGCGAAAGCCTATGTGCTGCTGGAGGACACGGGCGAACAGCTGATCGTCAGCGTGCGCGACGACGGGATCGGCATCGCGCCGGGGCGGTTGGCCGAGGCGGAAGCCGAGGGCCGGATGGGTGTTTCGCGCTCCATCATCGGGCGGATCGCCGCGCTCGGCGGCACGGCGGAGCTGTTCGCCGGCGGCGCCGAGGCCGAAGGGGCGGAATGGGAGTTCCGGGTGCCGCGCGGGTGAGCGGACCGGTGGCACGATGAGACCGGCACCGTGCCCAGACCCGCACCATGACCGACATCGACACGGTGCCTCGACACGGTGCGGCCGAGAGGAGCGGGACGATGACCGAGGACACGCGCGCCGGGGCTGTGTCGGTGATGGTGGTCGACGACCATCCGATGTGGCGCGACGGGGTCTCCCGGGACCTGGAGGAGGCGGGTTTCCGGGTCGCTGCCACGGCCGACGGGGTGGGGTCGGCCACCCGCCGCGCCGCCGCTGTCCGGCCCGACGTGGTCCTGATGGACATGCAACTGCCCGACGGCAGCGGTGCCCAGGCGACCGCCGAGGTGCTGCGGGTTTCCCCGGACAGCCGGGTGCTGGTGCTGTCGGCCTCGGCCGAACGCGACGACGTGCTCGAGGCCGTCAAAGCCGGTGCGTCCGGCTACCTGGTCAAGAGCGCGTCGGCGGCCGAGTTGGTCGAGGCGGTGCGGGCCACGGCCGCCGGTCAGCCGGTCTTCACCCCCGGCCTCGCCGGGCTGGTGCTCGGTGAATTTCGGCGCATTGCCGGCGCGCCGCCACGACCCGACGAACCGCATCGGCCCGCCCTCACCGAGAGGGAGACCGAAGTGCTGAGGATGGTGGCGAAAGGGCTGTCGGCCAAGCAGATCGCCGCCCGGCTCGGGCTCAGCCATCGCACCGTGGAGAACCATGTGCAGGCCACCCTGCGCAAACTGCAGCTGGCGAACCGGGTCGAGCTGACCCGCTACGCCATCGAACAGGGCCTCGATTAGCCACCGGTATCAGGGTTCGCCCTGATGTCGTGCGGGCCCGGCGTCGGTAACCTCGAAACATGGGCGCCTCCGAACCGGAATCCCACCGCACGGCCGAGTCGGTGGGCGATCGTGATCTGCGCGTCTCCGACGCCGAGCGTGAGCACGTCGGGCAATTGCTGCAACGGGCTGTCGGTCTGGGGATGCTCTCGCTCGGCGAGTTCACCGAACGTATGGACACCGCGTTGGCCTCCAAGACTCGAGGCGAACTCAATTCCGTGCTGGTCGACCTGCCCGGCATCCGGTTGGTGGGCGCGCCCACCGCACCGTCACGCGGTTTCGCCGGTCCGGCCGTGCCGTATGGACCGCAGCGTCCGGCCTTCCTCCCCGGCGCGGGTTTCCGGGGCGCGGCTTTCCACGGCCCGGCCTTCGGCGCGGGTGCTGCCCACCGCCGGCCTCCTGCCGGATCGCAGCCGTCGGGGAACGATGTGGCGTCGAATGTGATCCGCACCCGGATATCCGATGTTTCCAGGCGGGGCCGGTGGAATGTGCCGCCGACGCTGCACCTGAACAATTGGGTCGCGTCGGTGACGCTCGATTTCACCGAGGCGGTGATGTCGACGCAGGTGGTCGAAATCTTCGTGGACGATTTCTGCTCGACGCTGAATCTGGTGGTGCCCGCGGAAGCCACGGTGAATCTCGACGGCCTCGAGCCCATCGCCGCCAGCGTCGCCAACAAAGTGCGCACCGGTCCGCCGATGGGCCCCCTGCATCTGGTGGTGCGCGGACGGGTCAGGTTCGGATCGGTGACCGCGAAGCGACCGCTGATGGAGCACTGGCGCACACTGCTCGGCCACTGAGATCCTTCCGGACCTCCACCCGGGGTTGTGGTGGGCCCCCGGGTGGAGGTTGCCCAGCTGCCGCGCGTCGAGCGGGAACGCCGACGATTACAGGCAGATGGCCACTTCGAGCGGCAGGCCCGGAATCGGGATGCACACCTCCACCGAACCCGCGACGGCGGTGGCAGGGGCCGTGGGGGCTGCGGCGGTGGCGGTGCCCGCGCTCAGCGCGCCGGCGGTCAGAACGAGGGCGGCGAGGGCGGCGGGGCGGGTGAACTTCGACGTCATGGGTGATCCTCTGGTCGGTTGAACTGCTTCCCCGACTGGGGGCAGGCACCATCAGACCACGTGTTGTTACCGGTGGGTAGCGCTCGTCGGCGTCCCTAGGGATGAGACAAAATGTCCTCGCACAATTTGTGTCTTTCCACTTTTCGAGCGTCTCAGGTATTGACACCGAGGCGGCGGGCAAAGGCGCGCAAAGGCATGCGGCGATCGTTGTCGAGTAATTCGGAAACGATATGCCGGGGCAGTGACTGGTATTTCATCCAATCCGCGCCGCCGACCCGCTCGGCGTCGAGCAGGGCGCCGAGCGCCCGGCCGTACTGGCCGGTTCTGGTCCAGGCCACCGCGGTGTCGGCGAGGTGCCTGGCGCGCGAGGCCTGCGGCAGACCGCCGTTGACCGGCATCTGCGCGGCGGCGGTGAGTGCCTCCGGATAGCGCTCGGCGGAGACGTTCACGTCCACCGTCTGCATGACCACCTGCGAAGGGCCGAAATAGGTTTCGTAGTCCTGCCGGTCGACGCCGAGGCGCAGCGCCACCTCCCCCGCCGTCTCCAGCAGCGCCAGCGCGTCCGGAATGTTCTGGGCCCGCCCGGCCGCGGTGGCGCCCTGCAGGACCAGTGAGCCGTAGGCGGACAGATGCGCCGACGCCACCTCGCCGTCCGGCTCGAGTTCGCTCGCCGCGCGCAGTGCCACGCCCCGGGATTCGACGTAGCGGCCCTGCACCAGCAGTTGCCAGGCCACCGAACCGCGAATGGTGGCCAGCAGCAACGGATCGTCGCCGCGTTCGGCGGCGGCCAGGGCGAGGCGGATCGACAGGAAGGCCGGGTCGGTCTGTCCGAGATGCACCAGGGTGCAGCCGGTCACCCAGTACATCCGGGCGAGCAGTTCGTTGGCCGGGGCGACCGAACCGTTGCGGGCGGCGTGCACGGTGGCGCGCAACTGGGTGAGGCCGGTCGGCAGGATCGTGGTCAGCAGTTCGTAGCGGCCGGACCAGTACGCGCCCCAGGCGTAGTCGACGGCGCGACGGCCGTCCTCCAGTGACACCGCGGCCTCCTCCGGCGCGCTGCCGAGCAGGTCGTCCACCGGAGTGAGGGCACGACGGATGGCCACGATGCCCGCGTCCGGATTACCCGACGGGATGCCGTGACGATTGCCGATCAGATCGGCGATGTCGACATCGAGGGCGCGCGCGATCTTCTGCAGACTGGCGATCGAGGCGGTCTGCCTGCCACCTTGCTCGAGCTTGCGCACGAGATCGACGCTCACGCCGGCCTGATCGGCCAGCTGGCGTTGGGTGAGCGCTTTACCACGAAAGCGCCTGATGCGTACGCCGATCGAAGAATCGTCCATAACCTCGAGCCCTTGTGTTACATCCAGGTTTCAGGATACCGACGGTAGGGCCTGTATCGGTGTCGAAGTGGGACATTGCGTACGACTCTCCGCACACTGTTTGGAATACCGTTGTCTTTCCGCAACTTTGAGAATCCAATGTTGGGAAGGCAGGGGCGGCACATGATCACGATGCCGAGCGCTACCGCACCGCAGGCATTGCCCGCAATTCTCGCGCGCCGACCGCGCGCACGCGCCGGAATCGGAAACGGGCGACTACAGACCCCGTCTCCGGTCCGTCTCTCGTTCACCACCACCGTCTGAGGAGCTCCGCGCGATGTTCGAACGTTGCCATTCGTCCCAGGATGCGGCACTGCTGCTGCAAGACCGGTACGGCCTGCCCGTACAACTGCTCGGCGGCCGTCCCGTCGTCACCACCGGCAGTGTCCTGGGCGCCCTCGTCATGCCCCCCGAACTCGGCCACGCTGTGCTCGAAGCCCTGGCCTGTTCCTTCCCCGTCCCCGTGATCGCCGATCCCGGCGAGCGGACCTGGACCTATCTGGTCACCCCGCCCAGCCCGAATGCCCCGGTCGACGTGCGGGTCCGCCACCGGCTGGCCGAGTATCACGTGACCGTCGTCCCCGGCGGCCGCCACATCCTGCTGCCCACCACCGATTCCGATCGCGGCTGGCACTGGGCGGCCGAACCCACGCCGGGCCCGCTGACCATGCCCGCACGCTCGGCGGTGATCGACGCGGTACGCCGGGTGACCAGTCTGCCCGCCACGGCGCGCTGACCGCGGACGCGGCGCGCGAGTCCGGTCCTTCGGGGCCGGGCCGGCGCGTGGAACCGGGCGGCCCGGAGCACGGGTGGGCAACGCTGCGTAGTTCTGCCGGGGCGTGTGGTTCTGCCGGGGCGTGTGGATTCGCGTAGATGTCCGGCGGCCGGGCGAGTGTTTCTACTCATGCCCGGCTTCCGCGCACGACCGACCATGAATACATGAGTGGTTCGATCGACCCGGCCCTGGTCTCCCGACTTTCCGAGGAGTTCACCGCGCTGGGGACGCAGATGGGCGCTCTCGGGCGCGACCTGGATCTCCTGCACCGTCAGGTGCTCGCGTCCTACGACTCCGGCGCTGCCGACGCGCGGGGCACGCTCGCGGCAGCGCCGCCCCCGCAGACTTCCACGGCCTCCGTCGCCGACGCTCCGCGGGGCGGGGACGAATCCGTCACTGCCGCAACAACAGTGCCGAACGCGGATGCCGCCACCGTGGCGTCCGGTTCCGGGACGCGTGCCGGAGGTGATCCGGCCGCGTACACGGCCGCGGGACCCCCGAGCACATCGGCTGGAGGCACGGGGGAAGGGCACACATCCGATGCACCTGCCGGTCCGGGCACCGGGCCCATGCCGCAGGTTGGGCCGGTCCCGCAGGTTGGATCGGTGCCACAGGTTGGGCCGGTCCCGCAGGTTGGATCGGTCCCGCAGGTTGGGCCGGTGCCGCCGATTGGGTTGGGGATGCCGGGTGGATCGGGGATGCCGGGGGTGCCCTGGCCCGGCGGTCCGTATGTGCCGCGTCCGGGGTACGGGCCCGGGTACGGAGCGGCGCCGATACCTCGGCCGTGGGGTGCCGGGCCCGGTGCGCCGCGTCCGGGCGTCGGAGTGCCCGCAGGTCCCGGCAGGTCGGTCGCGCAGGCGACGCCGTGGTGGCAGCGGGACGGAATGATCAGCCGGGTGCTCGCGGTGGCCGGGGTCGCGGTGACATTGATCGGTGTCGTCATGTTGCTGGTGCTGGCGGCTCAGGCGGGGTTCTTCGGGCCGGTGCCGAGAGTCGTTGCGGGGGCGGTGTTCTCGGCGGTGCTGGTCGGGACTGGCATCCGGGTGTCGGGGCGGACCGGTGGACGCGTCGGCGGTATCGCGCTGGCGGCCACCGGAATAGCGGGCGGGTACCTGGATGTCGTCGCGGTGACCGCTGTCTACGACTGGCTGCATCCGGTGCCGGGGTTCGGGGTGGCGCTGGCCGTGGCGGCCGGTGGCGTGGCGCTGGCGATGCGGTGGAAGTCGCAGCCGCTGGCGGTCCTGGTGGTGGCGGGCGCCGCGCTGTCGGCTCCGTTCGTGACGACCGAGACGGTGCTGGTGACCTTCCTGATCGTCTTGCAGGTGAGCTGCCTGCCGGTGCAGCGGGTGCGGGATTGGCCCTATCTGCACGTCGTCCGGACGCTGCCGGTGGTGATCGCGGCGCTCGTGTTCGTCGCGGTGGCCGCGATCGACACCCCGAGTGAGCACGTCGGCACGCTGATGACGGCGGCGGTCGCGATCGCGGTGGTCGGACTGGCGGGCGCGCTGTTGGTGACGCGGGTCCGGCCCGGCGATCTCACCGCGAGCCTCGCCCTCGCGGCCGCGGCCACGCCCTTGCTGGTGGCCGCGCCCGCCCTGCTCGAGCGGCGGGTCGCGGTCGGCGTCGCCCTCGGCTACGCGGCGGTCCTGCTGGCGGTGTCGGTGGCGCACCTGATACCGAGACTGCGCGCGGCGACCGGGATCGCCGGACACACCGCACTCGTCACGGCCGTCGTCGGCGCGGTGGCGTTGCTGGAAGCGTGTGTGGGCGGGACGGATTCGCGGACCCTGCCGACCGCGCTGTTCCTGGTGGCGCTCGGATTCACCGGGGTCGCCGGGCAGCAGCGTTCCCGCGTCGCCGCCGGCCTCGGCGCCGCGTTCGGTGTCATCGGCGGCCTGGCCTTCCTGGCCGACGCCGGGCCGGAAACCCTTGCTTCCCCAGGGGTCGCGGGCGATGTCCTCGGTACGGACACGGCGGTGGCGGCGATCGCCGGTCTCGCCGTGCTCGCGGTGACGATGTGGAGTCTGCGCCGGCTCGGCGCGGTGAACGCCCCGGCCCCCGGCACCGGCGGATCGGTCGTGGGGGTAGCGGCGAGCGTGGCGGCGTTGTACCTGCTGACCGCCGTGTCCGTCGCGGTCGGCGTCGCGGTCGGCGGTGTGGACGGGTTCGTCGTCGGTCACAGCGTGGCCACCATTCTGTGGATGGTGAGCGCGACCGGCGCACTGCTCTACGGCCTGCGCAACCTCTCGGCGGCGTCCGGCGCGATCGCCAAGGTGGCGCTGGGCTCCGGCCTGCTGCTGACCGCGGCGGCCATCGCCAAACTGTTCCTCTTCGACCTGGCGACCCTCGACGGATTCGTCCGGGTGATCGCCTTCCTCGCCGTGGGCGTCCTGCTGCTGCTCACCGGCACCCGCTACGCCCGCGCCTTCGCCGAGGCGGGGGAGCGCGGGAACCGGTCGCGACCCGAGGGTGGTTCTCCTCGTCCGGTCGGCGGTGGGTCGGTGGGTACGACGACCGCGGGGGGCGACGACGAGACCGGCGGGGGCGAGGCCCGCGCGGCGGGAGATCAGTCTTCGTCGTCCTGACGGCGCAGCAACTCGTCGACGCTGACCGACTGGTCGTCACCGCTGTGGTGGCGGCCCTCGTCGGCGCCGGGCGCAGGGCGGTGGGCTTCGTCGGCGCCGGGCTGTGGGCGGCGGCGTGAGGAACGCAGTTCGGCCATCCAGTTCTCGATACTGGTCCGGTTGTCGCCCGACGGCTCACCCGGATCCGCTGCGCCACCGGGAGATTCGCAGGAGTCGCCGTACCCTGGCGGGGGCGCGGGGGTCGAGCCGCTGCCGGAGCCGTGTGCCACCGGGGTGGGTCCGCTCGGCATCGGGGTGGTTCCGCTCGGGCCTGGAGTGGGTCCGCCCGGCGCTGTGAAAGGTCCGTTCGGCACGGCGTCGGTGGGGTTCGAGGCCGGATGGGGGGCGTTCGAGGAGTGAGGGTCGTTGGAGACCGGGCGGGGGCCGGTGGAGGCGGGGCCGGTTCCGTTCGGAACAGGATCGGGCCGGGGAACCTGCCTCGGGCCGCCGGGGGGCGTGCCGGGGCCCGTGGGGACCGTGCCCGGACCGTTCGGGCCGACACCGGGACCGCCCGGCGCGGTACCCGGGCCACCTGCCAGCGGACCGGGGCTGTTCCGGAATGGAACAGGTCCGGGTGGAGTGATGTCGAGCCCGTTCGAGGTGACGGCAGGTCCGTTCGGAGTTTTGCTGGGTCCGTTCGGATTCGAACGATTCGGTGCGGGCGGCACGGGTCCGTTCGAGGGTCTGCCCGGAATCGGTTGCGTGCCGTTCCGCGCGGCGGTGGGGCCGACAGGGGGAACGGGGCGCGGGGTACCGGCGTGCGGCCGGGTCGGCTCACCCATCGAGGTACCGGCGGGCGGGCGAGGGCGCACCGGCGGCACCGGTCGCGGCGGATTCGGAGCACTCTTCGCCTGGTCGGCTCCCGCCTGCGGTGGCAGCGACAGACTGTTCGCTCCGGCGGGCGGCTGTCCGGCGGGTCGCCGGCCCGCGGCCGGCCGGCCGACGGTGGGCGAACTCGTGGGAGCCTGCCCCCGCGGAGACCGACCGCCGGTGGGCTGCCCGGCAGGAGCTTGCGCGGACGGCTGATCGGCGGAGGTCCCGGCGCGCGGCCGCGTCGGATCGGGCGCGGCGGGCATGGGACCACGCGGCGGCGCGGCGGGGCGACCCGGCGCTTCCCCGGGTTCCGGAGCATCGGTCTGCACCGACGAGACATCGTCGATGCGCTGCGTGGGTGCCTCGGCCTCGATCTCCGCGACGGTGCGAACGCGGCGGGGGGACTTGCGCTGCTTGTCCTCGGGCAGGGCGGGCATGAGCATGGTGACCGGGTCGGTGATCGGGGTGGTCTTGATCAGGTCGACCACTTCACCGCCGCCCGGGCGCTCGTCGTCGAGGATCGGCTCGCCGAGGCCGAGCCTCTCCTGGATGCGTTTCATCCAGGCCGGAGCCCACCAGCAGTCGTCACCGAGCAGCTTCATGGTGGCGGGCACCAGCAGCATGCGCAGGATCGTCGCGTCGATGAACAGCGCCGCGATCAGGCCGTAGGCGATGTACTGCATCATCACCAGGTCGGAGAAGGCGAACGCGCCGACGACCACGAGCAGGATGAGCGCGGCGGCGGTGATGATGCGGCCGGTGTGCGCGGTGCCCGCGCGCACCGCCTCGGTGGTCGAAGCGCCCTGATTGCGTGCCTCGACCATGCGGGATATCAGGAAGACCTCGTAGTCGGTCGACAGACCGTAGATCACCGCGATGATCAACACGAGCACCGGCGACATGATCGGCTGCGGGGTGAAGTTCAGCAGCCCCGCGCCGTGACCGTCGATGAAGATCCAGGTCAGAATGCCCAGGGTGGACCCGAGGCCGAGCGCGCTCATCAGCGCGGCCTTGATCGGCAGCACCAGCGAGCCGAAGGTGAGGAACATCAGCACCGTGGTGACGAACAGCACCAGCGCGATCATGAACGGCATGCGGTCGAGCAGCGCGTCGACGCTGTCCTTGGTGATGGCCGGCTGACCGCCCACGTAGAGCTCGACGTTGTCCGGCACGTCCATCGACCGCAGGAAATCGATCGTCGGGTCGGGGTTCTCGGAGTCCACGAGTGTGGCGCTGGTCCGGTACACCTCGGGCTCGCTGGTCGAGCGGCTGGGCACACCGAACCCGCCGATCAGCCCGGGCGCCTCGCCCGCCTGCTTCCACACCTTTCCGACCGCGGAGCTGTCCTCGGAGACCATGACCAGCTGCACCGGGTCGGTCTTCTTCAGCGGGAAGACGTCGTAGAAGTTCTCCAGCGCGACCCGGACCTTGCTGTCCGGCGGCAGGTAGCGCTCGTTGATGCCGCCGAATGCCAGGTTCTTCACCGGGATGATCAGCAGCAACAGCAGGATGGTGATCGGCACCGCGATCTTGAGCGGGTGCTGCATCACCCACTGCGTGGTCCGGCCCCAGAAGCCCGCCTCGACCTCTTCGGCGGTCTTGGTCTGCCGGAAACGCTTCAGGCCGAGCATGTCCACCCGCCGACCGAGCACACCGAGCATGGCGGGCAGGATGGTGATCGCGGTGATCGCGGCGAGAGTGACCGTCGCGATGGTGCCGTAGGCGACCGACTTCAGGAAGCCCTGCGGGAACAGCAGCATGCCGCCGAGACTGGCCACGATCATGGTCGCGGAGAACACCACGGTGCGTCCGGCGGTCATCACCGTGCGCCGGACCGCGGCGCGGGGCTCGTAGCCCTCGGCGAGTTCTTCGCGGAAGCGGCTGACGATGAACAGGCCGTAGTCGATGGCCAGGCCCAGGCCGATCATCGACACGACCGCGCCGACGAAGGAGTTCACCTCGGTGACCTTCGTGAGCGCCATGATGATGCCGTTGGCGCCGACGACGGTCAGGCCGCCGACGACCAGCGGCAGTCCGGCGGCGATCAGGCCGCCGAAGATGAAGAACAACAGGACGCCGACGGCGGGAATGGCCATCAGCTCCATGCGCTTCTGGTCGCTGGCCATGGTGTCGTTGAGCGTGCCCGACACCGCCTGCAGGCCGGTCACCTGCACATCGACGCCGTCGATGCCGAAGACGTCCTTCACCTCGCGGTAGTTGCGCACCATATCGGTGTCGTTGTCGCCGACGATGGCGATCGAGGCGAAGGTGTACTTCTTGTCCTGCGACCCGAAGGTGAGCGGTACGCCGGGACCGGTCTCGGTCGGCCAGTACGCGCCGTTGACCTTGGCGATCTGTTCCGGGTACTCCCGAGGCAGCCGATTGAGGCTGTCGACGACCTTGTCCCGGAACTCCGGGTCGTCGATCGTCTTTCCCTCGGGCGCGGTGTACAGCAGGATCACGTCGCTGGTGTGATCGCGGCCGAAGGCCGAGTCGGCGATACGCGCGGCCTGCGCCGACTCGGAGGTCGGATCATCCCAGCCGCTGGAGCTCAGGTGCTCTTCCAGGCCGAAGCCGTAACCGCCCAGTCCCAGCATCGCCGCGGTGACGATGCCGATGACGGCGAAGCGGAAGCGATAGACCAGATCGCCCCAGCGTGTGAACACTAAGCGACTCCTTGACCGGGGCGAGAGGTGAGCAGTGCCGACAGCGGCCGGAACGGCTGCAGCCAGGCACCCTCGTCGGGCAGCGAATCGAGGCTAACCCGTGGGAGCGGTTCGCGGAACACGCCCGGGATGTCCTCGAGATCGATGAACTCGAGGGTATCGGATGTGACCGCCCAGCTGGCGTGCTCGCGGAAGCCGAGTACCTGTGCGGGAACACCGCGCGCGGCGAGGCGTTCGAGCGGCTCGCGGAAAGCCTGGCCGTCGGCTGAAGCGACCATGATCCCGGCCAGACCCGCACCGCGGCTTCGCATCTCGATGTGCGCGAGCATGTCGGCGTCGACGTCGGAGTCCTCGTCGATCTTGGGCTTGGCGAACACCGCGTAGCCGACATTGCGCAGCGCTTCCACCCAGGGGCGCACCACGTCGGCGGTGCCCGGGGCGATGTTGGTGAACACCGTCGCCTCCGGCTCGACGCGGCCGCTGCTGCCCGCGGACAGTTCGGCGGTGCGGGCCAGCAGCCAGCGGCCGAGCGCGTCGAAGCGGGGCCGGTAGGCGGCGGTCGGGCGGCCGCCGAGAATGGCGCCCAAGCCCATATCGAGGTTGGGGGCGTCCCAGATCAGCAGCACCCGGCGCACATCCGGCGCGCCGCCGACACTGTCGGCTCCGGTTCCCGGCACCTCCCCCGCAACACCCCCGGCCGCATCGGCCATCGCACTGACGCTCATCATTCGATCTTGCCCCAGATGAATTCGGTGATGGCGCTGCCCGCCCTGTGTGCCTTGCCCTCGAATTTGGTGACCGGGCGTTCGCAGCCGATCGGGCAGTGCCGCGCCAGCAGCTCGGCGCTGCCGCCGGTGGTCTCGTTCAGGCCGATCAGCAGCGGTTCACCCGCTCCGACCTCGGCGATGTGCTCGGCGTAATCGGCGTGGTCGGTCGCGACGTGCAACACACCGCCGGGCCGCAGCCTGCTCGCGATGAGCGAGAGCGTGGGCGGCTGCAGCAGCCTGCGCTTGTGGTGGCGGGCCTTGGGCCACGGATCGGGGAAGAACACGCGCACACCGGTCAGCGACTCGGGAGCAATCATGTGCTCGAGCACGTCGACGGCGTCGCCGCGCAGCAGCCGGATATTGCCGATGCCGTCGCGCTCGATCCGCTGCACCAGCTGGGCCAAGCCGGGCTGGTACACCTCGATGCCGATCAGGTCGACGTCCGGTTCGGCCTGGGCCATCGCGGCGGTGGCGGTGCCGGTTCCGCAGCCGATCTCGATCACCAGCGGAGCCTTGCGGCCGAACCAGGCTTCGGTGTCGAGCGGCTCGTCACCGACCTCACGGCCGATCTTCGGCCACATCCGCTCCCAGGCGCCCTGCTGATTGGGCGTCAGCGCGCCCCGCCGGGACCGGAAGCTGGTCACGCGCGGGTAGAGCCGGGAGCCGGTGGTGGATCGTCTGCCTGCTTCGAGCGGGGCCGATGCTGTGGACGGCCTGCCCGGAACCGACTCGACACTGTGGTTGGCGGCGTCGTTCACGACGTCCATTGTCCAGCATCGACGCATCGGCTCGGCAACCGAACCCCGACCGCACGGTCTCACCGGTGCGGAGGCCGCCGCAACTAGACTGCTCGCATGAGCTCTCCCACGGTGTTCGTCACCGGTGCCGCCGCCGGGATCGGCCGGGCCACAGCCCTGCACTTCGCCTCACGCGGTTACCTGGTGGGTGCTTTCGACATCGACGAGATCGGCCTGGGCAGACTGGCGGGCGAGATCGAGTCGGCGGGCGGCAAGGTGCACACCGGCGTGCTCGACGTCACCGACGACGCGCAGTGGCAGCAGCGGCTGGCCGAGTTCCATCAGGCGCACGGCAGGCTCGACATCCTCATCAACAACGCCGGAATCCTGCGCTCCGGTCCATTCGAGGCGATCGACCTGCGCGAGCAGCACGCCATGGTGGCGGTGAACGTCGACGGCGTGATCTCCGGCGCCCACCACGCCTTCCCGTATCTGCGCGAGACCACCGGCGCGCAGCTGGTGAACATGTGCTCGGCCTCGGCGCTCTACGGTCAGCCCGAGCTGGCCACCTACGCGGCGACGAAATCGGCGGTCAAGAGCCTGACCGAGGCATTGGATCTGGAGTGGGCGCGGCACGACATCCGCGTGATCGCGATCTGGCCGCTGTTCGTCACGACCGCGATGGTCCACGGTCTCGACACCGGCAGCACCCGCTCGTTGGGGGTGCGGCTGAGCGCCGAGGACGTCGCCGAGGGTGTCTGGAGTGCCACCCGCCGCCGGGGCAGGCTGCCTCGGGTGCATTACGAGATCGGCGCGCAGGCCAAGGTGCTGGCGCTGACGGCGAAGTTCTCGCCCGGTTGGGCGGCGCGCGCGGCGACCAAATTCCTCACCCGCTCCTGACCCGCTCCACATCCCCGGGAATCGGCCGCGTCTGACAGAATCCGCATGGTCGAAGGGGGGATACCGATGCAGCAGGCAGCCACTGCCCGCACCGGGCGCGCACCGGAGCCGGCCGCGCCACCCGACCACGCCGGACTGGATCGGCTGCTGGCCGAGCTGCACGCGCTGGGCGGGCGCGACATCGCGATCGGGCAGCACGCCGACCGCGCCGCCGACCTCTGGCGCACGCCGCCGCGTATCCAGGTGACCGGCCGCGCGCACACCGGCCGCACCACGGTGCTGCACGCGCTGGCGCTGATGTCGGCGGTGGAGACCGGGCCGATCGACGCGCCGGGTGCCCCCGATCCCGAACTCGACGCCGACATCGTCGTCTACGTGCTCGCGGGCGCGCCGCAACCGGCCGACCGCCGGGTGCTGGCCGCGCTGCCGCCACAGCACACCGTGGTGGTGCTCAACAAGGCCGACGCCATCGGCTCGTCCTGGGCCGACGCGGTCGCCGCCGCCGACCGTTACGGCCGGGAACTGCGCAGGCCCACCCTTCCGGTGGTCGCCTCGCTCGCGACCAGGACACGGGCGGGCGCGGTCACCGACGAGGATCTGACCGTGCTGCGCGCCCTGGCCACCGACCCCGATCCCGCGCTGACCCTCTCGCCGGATCTGTTCGTCGCCGCCGCGGCCGGTCAGCACGCCCGTGCACGCGAGAATCTGCTGCGCCGCTGGGACCTGCACGGCGTCGCCTGCGCCCTGGCCGCGCTGCGACACGACCCCACTCTCACCGGACCCGCACTCGTGCAGGTGATGCACGCCGCCAGCGGCATCGACGCGCTGCACCGTCTGCTGCACCGCCGCTACGAACAGGCCGCGGCGCTGCGCGGCGGTGACCTGCTCGACCGCCTGTCCCGCCTTGCCGCGCGTTCGGTTCCCGAAGCGGGCGGCCGCGCCCGCGACCTCATCGAGGACTATCTCGCCGGCGACGAAGCCGTCTGGCTCGGCCTGTGCGCGGGCCTGGCCCACCCCTCGGTCGCGCACCTGGCCGCGGGCTATCCGGCCGTCACCCCGGCCGACGCCGACGAGGCGCTGTCCCGCGCGGCCCGCTGGCGTGCCGTGGTCGCGGGCGACCTGCCGCCCACGGCCCGCCGCGCCGCGCTGCGCGTGCACAACGGCTATATCCGGCTGTGGGGGCGAATGAGCAGTGCCGGATTCTGACCCCGCCGAGACCGGCGGTCACGCCGATCCGACCGCGGCGAGCGAGGCCATACCCGTCGGCGGGGCTGCCGCGAGTCCGCACGCGCCGCCCGTGGCCGACCTGGAACCGGTGGTCGCACGATGGAATCCGCAGGGCATGGCACTGCTACGAGCGCTGCGCACGCCAGGTGGCGCCGCCACCGACGCCGTCGCGCTGGTGGCCCCGGACGATGCCGCCACCACCTTGCTCCGCACCGAATTGGCGCGCCTGACGCCACGGGTGGCGCTGACCGACGCGCTCCCCGATCTCACCGCCGTCGAGACCACTTTCGGCGCGACGGCCGCGCCGCCCGCGGCAACCCTGGTCCTGCTGGACGCGGGCAGTGTGCTCGGCGCCGATGCCGTGCGGCTGATCAGCGGACTGCGCGCGGCCGGAACCACCGTTCTGCTCGCCATGAACAACATCCACGCCCACGCGGGCTGGCGCGAGGCCCGCGCCCGTGATCTGGCGGTGCTCGCCGCCAACGGCTTCGGTGATCTGGACATTCTGCCGGTCTCGGCCCGGCTGGCCGCTGCCGCCAGGTCCGGGGACACCGCGCTGCTGGACCGCTCGGGTCTGAGCGCGCTGCACGCGGCGCTGATCGCCGCGACGGCGAGCGGCGGCGCCGCCGACGAGAGGGCGCGCGCGAGCGTGCTCACCCGGGTGCTCACCGACACCCACGCGCGGGTCGTCGAGCAGATGGAGTCGCTGCGGACCAATGCCGACGCGACCCGCTGGCGCGCCGAGCGCGCCGCGCTACTGGCCGCCAGGGACGGTGGCCGCGCCGCCGCCATGTCGACGCTGCGTGGTCAGTTGCATCTGGCCCGTGTCGACTTGCTGACCGAGACCGGTGCTCAGGTCCGCACGCTGCACGCCGCCGCTCGCGCCGAGATCGACCGGATGCCGCGCGCCGAACTCGCCGACTACCCGTTGCGCTTGCAGCAGACGGTCACCGACCTGACTTCGGTCGTCGATCGGGCCGTCGACCGCAGGATCGGCGAGATCGGCAGGCGCCTCGACGCGGCGGTCACCACGGCCGACGCCATCGTCGCCGACGCCGCGCGGTCCGGCGGTACCACCGCGCCGAACTCTGCCGCCCCCCGAGCCGCCGCGACGGGTTCCGTCGCTCCGGGAGCCGCCGCGACGACGGCGGCCGTTCCGGGATCGCCCGTTCCCGGATCCGGCGCCACGGGACGCGGAGGAGCCGATGCGGCGGGGGCCGTCGCCGGAGGTACCGTGCCCACGGGATCCGCCGGAGGCAGACCGGATGCCGAACCGCTTCGGGCGCACCGGACCGAGCTGCTCGGGCCGGGCACCGACGTGCTCGACTCGCGCTCGCATCCTTCCGCACGGCGTGGTGCCGATCCCGGGCCGCGGGTCGGCCCGGACCCCGAGCCCAGGCACGCGGGGGTGGAAGACCACTTGATGGTGGCGCTCGGCGCCTCGGCGGGCGCGGGCCTGGGCAGGCTGCTGGTGTCGCCACTGTCGTCGGTGCCCGCGCTGGAGGTGGCGAGCGTTCCGGTAACCCTCGCGCTGGGTGGTGTGGTGGCCTGGTGGGTGGTACGCGCCCGCCGACAGGTCGCCGACCGCGCGCACCTGCGTCAGTGGGTCGCCGAGGCGCTGGTGACGGTCAAGGCGCAGTTGGAGCAGCGGGTGGCGACCGCGCTGGTGGAGACCGAAACCGCGCTCACCGAACGGGTGATGCGGATCTGCGCCGAACGCGTCGTCGACAACGACCGCAGGGTCTCGGAATTGGAGGCGCGGATTCGGCGAACGGCCGCCGAACGGCCCGGTCAATTGGCCGCATGTGAACGAGACATCGCGGTCCTCGAGCAATACCTGGCAACCACACGCTGATACCACGAAGGGGATCCGCGCCGATGTCTCGAATCGGTGGACCCGGAGCATCGTGGCTGTTGGATATGTCACTGAATGGGTACATATTCCACAACCCGGCTCCGTTCCAGCCGTCACGCCACGTTAACCTCTAATCAGGAACCTGGGCGTCCGCTGCGTCCCGAAGTACGCGGTCCAGCCGGGGCCGCGTGGTCATGGTGGTCGCAGCGGGTGCCGTGAGCCGCCCATCTCAGGAGAGTTTTCATGACCTCAGCGACCATTCCTGGTCTTCGTGGATCCGACGGCCAGGCGCCGACCGAGCACAGCGAACTTCTCGCCTGGGTACAAGAAGTGGCCGAACTCACCCAGCCGGCGCGGGTTGTCTGGGCGGATGGTTCCGATGCCGAATGGGAGCGGCTCACCGACCAGTTGGTCGCGGCGGGCACCTTCAAGCGCCTCGACGAGAAGAAGAAGCCGAATTCCTTCTTAGCGCTGTCGGATCCCTCGGACGTGGCCCGGGTGGAATCGCGCACGTTCATCTGCTCCGCGAGCGAGGCCGACGCCGGGCCGACCAACAACTGGGTCGATCCGGCCGAGATGCGCGCGACCATGACCGAGTTGTACCGCGGCAGCATGAAGGGCCGCACCCTCTATGTCGTGCCGTTCTGCATGGGCCCGCTCGACGCCGAGGATCCCAAGCTGGGCGTGGAGATCACCGACTCCGAGTACGTCGTGGTCTCCATGCGCGTGATGACCCGCATGGGCCGGGCCGCGCTGGAGAAGCTGGGGACCGATCGTCCGTTCGTGAAGGCGCTGCACTCCGTGGGCGCCCCGCTGGCCGAGGGTCAGGCCGACGTGCCGTGGCCGTGCAACGACACCAAGTACATCACCCACTTCCCGGAGGACCGCGAGATCTGGAGCTACGGCTCCGGTTACGGCGGCAACGCGCTGCTGGGCAAGAAGTGCTACTCGCTGCGCATCGCCTCGGCGATGGCCCACGACGAGGGCTGGCTGGCCGAGCACATGCTGATCCTCAAACTGATCTCCCCCGAGGACAAGGCCTACTACGTCGCCGCGGCCTTCCCGAGCGCCTGCGGCAAGACCAACCTCGCGATGATCCAGCCGACGGTTCCGGGCTGGCGCGCGGAGACCCTGGGCGACGACATCGCCTGGATGCGCTTCGGCAAGGACGGCCGTCTCTACGCGGTGAACCCGGAGTTCGGCTTCTTCGGCGTGGCGCCGGGCACCAACCACAGCTCGAACCCGAACGCGATGGCGACCATGGAGGCGGGTAACACCGTCTACACCAATGTCGCGCTGACCGACGACAACGACGTGTGGTGGGAAGGTCTGGAGGGCGAGCCCGACCACCTCGTCGATTGGAAGGGCAACGACTGGTACCTCCGCGAGACGGAGACGCTGGCCGCGCACCCGAACTCCCGCTACTGCACCCCGATGTCGCAGTGCCCGATCCTGGCCCCCGAGTGGGACGATCCGCAGGGTGTGCCGATCTCGGCCATTCTGTTCGGCGGACGTCGCAAGACCACTGTCCCGCTGGTGACCGAGTCCTTCGACTGGCAGCACGGCGTGTTCATGGGCGCGACGCTGTCCTCGGAGCAGACCGCCGCCGCCGAGGGCAAGGTCGGTACCGTGCGCCGCGACCCGATGGCGATGCTGCCGTTCCTGGGCTACCACGTGGGCGACTACCTGGATCACTGGATCCAGCTGGGCAAGAACGCCGACGCGAACAAGATGCCGAAGATCTTCTACGTCAACTGGTTCCGCCGTGGCGAGGACGGCCGCTTCCTGTGGCCCGGATTCGGTGAGAACTCCCGCGTGCTGGAGTGGATCGTCGGCCGCATCGAAGGCACCGCCGGCGCCGAGGAGACCCCGATCGGCAATGTGCCGCGCGCGGCGCATCTGGACCTGGACGGCCTCGATGTGGACGCCGACGATGTGGACGCCGCGCTCGTGGTGGACGCCGAGGAGTGGCGCAAGGAGCTCCCGCTGATCGAGGAGTGGTTCGAGTTCGTCGGTGACAAGCTGCCCAGCGGCGTCCGCGACGAATTCGAGGCGCTGAAGCAGCGTCTGGGCTGATCGGCGAGCCCGCCGTAATGCCCCGAGGCCCCGGAGCTTTCGCGCTCCGGGGCCTTTTTCCATTTCTCGAACATAATTCGTTTTCGTGACCTTTCACCGGTTTGCCCGCGGTGCGCCGGGGTAAGACGGATGATGACGATCGGGCGTTTCGCAGTATGCAATCCGATCGCGGTCGGGTGATTTTCACCGGAGCTCATCCATTGCGGTGGCCAGTGCTCCGGAATTGGTTGCGCGGTAATGCGTTCCAGTGCCGGAAAGAGATATCCGGTCGCATATCCGACGGTTTCTCCGGGTTATCGGAAGGTCGGTCGGCGTGTAATTCCAACCTGTTGCGCGCGGCGGCAACACGTTCTGTGAAAGATGCTTTCTTCACTCTCATTGCGGTACCTGAACGGCGGGTGACCAGTAGAATCCGAGGCAATGTGAGAGGTGGTCCGAGCATGGTCGAACAGGACATCCCCGGAGCCGCGGCGTCGCACGGAACGCCGACCAGTACGCCTGCCCATCGGGCGGCGGGACGATTGCAGCAGGTATTGCCACCCGGATACGAGGTGTGGGTCGAGGACCTACCCGTCGATTCTGATGCCGATCCCGACAGCGCGCCCGGCCGGATCCGCCGATGTGAACCGGTCATCAGGGTGCTGGCAGCCGCGGATCGCGCACGCGACTGAGGTCGCGGGCGGGCCCGCGACGCCACACCGCCGCCGTCCCTCGTTCGAGGGAGCGGCGGCGGCGTGATCTCCGTCCGACGACCGTCTAGCCGGTCCAGCCCATGGGCATGAGCAGCGACTTCTGCTCACAGAACGCGTCGAGGCCCTCGGGGCCGTTCTCCCTGCCCAGCCCGGAGTTCTTGTACCCGCCGAAGGGGGAGGTCGGGTCGAAGGCGTACCAGTTGATCGCGTAGGTGCCGGTACGCACTCGCGCGGCGATCTCGGCGCCATGCTCGATGTCGGCGGTCCACACCGAGCCGGCCAGACCGTAGACCGAATCGTTGGCGATGTCGACCGCCTCGTCCTCGGTGCTGTAGGGGATGACCGAGAGCACCGGTCCGAAGATCTCCTCCTGCGCGATGGTCGACTTGTTGTCCACATCGGCGAAGATGGTCGGCTCGACGAACCATCCGCGCTCCACGCCTTCGGGCCTGCCGCCGCCGAGCACCAGGCGCGCGCCCTCGGCCTTGCCTGTGGCGATGTAGCCCTCGACCCGCTCGCGCTGGCGCTCGGAGATGAGCGGACCGAAGGTCACGGCGGGATCGGTGGGATCGCCGGTCTTCAGCGTGCGCACGTGCTCGACCAGTGCGTCGGTGATCTCGTCGTAGCGGCCGCGCGGGGCGAGGATGCGGGTCTGGGCGACGCAGCCCTGGCCGCTGTTCAGCAAGCCGGAGAACGCCAGCACCGGGATGTTGGCGAGGTCGAAGTCCTCGAGCAGGATGGCCGCGGACTTGCCGCCCAGTTCGAGGGAGACGCTCTTGAGTTGCTCACCGGCGATGGCGGCGATCCGGCGGCCCACCGGAGTGCTGCCGGTGAAGGTCACCTTGTCCACGCCGGGATGTCCGATCAGGTATTCGGCGACCTCGGCTTCGGCCGGGAGCACGGAGATCACGCCCTCGGGCACGCCCGCCTCGGTGAAGATGTCGGCGACGATATTGGCGCTCAACGGTGTCAAGGGGGAGGGCTTGAGCACGATCGTGCAACCGGCCAGCAAGGCGGGTGCCAATTTGTTCACCGCGAGGAACAGTGGCACGTTCCAGGCGGTGACCGCGGCGACGACGCCGAGCGGCTCACGGCTGACCCGGGTGGTGCCGAACAAGCCGGTGCGGGTCTGTGTCCACGGGAAGGTCTGGGCCAGTGTGGCGAAGGCGTCGAGGGCGGCCGTCGCGGGCAGTTGGTTGAGGGTGATCGCGGCGAGCCCGGTCGCGCCCATCTCCGCGGTCAGTGCCGCCGCCAGCTCGCCCGATTTCTGCTCGATGAGCCGGGCGGCCCTGGTCAGGACCTCGGCGCGCTCGGCGGGCGGGGTGGACGGCCACGGTCCGTGGTCGAAGGCGTGGCGGGCGGCGGCGACGGCCGCGTCGACGTCGGCGCGGGTCACGACGGGGACGCTGCCCACCGGTTCGACCGTGGCCGGTGAGATGACCTGGAGGCGTTCGGAGCCGGCCGGTGCGGTCCAGCGGCCACCGATGAACAAGCTGTCGTAGTGCATGAGAACACGTTACAGTTTTGCCCCCGCTATGTCTGTAACCTGTTTCAGTTTTCCTCCGGCCGCCGGTGCTGACCTGCGTGAATTCCAACCTGTCGGTTCGGTTTTCGCGAGAACGCACTATTGCGAAGTGTTGCCCGGAGGTGGATGCTGTAGCTACTCATAAGCTGGGGAGGACGGGCTATGGCGGTGCATGTGATCGATCGGTCGCTGATGACCAGCGACCGGACCGACCATCAGGCCAAGAGTGTGGGCATCGGAGGATGGGTCGTCTCCTTCCTGCCGGGCCGCACCTTGACCCTCGAACAGGCCACGGCCGCCATGCAGGCAGCCGAGGCGGTGGCGACGGTGGACAGGCTGGCCGGTCAGGTCGGTTTGACGACATTGGAGACCGTGGGACTGGCGATGCGGGAATCGCCGTGGGAGCCGCCGGTTTCCGAGCCGCGTGGGGCGATGCGCAGGCTGGGGTCAGTGCGGCTTCGTCGCCACGACGACCAGATTGCTCACCAATAACTCTCTGACCAGCGGAACGCGGACCAGCCACCAGGCCCAGTGCGGATGGTAACGCGGGAACGTCGCGTGCACGTGCGCGGAGGTCCGCGCGGCCCAGCGGAGTCCGTCGGCGGCGCCCACCGCGAACAGTGATGTCCCGAAGCGATTCTTGGGCTCGCGGCCGTGCTTGCGCCGATACCGCCTGGCGGCGTACTCGCCGCCCAGGTAGTGCCACGGTCCGGTCTCGTGCCCGCCGAAAGGACCCCACCAGAGGGTGTAGGAGAGAACGATCAGACCACCGGGGCGGGTCACCCGCACCATTTCGTCGGCCATCGTCCACGGTTCGGGAACGTGCTCGGCCACGTTGGATGAAAAGCAGATGTCGACGGCATTGTCGCGGAAGGGTAGTGCCATTCCGGAACCGCGCACCGCGGCGGACATGGTCAGCCCGGCCGCGTGCATTTCCGAGGGGTCGGGCTCCACGGGAATGTACCGCGCTCCCGCGCGGGCGAATTCGTCGGCGAAGTACCCGGGGCCGCCGCCGACATCGAGCACGGTCGCGCCGGTGAGATCGGCGCCGGCCAGGTCGGCATAGAAATCGGCGAGCATGGTGGCGCTGTCGGCGGCGATGCCGCCGTAGAAGCGCGCGGGGTCGCTCTGTTCGAAGCGAAAGCTGGTGAGCAGGCCGACGGCGCGGCGCAGGGTCGCACGCTGTGCGAATCGTGCGCGCGACGGCCGCGGTGTCACCGCGCGAGGTGGCGCTTTCTCGGCTCTCAGCACGGCGCCGAGTTTCGCACAACCCGTTACCGGCCTCGCCGCGCGCCCGTGGCGGGCCCGGTCGCCGCGCGCAACCGGACCCGCCCGCCTGGATCAGCCGACGCCGCTGCTGGCACCCGAACCGGTGGAGGCCGAGGTGCCGAGCAGGCCGAGGAGCATTCCCAGCAGGCCGTCGATCTCGACACCCGAACCGGAATCGGCGCCGCCGGTCCTGGTCATCGTTTTCTTCATTGACTTCTCCTCGTTCACATGCGGACCGGCCCACTTCTCGACCGGCCGCCCCCAGAAATCGGGGGGTGTTCGGAGGCTATCGAGCCACGCTGTGAAATGTAAGTGTTTCAGAGAAAATCGGTCGATGGATTCAGCTCCGCGCCGGTCAGCGCATCGCGACTTCCGAAGTGATCCGGGTCTGCGCCGATATCCACCGGTATCGGGTTAGGGTGTAGCCCGATGTCCGAGTGCCCACTGGGCCCGAATCCTGAGAGAAGCTCCACCGTGCGCGAAGTCCTCCTGCTCTGCTGGCGCGACTCCGGGCATCCGCAGGGCGGCGGCAGCGAACGCTATCTGGAACAGGTCGGCGCCCAGCTGGCCGCCCGCGGTGTCAAGGTCACCTTGCGTACCGCCCGATACCCCGGCGCGCCCGCGCGCGAGCGGATCGACGGCATCGAGATCAGCCGCGGCGGTGGCCGCTACACCGTCTACCCCCGGGCCCTGGCCGCCATCCTGCTCGGCCGGATCGGTCTCGGGCCGCTGCGCGGCCTGCGTCCCGACGCGGTCGTCGACACCCAGAACGGCATTCCGTTCTTCGCCACCTTCGCGGCGGGCGCCCCCTCGGTCGTGCTCGTGCACCACGGTCATCGCGAACAGTGGCCGGTCGCCGGCGCGCTGGTCGGCCGGATCGGCTGGTGGATCGAATCGCGGCTGTCCCCGCGCGTACACCGCGACAACCAGTACCTGACCGTCTCGCTGCCCTCGGCCGAGGAGCTGGCGGTTCTGGGCGTCGAGCGCGAACGCATCGCGGTGGTGCGCAACGGCGCCGAGCCGGTCCCCGCGGGCGCGCCCACCGGTTCGGGGCAGACCCGCTCGCCCGAGCCGCGCGCGGTGGTGTTGTCCCGGCTGGTGCCGCACAAGCAGATCGAGGACGCGCTGATCACGGTCGCGCGGCTGCGGGACCGGATCGCCGGTCTGCGCCTGGACGTGGTCGGTGGCGGATGGTGGGAGGAGAACCTGCGGGTCACCGCGCACGAACTCGGCATCGACGACATCGTCTCCTTCCACGGTCACGTGGACGAGACCCGCAAGCACGAGCTGCTGGCGAGCGCCTGGGTGCACATGATGCCCTCGCGCAAGGAAGGCTGGGGCCTGGCCGTCATCGAGGCCGCCCAGCACGGCGTGCCGACCGTCGGCTATCGCAGCTCACGGGGTCTGACCGACTCCATCGTCGACGGTGTGACCGGCATGCTCGTCGACGACGTCGCCCAGCTGACCGATGCTGTCGGCGAACTGCTCACCGACGCCCCGACCCGCGGTGTCATGGGTGAGAAGGCACGGGCTCGCGCGCGGGAGTTCTCCTGGGAGCAGACCGGCGCCGGGGCCTACGAAGTCCTGGCGGCAGTCGCCAGGGGTGAGCGTGTCTCCGGTTTGGTCACCGGACCCGATCAGGGGGATTGACGGATCCGCAGCCGGGTCACCACGGCTGTCAGCGCTCCGCCCACCAGCACGACCGCCCACGCGCCGTGCGCCAGTCCGGCCCACCGGCGCCGCGCCGCCGACGCGGCGTGTTCCTCCGCGGCCACGGACTCGGCGCGCTCGCTGCCGTCCACCGGATCGGGCACTCGGTACAGCGCCAGATCCGTATCGGCGTAGACCTGTTCCAGCCCGGCCAGCGTGACCGCCGAATCCCCGAGCGGACCGGGGGTCGTCCGTTCCACCAGCACCCAGCCGACCCCGCGCGCGGCCAGTTCGCCGGGCGCACCCCCACCCAGCAGCAGCCGCTCGACCTCGCCCGCCCGCATGCCCTCGCCCGCCACCGTGCGACCACGGACCGGCAGCTCACCGGTCTGCAGCACATCGGCGGGCAACATCCGCGGCGCGGGATCGAGCACCGGCGCGCCGCCGCTGTAGGGAAACTTGCGGAACATCCCGCCGGGCAACACCGCGACATCGGCCGCGCCGTGCACCTCGGCGGCAACCCGCTCCCACCCCGGCGGGTACCGCACGGGCCGAATCCGCCCGCCCGCTCCCCAGGCCAGATCCAGCAGCGGAACGACCAGCACGGCGATGAACGCGGCGCCCACCAGCGCGGGCCCCACCGCCGCCCGCCGTTGCCATGCCGCGCTGAGCGCGAGACATCCCGCCGCCGCGCACAGGGCGTAGCCAGGTACCGCCAGCGCGACGTACTTCTGGGTGTCGCGCAGCAGCCCCGCCCCCGGTACGTCGGCGATCAGCCACCCCATCACCGCCAGACCCCACCCGGTCGCCGCCAGCGCGGGCACCACTGTCGCCGCGATCGCCAGCCACAGCAGGGAGCGCCGGACCGCCAGGGCTGGGTCGGCACCGGCCGTGGCCGGGCTCCCGCCCGCCGAGACGACGGCGCGCACTCCCGTCGCGACGACGGTGAGCAGGGCGAGGGTACCGATGACGGCGAGCACGGTGGTCCGCGAATCCGGGACCGCGTCGGCGTTCCAGATTCCGCCCAGGCCCGCGAGGCTGCCGAGAGTGCCCAGGCCGGGTTCGGCGCGCGCGGCGAACGCGCTCGCCCCCGCCGGGTCCGAGGGCTCCGCGCCCGCGCCGGACAACGCCGTGGCCATCAGCCACGGCGCGGAGGCGACCGCCGCGAGGGCCACAGCCGCGGGTGCCCGGCGCAGGCCGATGGTCACGACCGCGGTCGTTCCCGCCAGCAGCGCGCCCGTGGGGGTCAGTCCCGCCGCGGCCAGGCAGGCCGCGAGAGCAGCCCACCGCCCGAGGTTCGCCGCCCGGCTCGTCCGTGCCCGGCTCGGGGGCACGGACGCCGTCCGGTCCGGCGGGCACGACGCGCCGAGGTCGTGTCGTCGCCGGGCGGCGTCACGGATGCGGTAGGCGGCCGAGGCCGTCCAGGGCAGAGCGGCGTAGCCGGTGAGCAGACTCCAATGTCCTTGCAGAAGGCGCTCTGCGACGTAGGGGTTCCACAGGGCGACCGTGACCGCGACCAATTGCGCGGCGAGCGGAACCGCCGCCGTGCCACCGGTGAGCGTCGTGCGCGCGAGCAGGGTGCGGACCAGGAGGGCCGCGCCGTAACCGGCCGACCAGAGGGCGAGCAGCAGGATCGCTTTCACCACCAGGCCGCCGTCGACGATCGCCGAGACGGTCGCGAGCAGCGCGTCCTGCGGGACGGCGCGCGGTGCGGCATCACCGAGGCCGAGCGCGGAATCGGTGAGGTAGGAGCGCGGCGTGCTGACCGCGTCGCGCAGCAGCAGATATCCGGGGCCGAGCAGCGGTCCGGCGATCAGCAGGGTGAGCGCCGCGCTGTAGCCCGCCACCGCGCACCGCTGCCCGCGTTCGCGCCGCCTCGTGCCCTGATCCACGCGGCCACCCTACGGACCTGTCGAACACGACGGGACGGTGCCTCGGCCCCGCGGCGCGGGATACTCAGCGTCGCGGCGGCGTCGATCAGCTCGATCACGACGTGGGGCGGGCACGGGCACGGCCGTCGGCGGCGCGTGTGGAGCGGGCGCTGCGAGGTCCGGCGCGGACGTTCCGACCCTGGTGGCAGGTCGGCGGCGGGGGGACGAGCCAGGCGTATGGCGAGGGTCGACTGGCGAGCCCCGGGCCCCGGGGTGCGACGATTGGCCCATGTCCGTCACCCGCCGTCCCCCGCTCGTGGCGGACATGACTCTGGTGACGGCGGGCGCGATGACCGCCAATGTGGCGGGGTACCTGCTGCAACTGCTGGCCGGGCGCTGGCTCGGCGTCAACGGGTACAGCGAGTTCGCCAGTCTGCTCGCGGTGCAGTTGCTGTGCGCGGTGCCCGCGCTGGCGTTGCAGAACGTGGTGGCGCGCGAATTCGTGCGCGGCGCCCCGGTGGCGGCATTGCGCGTGTTGCAGTGGCGGTGCGCGGCCATCGTCGCGGTGGTCGCACTGGCGCTGATCCCGGTGGTGACGGTGGCCCTCGATGTCGGCGTCCTGGCCTGCGCGGGCGCGCTGGCCGCCGCCCCCGCCCAGGTGCTGCTCACCGGTGAGCAGGGAATTCTGCAGGGCGAGCGGCATTTCCGGTTGCTGGCCGTGGTGCTCGGCGCGGCGGGCATCGCGCGGGTCGTGCCCGCTCTGGCGCTGCTGGCGCTGGCCGCCGGCGCCGGTCCCGCATTGTGGGGGACGGCGTTCGGCTTGGCCACTGCCGCCGCGCTGGCCCGCGCGCTCGCGGGCACGCCGCCGCCTGCTGTGGTGCCCTCATCGGCTGTCGCGCAGCCCCTCGATCCGGCGCCTGTGCCCGCCGATCCGGTCTCCCCGGCCGAATCCGGGCAGGCATCGCGAGCGCGGACCGCGGAACCGAGCGCATCGCCCGGCGCGGCGCCGGGCGTCTCGGCGCCCTCCGCATCGGCATCGGGGCGGCCGCCCGCGGTGGGCGTGTTTCCGGTCCTGCGGGCCGCACAGGTGCAGGCGGCACTGATGGCGATGTCTTCGGCCGATCTGATCGTCGTGCGGATGGTGCTCGACGAGGCTGAGGCGGGACGCTACGCGCTCGGCGCGATCGCCGCGAAGATCGCCTTCTGGTTGCCCGCCGCCGTGGGCGTGGTGCTGTATCCGCGGATGGCGCAGCCTGCGCATTCGGCACGCGCGATTCGCGACGCGCTCGCGGTGCTCTCGGTTCTCGGCGTCGTCGCCGTCCTCGGTGCCGCGCTGGCCGCGCCGCTCGCGCCCCTGTTCGCCGGGCAGGACTACGCGCCCGTCCAGGGTCTGTTGTGGCTGTTCGCCCTGCACGGCGCGATCCTGGCGGTCCTGCAGGGCGCGGTGCTGTCGGCGATCGCCGTCGACCGCACCACCCCCGCCGCGTTGACCTGGATCGGCCTCGCGGTCGAGGTGACGCTCATGGTCCTGTTCGCCCGCACCACTCCCGCGTTGATCGGTACGGCCGTCGCCGTCGCCGCCACCACGACGCTCCTGGTCGTCGTGATCGCCCTGCGCGCCGATGCGGGCAAGCCCGCCGAACGGCCACTGTCAGCCCGCTGACCAGGGCACGGGGGTCAAGTCCCGTCCCGGCTTTCGCGCTCCCCTCACCGACACATGGGTCGGCGGGTACTCGCGTCACCGGCAAGGCGGTCACCGGGGCCGTGCGTCACCCGGCATATCGGTGGTCACGCTGGTGTCGGCCGGTGCGGTGGTCGCCGGTCAGCTCGTCCCGGCACGGTTCGACGGGAGAGTGATGTGCCGGGCGAGCGCGTCCGGTGGGCGTCGACGGCCGACACGCGCGGTCACGATCGATGACTTCCCCGCGGACGACAGCGGCCCCCCGGCCGGGAGACCGGGGGGCCGCTGTCGCGATCGGCGAACGATCAGAGGTTCTTCTTGTCGACGTTGATCTGCTCGGTGGGCGCGTCGTCCGCACCACGGCGCACCGTGCCCTGAGCGGGCGGCGCGGCCGGAGCCGCGGGAGCCGTACGGGACGAGAAGCCCGACCCGCCGCGCGGGCCGAAGCCACCCGCGGAAGCCGAGGCCGGAGCCGACCCGCCGCGGATGCCGAGCAGGATGCCCGCGATCAGGGCGATCACGCCCAGCACGCCGAGCACGATCGGCACGATGCGGCCGAAGGTGTTGAGGGTGTCGATGCTGTCCTTGGCGATCGCCAGCTGCGACTCGATGGTCTCCTCGTTGAACACCAGGTGCGACTGGAGCGCGGTCACATCTTCCTGCTCGGCACTACGGCCGTAGAAGATGTGCAGCGACTCGCCACCGCTGATGACGGTGCCGGTCTGCGGCTCGACGTACAGGTCGCGGACGTTCTTGTAGTAGCGGGTCAGCGTGACCGGGGTGTCGCCACCCTCGAGGCCCCACTTGGCGGCGGGCAGGGTCAGCCGGTTGGTCGGCGCCTTCACCACGTCGTACATGCTGGTGGCCGGGACGGTGTTCTGGAAGTGGTAGACCGTGGTTCCGTTGATCTCGGTCTCTTCCTTGAAGACCGCGGGGTAGGTCGCGCGAGCGTTGAGATCGAAGTACGGGTAGTCCTTCTTCTCCGTGCCGATCGGGAAGCGGTACTGCAGACCCACGTGCTGCACCGGCTCGGTGATGGGCTCACCCTTTTCGTTGGTCGACACCGAGATCGAGCCGTTGGGCTCGGTGGCGACCGGCTCGCCGCTCTTCCGGTCGATGGTGACCCGGTCGACGCTCGCGGTCAGCAGGCCGGTGTCGCCCTGACGGTCGGTGCGACGCAGCGTCTGGCCCGCCTGGACGGTCATCTGGTCGGCGTCGGACGGCTCCTCGACGGTCACGAAGCGCTGCGACAGCAGCGGCACGTTCTCGTCGAT
Organism: Nocardia higoensis; assembly: GCF_015477835.1. Lineage (NCBI taxonomy): Bacteria > Bacillati > Actinomycetota > Actinomycetes > Mycobacteriales > Nocardiaceae > Nocardia > Nocardia higoensis. The sequence continues at coordinate 177,203 of NZ_JADLQN010000003.1, read as the reverse complement.
CTTGGCCGAGCCCTGCGGAGCGGTCAGCGACTTCGAGTCCAGCACGCGGCTGGGCTCGTCTTCCCGACTGGTCGCGATGGTCGTGATCTCCAGATCGAGGGGAGTCTTGGCCAGCTTTCCGACGGTGTAGGTCGGGATCAGCAGCGCCATGACGATCAGCAACGCGCCGAGACCTACGAGCAGGCAGGCCACCGTCCTTCTGGTACCGGCACTCAGTGCCATGCAAACACTCCTCGTCATAGAACTCAGGTCATTCCAGCCGGTGCCGCGACCGAAGCGCACGACACTCGTGAGCCCCGACACTAACAGCCCGATCGCGTACCATGCGGTTCCGTGGCCGTAATCCGGCAGGAAATCGCTCGAGTCTAGCGCGGAGACCACAAACCCCCCGGTCTCGTTCTGTTGTCCGAGACAGCCACACTGGAGTCCGATGAACACCGCCCCCGCGACCGCTGCCGCGCCCCGACGCTTTCTTCCCGCGCTGGAAGGCATGCGCGGTCTGGCCGCGCTCGGCGTGGTTCTCACCCATGTCGCCTTCCAGACCGGAGCGGCCACGACGCCGGTGCTCGGGCGCATCTGGGGCCGGTTCGACATGGCCGTCGCGGTGTTCTTCGTGCTCTCCGGCTTCCTGCTGTGGCGCCCCCACGCCGCGGCCGCACGCGGCAACGGCACGGCGCCGTCGGTCGGCTACTACCTGCGGCACCGGGCCGCGCGCATCCTGCCCGCCTACTGGGCCGTGGTCTGCGTGGTGCTGATCCTGTTGCCCAATGCCGCGCACACCGCGGGGGTCCGGGTGTGGCTGTCGAATCTGGCGCTGCTGCAGGTGTATGTCCCCTTGACACTGACCGACGGGCTGACCCAGATGTGGAGTCTGGCGGTCGAGGTCGCCTTCTACGTGGTGCTGCCGCTGCTCGCGTTCGCGGTCGTCCGGCTGCGCGGATCGGCCGCGCGGTGGCGGGCGCCGGTGGTGGCCGGGCTGGGCGTGGTGTGCCTGGGCTGGAATTTCCTGCCGGTGCCCACCCCCGACGCCATCAACGCCGACAACTGGCTGCCGGGCTACCTGCCGTGGTTCGCCGGTGGCATGTTGCTGGCCGAACTGGTCGAGGAGCCCGAGCCCGCCCGATCGAGCGGTCTGCGCGCGCGCTGGCGGCGGATCAGCGGCAATCGCGCCCTGATGTGGACCGTGGCGGTGGTCGCCTTCCTGCTCGCGGCCACCGATCTGGCCGGACCCGCCGGCCTGACCCGCGCCGAACCGTGGCAGTACGTCGTGAAGATGGCCCTCGGCGCGATGATCGGCTACGGCCTGATCGCTCCTCTGGTACTCGGCTCGGCCCGGCACCGCTGGCTGGAATCGCCCCTGGCGGCAACGATCGGACGCTGGTCGTACGGCATCTTCCTGTGGCACCTCGCGGTGCTGTCGATCGTGTTCCCCGTCTTCGGCATCCTGCCCTTCTCCGGCGATTTCGTCTGGGTGCTGATCCTCACCGTGGCCCTGACCCTGCCGGTCGCGGCCGCGAGTTACGCGCTGATCGAAGAGCCGGCGCGTCTGCTCGCCCGGCGGATGGACCGGCGCCACCGGCCGTCCGACCGTGCCGCCGCGCCCCGCGCCGAGGCAGCGCCCGGCGACGACTCGACCGGGCAGCGCCCGGCGGACATCAGCTCACCCGCGCCGCGGCGGTAGCGCCGCGAGACCGACGGCGACGACCGCGATCAGCGCGGGCAGCTGTACCCACAGCGAACCGCCCAGGTAGCCCTCCGCGGAGCGCCACGGACCGGTGGAGAGAGCGGCGGCCGAGACGGCCGTGAAGATTCCGGCGACGCCGGCGAGTACCGCCGAGGTGCGCGCCGGGGCCAGGCGCGTCGCCAGTAGACCGGCGGCGGTGAATGCGGCGCCGACCGCGCCCGCGATGACGGTGGCCGCGGCGAGCAGGCCGATCGCGCCGAGAACGCGGTTCGACCACGGTCGCGGGGCGGGACCCACCTGCTCCCCGGCGCGGCTTCGACGTGGAATCGCCAACGCCGACAAAGGAATAAGGAGAAGAAGGCCGCCGAAGACGCCGAGGCGGTACCAGCGGTCGACGGGGAAGGAGACCGTGATCGGACCGGCCGCGTCGGCGGGAAGCAGCCAGGCCTGCTGCCAGCCGTCGACGACCACCGGCTTCAACTCGTCGCCGTCCGCCGTGTGCGCCTGCCAGCCGATATTGGTGCTGAGCGGGAGAACGAGAAGCTTGTCGTCGGAGGCGATTTCGACCCGCGCCAGCTCGACAAGGCCCGGATCGACATCGGTGCGGGCGAGCTGTAGCCGGTCGACGCTGAACATCTCGGTGGGGGAGACGACGACCTCGGGCTGCCCCGGCAACACCGTGAACTCCTGCGAGGCTTCGTCTTCGGGCGAGGACGCACCGGAATCCGACACTCCGGGGTCGCCGGAACCCGGTCCCTGTGCATCGTTCGCGCCCGCGCCGGTTCCGTCGTCACCGGACTCGCCCGCCTCGGCATCGGTGCCGTCGGGCACCCCCGCGCCGGATGCGTCGCCACCGGATCCATCGGCGCCGGTGTCGCCCTCGCCCGCACCGTATCCGCCCGCGCCGGGCTCGGTCTCCGCACCGGCCTGTCCCGCGCACACCGTCGCGGTCACCGGTGCGCCGGAGAGCAATTCGCGAGCCGTCGCGGTGAGGGTGGTCCGCACCGTGCGACCGGCCAGGGCCACGGTCGGTCCGTCCGCGCACGCGACGGTGAGCAGTCGCTCCGGCGCCGCGGGCGCCGGGTACCGCGGGCCGAGCACTTCGATCTCGGCGAGGCCGGGCGGCTGGGTCTGCGCGAAACCGAGCTCGGTCCGGTCCAGCACCGTCTTCCAGCTGTGGATGCTGATCTCGAAGCGGTCGGTGACCGTGGGGTGCAGCTCCACCCGGGCGGGTGTGCCTGGCTCGCGGTCGGTGTCCAGCGTGCGCACCTGCGGTCCGTCGCCGAGGTTCACCGTCACCGCGGTCGGCTCGGCGGGCAGGCTGCCGAGCGAGGTGGTGAGGTCGAGGCCGGTGACCAGGGCGGGCTCGGGCAGCTCGACGGTGAGAGTCGGCTTCCCGGCCGCGACGGTGCGCACCGAATCCTCGGGGGCGATCCAGGCCGTGTGCAGGTCGCCGTCGGTGGCGGCGAAGGCGGAGCCGCGCAGGTCGCCGACATCGGCGCGGCCGCGGGCGATCGGTCTGTCCGGGTCGGTGAGCAGCGCCTCCAATGCGGGGCCCTGCCTGGTGCGCACGGTCAATTCGGGAACCAGCGTCATCGGTTCGGGCACGGCCAGGGTGCGGGCGAAGGCGCCGGGTTCCTCGGGGGCCAGGGCCATGCTCTTGCTGCACCGCACCCGGTCGGGGCCGTCGAAACAGGCGCTGCGGCCGGGGAATTCCTGCCCGAGATCCCAGCCGAGCACCTGCCCGTCGCCGGGGACGGGGGGCAGCACGGTGTGGTGGCGGATGTCCACGGTGCGCGGGTTGTCGCGGTCGGTGTAGTCGTCGAGGGCGAGCTCGCTGATGCCGAATTGCCCGCCCGCGGAACCGCGTTCGGTGCGCAGGGCGGTGATGATCAGCCATTCGGTGCGGCCGGGCGGCAGCGACAGCGCCACCGGCTTGCCCGGGCCGGGGATCCGGGTGGACACGCTGCCGTTCTCGGTGCGCGCCTCCACCCATTTCACCGGGTCGCCGATGGCCGCGCCGCTGGTGGTCAGCCGCAGCAGGCCGTTGGACACCGGTTCGTCGAGGTCCAGTCGCAGCCATTGACCGACGGCGATCTCGGTGCCGTTGCTGATCCATGCCGTCGAGGGATCGCCGTCCACGGCCGCCGCGGTGGAACTGCCGGGGGCGGCCCCGCCGAGCTGGGTGGCGTCGGCGGCTGAACTGGAGGCGGTGAGGGTGGCGCCGGACCAGGCGCCCTGCACCAGGTCCGCGCCGTCCACCGGGTAGTCGGGTACGAGGTTGTGGGTGCGGCGCTCGTCGCCGGGCGCGCGCAGCGCGGAGTTGTGATTGTCGACCCGGCCGAAATCGGCTTCCCGGTCCATCGGGGTGTCGGTCACGGTGACCGGGCCGACGGGCAGTCCGGCGCGTTCGGCGTCGGCGGCCAGCAGACTCGGCCCGGCGACGCCCTCGCCGCGATTGCGGCGCTCGAGCGCCTCGGGTCCGCCCTGCACGACGGGCACCGATGCCAGCGGCACGGTGTAGGCGCCGGGGAAGGATTCGGGCGCGCCGGCGCCCGAGCGCACCGTGGTGTCCTCGATGCCGGGCGCGCGCGGTGCTTCGACGCGATAGATCTCGATCGCGGGATAGGGGGGCCGCAGGTCGCCGTCGACCACCAGATCCTCGGCGAGCACCGAACTCTCGATCGGTCCGCCGAATCCGGCGACCTTGGTCAATCCGGGCGAGCCCTCGATCGCTTGGTGCGCCAGCATCGGCCTGGTCGAGCGCGAGGTCTCCGGGTCGAGGTCGTTGCGCAGCACCAGCACGCCGATGCCCTGGTCGGCCAGGGTCGCGGCGAGCCCGGCCGAGGGGCGGCCGTCGGCGATGAGCCGCTGCACCGAGTCCATCGCGCGGATGGTGCCCGGCGGGTTCAACGGCACCGAGTCGCGCACCGCCCACGGCGTGCTCGCCAGCGCCTGCAACGGTTCGTCGCGGGTCAGGCCCCACACCTGAGAGCCGAACGGGGCGCCCGGGACGATGAGCGCGCGCGTGTCGGCGGCGTTCTCGGCCAGCCAGTCGGCGGTGTCGTGCCAGTATCCGGGCACGGCCTCGTAGGCGCCGCGCGGGGCGAGCTTCGCGGTCCAGGCCAGCGAGGTCGACAGCGCCAGAGCGGTCAGGACGAGCGCGGTCACCGCCACCAGACGATCGCGTTCGGGCCGGGCGAACGCCGCCAGCGACTGCCGCCACGGCACCGAGACCGGCAGCGGGACCCGTGCGATCAGCTGCGCCAGCCCGAGCACCAGCGGGATGCGGATCAGCGGCTCGAGCTTGTGCACATTGCGCAGTGGCGCGCCGGTCGAGTCGAGGAACAGCCGCACCGACTCGGCGAACGGTCCGCTCAACTCGCCGACGAAACCGGCACAGATACCGACCAGCCCGACGATCAGGATCAGGCTCAGCCGTCCACGATGCGGCATCGAACGCATCGCCAGCCCGGCCATGCCCGCCGCGGCGATCAGACCGGTCGCCAGCACCGCGGCGGGCTGGGTGACCAGCACCGCGCCCGCGATGCGCTCGGGGGAGACGAAGGGGGTCCAGCTGTCGGTGCCGCGCAGCACCTCGGCCAGCGAGGCCCACTGCGTGGTGACGCCGGAGGATTCGATGTAGTCCAGGAACGGCGGGCTCACCTTGCCCAGCAGCAGCAGCGGCACCGCCCACCACAGCGTGGCCAGCAGCAACAGCGGCACCCAGGCCAGCGTGAACCGCCACCAGCGCCGGTTCGGCCGATAGGAGGCCCACCACAGCAGGGCGGGCAGGAACGCCGCGACCGTGGCGACCGCGTTCACCGCCCCCATCAGCGCGAGCGCCAGCGCACTGCCCGCGGGCGACGCCGCACCGCCTCGGCGGCGCTCGCGATACGCGTTGCCGAGCGCCGCGGGGGCGATCAGCACCCACGGCGCGAGCACCATCGGCAGCGTCTCCGACGAGATCGAGCCGAGGGTGGTGAGGACCCGGGGGGAGAGCGTGAACGCGACCGCCGCCACGACCCGCGACCCCCGGCTTCCGATACCGAGGGTCTCGCAGAGCCGGATGATGCCCCAGAACCCGGCGAGCAGCAGCAGCGCCCACCAGATCCGCTGTGTCACCCACGCGGGCAGGCCGAGCAGGTCGCCGAGGGAGAAGAAGGACCCGTGCGGGAAGAAATACCCGTACGCCTGGTTCTGGACCTGGCCCATGGGGGCCTGGCTGCTCCACAGATGCGAGGCGCGGTCGAGGAAACCCAGCGGATTCTGCGCCAGGTCGTATTTCGTGTCGGCGACCGTGTGGCCGGGCGCCTGCAGGAAGGACAGCAGGAACGCCGCGACCACGGTCCCGGCGAACCAGCGTCTACCGAGCGGCGCGGACTCGGGAGAGGCGGGTGCCTCGCCCCGGTCCGCGCCTGGGGTGCCGAGCGAGTCGGCGGGTGAAGCGGAGGTCAGCGGATCAGCGGCTGCCGTACTCAACGCTGTTCAGCAGCGAGGAGTCGGCGTCGCCGCTGCGGTCGATGTCCGGGCGCGTGTCCTGCGAGACGGCCGCGGTGATTCCGAAGACCGCGATAGCACCGATCACGGCGCCGGCGACAGCACTCGCAATCCCGGGAACAGCAAACTTCATCGCGGTACTCCAATACGTCGTGACAGGCACATTTCGGGTCAACCTACCGCATGAACGGCCCGGAACGTGCGGAAGGTGCGCACAGAGATGATCAGTGTGGCGGTGTCGGGCAGTCCAGACCGCCCAGGAAGGTGCGTAGTTTGGCGGTCGTCTCGTCGAGTTCTTCCTGCGGCTGCGACGCCGCGACGATGCCACCGCCCGCGTAGGCCCGCAACGAACGGCGGTCGGCGGACAACTCGGCGCAGCGGATCGCCACCAGCCACGCGCCGTCGCCGCGGTCGTCGCACCAGCCGACCGCGCCGCCGTAGAACCCGCGATCGCCCTCGTCCCTGGTGATGGCCTCCAGCGCGGCCGCGGTCGGCGTCCCGCACACGGCCGGGGTGGGGTGCAGCAGCACCGCCAGGTCGAGCGCCGTCGGGGCGGGATCGCGCAGGGTGGCGGTTATCGGTGTGGCGAGGTGCCAGACATCGTGCGTCCCGATCAGCCGCGGCGCGTCGGGGATGACGAGCTGCGTGCACAGCGGGCTCAGGATGTCGCGGATCCACTCGATGACGTAGGAGTGCTCTTCTCGGTTCTTGGCACTGGCCAGCAGAGTTTCCGCTTGCTCCGCGTCCGCCGCGCGGTCGGGCGAGCGCGGCATACTGCCTGCCAGCGGACGCAGGGTGACGGTTCTGCCCCGTTTCGCCACCAGCAGTTCCGGCGTGGCGCCGATGAGGGTGGCGCCGACGCGCCCCGACGGGCTCAGATCCGCGGCGAAGACGTTCGCCGCCGGATGCCGGGTGGCCAGTCGCGCGGCCACCGACTCGGGCTCGAGTTCGGCATCGGCTTCGGCCAGGACCGACCGCGCCGCGACGACCTTGCGCAGCTCCGTCTCCGGATCCTCCAGTTGCTCCACCAGCTTCTTCACCCGCGCGAGGTGCTCGTCCACGCCGGGCAGCTCGCTGACCACCCGTACCGGGGGCAGTGCGGTCGGGGGCGGTTGCCAGCGGCCCGGCGTCCGCGTCCACCGTTTGGGTGACATGAGCGCGGCGCGCTGCCGAGGGTCGAAAGGCAACGCGCCCACCACGATCTGCGCCCCCTCCCCGCGCAGCGCCGTCCGCGCCGCGGTCACGGAGTCGAAGGCCGCGCGCACGCCGTGGGCGCGCAGCACACCCTCGGGCTGGGCGAGCAAGAAGTCGGTCATGATTCCTCGACGATAGCTGCGGTGCGCGCGGGCCGGTGCGGGCCGTGATCGACCCCACCGCGGGCCCGCCACCGGCCACGCAGTGTGTCGGCCTTTCGCCGCCGTCCGGTTCTCGCCGCTCAGCTCGCATCGCCGCCCGCCGACGGGCGCTTACGAATGATGTCGAGTCGGGCGATGGGCTGCTCCGAGGCGGGGGCCGATGGTGACGTCGGCGGCGATGGGGTGAGGCGGTGTCGGCGGCGATGGTGGCGAAGGCGACGTCGGCCGGGGCGTCCAGCTCGTGGGTGACGACTTCGATGCGTGCCCTTCCTGCGCAGGTCGCGGCCTTCACGCCTGCGCGGTGCGGGGTCCGCGCGCCCAGTTCGGCATCCAGATCCGGCCGGGCACCTCCGCGCGTGTGCGCGCCAGATACCCGCGCAGCGCCGCCAGCGACGGATGCCGATCGTCGGTCCGGAACAGCAGTGAATGGGGGTAGACAGGAATCGGGTCGACGAGCGGTATCCGTCGCAGGTCGTGTGTGGCGGGCCAGGTGTGGTGGTCGCCCGCGCCGACCAGCGTGGCCAGCGACGGGTCGGTCGCCACGGCGTCCATCAGGGCGTCGCTGCCGAAATTCGGGCCGACGGCATCGATGCGTAGATCGAAGGCCTCGGTCAGATCGTCGTAGTAGGCCGACCATTCGGTATCGCGCCGGATGCCGGGAATCCAGAGCCGATGTCCGCGCAGCTGTTCCGGGCGTAGCGACCGCGCGTACGCGAGCGGATGACCCGGGCCGGTGAGCAGTTGCAGAGGATCGTCGAGCACCGGCACGGCGGTGATGCCGTCGAGGAGATCACCGGCCGACACGGCACGGAAGGTCGCGTCGATCTCCCCGGCCGCCAGCGCCGCCACCGCGCGCGCCGCGTTCGCTTCCGGCAGGGACACCACCTCCAGAGCCGCGTGCGGGTGCGCGGTGAAGAAGTCGCGGAGCGCGAGCGCGCAGGCGAAACGACGATTGAGCACGTCGACCCGCAGCGCCCGCCCGCCGGGTCGCACCGCGGCCGCCGCCCGCTCCACCGCGCGCAACACGGCGCGGGCGTGCGGCAAAAACGCCTGCCCGTCGGCGGTGAGCCCGGCTCCGCGGGCGGTCCGGGCGAACAGGGAAACACCCAGGGCGCGTTCCAGTTTCGCGATCCGCTTGGACACCGCCTGCTGGGTGACGCGCAGGTCCGCGGCCGCTTCCTGGAACTGCCCGCTCTCGGCGACGGCGACGAAGGTGCGCACGGCTTCGACATCCACCGTCGGATCCTACGAACGCACAACGCGCGGTTGTGGCTCGCCGAGGCGGTCGTTGTTGGATCCGGCGTCCCGTCTTCTGGTGCACTCCTGGCCGTCGATCGGCGGCGAGGAGGATGGGATGGCGGGGCAGCGGCTCGGACGGTCGTTCGGATGGTTGTGGGCGGCCCACGCGGCGTCCACGGTGGGCACGGCGCTGGGCTTCGGCGCCTTCCCGCTGATCGCCGTCGCGGTGCTGGAGGCGGGCCCGGCCGAGGTGTCGGCGCTGGCGGCCACCGGCCTGGCGGCGGGCGCGCTGCTGGCGCTGCCGCTCGGGCCGTGGGTGGAGACGCGGCGTAAGAAGCCGATCATGATCGGCGCGGACCTCCTGCGCTGCCTGGCGCTGCTGACGATCCCGCTCGCCCACCTCCTCGACCTGCTGAGCTATCCCCAGCTACTGCTCGTCGCGGTGCTCTCGGCGGCGGCGAACATCGCGTTCACCTCCGCGAGCGGCGCCTACCTGAAGCAGATCGTCCGTCCCGCGGACCTGCTGACCGCCAACAGCCGGTTCGAGACCACCACCTGGACCGCCACCGCCGTCGGCCCCACTGTGGGCGGCGCGGCCATCAGCCTGCTCGGCCCGGTCGTCACCGTGCTTGCCAACGGCGCGGGCTTGCTGCTCTCGGCGCTGGGGATCGGCGCGATCCGAGAACGCGAGGTCGCGCCGGTCGCGCGAGGCACGCGATGGCGAGCGGCGGACCTGGTCCAGGGCTGGCGCTTCATCCACGCCGACCCGCACCTGCGTCCGCTGTTCCGGAACACCGTCGCGGTCAACGCCCTCGTCATGGCCACCGAGCCGCTGCTCGCCGTCCTGTTGCTGGCCGAACTCGACTGGGCGGCATGGCAATACGGAATCGCTTTCGGCCTGCCGTGCGTCGGCGGATTCGTCGGCGCTCAGCTCGCGCGCCGCCTGCGGGTTCGCTTCGGTCACCGCAGGGTCCTGCTCGCGGCCGGGGTCCTGCGCGCCGTTCCGCCGGTCGCACTCGCCCTGGTGGTGCCCGGGGCAGCGGGTGTGGTCATGGTGATCACCGTGCAACTGGTGTTGCTCACCTGCATGGGCGTGTTCGTTCCGTTGTTCGCCACCGAACGCCTCCAGCGGGTTCCCGACGACCGGATCGGCCGGGTGCTGGTCTCGTGGAACATCACGAGCAAGGCCGCGATCGCCGCGCTGACCGCGCTGTGGGGGGTGCTCGGCGCACTCGTCGGCTCCCGCGTCGCCATCGGCCTCGCCGGTCTGCTGCTGCTGGCGACACCACTGCTGCTGATCGAACGGGATCGGCCTACGCCGGAGGCGATCGAGCCGCGCACGCCGGTCCCGGCGCGGACGTCCTGATCCGGCTACGCGCGGTCAGTGCTCCTTCTTGGCCGGCGGGACGAGCAGCACCGGCCGGTGACAGTGCCGCAGCACCGCGTCGGCGACGCTGCTGTGCAGCAGTGCCCGCAGGCCGCTCACCCCCCTGGTCCCCGCGACGATGATGTCGACGTCCAGTTCGTCGGCGGTTTCCACGATCGCGTTCCACACGCTCGTGGTGCATTCGACGGTGCGCGCCTCGGCCGCGAAGCCTGCCAGTTTCGCCAGCCGCACACCTTCGGTATTGACGGTGCGGGCGTCGACGTAGGCGACGTCCTCGAGTTCCTCGTCGGGCACCCAGTCCGGCGCCACCACCCCCGAGAGCCCGGACAGCCGGGCGGCCTGCAGCACCATCGGCTCCCACGCGGTGAGCACCACGGCGCGCTCGGCGGACAGGAACCGCCCCGCGTATTCGATTGCGCGCTTGGCATTCTCGGAGCCGTCGTAGGCGATGAGCATCAGATCGCATGTCACCGGTAGACCTCCTGCCTGGAGTCCTGCTGCCAGGCTACTCCCGGGCGGTCCCGCCGGGCGGTCCCGACGCGCGCCCGCCCGCGAGTCCGATCCGCGCGCGCACTACCGTGGAGCCCCATGCGGAAGACGCCCTTGGTCCTGCTCGCCCTGTGCGCGGTCGTCACGACCGCCTGTTCCGGCGGCACGACCACGGCCACCTCCACGTCACAGGCCCAGCCGTCCGCGTCCGCGACCGCGTCCGAGCAGCCGACCACCGCGTCGAGCGCCCCGGTGGCCGCCGACTGCGGCGCGCAATTCCTCGCCGGATTGACCCCTCGGCGCAAGCTGGCGCAGCTGCTCACCGTGGGCGTCACCGGCGTGGCCGACGCGACGAACGCGGTCGGCGGCGAAGGCGTCGGCGGCATCTTCGTCGGCAGCTGGACCGACCCCTCGTTGCTGGCCGACGGCCTGCTCGGCCAGGTGCAGGCCGCCTCCGCGGTACCGGTGATGGTGACCATCGACGAGGAGGGCGGCCGCGTGTCCCGCGCCCGCGATCTCATCGGCGCGGCCCCCTCGGCCCGCGAGACCGCCGCCACCATGACCCCCGAGCAGTTCTACGAGGCCACCCTCGTGCGCGGCCGGGCGCTGAAGGACCTCGGCGTGACCGTCAACTTCGCCCCCGACGTCGACGTCAGCTCCCAGGCCGACGACACCGTCATCGGCGACCGCTCCTTCTCCGACGATCCGGCCGTGGTCACCAGCTATGCCGATGCCTACATCCGCGCGATGCGCGAGGTCGGCGTCGGCACCGTCATGAAGCACTTCCCCGGCCACGGCTCCGGCTCCGGTGACTCGCACACCGGAGCGGTGCGTACCCCGCCGCTGGATCAGCTGCAGACCGTCGACCTGGTGCCCTACCGCGACCTGATCGGTTCCGGCGCGGCCGTGATGGTCGGCCACCTCGACGTGCCCGGCCTGACCACCCCGGACGTGCCCGCCAGCATCAGTCCCCAGGTGATGTCGCTGCTGCGCGAGGGCGTCGGCTACGGCGCGGCCCCCTTCGAGGGCCCGATCTTCACCGACGACCTCGGCGGCATGGCCGCGATCACCGCCAGGATGGGCATCGAGCAGGCTGTCGAAGCGGCCCTGGTCGCCGGTGCCGACAATGCCCTGTGGATCACCACCGACGCCCTGACCTCGGTACTCGATCAACTGGAGCAGGCCGTGGCGAGCGGTAGGCTGCCCGCCGAGCAGGTGGATGCCTCGGTGCTGCGGATGGCCGCCTACAAGGGTCTGCTGACCTGTTGAGACGATCTGACGAGGACGGATCGGCCGTCGCCGAACTTACCTTGGAGTAACATCAGGGCTTCGGTATGAGGTAGGAGAGCGGATGGCGGGCGGAACGAAACGACTTCCCCGAGCGGTGCGTGAGCAGCAGATGCTCGACGCCGCCGTGGAAGTGTTCGCGCGCAAAGGCTTCCACGAGACGTCGATGGACGCCATCGCGGCCGAGGCCAAGATCTCCAAGCCCATGCTGTACCTCTACTACGGCTCCAAGGACGAGCTGTTCCGCGCCTGCATCCAACGCGAGGGCGCCCGGCTGATCGAGTCGGTCGCACCCGCGGGCAACCCCCTGCTCACCCCGCATGAGCAGTTGCGTACCGCCCTGGAAGCCTTCCTCGGCTTCGTCGACCAGAACCGCCGCTCCTGGCAGGTCCTCTACCGGCAGGCACTCGGCCAGGAGACCTTCGCCTCGGAGATCGACAACGCCCGCGAACGGGTCATCGAACTCACCGCCAAGCTGCTGGAATCCAGCGCCAAACATCCCGAACCCGGCACCAACTTCGACATCGTCGCCGCCGCCGTCATCGGCGCGGGCGAGGCCATCGCCGACCGGGTCGCGGGCGGTCGCATCGAGGTTGCCCAGGCCGTCGACCTGCTCGACGATCTGGCGTGGCGCGGCCTGGCGGGTCGCAAGAAGTCGGATTAGCCGCGCCGGTCGCCGCCGCCCCGCAGCCGCGGCGCACGGAGCGAACCAGTCACGCTCGGACGGGCTGCGGCAGTCCAGCAGACCGCTCGGTCGGAGAAATCGCTCGCTCGGCTCCGGCTCGCATGCGATCCCGGCACGAACTCCCGGACTCAGGGTGTCGGCATCCGCCTGACATGAAGGGAAGATCCAGCGCGAGGATGCCAGGATGTGTCCGTTGCGCCGCCCGGATCCCGGTGTCAAGATGTGGCGCTGGTGATGGACGGGCGGATCGGCGCCTGGGGAGGAATTCAGGGGCCGCGATGTTCGGGATGTTGAGGCCGTGTTCGCACGGTGCGGCGAAGTACGGGATCGACAGTTCGCAGTGGCAGTCGCATATGTGCGGTCTGTGCCTGGGCCTGCGCGACGGGCACGGTCAGCTCGCCAGGACGGCGACCAATACCGACGCGATCGTGCTCAGCGTCCTCACCGAGGCCCAGTTCGTGGAACCCGCCGAGCGGGTCACCGCGGGCCGGTGCGCGCTGCGGGCCATGCGGCGCGCCGAGGTCGCCCCCGCGGCCGCCCCGGGTGTCCGGCTGGCCACCACCGCCTCCCTGCTGCTCGGCTCGGCGGCGCTGCGCGACCATGTGGACGACGGTGACGCCGCCGCACCGATCCGCCGACCGCTGGCACGGGTGTCGGCGTCCTGGACCGCGGGCGCCAGGACCCAGGCGGCGCTGATCGGCCTCGATCTGGACCCGTTGGTCGCCGAGATCGCCGCGCAGACCGAACGTGAGCGCACGAGCACCGACCTCGCCGCGCTCACCGCCTCCACCGAGGTGTGCGCCGCCGAGTTCTTCGCCCACACGGCGGTACTGGCCGGACGCCCCGAGAACGTGGACGAGCTGCGCTCCGCCGGAAGGAATTTCGGCCGTATCGCCCACCTCGCCGACGCGGTCGCCGATCTCGCCGACGACCGCGCCGCGGGACGCTTCAACCCGCTGGACGCTTCGCGCACCCCGCTCGCCGACGCCTACGACCTGATCCACGAGTCCGACGCGCGGCTACGCCGATCGCTGGTCGCCGCCGAGCTGGCCGAGGTCCCCACCGTGCGCTGGATGCTGCTCGATCCGCTGCACGCCCTCGTGCACCGGGTCGGACGCGCCATCCCCGATGCCATCACCCACGCGTGCGGCACTTCCCATGCCGAGCACGGGCTTTCGGTCGTGGCCCGCACTCGAAAGCCGCCACCGACCCGCCGCCCGGGCATCGGCGAGAAGATCGCGCTGACCCTCGGCGTGTACTGCACCGGCTACGCCTGCTTCGCCGAGCACACCAACCCGTGCACCGGCAAGCGTGAAGACGCCTGGTGGAAGAGCTGCTGCGACTGCGGCAACTGCTGCTCGGGGTGCCCCGATTGCGGCGATTGCTGCAGCTGCAATTGCTGCGACTGCTGACCACCACGACAACCGGCTGCCGCCGACGCTGATCGCGACGCACGCTCGGGGACCTCGACGACGGCCGGTCCGCTGCCGAACGGAACGGCTACCTCTCCGGCACGCTCGGCCAGAGGCCGCCTGGCGCACCGGAATAGGCACCCGACAATGCGAAACCGCTCCCGAATCACAGAGATTCGGGAGCGGTTCCACGTGAATCATTCGGCCGCGAGACAACACAGCGGCCATGATGAAGCCGAACGGCTCAGCGCAATGTGGCCGTTAGATGCGGATACCCCTTCTTCGGGTGCCGCATCGCCAGATCCCACCCACCGTCCACCCGATCGGCGTACACGTTCACCGTGGCGGGCAGCAGCACCGGCTTGCCGAACTTCACCGAGTACGACACCTTCTCCGGAATGCGTCCTTCGACCGTGCTCAGGATGGTGGCCGCCGACCACATACCGTGTGCGATGGCCTTCGGGAACCCGAAAGCCTTGGCGCCCAACGCCGAGGTGTGGATCGGGTTGTGATCACCGGAGGCGTTCGCGTAGCGGGTGATCATCTGCTGATCGACCTTCAGCGTGCGCAGCGGCGGCGGGGGCACCTCCTCCGGCTTCGGCTCCGGCTTGGGCTCGCCCGACAGCGAGGTCTTCTGCTGGTGCAGGAAGGTGGTCACCTGCCGCCACACCAGCTCCCGGCCCACGCTGACCTCGGTGACGGCGTCGACCATCAGCCCACGCGGATGCTCGCGCAGGTTCTCGATGTGGGTGCGCAGGTCCAGCGGTTCGCTGACCGAGATCTCGCGGGTCCGCTCGATCAGGTTCTGCGCGTGCACCGCGCCGACCGCCACGAACGGGAAGTCCCGCGCCACCACCAATTTCATCGCCAGCGGGAAGCTGAGGATGAACGGGTAGGTCAGCGGCAGGGTGTCGCTGTAGCGCAGGCCGGTCGCGCGGCAGTAGTCGGCCAGGTGGTCGGGGTCGACTCGCAGGCCCGTCAACTCCACCACCCGGTCGGGGATGGTCTGCTTGCGGGACGTGCCCAGCGGCACCGCGCCCAGCGCCGCCTGTGCGAACAGCGTGGAGTTCTTCGGCGTCTCGCGCAGCGAGATCACCTGTGTCGTGTCCGATCCCATGTGTTACCTCACGCCCCGAGCATGGCCTGGCCGCACACGCGCACCACATTGCCGTTGACGGCGTTGGATCCGGGGCTCGCGAAGTAGGCGATGGCCTCGGCGACGTCGACGGTCTGACCGCCCTGCAGCAGCGAACTCATCAGCCGGCCCGCCTCGCGGGTGCCGACCGGGATGGCGGCGGTCATGGCGGTCTCGATGAAGCCGGGGGCCACCGCGTTGATGGTGATGCCCTTCTCGGCCAGCTTCGGGGCCTCGGCCTGCACCATGCCGATGACACCCGCTTTGGACGCGCCGTAGTTGGTCTGGCCGCGGTTGCCCGCGATGCCCGCGATGGAGGACACGTCGATCACCCGGCCGCCCTCCTTCAGCACGCCCTTGGCGACCAGCGCCTCGGTGATGCGGTACGGGGCGGCCAGATTTACGCCGATGACCGCGTTCCAGCGGGCGTCGTCCATATTGGCCAGCAGCTTGTCGCGGGTGATGCCCGCGTTGTGCACGATGATGTCGAGCCCGCCGAAACGCTCGGCGACGAACGCGGCCAGCTTGTCGGCGGCGTCGGGCGCGGTGACGTCGAGGGCGAGCGCGGTGCCGCCGACCTTGTTGGCGGTTTCCGAGAGCGCGTCACCGGCGGCCGGGATGTCGGCGACGATCACCGTCGCACCGTCGCGGGCGAAGACCTCGGCGATGGTCGCGCCGATGCCGCGCGCGGCGCCGGTGACCACGGCGACCTTGCCCGCCAGCGGCTTGGCCCAATCGGCGGGCGCGGTGGCGTCGTCCTTGCCGACCCGGATGACCTGGCCGGAGACGAAGGCGGACTTGGCCGAGAGCAGGAAGCGCAGCGTCGACTCCAGGCCGGTCGCGCCGGTCGCGGCCTCGGGATGCAGGTAGACCAGCTGGGCGGTGGCGCCGCGCAGCAGTTCCTTGCCGACCGAGCGGGTGAAGCCCTCGAGCGCCCGCTGGGCGATCTGCTCCTCGACGCTCGCGGCCAGTTCCGGCGTGGTGCCGATGACCACGAGACGGCCGGAGGGCGCGACGCTGCGCATGGCGGGCTGGAAGAACTCGTAGAGCTGGGAGAGGTCCTCGATGGCACCGATGCCGGTGGCGTCGAAGACGAGCGCGCCGTACTTGACGCCTTGGGCGGGCGCGTCGGCGATCTCGTAGTCGCTCAGCAGCTCGCGCAGCGGCTCGACGACCCGGCCCTTGCCGCCGAGCAGCACCGGACCGGGCAGGGCGGGCTCACCCGGGGTATAGCGGCGCAGCGTTTCCGGCTGGGGCAGGCCCAGCTTGCTCGCCAGGAAGTGACCGGGGGCGGAGTGGACGAACGATCCGTAGAGGTTGGGTGCACCCTTGCTCTTGGCTGCCACAGTTCCTCCCTTTTCTCTCTCGTTGTAGCCGGTGTGGTGGCGCCCCGCTCGCACGGGCGTTCGGGTCGGGCCGGGGCGGAATCGTCTCGCGGGGAGTCGATCTTGCGGCTGCGACCACATTCGCGGGGTGCGGTGTCGACAATTAACTTACTCCAGAGTAAGTTTAATGTAAACCGCAGCGACGCGGTGCTTCAGCCGCATGGACGCGGATCGCGCGGCCGCCGCGGCAGCCCGTGTCACCGCACCGCGTACCCACTTCGGTCGCGCGGTACCGCAGCTGAGACATCCATACCGACGAGACTTGGAGAGCCGAGTGACCACAGCCAGCGCCAGCACCCCGAAGACCGCACGTCCGGTCGCCATCGTGGGCGGCAACCGCATCCCGTTCGCTCGTTCGGACAAGGCGTACGCGAAGGCGTCGAACCAGGACATGTTCACCGCCGCCCTGGACGGCCTGGTGAGCCGCTTCAACTTGCAGGGCGAGCGGCTGGGCATGGTCGTCGGCGGCGCGGTGCTCAAGCGCGTCGGCGAGCACAGCTTGATCCGTGAGAGCGTGCTCGGCAGCCGCCTCTCGCCCTACACCCCCGCCCACGACCTGCAGCTCGCCTGCGGGACCGGCATGCAGTCGGTGGTCACCGTGGCCGACGCCATCGCGCTGGGCCGCATCGACGCGGGCATCGGCGGCGGCACCGACACCACCTCCGACGCCCCGATCGGCGTCAGCGAGCCGATGCGCGAATGGATGCTGAAGATCAACCGCGCCCGCTCCGGCAAGGAGCGCGCGAAGCTGGTCGGCCAGTTGCGCCCGAGCATGATCGGCATCGAGATCCCGCGCAATGCCGAGCCGCGCACCGGTATGTCGATGGGTGAGCACGCCGCCGTCACCACCAAGGAATTCGGCATCAGCCGCGAGGCGCAGGACGAGCTGGCCTACCTCTCGCACAAGAACATGGCCGCCGCCTACGACCGCGGCTTCTTCGACGACCTGGTCACCCCCTTCCTCGGCCTGACCCGCGACGACAACCTGCGCCCGGACTCCTCGATCGAGAAGCTCGCCACCCTGAAGCCGGTCTTCGGCGTCAAGGCCGGCGGCGCGACGATGACCGCGGGCAACTCCACCCCGCTCACCGACGGCGCGTCCGCGGTGCTGCTGTCCAGCGACGAGTGGGCCGCGCAGCGCAGCCTGCCGGTGCTGGCCCACCTGGTCGACTCCGAGGTCGCCGCCGTCGACTACGTGCACGGCCCCGACGGCCTGCTGATGGCCCCCACCTACGCGGTTCCGCGCCTGCTCGCCCGCAACGGCCTCACCCTGCAGGACTTCGACTACTACGAGATCCACGAGGCGTTCGCCTCCGTCGTGCTGGCCACCCTGCAGGCCTGGGAGTCCGACCAGTACTGCAAGGAGCGCCTGGGTCTGGACGGCGCGCTCGGCTCGATCGACCGCGGCAAGCTCAATGTCAACGGCTCCTCGCTGGCCGCGGGCCATCCCTTCGCCGCGACCGGCGGTCGCATCATCGCCGCCGCCGCCAAGCAGCTCGCCGAGAACGGCGGCGGTCGCGCGCTGATCTCGGTTTGCGCGGCGGGCGGTCAGGGCGTGGTCGCCATCATCGAGCGCTGACCCAGGGATTCCGGAGGGGCGCCCACGGATCGCGGACCGCCGAGCGCTGGGGGCTCGGCGGGTCCGCGGGCGCCATGCCTCTCCGGAACCACGTCCCCACCTGTGCCTGCCCGAGAAGTCGAGTAGTCCCATACGCAGGTCCGGCTCGGGTCAGCTGGGTAACGTCCGCTTCAACACACATCCGATCGCTTCGAGGTGGGAAGAAGGCGATGGCACATGTGGTGCCGGGCGGTAGCAGTGCTGGCGTTGGGTGCGATGGGTGTGCTCGGTTGTGACGAGCAGGCGGAGTTGTCCGGGACAGAGCCGGTGCCCGCGACGGCCTCCGGTCACGGCGATCGAGAAGTTCCCGGCATCCCCGCCCCCGAGGGCGATCAGGTCGCGCCGGGGAACCCTGGTGGTCAGCGACCACAGGGACAGGCGGGTGGCTTGCCGATCGATCTCGGGGAGTATCGGTTCGGCGCCGGCTTCCTGGCCGAGAACGTGCGGCAGATCATCGCGGACACTGTCGCGCAAGGGTGTGCGGCGCAGGGACTGAGCCCGACGTGTGTGTCCGTCGTGGTCGAAACCGATCCGACGGGCGCGGAGCAGGGCTGCCTCGCAGACATGCCGCCGAGCACGCTGTTGTTCTCGAGGATGGACCGGCCCTTCTTCAGCGGTGCCGAAAAGCGTAGCGGGGCCACGGCGGCGGTCGGCGAGACCGTCGTCGTCTACGCCGTTCCGTGCCGTGTATCGACGGAACCCTCGACCGAGTCCACGCATCCCACCGACGCCCAGTCCCCGACGACCATCGACACGCCGACCGAAGAAGCCGGGCCCGGTGCCCCTTCCGACGACGGAGGCGAAACGACTGGCCCGACCCGAACGGACGGCCCCGGCGATGGCTGACTCCTCCCCACCGCCCGATTCGACTGCCGCCGGACCCGAGACAGCCGCGAGCGCGACGTCGGCCTTCACGGGTCTGCCCCAGGTCGCTCAGATCATCGGCCAGTTCGTGGCTCCGGCGACACTGCTCGCGGGTCTGCTGTTCTACTGGGGCTTCTTCCATGCGCGCGGCTTCTGCGCCTACTTCGGCGTGAATTCGGCGGTATTGGGGCTGAGCACCACCGATTACGTGATGCGAAGTGCGGACGGGCTCTTCGTCCCGGTCGCGGTAGTCGGTGCCGTCGTGCTGGCTCTGGTCTGGGGATGGTCGATCCTGCCCGGGACGATCCGCCGTGCCCGGATTCCTGGCCGCTTCCTCTGGGCATTCGCGGTCGTCGCGTTGCTGCTCGTGGCCAACGGCCTCTCCCGGCTCCTCGTGGACATGACATTCAACCGCGGCCTCGGTGTCGCACCGCTCTGCTTCATCGTGGGGGTGCTGATCCTGTCTGTCGTGGTGCGGGTGCGGCGTGCGCAGCTGCACCAGCTCGAGGGTGATCGCGCGGCCCCGGACCACGCGCTCGCCCCACTGGAATGGGGATTGCTGCTGTTACTGGTCGGGGGAGCATTCTTCTGGGGGGCGACCGACTATTCGCTGGCCGTCGGCACCGGCCGGGCAGCGCAGGTCGCTCGCAACTTGCCGACAGCCCCGAGCGTGGTCGTGTTCAGCGAGAAGGGGCTCGGCTTGGACACCGAAGGCGTGACGACGACCCGGTGCGGCGATCCGGGCACCGCATACCGTTACCGCTACGACGGCATGGTGCTGGTGATGAGCACCGATCACAACTTGGTGCTGGTACCCCGAACCTGGACCCCGGGCAGCGGCCCGGCCGTCGTCCTGCCCCGCGGCGGAGTGGGCGCCGTGCGATACGAGTACACCGGTGACACCACCGTCGAACCGAGCAGCTGTTGACGGTCCGGCGGCGAGGGCGCGCTCACCGCGCCGGTCGTTCGTCGTGCCCGCCGAAGGCCAGGCGCATGGCCGAGAGCACTTTGTCCGCGTACAGCGCCTCCCCGCGCGAGGAGAACCGCCCGAACAACGCCGCCGCCAGCACCGGCGCGGGCACGCCGACGTCGATCGCGGCGTCCAGCGTCCAGCGGCCTTCCCCGGAGTCGGAGACCCGGCCGCCGAAGGAGTCCAGGTTCGGGTCGGCGTGCAGCGCGCCCGCTGTGAGGTCGAGCAGCCAGGACGCGACCACCGATCCGCGCCGCCACACTTCTGTGACTTCCGGCACATCCAGCTGATAGCGGTAGAGCTCCGGGTGAGCCAGTGGCGTTTCCTCCGCCGAGAATTCCCCTGATTGCCGCAGGCCGTAATCGGCCTTGTGCAAAATGTTCAACCCTTCGGCGTAGGCGGCCATCGCCCCGTATTCGATGCCGTTGTGCACCATTTTCACGAAATGACCAGCACCGGGGGGTCCGCAATGCAGGTAGCCGTGTTCGGCGGGCGAGGGTTCGCCGGTGCGGCCGGGGGTGCGCGGCGCGGCCTCGACACCGGGTGCGATCGACTTCCACAGCGGGTCCAGATAGGCCACCGGTCCGGAATCTCCGCCGATCATCAGACAGAAGCCGCGTTCGAGTCCGAACACTCCGCCCGAGGTGCCGACATCGACATAGTGGATGCCCTTCGGCGCGAGTTGCCGGGCGCGGGCGATGTCGTCGTGGTAGCGGCTGTTGCCACCGTCGATCACGATGTCACCGGGGTCGAGCAGGCCCGCGAGTTCGTCGATCACCGCTCCGGTCGCGCCCGCCGGAATCATCACCCACACCACCCGCGGCGTCGTCAGGGCGGCGACGAACTCGCGCAGATCGGTGCTGCCCTGAAAGGACTCCCCGAGTTCGACGCGCAGATCCTCGATGGCCGATGCCCTGCGTTCGTAGCCGACGGCGGTGTGCCCGGCGCGCACGATCCGGCGCACGATATTGCCGCCCATCCTCCCCAAGCCGATCATTCCCAGTTGCATTCCAACCCTCTCCTCGGGTGTGGCCGGTGCTGCTTCGAGGCCGATCCACTCGATTCTGCGCGCAGTGTGTAACGCCCGTGGGGATGCCTCGATAAACAGATCGGCTCCGCGCAGTTGCCAGACCCCCGACCCGGCAACCGCGCGGAGCCTTTCTCCTGTCGGGCCTGCGCGACCGTTCGCGCCGTGTTTGCCCGGCTTTCCGCCGCGCTGACGTTGTGGCGCGGGGTCGGTATCGTGGCCCGAGGTTCGTGCAGTGCGAGCCAGAAGACGTGAGCTTCACTGGGAGGACGGTTCGTGACCAGCGAGTCGAGCGCCGGACGCAGCGGCCGGAGCGACAAGCCCGGCGGTGAGGTCGGTCTACGTCGGCTCCTCGAATCGAATCGGATCGCCGACGCGCCCACCGCTGGGTTCCGCGCGCAGCAACCGGGCGAAGCGCACCGGTCCGAGGTCGATCCGCCCACCACCGCCTACCCGTACCCGGCGGTCGCCCCGGGCGCCGAGTGGCCGGGCGACTCGACGCCGACCGTGCCGCTGTCCACCTCCGCATCCCACCCTGCCGCCCAGGCCCAGGCCCAGGCCCAGGCCCAGGCCCAGGCCCAGGGCTCGCCTGTCGCGTCCGGCGGCCTGTTCGGTCAGCGGGAAGGCCGTGGCATCGCCCCCGCGGGGAAGGGCCCGGGCGGCCGGGGACCGAACGGCAGCAGACCCGGCGGCACCAGACCCGGCACCGCGCCGTGGTGGAGGTCGCCCGAGGGCAAGCGGGCGGGCATCATCGCCGGCGCGGTGTTCGCGGTCGTGGGCCTGGCCTATCTGACCGACACCGCGATGTCCGCCGGTGACGTGCCCCGTGGTGTGATCGTCGCGGGCATCGACATCGGCGGCATGGATGTCGACGATGCCGACGCGAAACTGCGCAGCGCCCTCGAGGGCCGCGACGCCCAGCAGATCGGCCTGCACCTCGGCGATGCGCGCGACAGCATGGTGCCCGCCGCCGCCGGGCTCGGCGTCGACTGGGACGGCACCTGGGATCGGATCGGCGGCCAGCCCCTCAACCCACTCACCCGCTTCGTCTCCCTTTTCGGTACCCGGGAGGTCCGGGTCGCCAGCACCGTCGACGACGCCGCGCTCGACCGGCAGCTCGACGCCCTGCAGACCCACGACAGGCCCACCGTCGAAGGCGCCATCCGCTTCGACAACGGCAGACCCGTCGCCGTCCCGCCCGCCACCGGTCGCGTCATGGACCGCCCCGAAGCCCGGACCGTGCTGATCGAGCACTGGATGGACGGCGAATCACTGATCCTGCCCATGGTTCCCGCCCCGGTCGCCGTCACCGCCGAGGCCGTCGACCGCGCCCTGCGCGAGATCGCCCAACCCGCCGTCAGCGGCGACATCGTCTTCAAGGGCAAGGGCCGCGACGCCGTGCTCACTCCCGCCCAGATCGCCACCGTGCTCTCGTTCGCCTCCGACGGACAGGGCGGCCTGGCGGTGAACTACGACCAGAACGCCGCGATCGCCGCGCTGGAACCGCAGCTGAAGGAATCGGAGGTCGAGCCGAAGGACGCCACCTTCGAGATCTCCGGCGGCAAGCCCGTCGTCGTGCCCGCCGTCATCGGCGACAAGGTCGACTGGCCCAAGACCCTCGAACAGCTGCCCGCCCTGCTCGTCGCCACCCAGCGCAGCGCGCCCGCCGTCTACGCCAAGGTCGATCCGAAGCTCACCACCGAGGCTGCCGAGAAGCTCGGAATCATCGAGCCCATGGGCGAATTCAGCACCGGCGGCTTCAGCGGCCCGTCCGGGGTGAATATCGCCGTGGTCGCCGCCAAGGTGAACGGCGCGGTCGTGAAGCCGGGAGATACGTTCTCCCTCAACGAATTCACCGGCCCGCGCGGCACCGCCGAGGGCTACGTCGAGTCCGGCATCATCGACCACGGCAGGCCGAGCACCGCGGTCGGCGGCGGCATCAGCCAGTTCGCCACCACCCTCTACAACGCCGCCTACTTCGCCGGTCTCGAGGACGCGGGCCACACCGAGCACAGCTACTACATCTCGCGCTACCCCGCCGCCCGCGAGGCCACCGTCTTCGACGGCGCCATCGACCTGGCCTTCCGCAACAACACCGAAACCGGTGTCTACATCGAGGCTTTCACCACCAGCTCGCAGGTCACCGTCCGGCTGTGGGGCACCAAGAGGGTGAACGTGGAGTCGATCACCGGCGAGCGCACCAAGCCCACCGAGCCGGAGACCATCACCCTGCCCGAGGGCGACGACTGCATCGCCACCCAAGGCGCGCCCGGCTTCACGATCAGCGACACCAGGGTCATCACCGACCGGGCGACCGGCGCCGAGATCTCCCGGACCACGCGCACCGTGAAATACGATCCCATTCCGGTGGTGAAGTGCGAGCCCAAGGATGAACCTGAGAAGGCCACGGAGACCTCCGAATCCGCGGCCGGCTCCGACGACAGCGACGAGTAGCTACCGGCCCTGAATCATTGGATTCGCGCAAATGCCGGCTCGCCGGTATCCGAGCGATGCGCGCGATAGCGCGGGTGTCTCAGCCTCGCGTCGTGGCGCATCGGCGCAGGCAGGCCGGCGTGCGGAGCCGGAAAATGCGACGGATTGACGTTGCCCGGACACCTCTGTTTCAAACGTTACTGTTTCAGATGGTGAAATAGATCACATAATTGCTGAAAATTATCTGGCTGCCACCAGTTCTATGGGGTCGTTGTCGGTCTCTCGTCGCACGCCGAAGGGGTGGCGCGAACTGGACTGCCGTCCAAGATTTTGGCGCCCATCCGCCATGCGTCGCCGCGACGTCGCAGTGAATGGTGTTCGTGACCGGGGAATCAAGGGTTTCGCCCGTAGGCCGAGCGAACGACAAATGCTCCGAGGTGCGAAAAGAAGCCGAGCGAACGGTTCGCTCGAAACGGCTAACCGATGGTTACTGTGTTGTCCGGCATCCCAGTTCGCGGCCCTATTTCCTGTGAAAAGCCCGTGATAGAACTTTGGCCGATGATCATCACCGCGGTGATCGAGAAGAATTCTCAGGGGAGATTTCACATGATGATTCGCAAGATCGGTTTCGCCTTGGCCGCTTCCGCGGGCCTGCTCCTGGCCGGCTCCGGTATCGCCGCCGCCGAGGAGACCCCGGCCGACCCGGCCCCCACCGCCCCGAGCACCGGTTCGGCGGACAGCCTGGCCGCGCTGCTCGGTGGTCTGCTGGGTGGCGGCACCACCACCCCGCCGGCCGATCCTTCCGACGTGGCCGAGGAGACCCCGGCCGATCCGGCCGATCCTGCCCCGAGCACCGGTTCGGCGGACAGCCTGGCCGCGCTGCTCGGTGGTCTGCTGGGTGGCGGCACCACCACCCCGCCGGCCGATCCTTCCGACGTGGCCGAGGAGACCCCGGCCGATCCGGCCGATCCTGCCCCGAGCACCGGTTCGGCGGACAGCCTGGCCGCGCTGCTCGGTGGTCTGCTGGGCGGTGGCACCACCACCCCGCCCGCTGATCCTGCCGCCTCGTAATCGACTCCGCGTGATGCCGACGAGTGGTCCGGATTCTTCCGGTCCGCTCGTTTTCTTTTCCGCTCCAATCTGTGAAATAGATGGCCCTGACAGAGGCCCTATTTCTTGTGTCAATGCCGCGACACACCTCGGTCGATGATCATCGCCGCGGTGATCGAGAAGAATTCTCAGGGGAGATTTCACATGATGATTCGCAAGATCGGTTTCGCCTTGGCCGCTTCCGCGGGCCTGCTCCTGGCCGGCTCCGGTATCGCCGCCGCCGAGGAGACCCCGGCCGACCCGGCCCCCACCGCCCCGAGCACCGGCTCGGCGGACAGTCTGGCCGCCCTCCTGGCGGGCCTGATCGGTGGCGGTGGCGGGACCCCGGTGCCGTCCGACCCCGCCGACATCGTCGCGCCGGGGGAGCCCTCCCCGAACGCAGGTTCGGCCGACAGCCTGACCGGCGTCCTGCTCCCGCTGCTGCTCTCCGGCTCGGCCGACGCCCCCGTCCCCAGCTGAGTGATCGACCTCGCGCGAGCGGTCCGGATCCTCCGGGCCGCTCGTTCCCGTTTCCGCAGAATTCGGGTGCGTCCCTGGTCTCTTTTCCACCCACCTCGGGAGGTCGCGAAGTGGAGCCGAGGGCAGGGCGTACCCCGTACCGCGAAAGGCACGGGTTCACATATCGCCTGCCACCTCGATCGGCCTGCTGCGTTCCGCTGTCGGTTGGTGTGAACGCGGGCCGGGAATTACTCGGCCCGCCGGGACTGGGCTGTTGCACAGAGCCATTGGCCGTCGGCCGCAGCGCCGGGGAACCCGGATGCCGACCGACGCGCCGCGCCCAGCAGCCACGCTGGAACCGTCCGAGTCCGCCTTTACCGGTCGGCTCTGTGTCATCGGAATGGGTGCAGTGGCCCCTCTGACGGGCGACGACCACGCGGGCAAGGCGTGTCACCCGTGCCGGGACAGACGGGCGCAGCTGTGCAAGCGGGGGAGAGTGGCGGAAATGCCAGAATCGGTTTAGTAGGCTCTTGCCTACGGTGCGAATCTGCTGGTACCAGGTTCTCACCCAGGCCCCGGATGGTGTTGACGCACCGTTCGGGGCTGTCTTGTGTCGGCGACGTCAGCACACCGGTTGCTCGGCAATCGCGTTCATGTCCTCTGCGGACAAGGGGATGTCCGGCCGTGTCGCCTGGCGCGGTAAGTCGATGCGGGCGAAGCGAATACGCATCGAGCCGACATGTGTCCGCGGCTTCACGAGGTTCCGGCCGCTCCAGCGCTCGAAAGGCACAATGCTGCGGCCTGCATCAGTGCTGTGCCGCAGGTGGTGCTCGGGGATCGGCTTCGCTGATCCTCTCGGAAGGAGCCAGCCACGGATCGCCGCGTCGTCACCTCCGTCGACGTCCGGGCCGCGCCTCGAAATGACCTGACCCGCAAGTGATCTTGCGTTCATGGACGCCGACACATGCTCAATTGATGATGTAGAGTCCCCCGGTTCGGGTCCCATCCGGGAAGACCCGAGACGGCACAGGACGGGGCCTGACAGATGACAGTGCGTGAACACGAACGTATCGACCAGCTCGCGGTCGGTCCTGATGGCCGCCTCCTCCTGGCGATGACCGAGGACCGCGACTACGGCGAAGGCGCCGACCCCGAGCTCGCCGAGGATTTCCGGCAGAAGCTGGATGCCTACCTGGGCGCCGTGCACTCGGGAGAGGTGCGCCGGATGGCGGAGCGAGCGGGCGCCTCGGCGGACGACGGTATCGAGATCGTGCTGTTCAGTGCCACCGAACCGGCCGCCGCCGTGGCCGAGATGTTGACGGCGGTCAACACGAACTTCGCCGGCACGGGGATCACCGCGCGATGGGAGTTGTCGAGCGCCCCCGAGATCACCGCCGAGCTGTACGAGCGGGCCTGCGTCGACGAGGTCGTCGCGATTCTGGGCTCGGACTGGAAGTTCGCGATCCTGTGGGTCTCCGTGATCGGCCACGAAGCGGGCGGCGGCATCCAGGTGCGCCGAACCGACGACTCCGTGGAAAATCTGCAAGCCTCCGACGCCCTGCGCGAGTTGCTGTTCGAGTACAAGCAGTTCGCCCACGACCCGATCGCCGGAACGTGGCTGAGCGGCCGGATCCACATCGCCGGCCCCAGCCGCTACGAGGCGAGATTCTCCTGGCACACCCTCCCGGAATGGACCCCGACCCCGACCGCTGAGGACGTCCGTCAGGAACTCGCCGACTACCCCCGCGTCGCCGACGAGATTCCCGCCTGGATGCGTGAACTACTCGCTTGAAGCCGGAAGGCGCGGACAGGCAGCTCTGGAAGATGATGATCCTTCTGCGCCTCGATCGATTGATCCGGCCGGAATCAGCCGCGCCCGACTGCTGCGGCGAGTAGCGACCAAACCGCCACGACGTGTGCGACCACACCGAAAATGGCGTTCGTCGATGCCGGTATGGCGGCGAGCATCATCGGCGCCGCCGCCCGCAGTCTGCAGCGTCCCGGCGAGCATCTCGGACCGCTAACGCTGCCGTTCGGTCCGAAGATGCTCGCGGTGCCGGTCAGCGCGCTGTGGGAGGTTCCCCGACCCGATTGATCCGGCACGTCGGTTCGGCGCGGCTGTATCGCAGGCAGGGGATCGTCCGATGCTCTGTTCGGCTTCTTCCCGGACGGCCGGCAGCCCATTCCCGCTGGTGTGCAACCGGTTCGGCACAGCATGGACGACATGTGGACGATCCCTCGCATCGACCGCGTGCGGTGGTCGGCCTCCATCGGATTCCCTGGTGTCCGCCGATATCGTGGCGTGATCGAGCAAGTCCGACAATGCTCTGTGCTCGCCGGGTGTCGGTCCCGATATGAGCAGTGTTCGCGAATTCCCAGTTACTTGTCCGATCCGTCGGCATCCTTGCTGGATACCCGCCAAAACACCTGTGGCCGAGACACATTGAAGAGACTATGCAACGTCGATGGGATATAACTAGCCTGATTCTGGGACGAGAGTTCGGTTGGTCCACGGAGTCGCGCTCGAAGTGAGCAATGAGACAAAAGGGGAAGTGTGGTCGTGGACCGGATCGACTCCGTGACGGAGCTGGTAGCAGGTGTGGGTGCTATGGCAGCGCTGGAAGCGGCAATAGGTGTGGATGTGGCGGATCGGGTATTGCATGGATCGGCCACGTTGTGCGACGTCGTAATGACCTCCTGGGCAATGGATATCGACCCGATCCAGGCCGTCGTCCAATATGCCGAAGCGGCACTGCGGCCGACGCTCGAAGTGAGTAGTTCGCGCTGCGCCTGATCTGGGCGGACTATTCAGTTCTCCTTTCGCTCGACGTCTTGAAGCGCAAGTGCGACGAAATCGCGCATAGGGATGCCGAGAGCGCTGCAGAGAGCGTGCAGTTGTTGCATGTCCGGTGATCGATCGCCGTTCTCGAAGCGCTGAATCGTGCTGACGGCCAGGCCCGTCAGTCCCGCCAGTTGCTGGCGGGTGAGGTCTCGCCGCGCACGTGCTGCCCGCAACTCGTTGCCCACCGCACGATTGATCGCCGACGAAGTCTCTTTTGCGCCCATACGGACCATTCTGAGGTCCGAACGGCTACCTGGCAAACGCATTGCGGTGTGTCCTCTTCGGCGTGGCGGCAGATGGCTTGCGAAGTGCTGGCATCCGTTCGGAATTGCAGCAAGTCCGAACGGACCTTATGGTGATCCGTATGGATTGGTTAGATGCCATGATTGCGGAGCGGGTGTGGTGCGCTCTCGGGGAGGCCGGAGTCGACTCGGGTGACCTGCTGGAACCCCTGGGTATCGGTGCGGACGCTCTGGCTGACCGTTTGGCCGCGCGATGCTCCTTCACGCTCGAGGAGTTGGCGCGCATCGCCGCGAGGCTGGGTTGCCGGACTGTCGACCTGCTTCCGGGTGGCCCCCGATGATGGCGGCGGCCAGGTCGCTGGTGGTGATTTGTGATGTAAGTCATGTTTGGGTTCCGGTAGTTTTCGATTGGTACGGCCACCGTTCAGCAACCGCGGTCGCGGTGCGGCAGCAGGCGGATGCGCGAGCCCGCTACGGCGACTCTCGCCGACATGTCGGGGGCGGCCGATGAGCGCCGGCGACCTCGAGCAATTCCGGCGAAGCATCGGGCGCCGGGTGCTGTTCACCTCTCCGGTGTCACACACCGGCCGTGGCCGAACGGAGCGCGGTGTGATCACCGGCGTCGACGACCGGATGGTCTATGTCGACTACGGCTACGCCAATCCGGTGTGGCCCGAACTCGGGAATTCGATCGCCACGCATCCGGCCAACCTGTCTCTCGCGGCATCCCGTCGATCAGTGGCCTCACGTCGTCGAGTCCGTCGTCCAGCCGCCGCTGTCTCTGCCCCGACCCGGGAAAGGCGGCTCCGATGATGCGCGCGGTCCGGAAAGTGTTTCGCGCCCAGAACACGATGGCCAGGGAAGCCAACCGGATCGACGTGTTGCTGCTCGGCGGGACATGGAACCCGCGTGGCGACGACATCAGCGCGGCCTTCGCCCGGCATCTCGATGCCGATCGATTCGCGCCGCGCTTCGTGGAGTACCCCGCAGATTACGGACGCGCGATGTCCTACACGGAAAGCCGAGCGGCCGGACGGCAGGCGATGCTCGCCGCGCTCGACGAGGTGACCGGCAGCGTCGTGCTGGCGGGATACTCCCAGGGCGCGGCGATCGCGGGCGATGTCGCCGCGGAGATCGGGCGGGGCGAGCTGACCTATCCGAATGTCCTGGCCTGTGCGCTCATCGCCGATCCGTTGCGTCCGTCCGGCCGCTGCGTCGGCACCGACCCGGGGGGTTACGGCATCGCCGGCGAACGCGATGTGCCCGGTCTGCCTGCCTACTGGGCCGCCGCGTCCGGCGATCCGATCACGGCTCTTCCCGCGGGCAACCCGCTGCGCTCGATCGCCGACCTCACCGGCTACTTCAGTCTCGCCTCCCCGGGCGCGGCGCTGCGCTGGGGGCGAAGTCTCCTCGACGCGGGCACCAGGCACGCGATGCAACGGTGGTGGTCGCTGGAGCACAGGCGGAGCTGGGCAGGCGCGGTGGCCTTCGCGCGCGGCTACCTGTACGACGGCAGGCACACCGACGACTACATCCGTTACGGGCATGTCCTCCGCCTCGCCGAGACGATCAACAGCGAAGTGGGCGAGACGAAGTCGAGGAGGCGCGGATGACCGGCGAAGACCACGCTCTCTTCCTGACGACATCGGCGATACGGGATCTCGTCGCGTCGCTGCGTGAGATCCCCGGTCTGCTCGAGGAACTCACGATCACGCGAACAGGCCAAGCGAGGACAGGCCGCAGAGCCGACCATCGCATGCACCGTAAGGCAGGCGAACAGCCGCTGCCTTATAACCTCGCCGCCGCGCAGATCGCCGATCACATGCATGCGACACTGGTCGGCTGGGTGCGATTGATCTGCGAGCAGCGCGGGCTCGCCTACAACGGTCCCACCGCCACGGCCGGGCTCGCGCGCTGGCTGGAATCGAACATCATCGCCTTCGCCATGACCGAGGGGGTGCAGACCGCGCCGGAAGAGATCGCTCGCGTGGTGCGCGCCGCCATGTCGGTCATCAGCCCGCCCGCCCCGTCGGTCGACATCGACCCCGCCATGGTGCGCCGGGCCCGCACCCATCGTCTGAATGCTTCTGGAATAGCGAATCTGGCAAAGGAACTCGGTGGCGAGTTCCGCACTCTGACCGTGCGTCGAATACAGACTCTGCGCGACGCGGGAAAGATCACGCCCGCTCCCGGACCGTGGGCGCCCGGCTGGCCGGAGATGTTCGTAGTCGGTGAGGTGCTCGATCAGCATCTTGCCCATCCGCGCCGCTCCCGCCTCGGGTCGGGACAGCAGTCGACCGGCGACGCCCGGCTCCGAAGAGGTGCCGTGCTTTAGATGCCTGTCTGCACGGTGTCCGCCCTCGATTCCCGGTCGTCCCCCATCCGATCAGTCCGAAGACCATTGATCCGAAGACCATGCCGCCCAATCGGTTACCCGACCGTAAGGGCGGCATTCGGCGTTCACGGGGTGTTCGGCGGTGTCCGCACTCTGTCGCTGTCGACCGAATTATGTGTCCTCATCAGCGGTTTCGTGATTCGCATGCGATCGGGTGTTGACTTTTCTGCGTCGTTAGGTGACGATTGGTGCAGCGCCAGAGCTGTGCCCTGGCCACGGTTTCGCTTCGCTCCAGGTTACTGGCCCGGCGTCTCCCTTCAACTAGAGCTTCCCGAAGTTTTCGAGCTCTACCCGATTCTTACCCCAATTCGTCATCAGCTGTTGTGGCCCCGGCATCCGGACTCGGATACGGGGCCACGTTCGTTCCCGGAGCGAAATCGCTCCACCGATACCCTGCGGCACGCCCCCGAAACCCTTTCGGTGTCCATCGACAAGCGGGCAGAGCCTGCCGCAGCCGCCCGAACCGGTATTCGTCTCCCGCCGACACCAATGCGGTCGAGACGGTCTGCCGTGTTCGGGTTTGTCGCCCCGTCCCCGGCGTGCCCCTCCAGGCCGGGGACGGGGCGTCCGCATCTCCACCCGACCCGCCGACCCCCAGCCCGCCCTGCGCAGTGCTCCCTTCTCCCGCCGTCGCGGTCGCAGACGGTCGAGCCGCAGGGCGTCCGCGCCCCGCCCCCGGTTCTGCTACGCCGGGGGCGGGGCGCTCGACTTTCGAAAGGAGGTGACTCCGTGCTCGCACTCGCCTTCACACTGCTCGAACTCTTTTGTCATGTCGCGCCCCTGATCCGGCCCCTTCTCGGCCTGTGAGTCCTGGCTACCGGGGCTTGGACGGTCGTCAGGCCCGAGCCGCGCAACGCAATCACTGGAACGGAGAACCCTGATGGATGGTCGATGATGTCTGCTGAGGAGATTCCGATCGGGACGCACTGGACGCGCACCGGCGATGGAGCGCCAGGACCGGCTGTCCTGCACGCCCTCATATCCGGCCGGAGCCGGCCACCGAAAGCCTTTGCCGCAGGTGGCGAAGTCGAGGAGGAAGAACACGGTCCGCCCGCGAGTGATGGCGGCTTCCTGTCCACAGCCGGGGTAGGGGCACTGTTTCCCTTTCTCCAGTGGCACAGCTGGTACAGCATCTACCGCGATACGCGCGATCAGGTGGGGGCGGCAGGTGGTGCGGAAGCCGCCATGACCGCACTCGCCGGGGCCGTCACCGGACCCGCGGGCGCGGCAGGTGCGGCTGTCGTGACTGCGCTGAACAGCATGGCCGGCACAGTCGTCGAGCAGTTCTCGACGCAGGCCGAGTCGATGCGCCGCATCGCCCCACTGCCCACGGCTGCGCAGCCGAGGATGCGCACTCCTGAGGGGCGGCTTCGTACCGGACCCGATATCGACCGGTCCACCACCATCAACGTGATGAAGTCCGAAGACTACGGCGCGCCGCCGCCGAAGGACCCGTTGCACAGCCGCGCTCTGACCTATCTGTCGCACTTGCGGTGACTTCCGGACGCTCACCAGCGTCCGCCCCTGTCCGAACGAATTCGATTCCACGAAAACCCGTGATCCCGACTCCTGGAGAAGCCAGTGACCACCCCAGCCGAATCCTCTCCCTCCCCCGGTCTGGCCGAGCAGATCGACGCCGAAACCAAGGCGGTCGTCTCGCGCCTGGCGATGCTGAGAGCCGACCTCGACGTGCTGTTCAACCTCGCCCAGGGCGTGGCCATGAAGGTCGACGCGGCGCTGCCGCAGCCCGTGCCGACCGGCGGCTCTCTCGAAGCGATCGTCTCGCTCGGGCAGGCACCGGAAGCGGTGGAATGACAACCCCCTACCCCGCGGCCGGGGAGTTCCCCGATTTCGAACAGTTCCTGGTCGACCTGTTCACCCCGATCGCCACCACCGTCACCACCCTGCCCGCCACCTCACAGGCCCTGCAGTCGGCATTGCCGCTGGTCTGGGTGCGCACATCCGGCGGAACGCTGGACATCAACGCCATCACCTACAAAGCGAAGATGAGCGTCGTCGCCATCGGCACCACCCGGGGCCAGGCGCAGCAGCTAGCCATCCAGTTGCGTGCGGCCGTGCTGAACGCACCCGCGAGCCGAGTCAACGGCGTGCTCGTCGACTACGCCGAGGAGATCGAGGCCGACGACCCGAAGTTCCATCCGCCGATCCTGCGGCGCAGCCGCGGTCTGACGGAGGTGCCCGACCTCGATCCGCTCAACCAGATGGTCGAGATCTCTTTCTCGATCGAAGCCCGTCGTCAGTAGATCGGCGGAATACCGTCCCCGGCGGGGGCTTTCAACGGCGCCGTCCGGCGCCGATCTTCGTAACCAATGCCCGCGTGCACGTGGGCGCTCGAATGGAGACACATGCCTGCCACCAATCTCACCGCCCTGAAGTCGGCTCAGCGGTCATTGCTGCTCAAGCCGCTCGACGCCGCGGTGTTCATCGCTCCCTGGTACACCGCGGCCCCGGCGGACTTCACCGACTCCACCGGTGCGCTGCAGACCCTGCCGGCGGCTTACCGCCCGGTCGGTCTGATCGACAAGAAGACCGGTGTGGCCTTCGCCCGCGGCATCACCGCCGCGCCTATCGAGGCGTACGGCGAACTGCAGCCGGTGCGCAACGACATCACCAGCGATATCACCACCATCGAGTTCCAGCCGCAGCAGACCACCGCGCTGACCCTCGAGCTGACCACCGGTGCGAATCTGGCGCAGGTCACCGCCGATGCCGCCTCCGGTGAGGTGTTCTTCCCGCAGCCGGCCTCGGAACAGATCACCTACTACTCGGCGATCATCATCGGCAAGGACGGCAACGACGCCAACCCGATTTACGTGTTCAAGGTGCTGCCGAAGGTCGCCGTCAGCAAGTACGGCGGTGAACAGTGGACCCCGACCGAGGTGCTCGCGGAGAAGCTGACCATGGTCGCGTTCAAGGACGACACCGCGGGCTACGCCATCGCGCACGGCTTCGGCGGCAGTGGTTGGAAGGCCCTGCTCGCCCAGACCGGCATCGCCTCGGCCTGACGCGCGGCGGTATTCCCCGCCCCTGATCACCCAGGCTTCGCCTGGGCGTGGGGCGTGTCGTGTGTCTCCGGCACGGCACGCCCCACAACCTTTCCTGCCCATTCCTCCGGAGAAGAAAGCGGGTCGAACCGTGTCCGCCATTCCCACCGAGTACCCCGTCACCATGACCGACGGGACCAACGACTACATCGTCTCCAGCGCCACCGAGTACGTGAACGCCGTCTACAAGCTCGGCCACTCCCCGAAGGGCGACGAGTCCGCGCAGCGCCGCCGCGCGTCGAAGGCGCAGTAGCACCGATTCCACAGTCCCACAACAGAACCGGAGAACGACATGGCAACCACATCCGCGGCCGAGGCGGGTGGCCGATTCCACCAGCTCCAGCAGGAGCTCGCTCCCCGCCGCCGCGCACCTTACCGTCTGACCGACGAGATCGTCATCCCGCCGGTCACCCGAGGTCAGGTGCTGGCCCTGCGTCGTACGCACGACGACGACGAGCAGATGGCCATCGTGCTGGGCGACCAGCACGAGGCCGTCGAAGCCCTGTTCGCTGAGCGGCCGATGGACGAGTGGTACGCCTTCCAGCGAGATCTCTACGCTCACCTCTTCGGCCAGGGCGCCGCGGAGCTGCCGGGGGGATCGCAGGGCTCGTAGAGTTCTGGGAACGTTTCGGTGCCGCGCTCGACTACGACTTGCTCGAGCGCGGCATCGACGTCCGGGACTGCTTCGGGCCCGCCACCGTTCGTACCCGTGATTGGCGCACGATCTGGGCGTTCAAAGACCGGCTGCCACACGGATCGCAATATCGGTCGGCACTGGCGACCGATCGTGAGCTCGCCGAGCAGATGGTCGCCGCCGAGGAGGCCGAGGCCGAACTCGACCTCTACGAAGAACCCGATCGCCCTACCGGGCCCACGCCCGAGGGCTACACGATCGACAGCTACCTGCTGCTGTCGATCATCGACGCACTGCAGGGGGTGCAGGTCGCCGTCATCGCGGCCGCGGGCGGCGATCCGCCGGCCGTGACACCCATGCCCCGTCCCGTCACCGCCGCCGAACTGGTTCGCGACGAACGACGGGATCGATCGATGCAGCGCCTCATCGACGACTTCACCGCACCTACTCGGGAGAGCTGATGATCTTCACCGCGACGCTTCCGGCTCGAGCGGCCGGCGCCGCCGACATCGCCGTCCTGGCCGGCGCCTACGCCCCGGCCTTCTACAGCGGCGACACCGTCACCGATATCGAATTGGTTGCGCCGCATGGCTTCTCGCCGATGACAGGAGGGGCGAGCGATTATGTCGGCCTCACTGTCCGGCAGCTCCGCGACGGCGTACCTGTCCAGGTCTTCGCCGGGCTCGCCCTGGATCAAGCAATCACGCTGACACCGGTTGTGCCGGTATCGATTCCGCTGGTTTCGCAGCCGACGCTACGGAAAGGTGATGTTCTCGATGTGCTGATGCATCAGCACGGTGGCGGCCAGGCGATCCAAGCCGGACTCACAGTCTCGATCTTCGTCAGCTGACGGCTGCCTCCACTGCTATCCGTCCCCGCAGGTGACATGGACGCGCAGGATGGCCGCAGCGCCGTTGTGCACCGAAGTGATCTCGCTGGGGGACAACCTCGACGCGTCGTACGCGTCGTCGATTCCCTGGTGGATCGAGACGCGGCAACCGTTCGCCCCCTTCCCATACGCTTCCCACGTGGCGCCATCGGGGCCAACGATGGACTCATCGCTGCGCGCAACCTCCGGCGCAGGCCCGAGTTCCAGTCCCGGTGCGGTGACGATGCCGCGTACATCCGTCATCGGAGGTCCGATGAACAGGGCGTCGGCCCACGCGCCGACCTCGCTGGAATCGCTCATCTGGTCCACTACGGTGTATCCGTCGATGCGGATCTCTTCGAGATAGTGCTTCGCCGGGTTGCCGAACGCGCGCCCGGTCGCGGTACACCCGATTGCCGTCGCCAACGATATGAGTGCGGCAGTGACCATCAGTGAGCGCCGTGCGGTTATGCGCGGCGGGTGCGCTCGCTCGTTCATTCTCAGCCCAGCCCGTCGGGTCGGAAATTTCTCTCACAGTAGCTGGTCCGCCCGGACGGCAACAGTTGTCATCTCGTCGGAAGGATGCGTTCAATGAACGACTATTCGGCCACTTGGAGTAGTCCTCCTCCGAAGTTCGAATGGAATCCCGATATACGCGGTACGCCGGAAGATATGGACCCCACAGTTGCCCGATGGGTCCAGGATTCGGTCACACATGGCGAAGCCGCGGGTGTGGATCCGCGGCTCGTCATGGCGATCGTGCTGAACGAAGGCGCGGATGCGAATCTGACATGGGAACTGAAGGATTGGTTGCGGGAGCACACCACGCCGTTTCGTGAGTTGAAGGACGGCCACTCGAACTCTATCGGGCTCACGAACATGAAGAAAGAAACCTTCGACAGACTGAAGTCGGAGTATTCGTCGATCTTCTCGGGTCGAGAATGGACGGATCTCGCGGATGATCAGAGCTCGGCGATCCAGGCTGCGGCGTACAACCTCGCCTATATCAAGAACAAATGGTCGGACAACATACCGGTCGATATGAAATCTCAATACAGTCTGAATCAGGTTCTGGCTGCCGGATATAACGCCGAGGGGTTCTTCGGTGACTATATCGCCAATGGGAAGCTGGGGCACAAGGCGACGCTGTATTCCAAGATGTCGCGGAACTCGTTCGGCCGCGCCCAACGGCTCATGGAGCAGATGTACACCTGGAAGGACGCGCTCGACCCGGGCATGCCACCGTGGCCGGTCGAGCCGGGTATCGACGCGGTGGACATTCCACCGCCGGGCGGATATCCGGAACCGGACGGGCCGACACACATCGCGGATCGATCGAGCATTCCTGTGCAACCGGCGATCCGTCGGATCGTCGATCTCGATTTCCTGCAGGGTGGATTCGAAATGCGCGCCGGTAGCCCGGCGCCATGGGCTGCGCCGCTGAAACGGGCGGAGGGCGGTGACGTTCAGGGCCCCGGCTCGTCCATCGGCGACAAGATCCCGGCATGGCTCTCCGACGGCGAATTCGTCATGAACGCCCGCTCCACCGCCGTCAACCGTCCCTTTCTGCAGGCGCTCAATGCCGACCCCTTCTTCCTGCAGAAGATGATGGCTTCGCGCTCGGCGCCGAGCCGGACCGACGGTGCAGGTGCTGTAGCGGCGCCCTCCGCCGAACGGCCTGCCACGGTGAATATCTCGATGTCGAACGACGAAGACATCATCGGCAGATTGAAAGTACTTGCGATGCAATGGGAATTGTCCCACTAGGCATCGCGTCGAAAACTATTGGATCGAGGTGAATCTGTGGCGCCCAATGCCGCGATGATCACGGTGACCGGAGTCGATGGATCGGTGTGGACGATCGCCGGTCAGGGCCGTGGCCGTGAGGGTGTCGAGCTGGCGACATCGCCGAGCGGTTTGTACGACGCTCCGGTGACAACGATCTGGAACCAGTCCGCGTTCCAGATCGGTTCGTCGTTCGGCGGATACCGGACCAACAAACGCGATGTCGTATTCGCGGTCAATGTCTTCCAGGCCGCCGGACAGTCCTGGGAGTCAGTGGATTCCGCGTGGCGGAAAGCGTGGGCCTACGACAGGGACTCGACGCTGACGATCACGACGGATTACGGCACGCGGTCGCTGAAACTGCGGATGTCGGAGCAGCCGGACTTCAAGCCGGACAAGGATCCGCATCTGAAGTCGCAGAGCAAGGTCGTGATGACCTGTGTAGCGGGCAATCCGTGGTGGGTGGAGTCGGACGTGACGAGCACCTGGACCGCGACCGCCGACAGCACGCAGCCCGGTGTGACCAGACAAGGCACCGTCAGCATCGCCAATCCCACCGATCAGCCAATGTGGTTGAAGTGGGTGTGCTCGGCGCCGGGCAGGTGGACGGTGCCGGACTTCTCGTGGGGTGTGGCCGAGGACGACGCGGCGCGCACCATCACG
Organism: Nocardia higoensis; assembly: GCF_015477835.1. NCBI lineage: Bacteria > Bacillati > Actinomycetota > Actinomycetes > Mycobacteriales > Nocardiaceae > Nocardia > Nocardia higoensis. The sequence continues at coordinate 139,691 of NZ_JADLQN010000003.1, read as the reverse complement.
TTGCCCGCGACCACTGCGGGCCAGGACCTCACGGTGGATACCGACCCGATGGAGGAGATGATCGTCGCGGCCGACGGCTCGCAGATCTGGGCGCTGATGAACGGCGTAAGTTTCCTCTACCCGGTGCCCCCGTACACCCCGGCGACCGATGTGCCGGTCTCCGTCACCGGAGCGCCTGCGGGAGCATCGGTGATGGTCGTGCAGCAGCGGAACTGGTCGCGGCCTTGGGGGCTGCAGTGACGACCGCCCAGGATCTGCCCGCGCTTTACGCCGAGGCGCAGCAGGCCAAGGATGCGCGCAAACAGCGGCGCCATGCTCGTCCGCTGGTGCGGTTGTGGGACGGCGACTGGAACCTGCGCGGTATCTGCGGTGCGGAGATCAGCGCCGACTTCCGCTGGGTGCTGAACCAGTCGGGTACCGGACTACTGGAGCTTCCTTACGACTACTACTTGGCCAGATGGGCCGTGGACATCAACGGCCGGACCAAGCAGAACGTGCACATCACCGTCGACAAGGACGGAGCCCGCTGGGACGGGCGACTGGAGAAAGCGGTCATCAAGACCGATGAGCGGGGCATCACGACGGTGGAGCTGCTGTTCATGCACTCCTACCAGGAACTCAAGCACATCTACTGCTGGTCGAACCCCTTCCTGCCCGCGGCGGTGCAGTTCCCGCGCGAGTTCATGCTCGCCGGGCCGAGCGTCTGGGCCTTGAAGACGGCTCTGCATTTGAACCTGCTCCGGCTCGAACATGCCCAGTGGCAGTTGCCCGACGATCCTGTCGACATCGGCGGTTGGGGCAATCTCGATCAGTCCAACTGGGCGGTGGTTGTCAAACCGGGCGATTTCGCTTCCGACACCTCGCTGTGGACGATCTTCGGTTCCCGCTTCCGCAACTTCCACGAGGCGGCCGCGGGCACCTTGGAGACCGCGCAACTGGCGGTGGTCACGCGACGGTGGCTGCGGGGAGATCCGAAACCCTGGCCGGGCGCCGACCTGCGCCACGGGTGTCTGGTCGTCGACATCGTCGACAAGTCCGGCTTCTGGACCGGCACCAGCACCGGCGGCGATATGTGGGACGGCCTGCAGCGCACGGTACAGGTGCTCGACAACACGCTGCTCGACTACAGCCCGGACGTGCTGCCCGATCAGAACGCGCCCGAGCTGTACAAGAACCCCGGGTGGATGGGCACGCTGCCCTCGAACCCCTGGGTGGTGTACCGGCAGAACGAGCGGACCGGGATCCAGACGTCGCAGTTCGTCGTGAACCCCTCGTCGGCTGTGCAGATCCTCACGGGCGGTCATTCGATGCCCGGTGTGAACGAGGCGATCTCCTCGGCGATCCAGTTCGTCGGCATGGTCACCGCGGGTGCGCTGGGTGAGGTGCCCTTCGTCGGCCCCTTCCTGGCCGGTGTCGCGAACGGCACGACCGCGGTGGTCAACACGATCGCCACGGCACTGCTCTCGGACACGCTGCTCGCCTGGATGGAATTCAAATCACCTCAGCGCGAACTGAATTCGGGATGGTCACACTACTACGAGCATTTCGAGAACAGCGCCGACCGCGCCTACACCCTCGGCTCGCTGCTGACTCTCGGAGAGGGCCTGTGGAAGACACGCAGGCACTTCACCCACAAATTCACCGTGGCCAACGGTGAACCATACATGATCGGCGACCACGGGCAGGGGCATTTCTTCCTCGGCGATCGAGTCGGCTCGACCGTCAAGGGCATGCCCGAGGGGTCGATCTACGTGGAACAGGTCACCGAGCTGGAACTCGCCTGGTCGCGCACGGCCAGCCCGGCCTGGCAGATCACCGTCGGCTCCGACCGCGACCACGACATGCCCTTCGCCAAGTCCATGCGGGTGGTGGCCGACATCGTCGACGACATCCACGCCCTCGCCGTCCAGATGTGAAGCGGGAGAACCATGTCCATTCCATTGTACGAAGAATGCAACCCCGACGATCCCTATGATGCTTTCGTATGGGCGCTCGTCGGGCTGCCCGGCCCACGGAACTCGCCGCTGCTCGTGCACCCCGACGTGCTGCGGCAGTGGTCGAAACACCTGTGGGATCTCGGGTTCCGCCACCACTCCGATCAGCAGCTCCGGGAGTACATCCCGCCTGCTCGTGGCGTCACCCACTGGCTCAACGGTTCCGGGCAATGGGCCGAGAAGGGGGCGGTCCGACCCCCCGAGACCTCGGCGCCCGACGTGAGCCAGCTGACTCCCGACGAGCGCGCTCACTTGATCGAGCAGCTGCGTGAATCAGGTGAGTTGAAGCACCTGGTCGATGCCCGCGAACTGGACCGCAACCATGCCGAGGTCGGCAGTGCCGCGCCGGACGACGCGTCCTCCGGCGGTTCGCGATGACCAGCCCCGACGGGCGGATCCCCTCCGGCGCATACACCGGCGGCTCGATCCGCAACCTGCAGAAGGTGACCTGGGAGGCCGCGCAGGCCTCGATCATGTCCAACGTCATGCAGTCCTTCGCCGGCATCGACGCTGTCGGCAGCAACTTGAGTACCGTTACCAACCGCGCGCTCGACGCGGCAGCGTCGGCGCAGACCGACGCCACCGACGCGCAGGTGACCGCGACTGCGGCGCAGGGCACCTCGGTCTCCAACGCTTCGGCGATCGCCGACCTGCAAGCGGACAAGACGCAGAGCGAGGTCGGCGGGGCGGCGTTCACCGACAAGTTCGAGACGTGGGACGCGGCGAAATGGAACGTCGGCAAGTGGAGCAGCGGCGGCCACACGGTGCCGGACGTAGTGGTCGTCGACCATCAGGCAGGTATCGCCAAGGCCGGTCACACCAGTACCGGCGGCGCCTTCGCGTTGTACAAGACGCCCCTGATGACGGATTCGCAGTCGGTGTCCCTCGTCCTGGGCCGTCCCAACCAGGCAGGCAGTTTCACCGGTAGCGGCATCCTGCTCCGTGCTGCCGACGATCTGTCGACTTTCGTCATAGCGCAGGTCGGAGCCTCCAGGATCTCACTGCAACGGGGAACGCTGGTCGATGGACAGCTGACCATCACCGTCTGGGCCGAGCGCACGAATCTGACCCTGAGTTCCGGTGACACCGTGACGGTCAGCGCATCCGGCTCCTCCTACGAGGTACTGGTCAACGGTGTGAGCCGGTTCGGATATCAGGACACGGCGGTCACCTCCCCGGTCGGAGCGGGCAACCGCCGGGTCGGATTCTTCAGCGCCTGCAATGTTTCCAGCACGTGGTCCGGTACCACGCTTTCCTTCGGCTTCGACCTGGAATCGTTCGTCGCGGCCGACACCACCTCGCCGCCACTGGTGGGGACCGGGTGGTCGCTGTACCGGCAGAGCGCCACCACTGTCGCGCACAATGCGGGCAACGCGCGCTACAGCGCGGTCTTCGACACCATCCGCAGCGCGAACAAGGTCAATGTGCTGGATCTTTCCACCGGACAGATCCAGATCACCAAGCCGGGCTGGTACGTGATGAACGTCGGCGTGCAGTGGTCGCAGGCGTGCGGCACCGGATACAGCTATCGCGTCGCGTTGTGGAGCGCGCCCAGTCCCGACGGCCTCTGGAAACTCGTGCGCAACAGCGGCGAGGTCGAAGGTTCCGCGGTCTATCGCACCTCGGGATCGTTCGTCGTCTTCGCAGGCGCGGGCAGCGTCTGGGCGCCCGGTTACTACATCGCAGGTGCCAACAACATGTACGGCGACCCGTCCGGCACCAACGTCTACTTCGACGGCACGCTCTGCTCCTATTCCTGACCGGATGCGACCAGAGCTCCGAGATCGACTCCGACACCGAGGAACCCGATGAGCACAATGAACGATCCGGGCTACCTGGGCTACCAGCCCACTCTCGAGCCCCTGAAACTGACGACCGGCGCCAGCTTCGTCCAAACCATCCAGCCATCCGGCGGCGCGGTGTTCCCCGCGGGAACAACGATTTCCATCGTGCTGACGGCGCCCGGTGGCGCCGCCCTCGGCGCATGGCCGGCCACGGTCGACGCGAACATCGCCACGTGGACCGTTCCCGCCGCGACCTGCGACGAGATTCCGGCGAACTCCCGCTACACGATGCTGGTCACCTACCCGACCTCGCCGGTGACGACCTACGCCTGGTACGCGGGCTCGGTCATCCGCACCCAGTGACGAAATCCCCACCCAACGAACACTTTCAAGGAGTACCCCATGGCTATCGCCGTCACGTCCACCAAGAACGCGCTGTGCACCGCCTACGCCAACATCGCCACCCCGGTCTACGTCTCGGTCCACACCGCGGACCCGGGCACCACCGGCACGAATGAGGCAACCGGCGGCTCGCCCGCTTACAAGCGGGTCGCCACGACTTGGACGGCCCCGGCCAACGGCCAGGTCACCGGCAGCCAGGTCACCATCGACCTGCCTGCGGGCTCCTACACCCACGCAGGCCTGTGGACCGCCCTCACCGGCGGCACCTTCATCGACAAGGTCGCCATCCCCGCCACCACCCTCGGCGGCCAGGGCACCCTGCTCATCACGCCCACCTTCACCATCAGCTGACCCGCGCCGGACCGGCGACAACTCTTCCCACGGTGCCGCGCTCGACCGACCGTCGAGCGCGGCACTTTCCATATCCGATTGCTTTGGAGGAACCCGCTGTGGCCGATATCCCCAGAACGGCGAGGCTACCCGCTCCGCCGTCGGTTGCCCCAGCTGTCCCGGCACCGCCGCTCGGCACGGTCACTCTGCCCGCGCCGCCGATGTCCTTCATTCCCGGCCACAATGTTCCGATCGTCGTTCCCTTCATCCGGGCGGATCTCACCGTCGGCGGAACCTTGCTGGCCGTGTCACTCGCTTCGGCATCCGCGCCGGGTGCGAGCGGCGGCTCGGGGCAGTTGTCGGCCGATGTCCGGCCACACCTGTCGAGCACCGCCGCTCTCGAAGCGGCCGGCTCGGCGTTGGCTCGAGTCGAAGCAGGCGCGGCCGCGGTGCTCGTCGTCTCGGCCGATTTCGACAGTGCCGGCACCACGCAGGCGACGGACGCCCATACCCGTGGCGTGGGCGAGCTGTCGGCAACCGTCGTCACCCGAGCAGGCGCCACAGCATCGTTCCACGGATCGTCGTCGGCCCTCGGTGTGATCTATGCACCGCCCGTCCCGATGACAGCCGCGATGACCGGTGTCGGTGACCTGACAGCTCTCGCAGAACCGGGGTTCAGCCCGTCCAGCATGGACAAGACCGGGACACAGAGCGGCCCCAGCACCACGAATGCATGGATTCAGGTGGTCAATTGGACTGCGGACTCCGGAAGCTATCCCGGTTCGACAGTGGACACCCATGCCTTGATAAGCCAGGGCGGCAACGAAACCGCCACCGTATCGAGCAGTATCAGCTGGACCTCGGGTACCTGGAGCACCAGTTCGATTTCCGTACGGATCAAGCTCAACGGCACCGTCATCGCCACCGGTACGACGGCCAATCCTGCCATCGCCGCCGCGACGGTCGCTATTGCTCAGGGCGATCGGGTCACGGTCGAGGTCAAGGACGGCAACGCGTTCGCCCAAAGCTCGCGGGCCACCATCAACGCCGCAGGCACCTACGTGCGTATCACCTGACCCGCCGAACCCGGGTTGCATCCGGCCCATCACCGCACATGACACCGGCGGACCCGACGTGCCCGGGGGCGCCGGTGTCCGCGCTGGGCAATCGACGACTCGATGAAAGGCAACTAACCATGGCTTGGACCGGTGACCCCGTATGGCTCGCGGACGTCCTGCGCGAGGAAGGTCTGCGCGTAGTGGAGTTCCCCGCCTGGCGGGAGCGAGGGCACGGCGACTTCGGACAGATCTGGGGCGTCATCGCCCACCACACCGGTGGGTCGAACACACCACCGTCCGAAATCGCCCACGGACTACCTACTTTGGCCGGCCCGCTCTCGCAACTCCATCTCGCCAAGGACGGCACCGTCACCGTCGTCGCCGTCGGCGTCGCCTGGCACGCAGGCCGCGGCCGTTGGCCCGGCCTGCCCGAGAACGACGCGAACCGCCTCACGATCGGCATCGAGGCCGCCAACAACGGCACCGAGGGCTGGTCGCCCGCGCAATACGACGCCTATGTGCGCTGCTGCGCCGCCATCCTGCGCAAGCTCGGCCACGGCCCCGAGCGCGTGATCGGCCACAAGGAATGGGCCGGATCCACGCAGGGCAAGTGGGACCCCGGCGGCATCGATATGGACCGATTCCGCGCCGACATCGCGGACCGACTGAAAGGCGATGTGCTCATGGCACTCTCCGACGCGGAGCAGCGTGAACTGCTCGACAAACTACGACGCGTGCACTTCGAGCTCACCCAGGGATTCCAATCCCGAGTGGCCGATTCCGACTACCGGGACACCCTCGTCGGCTACGTGCTCAATTCCGACGCCGCCGATTTCCGCAGCGAACAGCGGCTGCGCGCACTCGAACTCAAACTCGATCGCCTGCTCGACGTCAACGAAGGACGAATCTGATGTCCTCGCCCCGACTTCCCGAGCCGGCGCTCGTACGCTCGGTGCTCGTCGCGATCACCGGCGTGATCGCCTTCGTCGCAGGCCACCGGATCGACATCGCGTGGATCGATGCGGCCATGACCCTCTACGGCCTGTTGACCCCCGTGATCGCGGGCGTGGTCATCCGGCCCGCCGTCACGCCGGTCCCCCGGCAGGACGGCGGCCGATGAATGTCGCACAGCTGGATGAATCCCGAACTGGTGCAAGCATTCGGCGCCGCGGTCGCCACGGTGATCGGCGCGGTCACCGCCTGGCAGGCGCGTGAAGTCGCCAAACTCCGGGCCCGCGTAGAAACGCTCGAAGCGCAAGCGGCAGACGACAAGCTGCGTTTCCGCGACGCCCTGCGCCTGATCCGCGCCCTGCAACAACACATCGACGAACTGCGGGCGTTTCTGCGCCTGCACGTGCCCGGCCAGGAGCCGCCCGCGGCCCGCTACGAGATCCCCTCCTCACTGAGGGAAGAACTCTAGACGTTCGGTGATTCGGCCGCGCTCGATATGAGACGGCCACCATCGCACGCTTCTGCCTGCTGCAGTGGTTTTGCCAGGCCGGCAACCGGCCGCATTTTGGTGCCGTGCTCGATCGCAAAGGTCGAGCACGGCATTTTCTGTTCTTCCTCCGAACCGCTACTCGTCGCGGACGGCCACAGCACTGGTTCGCCCACAAGGGCTCCCACCCACCGCAGACCTCTGCACTCCCGATATCGAGGTGATGGGAAATGGCTCCCACCGATCCGAGCAAGACCCCAGACCTGGCAATGCCCGATCTGACGGGCAAGAAAGAGGGTGACACCTGGACCGCGCTGGAGAACGGCGTCGAGGTCACCTACAGCATTCCAGTCGGTAACGGCAACAAGTCGGTCGACCGTACCTGGACGAACAGTGAAGGTGGCACCAGCACCAACCGCATGGTCGACGACGGTGCGGGCGGGCTCCAGTCGTGGACCGACAGTTCTAATGGCCCCTCCACCTACATGAATAAGGGGGAGGGGGCTGGGACAGACGGAATCTACGGTTATGTCTACGATCCCGGATCTTCGACCTCCGGAGCCCCCGATGTGGGTTTCGGCGGCAACCCGAATCTCACCCAGGTCGAGGCAGTGCGCTACGACGAGAGCGGGAACCCTGTCGCACTGCTCGACAGCAGCCGTAACTCTCGTGGCAATTGGGACAGCATGGGGGTCGACAGCCAGGGCAACAAAACGTTGTTCGGTGATCTACCCGACGGCCGGGGTGGTTTCATCCCTGGGTCACTGGTCGGTCAGATCAGCCCGGAAGGGTACGGCTGGTCGACCGACACGACTGGAACCCGTTGGAACGTAGCGCCCGATCCGAGCGGGGACCCGGGTGCATTGCTGCGCTGGCGCACTGAATCCACCGAGGATGGCGACACTCTCGGGATCACGGTCGACAGCCACGGAGTAGAGAAACACGAGCTTCGCGACAAGGACTCGAATGAGGTGCGCGCGGTCGAGTTCTTCGACCTCGACGGCACACGCACATACTTCGATGTCGAGAAGGACACGAAGACGACGTTCAACCCGCACGACCGGACCCTAACAGTGGTCGAACACAACGGGGAGATCACTGTTTTCGGAGACGACGGCGAGGTCAAGGACCACAAGCTGGCCCCGGGCACCATCGACCTACCCGGTTTCATCGACAAGGCAATCGACACGGTCGGCTTCTGGGATCCCATTGGGCGCGGCGCCAGCAAGGCCGGGGCACACGCTTTGATCGGCGTCGGCGGCTTGCTCGGCTGGTACGACGATTACGGCCACGTCCTCAACCTGCCGACGCAGCAGGAAACTTTGAGCGGCTACGGCGATATGGCTCGGCAGATGGGCACCGAGTTTCTCTATCTCGGTGGCACTTTCAAAGATGCGCAGGGAAATACGATCTGGAGCCCTGATGGGAAGCTAGACCAGACCCACGCGGCGCTCAACGCCTACAACAACCTCTCGATTCTAACTATCGGAGCGGACTGGCGCGAATTCGAAGAGAAGCCGGGCGAAACCATCGGCACGGCTCTCTTCGGCATCGGTACCTTCTTCGTCCCCGGCCCCAAGGGACTTTCGGCTCTCGGGCAAGGTGCCCGCTTCGGCGGAATAGTGGACGACCTGGGGCGCTTCGGCGTCACCCCGCACTATCCCGACATCGACCTGCCGAATGTCGGCGGTCCCCCGCTTCCCGATCTCGATGCCCCCTCGCTGGCTCCACACATGATGGATATGCCGGATGTCGGCGCGGGCCCCCACCAGGGCGGCAGCCTGCCGGATCTCGGAGTCGCTCCGCGTCCCCACGGCGACAGAACTGAGCCCAGTACCCTTGGCAGGAGGAGTCCGGAAGGGGAGCGGGCGCCCGTGGGGCCCAACTCCGATCCTTGGGATCATCCCGGTGCCCCTTTTCACCACGACCCGATGTGGAACCCTTTCGGCCCGAAGCCGCCCCCAGGACAACAGATCCCACGACGTAGCGATGCACCTGGCGCCCACGGCGACCCGCGGAATCCGGAACGGAACGCGACACCCGAGTCGGGTGGGGCGCTCGACACCCCCACCTTCATCGATCCCGACGCGGTCGGCCCAGGCATTCCTTGGTACGGCCGTCCGGAGGAGACGCCTCCGGGCCACTGGCCGGTAGGTGTTTACGCCGGAAAGAACAACAGCCAGTGGTACCGCGCGCGTCCGGGCGGCGGACTTCCGGAAAAGGTGCCGATGCCCGAGTGGGCGACCAATGGTGGTCGAGGCAGTGGTAAACCGAGTCCGCCGCTTTCCGAGCAGCGCATACTGGAAAGTGCTACGCCTCCTACCCGAGACGGCATGTATCAGAATCATCCGGACTGGAACATTGAGAACATCGACACGGATTCCAATGTTCGCGGATTTGTGGGTGACGCACTCACCCGTGCCAAACTACGGTTGCTGGGTTACCAGATCATCGCTGCTGGGGAAAATGCCAAAATTCCTGTTCCGGGTAAGCCGGGTGAATTCTTCAAGCCGGATTTCATCGCTGTGGATCGGAACGGCAACCTTGTACTCGTTGAATCCAAATTCAATAAGTCGAAGTATCAGCCTGACCAGTTCAACGGATACAGCTACTATGCGGAGAACGGTAAACAACTCGAGATTGATCTCGCCGCGAATCCGGATCTGCTGGACGCTCTGCGGCGCAACCAGGTCGATACCAGCGATATGGTCATCGATCGCGTGGAGACCGTCCGTTGGGACAACGAGTGGGCGCCGACAGATGAGGTGCTCAGACGAGCGGCCGACGACCCCAAGATCTTAGGCAGCCTGGTCGATGGGACGACCAAGAATCCGGAGTGGCGGGATTCGGCTCTCACCGCGCTTTCCGAGCTGAATGCCGAGGCGGCGAGACGGTCCTTCAATTCACGTGACTATCTGGCTGCGGTTCACTATCAGTCTCGCCATCAGGCGTTGGAGCTGCTTCGCCACATCGAGCCGAGTCTGCAAGCGCTGAACGAGAGCCTTATGGGCGCGGGCGCGCCGCCTGCGCTTCCCATCGCCGCCCTACGTCCTGTCTCCGCTCGATCAAAGCGGCCGGCGGATCAGTCGATGACAATGAATATCGTGACTCCAGCCGGTGGGATCCGGCAGATCACACGAGCTGAGGAATTGCAGTCCATGACTCACGCGGCCCATCTATGAGGCTCATCGGGCCGTGATGGCGGGGTTAGTTTAGTGTGGTGGGCTTACTTCGAGAGGAGACAGTCGTGGTCACCAGGAAAGCCCGACTGATGGGGAAGGTCGTCGATCAACTGACCGAGGCGTTGGCGGCGGAGGGCTTCACTCCCTCCGAACCGCTGGACGACCTGGGTACCGCCGGGCCCGACGATAAGAAGCCATCATGGATCAGAGCGTGGTTCGTCGGACCCGATAGTGGGGTGCCTCGGATGACGTCGGCGGTCAAAGCCACCGTCCAGGGCAACGGCCATGGGGGTGTTGGCATCGCGGCGAGCGCATGGCTCGTGTCGGCTGCTGTCGAAGACGTACTGCGAGATATGCCTGCGGAAGCTTTGGCCAAGGGTGGCTGGGGGCGGAACTACTTGGAGTCAGTGGATTTCGGGTACTTCGAGAATCCTCTCGATCCCGGCGTGATCGACGTGGGAGGTGAAGTCGGCATCGAGGGTGCCGTGCGCGAGTTCATACGGCTTCTGCGAGGTCCGGTGGCTGAATGGTTCTCGCAATTCAACAGTCCTGGAAATCTTTTGGCGGCTGCGCGGACATCGTCCACGCAGGCTCGCTTGGATAGGGAGAATCCGGACCCGGTGCTCCTGCGGGCCACCGTCGCATTGTCCGTGGTCAACGATCAGGTCGAGGACGCGGCGGCGCTGATGGATTGGTACCTGCGCCGAAATGCGTTCCATAAATGGGATTCCGCCGACCGTGCGCAGGCATTCGACGCAGCGATGATCGAACGCTTTCCCGTATACGCTGACGCGCGGGAACGCTGACGGACCGAGACTGCGCCGGTTCGCGGGGTTTATCGAGCGAATTGCGGGTGAGAGCCGACTGGCCCCGACCCAACCAGCTTCTGCGTGGTCGTGATCGCGCGGATGGAAGTAAGACGTCCTGCTCGGATAGGCAGGATGTGGAGGTGAACCGATGACGGTGAACGAGCACGATCGCATCGACCAGGTCGCTGTTGGGCCAGATGGTCGGCTGGTGTTGGTGATGGTGGAGGAGCGGCCGTATCGCGATGGTGATGTCGCGGCGTTGGCCGAGGACTTCCGGCGGAAGATGAACAGTTACGTTCATGCGGTGCGGTCGGGGAACGTGGCGCAGCTGGGTCAGGAGCACAGGCTGACGGACCCGGTCGGGGTGGATATCGTCTTGTTCTGCGAGTCACGGCCGCCGGAGGTCGTCGAGCAGATGATCGGCATGGTGAACCGGGAGCTGGCCGACGAGGGGGTCACAGCGCGGTGGGAGTCCTGGGCGGGCGATGCGGTCGGGGTGGATGTCATCGAGTGTGCTCTGGTCACCGAAGTGGTAGAAAGTATCGATGGTGCGTGGAATTTCGCGCTGTTGTGGGTGACACTGGTCGGTGGCGCCGGTGCGGCGGGGGTGCAGGTGCGTCGTCTCGACGGGACGGTGGACAACCTGCGGCCCTCCGCGGGTCTGCTGGAATTGCTGTCCGAGCACAAGCGCGCGTCGTACGACGCGGCTTCCGGAACTTGGCTGAGTGGGCAGATCTCGATCGCCGACCCGGACCGGTATCGCTCGGAGTTCTCGAAGACGGAGATTCCCGACTGGCAGCCCGCGCCGACCGAGGAAGATCTGCACGCGGAGTTCGCAGTCTACGCCCGGCCGGCAAATGAGATTCCGGATTTTGTACGGCGAAACGTTCGAAGCCATGAGTGATCAGCCGGAAAAATCGCGAGCCTGTAGGTCCGGGCTAAACTCGCGAAGCGACGGTGTGACCTTGGGTTTTCAGCGTGTCGCAGGGGCGGGCACAGCTTTGGCAAGTGATGATCGTGGTTGTCTAACCTCAATCTTTCGCCGGGCCTTCGGTCCGGCGTGATCGGTTTCGGATTGGTTTCTGGTGGCTGAACAGCGGCTGGTGGGCAGCACAGGGTAGCCCGGTCAGCGGGTTTCTGCCGGGTTCCACGGGCCCGGACGAAAGTCCTTTCGATGCTTGTAGGGATGGTTTGCGCTGGTCATCCTGGTTACAGGCGTCCAGGGCGGTCAGTAGCAGGCTGGTGCTGCGGTGATGCCGGGATATCCGGAGGTGGGCCCGGCGGGCGTGGTGGTCAAGTCCAATTGGATGGTGTAACAGGGTGATCGCCGCGTGACCCTGTGTGGTCAGGCGGTCAGGGCTGCGGGGTCGGTGTCCTCCTGTTCGCTGTTGGGGCTGGTCAGGCGGGCGCGGGAGCGGGCCAGGACATCCAGGCCGAGGTAACGGCGGCCCTCGATCCACTCGTCATGCTGTTCGGCCAGGACCGCGCCGACGAGGCGGATGATCGCGGTCCGGTCCGGGAAGATGCCGACGACGTCGGTGCGGCGGCGGATCTCTTTGTTCAACCGTTCCTGCGGGTTGTTCGACCAGATCTGACGCCAGATCTGCTTGGGGAACGCGGTGAACGCCAGCAGGTCCGCCCGTGCGGTGTCGAGGTGGGCAGCGACTTTCGGCAGCTTCTCGGTCAGTGCGTCAAGCATCCGATCATATTGTGCTTCAACAGATTCAGCGTCGGCTTGATCGAACACCGAATGCAGAAGAGTGCGAACCCAAGGCCACGAAGACTTCGGACACGCTGACATCAAGTTGACGGTGTAATGCGTTCGACAGCGCTGCCAGGACGCGCCGGGCAGGGTGGCGCCGATCGCGGCGACCAGCCCGGCATGAGCATCGGAGGTGACCAGCTCGACTCCACTCGAACCGCGGGCGACCAGATCACGGAAGAACGCCAGCCAGCCGGCGCCGTCCTCACCGGAGGTGACCTGCAGGCCCAGGATCTCTCGGTAGCCCTCGGCATTGACGCCGGTCGCGATCAAGGCGTGGACATTGACCACGCGCCCGTTCTCCCGCACCTTCAGCACCAGGGCGTCCGCAGCGACGAACGTGTAAGGCCCTTGATCGAGCGGTCGGGTGCGGAACGCCTCGACCTGGGCGTCGAGATCGGCGGCCATGATCGATACCTGCGACTTCGACAGCCTTGTCACCCCGAGGGACTCGACGAGTTTCTCCATCCGACGCGTGGAGACACCGAGCAGGTAGCAGGTCGCCACCACACTGGTGAGGGCTCGTTCGGCGCGTTTACGCCGTTCGAGCAGCCAGTCGGGAAAGTAGCTGCCCGTGCGGAGCTTCGGGACCGCGACGTCGATGGTGCCGACGCGGGTATCGAAGTCGCGGTGGCGGTAGCCGTTGCGGGAATTGACCCGCTGTTCGGATCGTTGGCCGTAGCCGGCACCGCAGATCGTGTCGGCCTCGGCATTCATCAAGGTGTGGATGAACGTCGAGAGCAGCTCACGCAACAGGTCAGGGCTGGCAGTGGCCAATTGCTCGGTCAACAACGCGCTCGGGTCGATAGGCTGGAGATCGGTCATCGCGTGGTCTTCTTCCTTCTCGTGACTTTGGTCGGTCTCTTGAAGGATCACGCGATGACTGAACCGTCACGGGTAAGGGACCGGCTTCAGGTTTCAGGCCAGCGCCGGTCGGCCTGGCGATAGTTGAGCGTAGTAGTCGGCCTCGTACTCGGCCGGGGTGAGGTAGCCGAGCCGGAATGCAGTCGCGCGTTGTTGTACCAGTCGCCACCATTCCATCAGTGCGTACTCGACATCGGTGATGGTCTTGAACGGGCCATGGCGGCGCACGACCTCGGTCTTGAACAGGCCGATGATCGATTCAAGGGTTCAGTCACAACGGTGTTCGCATGAGTACCACGTTGTACTGGCTGTGCACGGTGAGCAGGAAGTACAGGTCGTCTCCGGTCTGATACGGGAAGATCATCGGCGCGTACGCGGTGGGCAGGTCACGGGCATCCACCAGCACGCGAGGCGCGCTCCACGGCCCCTCAGGGGCCGGAGCTGTCCGCAGCACAACCGAATTCGCTGGGTCGGTGGTCAGCATGACGTATTGGCCGAGGTGGTCGTTCCACTGCACCGACAGCTCACCGACATTGCCGACGATCGGCGCGGACGCTTTGGGGTCGTTGGGTTTCCACGCGCCGCCGTCCCAGTATTCGTAGGCATCGATGTTGGCGATGTCGGCTTCGCGGACGCGGGAGAGGAAGCCGGGGTTGTCGCGGCCGGCGGGGGTGCCGTAGCGGTAGACGAACCCGTCGTTCTTCAAAAACGCGTTCTGCTGGAAGCGCTCGTGCCCGTCGACATTGGCGCGGCGGGTGGTGGGCAGTTGCACCCAGGTCCGGCCGCCGTCACCGGAGGAGGCCAGGGTGGAGAAATTGGTCTCCCACTTGCCGTGATCGCCCCAGTGGCGCACCGACATCATGCTCATGTACTGCACGCCACCGACCGAGATTCCGGCGGTGGGGATGAAGCTGATTTCGATGCCGGGGATCTTCGGGCTCGGCAGCGGGTTGGGGGTGATGCTGTCGAAGTAGATGCCTTCCGACGGGTCGGTGGTGGTGCTGTGGAACAACATGTTGGATGTCCACGCCCACATGCTGCCCGCGAGCAGGTTCGGGAAGCCCAGTCCGGCGGTGTCGCCGAACGCGGTGATCATTCCGCCGCGGCCGTCGTCCCACATGATGCCGAGGTCGGTGCCGAGGACGTTGACGGTGTGGGTTTTGTTGGGGCTGTCCATTCCGGTCATCTGGAACACGGCCTCGGTGGGGCCGGGGAGTTTCGGCAGGCCCTGCCATCCGTTGAGTACCGGGATCGGGTTGATGTTGTTGGGGTCGGCTGTCGCGGGCGCACCCAGCGCGACACAGCAGGCGGCGGTGAGCACGCCGATCCTGGCGAGTGCGGACAGCGATCGTTTCATCCGGCGGAGTCCCTTCTGGTAGCGCGCGGTCTGCGGGTGTCATTGTGCCCGCATCGGGACCGGATAGGGGGTAACCGCCGGGCGGTTGTCCGCAGTCTGTCTTGAGACCGAGCGGTCCGGCAGGGACCGCGCTGCTTCGCTTGGCCCCCATGTGCAACCGGTACCGACCGCGGCTCGAACTGTCGGCCCCGCCACTACGGCGGGGCCGACAGCTTGCGGTCAGTCGGTGAAGAGCTCCGCGGCGGTTTCGGCGGACAGTGCGCGGTCGAACCAGCGGGTGAGGGTGTCGGCGTCGGCGCAGTCACGGATGCGGTGGCGGTCGCTGTCGGTGAGGGGGACGCGGCGGTGTTGGAGGATGCGCAGGATGTCTTCTGCGCGTCCTTCTTGACGTCCCTCTTGACGTCCCTGTTCGCGCCCTTCGTCGCGGATGCGCTGCGAGGTCTGCGAGCGGAAGAAGGAGAGATCCACGGACATCATCTGCCTCCAGGTGTCGGCGGCCGGGCTGGTGCCGAGGCCGAGTTCGGTGAGTTCGGCGACGATGGCGGCGTCTTCGTCGTCGATGCCCCGCAGGGCGGCGGCCAGCGATTTCAGTATCGCACCGATGCTGGGGTGGTGGGCGTGGGTGATTGCCGACAGGGCGGCGAGCGGGACATCGGTGATCGCTTCGGCGGTGTCGGTGATGACGGGGACATTGTCGGGGCCGAGCAGCAGCGGCCGTGCGACGAGGCTCGGCCATTGCCGGGGACCGATGACGAAGGGTCCGCCTGCCCATCGTTCGGTGGTCTCGTCCTGGCACACGACGAGCAGAACCGGGGGAAGCAGGTATTTCGAGTGCAGGTGCGCCAGGTACATCAGTCGATCATATGTTCGAAACCGAAGTACTCTGGTGCAGCCTCGAGGACGGTCTGTCGGTCTGAGGTCCGCCGGTTCGGACGTGTCGGGGCACGGCGAGGCCGGTCGGTTTCCGGGGTGAACTACGCTGCGAAATGCCCTGCCGAACCCGGCCGGGTACCGCGGCGTCACGGTGAAGCCGGTGGGAATCCGGCACTGTCCCGCAACTGTGAGCTCGGCGTTTCGCCGGGTGAGTCAGGTCGGCCGCCGTCGCGGGAGGCGTACTTGTCCTCGGATGAAGGACGGTATGGACGGAGGATGTCGTGCCACTCGCTTCCCACCGGCGGCTTATTGCTTCCCGACGGCCGCACGCTGCCCGCCGGGCGGGTGCAGGACGATTCGAGACGGACCGGCTACTCGGCATGGCTGGGCGGTCCGGTGGCGCACGACGGTGGGGCACGGTCTGGCGGCTCGTCGCCGCAGGCGCGTTGATTCTGCTGAGCGCGGCGTGCAGCGCCTCCGAGCCTGCCCCGTCGACCGGCGGGAACAGCGTGGACGGGTCCCCCCGAGCCATCGTCTCGCTCAGCCCCACCGCCACCGAGATGCTCTACGCGATCGGTGCGGGGGAGCAGGTGGTCGCGGTCGACGACCGCTCCGATCACCCGGCCGACGCTCCCGTCACCGACCTGTCCGGCTACACCCCGAACGTCGAGGCCGTCCTCGGCTACGACCCCGACCTCGTCGTGGCCAACGCCGACACCGGCGACCTGGTCGCCGGGCTCGAGCGGGCCGGCGTCGAGACGCTGATCCTGCCCGCCGCGCGCACCCTCGACGACACCTACGCCCAGATCGAACAGCTCGGCGCTGCCACAGGGCATGTCGGCGACGCGGCCGAACTCGTCGCCGGAATGCGCACCGATATCGACCGCATCGTCGCCGGACTCCCCGACCGCGACGCCCCGCTGCGCTACTACCATGAGCTCGACAACACCTACTACACCGTCACCGACGACACCTATCTCGGCGCGATCTACTCGATGCTCGGCCTGCGATCCATCGCCACCGGCGGCAACGGCTACCCGCAGCTGTCGGCGGAGTACGTGCTCGAGCAGAATCCCGATGTGATCTTCCTGGCCGATGGACAGTGCTGCGGAGTCACCCCGGAGGTCGTCGCGCAGCGCGCGGGCTGGGGTGAGCTCACCGCGGTCCGCGACGGCCGGGTGCACGTCCTCGACGAGGACATCGCGAGTCGCTGGGGACCGCGCGTCGTTGATCTGGTGCGTGAGATCGCCGCCGTAGTCGCGGGCGCCCCGGCCGTCCGCCCCACCTCTTGACCGGGACCCGGCGTCGCGCGCTGGTGGTGACCGGCGCGGTTCTCGCGCTGCTGGTCGCCGTGTTCGTGAGCATCCTCGTGGGACCGGCCGGGCTCACCCCGCGCGGCGTCCTGCTGGACATGGCCGATCGACTGCCGTTCGTGGATGTCGAGTCGGGCCTGTCGACGCGACAGCGGGCCATCCTCTGGGACATCCGGATGCCGCGCACCGTCCTCGGCGTGCTCGTCGGCGCGATGCTCGCCGTGGCCGGGGCCGCCTACCAGGGCGTCTTCCGGAATCCGCTCGCCGACCCGTACCTGCTGGGCGTCTCCAGCGGCGCGGGGCTCGGGGCGACGCTCGCGATCGTCGCCGGTGGCGCGGCCGGATTCGCCGGTGTCCCCGTCGCGGCCTTCGCGGGCGGCCTGCTCGCGGTCGCGGCGACCTACACCCTGGGCCGCACGGTCGGCGGGCTCCGGTCGGAAGTGGTGGTGATCCTGGCCGGGGTCGCGGTGGCCGCCTTCGCCAACGCCGTCCAGACCTTCTTCATGCAGCTGCACGACGACACCCTGCGCCAGGTCTACTCCTGGATGCTCGGCCGGCTGACCACCGACGGCTGGTCCGAAGTGCTCGTCGTGCTGCCCTATGTCGTGGTGAGTGTCGTGGTCATCGCACTCCACCGGCGCACACTCGACGTGATGGCGGTCGGCGATGTGGAAGCCGCGAGCCTCGGCATCGATCCGGCGCGAGTGCGCCTGATGCTGGTCGGCGTCGCCACGCTCGGCACCGCCGCCGTGGTCTCGGCGGGCGGTCTGATCGGGTTCGTCGGCATCGTGGTTCCGCATGCCGTGCGGCTGCTCGCCGGTCCTGGCCACCGGCTGCTGTTGCCGCTGTCGCTGGTCACGGGCGCGGCGTTCCTGGTGTTCGCGGATGTGCTCGCCCGGACCGTCACGGCTCCGGCCGAACTGCCGATCGGCGTCGTGACGGCGGCGGTCGGCGCGCCGTTCTTCCTGTTCGTGCTGCGACGCAGCCGAGGGGTGTCATGACCGGCGCGCGCGCCGAGGCGGTGACCTGTGTCCGGGTCGGCGCCGAACGCGGCGGCGTCGAGGTGCTGCACGAGGTGGATCTGGTGGTCGCCGCGGGCACGTGGGTTTCACTGGTCGGTCCCAACGGTTCCGGCAAGACCACACTGCTGCACGCACTCGCCGGACTCGTGCCCGCCACCGGCGAGATCCAGGTGGCGGGGGTGCGACCCGGTCGATCGTCGCGCCGCGCCACGGCCCGCGCGGTCGCGTTGATGCCGCAGCGTCCGGTGGTGCCCGAGGGTGTCACCGTGCGTGAGCTCGTCCACCTCGGCCGCACCCCGCACATCCCCCGATTCGGCAGCGAGACCCTGCGTGACCGCGAGATCGTGGACCGGGTGATCGCGCGCCTCGACCTCCAGGAATTCACCGCGCGCACAGCCACTGCACTGTCCGGCGGCGAACTGCAGCGCGTCGTGCTGGCCCGCGCGCTCGCCCAGCAGCCGCGGGTCCTGCTGCTCGACGAACCCACCAGCGCCCTCGACATCGGCCACCAGCAGCAGGTGCTCGACCTCGTCGACGCCCTGCGCAGGGAAGAAGGGCTGACCGTCCTCGCCGCTATGCACGACCTCACCTCCGCCGCGCAGTACGGCGAACGGCTGATCCTGCTGGATCGCGGCCGCATCGTCGCAGACGGGCCGCCCCCAGAGGTACTGACCGTGGCCCGCATCGCGGAGGTATACGGAGCGCACGTCGAAGTGCTCGACCGTCGCGACGGTCGGGCCGTGCTGCCTCTGCGCAGCGGACCTTCACCTGACTTCTCCGCTGGAACACTGTTCGGCAAGCTCTCGCAGGGAGACACCCGAGAATCGCATGCGGGCAGGGCTCCATCCGGTGAATCGGGGGCGGGTGAAACTCTGTCCGGTGAATCGCGGGCGAGTGGATCCCTGTCCGGCGAATTCCGGCCGACCGAGTCCCGGCCCGCCGAAATCCCGCCGGACGGATCACGGCCTGATGAAACGGAGTCACCCTGATGGAAATCGTCCTGCTGGGCACGGGCGCCGCCGACGGGTGGCCGTCCCCGTTCTGTCGCTGCGAGTCCTGCCGAGACGCCGCCGCCCGCAACCAGATTCGCGGCCAGACCGCCGCCCTGGTCGACGACGTCCTCCTGCTCGACTGCGGCCCCGAAGCCCCGCGCGCCGCTGTCCGCCTCGGCCGCACCCTCGCCGATGTCCGCCACATCCTGCTCACTCACGCCCACCCCGACCATCTCGACCCGCAGGTTCTGTTGTTCCGATCCTGGATAGACACCGGTCACGACCTGGAGGTGATCGGCCCCGCCGACGCGATCGACGCCTGCCGTCGGTGGGTGGGGCCGCAAGACCAGGTCCGCTTCACCCCCGTCCGCGTGGGCGACCGAATATCCGCCGGGTCCTACGAGGTCACCGTCCTGCCCGCCCGGCACCGGGTGTTCCACGACGGCGACAGCGTCCTCTACGACATCACCGCCCCGGACGGCGCGCGCGTGCTGTGGGCATGCGACACAGGCCCGTGGCCCGACTCCTGGTTCGAGGCGGTCCGAGACGCGGCCTACGACGCGGTGTTCCTGGAGGAAACCTTCGGCGACCGATCCGAACTGTCCGATCAGCATCTCGGCCTCCCCGAATTCGGCGACATGCTCACCGGACTACGTGACGCCGCCGCGGTCACCGAGAAGACCGACGTGCTCGCGGTGCACCTGGGCCACCACAATCCACCGATAGAAGAACTGGAGCGTCGATTGCGTACGCACGGTGCCCGACCGGGCTACGACGGCGAAGTGGTGCGTGCCGGCTTGCCCCCGCGCCCGGCCGCCCACCGCACCCTCGTCCTCGGCGGCGTCCGCTCCGGCAAGTCCCGGCACGCCGAAGACCTGCTCGGCTCGCACGCGGCCGTCACCTACGTCGCCACCGGCGGCACCCGCGACGGCGATGCCGAATGGGCCCAGCGGGTCGCGGTGCACCGCGAACGCCGCCCCGCCTCCTGGACCACCCTCGAAACAGGCAACGTCACAACGGTACTCGCCACGGCCACGCAACCCTTGCTCATCGACTGCCTCGGCACCTGGCTCACCGCACGTCTCGACGCCCACAAGGTCTGGGAGGGCGCCGATCTCGCGCCCGTCCACGCCGACATCGACGACCTCGTCGTCGCCTGGCGCGCCTGCGACGTTCCGGTGATCGCGGTGAGCAACGAAGTCGGCAGCGGGGTGGTGCCCGCCTCCGCCTCGGGACGGTTGTTCCGAGACCTGTTGGGAACGTTGAACAGCCGGGTAGCCGCCGCGTCGGAGTCGGTGGTCCTCGTCGTCGCGGGAATCCCCGTTCCGTTGCGCTGACAGTTTCCGGCAATCACCGGGTCGCCGCGGTGTACGCGGTGCCTTCGGTGTTCGGATCCGTGTGTCGCAGCGGCGCGCAATGTTGTCGGCGCCGAGCGGGAATCGAATCCGGGAACCGTCGCAGTCGCGCCGGTCGAGTCAGCGGACCAGGGCCTGACCGGTCCCTGGACATGTAGGGAACCCTTGCGCGCACCAGCTGCCCTCGTGGATCCTCAGGGTATGTAGCGGCGGGTCTTCCTGAGCCTCACCGGCGCGGCGATGATTACGCCTGCCCACCACTGGTCGGCTGCTTCGGAGTCGGATGTTGCGCGAGCAACGGGCACTCGCGTCGACATGGTAACGGTCGAGGAAATCGACCGGATGACGGTACTGGTGCGCCGCGTTGCGAATCGCTGATAGCGCCGGAGACAGGGCTTTGGCCGCCAATATCCTCGGGTTCATGTCCTGCCGGGCCAAAGACATCGGCCGACCCAGGGAAGCGGTTCTGCTGGCGGAGACGGCGCTGGCCGGCTATCCGGGCAGCAGCCCTCGGGTGCGGGCCATACTCGCACTGCGCACCGCCGAAGCCTATGCTGTCGAAGGCTCTGCCTCGGCCGCTCGGCGCGCACTCGACGCTGCCTTCGCCGATCTCGGCGACTCCGCCGGTGAAACCCCGGACTGGGCCTACTGGCTCGACGAAACCCACGCGCACGGTCAAGCCGGGTACAGCTATCTCCGCCTCGGCTCGCATCGGCTCGCCCGTCGGCATCTGCATGCCGCAATCAACAACGGTGGCAATGGATCTCGTGAAGTCGCCCTGCGCTACACGCTCCTCGCCACCAGCTACATTCGCGAACCCGACGCCGATCTCGACCACGCGATCGGCTTCGCGGAGCGCGCGGCGGATCTGCTCGACAACCAGATCGATTCGACGCGGGTCGCCGGACACCTCGGTGCGCTGGTCGCCGACCTGAGTCCACACCGGCAGCGGCCTGCGGTACGCGCTCTCGCCGATCGGGTGCGCGCTCTCGAGGCTTCGGGCCACTCCCGGAGGTCACAACAAGTTCCGCCATCGATGTGAATCGTCGTGCTGCCCAAGGTGGGTGTTGCCCGGGACGATCTTGTGGAATACGAAGACCAGCCGTGCTGCGGGGGTGAGGGGACGCTCGCGCAGGGTTTCCAGGTCGACGGTAGTCAGGTCGTCGAGGAACAGTCGCAGGTGGGGGACGTGATCGCCCAGGGTGGCGCGGGTGCCGGGATCCAGGTCGATCAACTCGGAGAGTTCGGTGGGTGTGTTCCAGCCACGGCCGTGGGCAGCGCTGTGTACGACGAGCGGGACGATGGCGGGCAGTGTGCGGGTGTGCGGGTTTTCTTCGAGGTAGCGGTTCCAGATGGAGACCAGGTATTCGGCGAGTCGGCAAGGTATCCGGAGGGGCGGGTCGGAGTGCTCGCGGTGTCGGGCACGAGCGGCATCGACGTGGAGCACAAAAAGAACCGGTCCCGGAGGATTGCTCCTCCGGGACCGGTCCGTGCTCGTTCAGCTGTGCCTCAGCGGGCAACGCTCATCAGAAAGCGGCTTCGTCCAGCTCCATGATGTCGTTGTCCAGGTTGGCCAGGATGGCGCGGGTCGCGGTCAGCTCCGGCAGCACATTGCGGGCGAAGAACTGCGCGGTGGCGACCTTGCCCCGGTAGAACGCCTCGTCGGAGCCGTTGTCCTGGGCGGCGATGGCGACCTCGGCATGGCGCAGCAGCTGCCAGCCGATCAGCAGGTCGCCGACCGAGAGCAGGAAGCGGACCGAGCCCAGGCCGACCTTGTAGAGCTCCTGCGGGTTCTCCTGGGCACCCATCAGGTGGCCGGTGAGGGTGGCGGCCATGGCCTGCACGTCCTCGAGGGCGGTGGCCAGCAGCTTGCGCTCGGCCTTCAGGCGGCCGTTGCCCGCTTCGGAGTCGATGAACTTCTGCACCTGGCCCGCCACGTGACCCAGGGCCACGCCGCGGTCGCGGGCGATCTTGCGGAAGAAGAAGTCCTGCGCCTGGATCGCGGTGGTGCCCTCGTAGAGGGAGTCGATCTTCGCGTCGCGGATGTACTGCTCGATCGGGTAGTCCTGCAGGAAGCCGGAACCACCGAAGGTCTGCAGCGACTCGGTCAGGTACTGGTAGGCGCGCTCGGAGCCGACACCCTTGACGATGGGCAGCAGCAGGTCGTTGACGCGGGCGGCCATGTCGGCGTCCGCGCCGGAGACCTGGGCGGCCACGTCGGCGTCCTGGTGGGCGGCGGTGTAGAGGTACACCGCGCGCAGGCCCTCGGCGTAGGCCTTCTGCATGGCCAGGCTGCGGCGCACGTCCGGGTGGTGGGTGATGGTGACGCGCGGGGCGTCCTTGGCGTTGGCGGTGAGGTCGGCGCCCTGCACGCGGTTCTTGGCGTAGTCCAGCGCGTTCAGGTAGCCGGTGGACAGGGTGGCGATGGCCTTGGTGCCGACCATCATGCGGGCGTGCTCGATGACCTCGAACATCTGCGCGATGCCGTTGTGCACCTCGCCGACCAGCCAGCCCTTGGCGGGAACGCCGTGGCCGCCGAAGGTCAGCTCACAGGTGGCCGAGACCTTCAGGCCCATCTTGTGCTCGACGTTGGTGACGAACACGCCGTTGCGCTCGCCCAGCGCGCCGGTCTCCGGATCGAAGTGGAACTTCGGGACGAAGAACAGCGACAGGCCCTTGGTGCCCGGGCCCGCGCCCTCGGGACGCGCCAGCACCAGGTGCATGATGTTCGGGAACAGGTCGTCGGAGTCGGCGGAGGTGATGAACCGCTTGACGCCCTCGATGTGCCAGGAGCCGTCCTCCTGCTTGACGGCCTTGGTGCGGCCGGCGCCCACGTCGGAGCCGGCGTCGGGCTCGGTCAGCACCATGGTGGCGCCCCAGCCCTGCTCGACGGCGATCTCGGCCCACTTCTTCTGCTCTTCGGTGGCGTTGTTGTAGAAGATATTGGCGAAGCCGGGGCCCGCGGCGTACATGAAGGCGGCGGGCTGCGCGCCCAGGATCAGCTCGGCGATGGCCCAGTAGGCGGCGCGCGGGAACTGGATGCCGCCGAGCTCCTCGGCTACGGAGAACTTGTCCCAGCCGCCCTCTTCGAGGGTCTTGTAGCTCTTCTTGAACGACTCGGGCAGCGAGACGGTGTGGGTCTCGGGGTCGAAGACCGGCGGGTTGCGGTCGGCGTCGGCGAAGGACTCGCCCAGCGGGCCCTCGGCCAGGCGACGCACCTCGTTGAGCATCTCCTTGATGGTGTCGGTGTCCAGGTCGCCGTAGGCGCCCGCATCGAGGAGGTTGCCCAGTCCGAGGACCTCGAAGAGGTTGAACTCCAGGTCGCGAACGTTGCTCTTGTAGTGACCCATGTCTGTCTACTCACTCTCCGTTGAGTTGGTGCGGTCGGTGTGTTTGCCGTTCCCGCCCGTTGTCGTCACCGGACCCGTTGCCGGGCAGCCGCATGCTACTCGCGGGTAACTTCACCCTATATTACCGCCGGGTAATGCCTCAGCAAAAGTCTCCGCAACCAATGTGATCTGAAGAACACGGCAGCGAACCCGCAGGTCGGCGCGGTGCAAGATCACTTCGGTCGCGCCGTTAAGGTGAGATGTGCGCATCGAGACCAGCGCCGGTCCCGCCGATGTCGAGGTGGATCTGCCCGGCGAACCGCGATTCCTGCTGCTGCTCACCCACGGCTCCGGCGGCGGGGTCGATGCGAAAGATCTGCTGGCCGTGCGTGATTCGGCCCTCGGTCTGGGGGCGGTGGTGGCCAGGGTGGTGCAGCCCTATCGGGTCGCCGGACGACGCGCGCCCGGCTCGGCGGACAAGCAGGACGCGGCCTGGCTGGAGATCGTCGCCGAGTTGCGGGACCGCTATCCGGTCGGGCCGCTGGTGCAGGGCGGTCGCAGCAACGGCGCGCGCGTGGCCTGCCGCACGGCGGTGGCGGCCGGGGCGCGCGGGGTGCTCGCGCTGTCGTTCCCGCTGCATCCGCCCGGGAAGCCGGAGAAGACCCGACGGGAGGAACTGCTGGCGGCCGGCGATATCGAGGTCGTCGTGGTGAACGGGGAGAAGGACCCGTTCGGGATCCCCGAGCCCGGCGACGCCGCGCAGGTGGGGGTGATCCCGGGGCAGCCGCACTCGTTCCGGACCGGCTTCGACCTGATCGTCGAGATCGTGGAGCCCTGGTTGCGGCGTTGGTCGGCGGGCTGACTCCTACGCGGATGCGCGGTTGGCCACGATCAGGGCGTCGATCGCGTCGTTGTGCTCGGTGGGCCGCAGCACGCGGTCGGCGATCCTGATGTGCATGTCCGGGTTGGTGGCGGCCAGATCGGCCACGACGTCCTCCGGCGTGAACAGGATCGAGGGGTCCTGGGGCCCGCCGTGACCCTCCTCGATATTGGTGCGGTCGTGCCCGAGAACCAGCAAGGTGCCCTCGGGAGCCAGGCGGTTCGCGGCCGCGGCCAGCACCGCGCGGCGCTGGTCGGCGGGCAGGTGCAGGAAAACCATCAGCACCAGCTCGAACGGTCCCCGCACCCCGGCCGCGTCCAGATCGGTGACATCGCCGCATTGCCAGGTGATCCGGCTGCGCACCGACCGGGACAGCCGGGTCGCCACGGTCTTGCCCTTGTCCACGGCGACCTGGGAGAAGTCGATGGCGTGCACCTTCCACCCGTGGGTGGCCAGCCACAGCGCGTTGCGCCCCTCCCCGCAGGCCAGGTCGAGCACTCGCGGCAGGCCGCTCTCGTCCTGGGCGGCCGCGTGCCGCTGCAGGCTGTAGACGAACTCGACCACCGTGTTGTTGGGCGGCGCGCCCCAGACCAACTCGCTCTGCGCGTAGCGCTCGTCCCAGTCGGCGGCATCCATGTGCGCGAGTCTATTGACTCGCCGCGTGCGGCTCGACGTTCGCCGACGTATCGCAGCGGACGCTGCCGGAACTTCGGAACGGGCTAGAGCGTCGTGTGCATGAGGACCACGTTGTACTGGCTGTGCACCGTGGTGAGGAAGTACAGGTCCCGACCCGTCTGGTACGGGAAGATCGACGGCGCGTACGCGGTGGGCAGTTCGCGGGTGTCGATCAGAGTTTCCGGCGGGCTCCACGGGCCTTCCGGCGAGGAGGCGCGCCGCATGACGACCGAGTTGAACGGGTCGGTGGTCAGCGAGATGAACTGACCGAGATAGTCGTTGTACATGACCGACAATTCGCCGACGCCGTGCATGATCGGGGCAGCCGCGTTCACATCGTTCTTGCGCCAGCCGTTGCCGTCCCAGTACTCGTATTCGGCGAGATTCTCGATGTGCTGCTCGGGGACGCGCGCCACGAAGGCGGCGTTGTCGCGCCCGGCCGGGGTGCCGTACTCGTAGACGAAGCCGCCGCTCTTCACGAAAGCGTTCATCTGGAAATTGGCGTTGCCGCCTTCGTTGGGCCTGCGGGTGTGACCGAGGTCGGCCCAGGTCTCGCCGTTGTCGGCGGACGCGGCCAGGCCGGAGAAGCTGGTGGTCCACTCGCCGACGTTGTCCCAGCTCTTGACCGACATCATCGACAGGTACTGCACGCCGTTGACCGAGATACCCGCGGTGGGAATGCGGCTGATCTCCACGAACGGGATCTTCGGGCTGGGCACGAGGTCCCTGGCTTGGCCGAACACGTCGCGTACGACGCTGTCGAAGTAGATGCCCTGCGCGGGGTCCTTGGTGTGGCTGCGCACCAGGATGTTGGAGCGCCACGCCCAGGTGCTGCCGGCCAGCAGGTTGGGGAAACCGATGCCCGCGGTGTCGCCGAACGCGGTGAGCATCTCGCCGTGGCCGTTGTCCCACATGATGCCCAGGTCGGTGCCGAAGACGTTGTAATTCTGGGTGTTGTTGGGACTGGCCATGCCGGTCACCTGGAACACCGCCTTGGTGCGGCCGGGCAGGTTCGGCAGGCCGTTGGTGCCGTTGAGCACCGGAATCGGGTTGATCGCGTTCGGGTTTGCCATGGCGGGCGTGGTCGCCGTCAGAAGCAGGGCCGTAGTACCCGCCAAGGTGGACAGCAGGATGGAGGCGGTCTTCTTCAAGGTTGTGGGCCCTCCGGGTCGTGCCGGAATGGCGCACGACACTCAGCCCCCTCTCTGTGTCCCGAACCACATTCCGACTGGCTGGCAAATCGACGGAATAGTAGCAGCGAATTCCGCGAAATGGGGCACCTGCAATACTTTTTGGATAAATGCCAGGCTGGCGCCGGAATTCATCGGTTCGAACAGGCGTCGTTGGCGTTTCGAGGCCGGTCGGCATCCGGTCGGCAACAATCCCTCTTCCGCGATTGTGCGGTTCGCCTACCTCTGCTCTAATCGTGTTCGCGGTTACCGTCAACAGTGACGGTAACTAGGAAAGCGGAGGAAGCATGCTGCCAGCCGGAATGGACCCACGCACGCCCGTGCTCGTCGGCGTCGGTCAGTCGGTGCACCGTAGTGGTGAACCGGGGCTGCCCGGACCGGTCGAACTCGCCGCCGAAGCGCTGCGCCGCGCGGGTGCCGACAGCGGCACCGGGGACAAGCTGCTGCGCGCCGCGGACGCGGTCGCCGCGGTCGCCCCCGTCAGCAAGCCGTACAACGATCTCGGCGCCGCGGTCGCCACCGCGCTCGGCGCCTCGCCCAAACACACCGTGCAGTCCGCCCGCTTCGGCGGCGACGGCCCTCAGCGCCTGGTCAACTGGGCCGCGCAGGCCATCGCCGACGGTCGCGCCGAGGTCGTTCTCGTCACCGGCGCGGAGGCGGTCGCCTCGGGCAATGCCGCCAAGCGCGCGGGCCGCACGCCGGACTGGGCCGAGGAGGCCGCCGACGCCGCGCCGAACGAACTGCTCGGCTCCGACAAGGGCCCGAACTCCGATATGGAGACCGCCGCCGGGCTGTGGGGCCCGATCCACTTCTACGCGCTGATGGAGAACGCCCTGCGCGGTCGACTCGGCCTGAGCGAGGCCGAACACCTCCAGCGCATCGGCGGGCTGTGGTCGCGGTTCTCCGAGATCGCCGCCGCCAACCCCTACGCCTGGCAGCCGCAGGCCCACACGGTCGAGCAGATCATCACGGCCACCCGCGACAACCGCATGGTCACCAGCCCCTACCGCAAGCTGATGGTCGCCAATCTCTCCGTCGACCAGGGCGCGGGCCTGATCCTGTGCAGCGCCGCGGCCGCCGACGCCGCGGGCGTCCCGCGCGACAAGTGGGTCTTCCCGCACGGCGGCGCGACCGCCAACGAGGTCTGGTACGTCACCGAGCGCGCCGACATGGCGGCCTCACCCGCCATCGCCGCGGCGGGCCGGGAAGCGCTGGCGGGTGCGGGCGTCGGCATCGACGACGTCGCGCACATCGACCTGTACTCGTGCTTCCCGATCGCCGTCGAGGTGGGCGCGGAGGCCCTCGGCCTGCCGATCGACGACCCGAGCCGCCCGCTGTCGCTGACCGGCGGCCTGACCTTCGGCGGCGGCCCCGGCAACAACTACGGCACGCACGGCATCGCCGCCGTCGCCGAGAAGTTGCGCTCCGATCCGGGCTCCTACGGCCTGTCCACCTCGCTGGGCTGGTACATCACCAAGCACGGCGTCGGCGTGTACTCCACGCGCCCGCCCGCCCAGCTGTTCCGCGCCGTCGAGGTGCCCACCCCGGCCGCCACCCGCGCCACCGCCCCCGGCTACACCGGGCCCGCGCGGATCGAATCCTTCACCATCCCTTACAACAAGGGACACGGCCCCGATCCGGTCGACGAGCCGGACGCGGTCATCGTCAGCGCCCTGACCCCCGAGGGCGCCCGTACCCTGGTGCGCGTCGCCGATTCCGAAACCGTGGCGGCCTTCATCGAATCGGACCCGATCGGCGCCGCCGTCGATATCGCCGACGGCCGGATCACCCTGAACACCGAGAGGACTGCCGAATGAGCCAGAGCGTGCTGGTCGAATGTCGTGACGCGATCACCGTTCTCACCATCGACCGCCCCGAAGCCCGCAATGCCGTCGACCTGGCGACAGCGCAGGCGATCGAAGCCGCCGTCGACGCCTTCGAGGAGGACGCCGACGCGCGCGTACTGGTGCTGACCGGCGCGGGCAAGAGCTTCTGCGCGGGCATGGACCTGGTCGCCGCGTCCAAGGGCGAGATGCCGATGACGCAGAAGCGCGGCCCCCTGGGCATCACAGCCAAGCCGCCGGTCAAGCCCATGATCTCGGCCGTCGAGGGTTTCGCGCTGGCCGGTGGTTTCGAACTCGCGCTCGCCGGTGATCTCATCGTCGCCGCGAACGACGCGCAGTTCGGCATTCCCGAGGTCAAGCGCGGTCTGGTGGCCGCGGGCGGCGGCGTGCTGCGACTGACCCAGCGGCTGCCGCGCCCGATCGCCGCCGAACTGGCGCTGACGGGTGGCCGGATCTCCGCCGAGCGGCTGTACCAGCTCGGTTTGATCAACCGGGTCACCGAGCCCGGTGGCGCGCTGGACGTGGCACTGGAGCTGGCCGCCGAGATCGTCGCGGCCGCACCGCTGTCGGTCGCGGCGAGCAAGCGCATCATCGACGAGTCGCCGGACTGGACGCAGGCCGAGGGCTTCGCCAAGCAGGGCGAGATCGCGCTGCCCGCGCTGTTCTCCAAGGACGCCGCCGAGGGCGCGCTCGCGTTCGCCGAGAAGCGCGAGCCGAAGTGGCAGGGTCGCTGAGTGATCGGCACACTGATCCGATGACCGAACGCGTCCGGGAGACGCAGGCGCAGCGCCGCGCGCGCACTCGCACGCGGCTCCTTGACGCGGCCGTCGAGAGCCTGGTGGAGGTCGGCTACGCCGGCACCACCACTCTGGAGGTGCAGAACCGCGCGGGCGTGCCGCGCGGCACTCTGCAGCACTATTTCCCGACCAAGCCGGACCTGTTGGCCGGTGCGGTCGAGCATCTCGCTCAGCGTCGATTCGACCAACTGGCAACGGAATTCGCCGCCATTCCGCCCGGCGCCGACCGGCTGTCGGCGGCGGTCGAGCTGACCATGGACATGTTCTCCGGGCCGTCGTTCCTCGCGGCGCTGGAGATCTGGGTGGGCGCGCGCACCGATCCCGAACTGCGCGCGGCCTTCCTGCCCTACGAGCACCGGCTGCTGGAGCAGATGCACATCGCCGTGCGCGATCTGTTCCGCGCCGAATTCCCCGACGATCCCCGGGTTCCGACGATCACCGAGTTCACCATCGAGATCGTCACCGGACTGGCGATGCGGGCCTTGCTCACCGGTTACGCCGAGGCCAACCGCCTGTCGCGAGAGCGATGGGTGAACGCGGTGCGCGTGTTGCTCGGCGGGGCGCCCGCGAACACCTTGCTCAATTCGCGCCAGGTGGGTAAGTCCGACGCCCGATCGGTGGTCGTAGGCGATTGATGACCGACCGTGCGTCGGACTTACTCGGCTAGTCGGTCACCGCGTCGAACTGCTCGAGCAGGACCCGCACGCACGCCTCCGGATCGTCGTAGAACGGGGTGTGCCCGCTGCCGAACAGGGTGCGATGCCGTGCGGTCGGCAGTGCCAGCCGGGCGCGCTTGCTCTGCGTGGCGTAGGTGAGCAGGATGTCGCGATTGCCCCAGGCGACGGTGACCGGGATGTCGGCCAGCGCGCCGATGGCGTCGAACCGCACGTCGGCGAACGAGGCCAGCGCCTCCCGGAATCCCGGAGCTCCCGCGGCGCCCTGCGCGGTCTCCAGCGCGGTCTGCCCGTCGAGCGCCCACGGCCTGCCGAAGACCAGGTAGAGGAAGGCGGTGCGGCCCGCCGCGGTGTCGAGCAGGCGCGGGATCACCGGCCGCAGCACCGACATCAGCACCAGCGACTTGCCCAGCGTCTGCTGGCACCAGATCCGGCCGGGCGTGTCCCAGAAGCCGATCGGGGAGTAGGCCGTCACCGATCGGGCCAGGCCGCGCGCACCCAGTTGCAGCGTGATGTAGCCGCCCATGGAATTGCCCGCCAGATGCGGCTTGTCGATGCCCTCCTCGGCGAGGAAGCCCGCGAGCGCGTCGGTGAGGGTGGCGACCGTGGTGTGCGGCAGGGGAGCCGATCCGCCGAAGCCGGGCAGGTCGACCGCGATCACGTCGAACCGCTCGGCGAGCGCGGGAATGACCGGCTCCCAGACCTGCCAGCGGCTGCCGATGCCGTGGACCAGGACCAGAGGTTCCCCCGACCCGACGCGATGATGGTTCAACCTGGTCATGTCTGTCCCCGTACTCCGTTGTTGGCGCTGCGCCAAACGCTAGCAGCCCGAGGTCAGATCGCGATCTCGATCTCCACTTCCGTCCGCGAGCCGTCGACCAGCTGCTCGGCGACCCGCACCGCCTTCTTCACGGGCAGGATGTAGGTGCCGAGATGCTTGCTGGGGAACAGCGAGGTGGACCAGCGGGTGGCACCGATCCGCACCCGCACCTTCACCGCGCCGAACCCGGCGCTGCGGTGACCGTAGCGTTCCTCGATCTCGTCGGCCACCTCCTCCGGCACGCCGAGAAAGTGCCAGGACCCCTCCCCGTCGTGCTCCCACACCGACGCCGTGAACGAATAACGCGACTCAGCCACGCCGCGACACTAGCCGCCGGCGCCGACAACTCCGGACGGACAGGCTCCGCTTCTTTCGCGGGTATCGGCGCCGAATCGTTAGCCGCCCGCGATTGCGTCTATTGCGCTGGCTTCATATGTTGCATTCGGAGGTGGTTGCCATGTCCGCCCATGATCATCGGAGTGCAGCGGAACTGGGCCGAGCCAGGCAGGCGATCGAGGCGCTGCGAGGCATATCCCCGGATGCCGACGCTGTCGAGATCACCGTCGCCGGCACCGCTGAACCCGTCGACCTCCCTCGCGCGGCCCTGGAGCCGCTGCGCGAGATACTGGCGAACCTGGCCGCGGGCCGCGATGTCACAGTGGTCCCCGCGAATGCCGAACTCACCACTCAGAAGGCCGCGGAAATCCTCGGCGTCTCCCGTCTGCACCTCATCAGACTCCTGCACGAGGGACGTATCCGATACCGCTTGGTGGGCAGGCACCGCCGTGTTCTAGCCTCTTCTCTTCTCGAGTACCGGCGCGGTCAGCACGGAGATCGCGGGCAGGCGGACGAAGATTCCGCTGCACTGTCCGAAGGGATCTTCCTGTCCTGACGTGTCGCAGCTGCGTCGATGCCGATACTCGGCCGCATGTGCGGACACGGTGGCGATGGCCCGGTGGGCCGGCGGAGCTGCGACACGGAAACCGGTAGTGCCAGTGGCTCCGTCGCCGCGCTCGGGCGAGTCATCGGGCGGCTGCTGTTCGGCGGGAGCCAGCTTGCCTCGGCTGCAGCGGGATATCCTTCTTGGTTTCACCCGAAGCCCTCCTTGACAAGATGGCGGTGTGCACCCGAGGAGAAGGTCGTGAATCGCCGGACGAGTAACCCCCAGCGGTGCCACGACGCCGTAACTACTTTTGTCGCGACACATGTGGTGCGAGCGAACCGGTCGAGCAATGGCGCGCTGTCGAGCTGGTTCTACACCGGCGCGCCCAGCGAGGAACTGAACGGTGTTCTCCGGCTGGGCGGTGCGGCCCCGCACGAGATCGAACAGTTGCGAAAACTGTTCGACGGCGTGCCCGCATGCTGGCATTTCTGGCCGGACATCGATGCCCCGGAGATACCGGGTCTATTGCGTCGGCGGGGACTGGAGCTGTTCGAAACCGAGCCGCTGATGGTGCTCGCCGATGCGAACCAGGTCGCGTACCGGGAACTCGGACAACCAGAGCGAATCGAGTATGTGACCGGTGCGGCCGGCCTCACCGAGTGGGCGGGCCTCTGGTCGGGTGCCACCGATACCAACGGTCTTGTGACCGGCCTGCGCCAGGGCATGGACCGGGCATCCACCCGCTACCTGCTCTGGCGTGAACACGACGAGGTGCTCGGCTGTGCCGCGGTCGTCAGCAGTGGCGTCGGCGCGTCGCTCGAGCACATCGTGACCCGAGCCGATCATCGCGGACGGGGCATCGGGACCGCGCTGACGCGGCGCGCGCTGGCACTGGCGCTGGAAGCCGGTGCGCGGCGGGTCGTCCTCACTGCGTCCCCGGACGGCGAAGGGATCTATCGACGCCTCGGCTTCGTCACCGTCGGACATGTCGAGCGTTATGCGTGATCAGCATTCGAATCGGCCGGTATAGGCGGTGCGCCATGGACTCCCACTTCCTTCGGCCCCCACCTTCGCAGCGCTCGGTGCGCGGCGTTCACTCCGCACATGCCGTGCGCGCCGGGGCCGGGGGGTGTGGCGGCCGAGCAGAGGTAGTGCCCGGGCAGCCCGATGTCGTAGGGCTGCAGAGTCGTTCGCGGGCCGAACACGAGCTGGGGGATGTCTTTCGCGCCCGTCATGATGTTGCCGCCGACGTAGTTCGGGTTGTAGCGAGCGAATTCCGTGGTGCTGCGCACCGCGGTGCCGACGATCCGATCGCGGAAGCCGGGTGCGAAGCGCTCCATCTGGTCGATGATGGCCGCTGTCGCGTCGCCGGTGTAGCCGTGCGGGACGTGGGCGTAGGTCCACACCGGGTGGATATCGCCCGCCGAGCGCTGCGGATCGGCCAGATACTGCTGTCCGACCAGCACGAAGGGACGTTCGGGCATGCGCCCGCGATGGATGTCTCGTTCGGTCGCCGCGATCTCGGCGAACCCACCACCGAGGTGGACCGTGCCCGCCCGACGCGCGGCTTCTGCACTCCACGGCACGCCGCCCTCGACCGCGAAGTCGACCTTGAAGGCGCCCGGCCCGTAGCGGAATCTGTGATACGCCTTGTTGATTCGGGGCGAGAGCCGGTGGCCGAGGATGTCGGCGACCGCGGTCGGCGACACATCCCACATGGTCATATCCGCAGGGGGGAGGTCCGACACCGACCGGACGGGGACGCCGGTTTCGATCTTCCCGCCCAGGTCGCCGAGCGCGGCCGCCATCGCGTCGGCGATCCGCTGCGATCCGCCGCGGGCGACGGCCCAACCGTAGGTGTGGCCGGCGGTGAGGATGCCGAGCCCGATGCTCGCGCTGAGCGGCCGGTGCAGCGGGTGGAAGGCGTGCGCCGCCACGCCGCCGAACAATGCCTTGGCCTGCTCGGTCCGGAACACCCTGGCCAGCATCGTGGCCGGAGCCAGCGCGGGAAGGCCGAAGCGGGCCAACGCGATCGGGTGGCGAGGGATACGGAGCAGGGGGCGCATGATGTCGGCGCTCATCCGGTCGTAGTCGGCGGCTGTGCGTTCGAACAGCAGGCGCCAGGCGCGGGCGTCGCGGCCCAGGCCGGCCGCGGTCTCGCCGACGGAGCGGACCAGCACGCCCGCGCTGTGATCGTCGAGCGGGTGGGCGCAGTCGATGTCCGGCCAGGCCCAGGACAATCCGTAGCGCTCGAGGTCCAGGCCGCGCAGGAAGGGAGAACCCACCGCCATCGGGTGGATGGCCGAGCAATGATCGTGCAGCAGGCCCGGCACGATGGCCTCACTACTGCGCGTGCCGCCGCCGATCTCGTCGGCGCCCTCCAGCACGGTGACCTCCACCCCGGCCCGGGCCAGGACGACTGCCGCGGCCAAGCCGTTGGGACCGCTGCCGACCACGATGGCGGTGCTCATGGGTTCTCCCTTCCTGCGACGAGTGGTGTCAGCTGACGGTCTGCGGCGCCATCTCCGGAGCCGGAGCCGGAGCCGGTCCGCTGTAGTTCGGCGACCGCCAGGTCACCTGCAACGGGATGGGGCCGTCGGGCAGCCACGGCTGCGCGTCGACCGCGTCGCCGACCTGCCAGGTGCCGCGTTCCACCACGCCGAGCGCCGCGTCGATGACCTGGTAGCGCTGGATGCCCTCGTGGATGGCCTGCGATTCCACCCAGACGATGATCCACTCACCCGGCGCGAAGCCGACCCGCCGCTGTACCGCTTCGATCAGATCGATGTTGTGCAGATGGCCGTCACCGAAGTTGAAGCCGATGAGCGAGTTGCAGGCGAACTCCGCTTCCCGCACCGTCCAGCGGTCGATGTCGGGAATGTGGGTGTACAGCGCGGAGAACAGTCCGCGGCCCTGGCTGTGCATCGACCGCCACGCGATGGTCTGCTGCATCGTCAGCTCGGCCACCTCGCGCGGATAGCCCATGGCCAGCAGCTGATCGATCTGGTTCTGCGTCGGACGGTGCTCCAGAGTGTTCAGCTTCTCCTCGGCGCCGGGTGCGAAGGCCCACAGGGCCGAGGCCCAGTTGCCCGCGTACTGCCGCATGGACGGCAGGAACGACACCAGGTCGGGGCGCAGATTGCCGAGCACGGGGAAGAAGACCAGCGCGGCGGCGATCAGTGCGAGCAGCCACGGCGTCGAGAAGTCGGCCAGACCGTAGCCGTTCTCGTTCGGGAAGCCCAGGAACAGGAACACCGAGAGGTAGGCGAACAGCACGTTCCATTCCAGCGGCACCGCCAGCGGGAAGGTGGAGGTGATGAAGGCGTGGAAGATCACCATCATGATCACCCCGGCCACGCTCAGCGCGTGGTTGGTGGAGAACAGCAGCACCAGCGGGGTGATGATCTCGACGGTGGTGCCGCCGACGTGGGCCAGGAACGAGGCCGTCTTCGACGGGCGCAGGTCGCGCGGGACGTCGCGGTAGTTCAGCCGCTTGAGCCACTTGCCCGGCACGACCGGGCCGTTGGAGACCATCGGCGGGACCACATTGCTGAAGTGCTTGCCGAACTTGGACACGCCCGCGCCGATCCACACTACGCAGATGAGCAGCTTCGCGGCGATGATCATGTCCACGAACGGCAGCGTCGCGAAGAAGACGAGTGCGGGCAGGTACTGTTCGCCGCGCGCGGTGAGGAAAATCGTCTTGTCACGCAGGCCCAACAGCACGTAGAGCGCGATCGGCGCGATCAGCAAGGCCGGGTTCACCAGGCCGGAGGTGTTGTCCGGCAGCGCCTCCGACAGCGACGCGCTGCTCACGCCCGGCGCCACGATGGCCGCCACCAGCGTCGCCAGGAACGCCACGTACATCGCCACGTCGAACACGGTGCGGGTGTCACCTTTGGTGAACGGCATCCACCGCCACGGCCGCAGCCGGATCGTGCCCGGCCGGGCGAAGAACAGCACGCCGCCGGTCATCGGCTTGAACTTGCCCGCGAGCGGTCCCCACGAACCGGCTACGCCGAGTCCTTCCAGCAGCACCGTCCACAGCACCAGCTTCTGGTAGACCACCGGCTGGTTCCACCAGGCCGAGACGTCCCAGAACGGGCCGACCCCGGAGGTCCAGGTCGCCAGGGCGACGCCGGTGAGCACCGAGATCAGGGCGACCTTGAGCACGTAGATCAGCTGGATCATCCTGGCCGAGCCGAACCCGTAGTCCACCCAGTGCAACGCGAGTATCCGCATGCGCT
Organism: Nocardia higoensis; assembly: GCF_015477835.1. Lineage (NCBI taxonomy): Bacteria > Bacillati > Actinomycetota > Actinomycetes > Mycobacteriales > Nocardiaceae > Nocardia > Nocardia higoensis. The sequence continues at coordinate 103,817 of NZ_JADLQN010000003.1, read as the reverse complement.
CGGTGAGCGGTTTCTTCAGGAATTCCCCCGGATCGACGGGAGGAAGTTCTGCTGTTGTGAACCCCATTGTCCGGCCCTTTCTGTCGGATGAAATAGAGCTGTGGAACGAATTGCGCCGACGGGCGAATCGGGCGCAGCACTCACCTGCCCGAGAATTCGTTTCGGGTGGGATGCGGTCGGGTATCGCGGTTTTCTATGCTCCGGCGACGGCGATTGCCGTATCCGCCGTAGCGGCTGTGGAGTCTGCCGCGGCAGCGAGAACTCTCAGCTTCTTCTTGTCGATCTTGCCCACCGCGTTGCGCGGCAGGGCCTCGGTGATGTCGAGTGACACCGGCACCTTCGTGCGGGTCAGCGAAGCCCGGCAGTGCGCGAGGAGTTCTTCGGCGTCGACCGTCGCCTCGGGCATCGTCACCACATACGCCACCGGCACCTCGCCGAGCACCGGGTCGGGCGCGCCGACCACCGCGGACTCGAGCACCGCGGGATGGCTGTGCAGGACGTTCTCGATCTCCTTGGGGTAGATGTTCTCCCCGCCGCGGATGATCATGTCCTTGATCCGGTCGACCAGCACGAGGTAGCCGTCCTCGTCGAGGTAGCCGACGTCGCCGGTGTGCAGCCAGCCGTCGATGATCGTCTGCGCGGTGGCCTCGGGCCTGCCGAGGTAGCCGCGCATCACATTGGCGCCGCGGATCACCACCTCGCCGCGTTCACCGTCGGCCACCAGGCGGCCCTCGGGGTCCATGATCGCCACGGTCTGGCCGGGCAGCGCGACGCCGACCGTGCCCGGTTTGCGCGGTCCGGCGGGCGGGTTGAGCGTGGAGGCGCAGGTGCCCTCGGACAATCCGTAGCCCTCGACGATCGGGACGCCGAACCGGGATTCGAAGCGGCCGATCAGCTCGGCGGGCATCGGGGCGGCGCCGCAGACCACCCGCCGCAGCGAGGACATGTCGGGCACGGTGCTCGCCGGCTGGGCGACCAGCATGGCGTAGATCGAGGGCACCGCCGAGAAGTAGGTCGGCCGGACCCGTTCGACCACGTCGAAGAAGGCCGAGGCCGAGAACCGCCCGGCGATCGTGACGCGGCCGCCCGCCAGCAGCGGCGACAGGATGCTCACGACGATGCCGTTGACGTGGAACAGCGGCAGGATCAGCAGACTGTGGTCGGTGTCGTCCAGGCCGAACGCCTTCACCACCATGTCGCACATGGCCGCGACGTTGCCGTGCTCGAGCACCACGCCCTTCGGCTGCCCGGTGGTGCCGCTGGTGTAGATGATCAGCGCGGGCTCGTCCGACTCCGGCGTGACGGCCTCGTGCGCGCCCTCCTCGACGCCGGTGCCCGCCACCTCGGCCATGGCCAGCGTCCCTGGCTCCTCGCCGGTCACGGTGACCACCACCGAGGCAGCACTGTCGCGCACCTGGTAGCCGATCTCCTCGGCGGTGGAGTCCGGCCGCACCGGCGTGACCGCCGCGCCCAGCCGCCACGCGGCGAACATGATCACGGCGAATTCGAGACGATTCGGAAGAACCACCGCGACGACATCGCCCTGTCGAATCCCGTGGGCGTGAAGAATGGTCGCCGCCGCCCGCACCCGGCGGGCGAAGGATTGGTTGTCCAATTGTTCGCGATCGTCTGCGATGCACGCGCCGCTGGGATGCCACGTGGCGCGGAACTCCGGCAAACCGACAATATGTTGCACGATTCCCTCACCGGGTCGATGTGATGCGGATTACATCTCGAAGGTAAGCCTGACGGTGGGGCAGGGCTACGGGCCCGCGCCCCAGAGTCTTCGCCTGGCTTTGTGCCAGCAGCACAACAAGCCGGGGAAAGCGTCCGAACCACAGCAAACCCTCCGGTACGGTCCGGGCATGAGTACGGACGTCGACGAGGCCACCCGCGCGGTCGCCGCACGTCTCAGGGAGGATTTCGATCCGCTCCTCGACGAGATCACCACGATGTTCGTCGACCGGATCCCGGAGTTCCACCACGACGACGAAGTACGGCGGCTGATGATCGCCAGCACCGGGTCCAACCTCGCCGCCATCATCGACATGCTCGCCCTCAGCGCCTCCCGTGACGACATCACCGTGCCGCTGGCCGCCGCCGAATACGCCCGCCGCGTCGCCCAGCAGGGCATGGCGCCAGAAGCGTTGCTGCGCGCCTACCGGCTCGGCGAGCACTGGCTCACCCAGCGGATCATCGGCGAACTCCGCGCGTCCGAGCTGCCCGCCGACATCGCGCTGGAGACCGCGGGCCGCGGCGCGACGGTGGTCAACACCTACATCGACCGCGTCATCGAAGGCATCGTCGACATCTACGAAAGCGAGCGCAGGCGCTGGGACATGCGCTCGGACACCATGCGCGCCGCGCAGATTCGCGCGGTGCTCGACACCGAGAACCTGGACCTCGCCTCCGCCGAACACATGCTGGCCACCTCCCTGCGCGGCTGGCACCTGGCGGCCATCGTCTCGGTCCGCCAAGCCGCCGTCCCCGCGAGCGAGCTGCTGCGCGCGGGCGTCGCGATGCTCACCGCCGCCACCGGCAAAGAACCGCTCACCGCGCTGATCGACGAACAGAACTGCTGGGTGTGGATCTCCTCGGCGGGCAAACCCTCCCTCGACGTCCCACGGCTCGAACGAGACCTCGCCCGCCGCAAAGGCATTCACGTCGCGGTCGGCGACCTGGGTGCCGGCCTCGACGGCTTCCGCCAGACCTTCCGCGACGCCCAGCGCGCCCGCAACCTCGCCCTGCTCGCCGACACCGGCTCACCCCTGACCCTGCATGCGCGAGTGGCCTTGACCGGTCTGCTGATGGACCACCTGCCCGACACCCGCGCCTGGGTGCACCGTGTGCTCGGCGAACTCATGCGCGAGGACGAGACCACCGCCCGCCTGCGCGAAACCGTGCGCACCTACCTGGACTGTCGCGGCAGCCTCACCGACGCCGCTGCGCGCATGCACATCCACAAGAACACCGTGCATTACCGCATCCGTCGAGCGGAGGAAGTGCTCGGCCATCCGCTGACGGTGGACCGGCTCGATATCGAAGTCGCACTACGGGTTTCCGAGCAACTGGGTATGGCCCGCCCGAGCTGACCCCGCGCCTACCGCCGCAGCACGCCCGCTGCCCTGGCGGCCCGCAACCAGTCCGGGAACTCGCCGAGCAGCCGCCGATACAGGTCCTCGTCGGCGATCCGGTCGATGTCGTCGACGTCGAAGAACCCCGCGTTGTCGACCACCCGGCCGTCCATCGTGTCCAGTGCGCGCAGCAGGCCGTAGTTCGCCGCGCCCAGCCCGATGAACTGCCAGAAGATCGGCAGGCAGGAGGCTTCCCGCAGCAGAGCGGCGATCTTGCTCTTCTGGTTGAACCCGCCGTCGGTGAAGAACAGCACCAGGGTGGGATCGATCGTCGGATCGAGGGTGTCGATGATCTCTCGCATGATCGGGATCTCGTTGTTGACCCCGCCGATGCGGGCGTAATCGATCCCGCCGTGCCTGCCTGCCATGTGCAGGTAGGTGTCGCACCACTGCTCCGCGCCCTCGATCGTCACCGGCGGCAACGAGGCGAAATCCTTGGCGTAGAGATACGGTTCGAGCTTGCCGTCGTCGTCGAGCTGGATCGCCACCGGAACCATCCGTTGCACCACGCGATGGATCACCCCCATCCGGTACAGCGCCCCCATGCTGCCCGTCTTGTCGATGACCAGCACGATCCGTGCCCGTTCGTCCTGTGCGCCCTTGGTGGTGAGAACGTCGAGAACGGCCTCTTTCCGGAGATTCAGCTGCCGACGTTTCTCCAACGACAGCAGATTCTCGCCGGGGACGAAGCGGACCAGCGGCCGCGCCGCGGTAGGCAAGGGCGAGATCGTCGGCGGCTCGTCCACCACGATGCCGTGCGCGGTCACCAACTCGGCGAACCCACCCGCATAACCCTGGCCGATCGCGCGTACCTTCCACGTCCCGTCGCGCCGATACAACTCGAACGCGATCAGCACCGACTCCTCGGTGAGCTGCTCGACGCGGAAGTGGAACAACGGATTCCCGAACTTGTCCGCGACGATCGCGAGCGGTGCGGGCAGGTGCCGGAAGGTGGCGCTCTGGTCGTCCAGCGTGATCACGGCCCGGACTTCGGCGATCTCGGCCGGGATCGCGGAAGTCGAGATCGACAGCGAGGCGGCCGATCCCGCTGCTCCGGGAGTCAATCGCACACCGGGACCGGTGGGATTGTTGTAGAACACGAAGTCGTTGTCGGACCGAACTTTTCCGCTCGCCGTCACCAGCAGCGCCGACACGTCGACCGGCGCCGCCACCTGCACCGAGATCGTGATCTCGCTCGCGGGCAGGGCGCTGTTCTGGCCTTTCACCAAGCAGATCGCGGTCACTGGCCTTCTTTCTCGCCGCAGGGATTCGCGCGTCCGATCGTGCTGCTCAGCCTCTCTTTCGGCCCAGCGCCGACAGAGAGACCGGCATCATCCGTCGAGTATCACCGGGTCGCGGCATCGGCGCGTCGGTCGATCGCACGATTGCGCGAGGAGCGAGAAAGTGCCGGCAGGGCGTCAGCGAGATCGGACGCCGTATCTTCACATTGTGCACCAACCGGATCCTGCAACCGTCTATCCCGCATCCGTCCGATTGATCGCAGTGGTCGCCTCGACCCTGGGAATCCTTCTGCTGGTCTTCAGCGGACTGACGTTCTTTCTGGATGCCGACACCGCTCGCGTCATTCCGATAATCGAGCTGTTCTTCGGTATTTCTCTACTGAGCTACGGCCTGACTCACATACGAAATACCACACCCGAACTGATCATCGACCCTCTCGGGATACTGCTTCCAGGAATAGGAAGAATAGCCTGGCAGGAAATAGAATCGGTACAGATCGAAAAGGTGAGGGGGCAGAAGTGGATTCGTATCAACCTCGTCGATCTGCGCAGTGTGGGCGCGAGAGCCGGTGGCGTGTTTCGCGCCACCTCACTCCTGGCCACTGCGTTGGGAGTTGCGCCGCTCGCCATAACGGCGATCAAGGTTTTGCCGGATACCGTCGAAGATGTCGTGGCGGTGATGCAGAGCTATTGCCCAACGCTCCGGTGGTTGCGAATGTAGCGCTGCCCGCGGTAGAGCACGCCTTCGGCGAGACCGGAGTCGTCTCGGCATCGCATATTTGCGCCGCACCGCGCTGTCGACGGTGGCTTCTGCCGGCCACCGTCCACGGCGGGTGCAGGCAGACGGCATCAGCGCATATGCCAGGACAGAGCGCTGACATTTATGGTGGCGCCGATGACGGACCGGATCCGGTCGTGTCAGGTGCGGGCGCCTCTTTTGCGCGACAGCGCGAATGCGCATCTCCGCATTGCCTGCCCTTCCGGTTCTGTCGTTCGAACGATTACCTCGGCCTCGGGAGTTCCCCTCCTGGTATGCAGCGGACTCGACCCTGCTCAACCCGCACCGGGCAACTCGCCACCCCGACCAATTACCGCATCGACCTTCCTGGACACGGCATCAGCCGGGGTACGCCTGTCGATCGGCTACCGCGTCGCGGGCGGCACAGTACGTCCCTGGACCTACTGTGCCGCCCCGGCGCCGGTTGGGCTGGTGTGCGTAGCCCGGCATCCGCATCATCTCCGGGCGTCGAAGTGGAAGTCCTCGTCGGCGATCCGGTCGATGTGGTCACCTCGCATGATTGCGGGAGGTCGCGGAAAGTGCCCGCAGAGAGGTCAGCGGGATCACTCCGCGAATTGCGCGAGTACCGCCAAGTTGGCTGCCATACCGTCCCGCCAGACCGCCAGCCGGTGAGCGAGAATCCTGCCCTCTTTCTCCGGATGCTGGTCGATGAACGCCGAAAGCGGTGACCGCCCCGTACCGACCTTCGCCCACTGTCGAACGACAGCGCCGCCGTCACTCGCGGACTCGACCTCGAAGCCCCAGAAGGCGATCGGTGCCTCCGCCGGTCCCACCCGCCACACCCAGCGGCGACCCTCTTCGACCTCGATGATCTCCGGCTCGGTGTGCCACTCGCCCATCTGGTCGCTGGCGTTGTAGCCACGGAATCGGGCACCGACGGCGACCCCGGTCGCGCCGTCCAACCACTCCACCTTCTTCAACTCGCCATCGGCTCGCGTCGGCAACTCGATGTCGGTGACCAGCGCCCACGCGCGCTCGGGACTACAGGCCAGACGCTCGGTGACCTCGACGGTGGGGGTATCGCGCAGACGCATAAAAGGGTTCCTTCGGATCTCGGTCGGTGTTCGACGCGGTGCGACACCGATACCGGCATCTCCGCCATTCCAGTTTCCCTCGCGGACAGGAGAAGCGGAAGGCTGGGCCGCTGTCGCCGGCAACAGCGGCGATATCATCACCGCCTATCCCGGAGGAGGCTGCCGTGGCTGAGCCAACCACCACCGAACTCATCGAGTCGGTCGTCCAGGCCGGACGGGATTGGACGCTGGGGATAAGCCGGGCCGATAAAGGGCGCCTGAGAGTCGACTCACGTGGTGACCGCAGACTGGACAGCCCGATCGAGATTGTCTTCACCGCACCGGAACTCCATTCCTATTACCGCAGGATCGCCGAAGAAGCGGAACGCGGAGTGGCCCCGGAGCCACCGTGGGAGTGGTGGATGACACTGATGTCGACCCACTTGATGGAGGCCGTGCACGAAACGGACCGTCGTGCTGAGCCATGCGTCATCACGGTCACTTCAACCGGTTTCGCGGCCACTCCGGCGTCCTGACGCAGCTCAGCCCCGAAGTGGGGCTACGGCTCGCGGAGTTGCCGTGCGAGCTGGTCTGGGCCACGACCGGAGAAGACGAGGCGTGCCGGGCGACGTTCTCGTAGGTGTGGCCGACGTTGAATTCCTGGAAGAGAACGGGCGGCGGACGGTTGTCCGCCGCCCGCCGACAGATGTCTGATCAGGTAGCCGATCAGGTCCAGCCGCCCATCATCGAGGCGTTGTCGTCGTTGCGGAAATGGGTGATGCGCTTGCAGACCGCCGCGTCGGCGGTCTGGGTGTCGGCAGGCATGGGGGTGTGGTCGAGTTCGGGCCAGGCTTTCCGCATGGCCTCGTAGGTGCGCGCGATAACCGAAAGTGGCGCCGGCTGGATCGGGTACGGGTGGATGTCGGTGGTCTTCTCGCGTTTGGGCAGCATGGTGGCTTCTGCTCCTCGGGGTTCACCACAGTGGCTTGCGTCGCAGGGTGATGCGGCCGGATTCGCGCAGGGTCTGCGTCGCGGCGGTTTTCATTGCGCACAGCCAGGGTGGGCAGTCGATGTGGTCTTGCATCACTTGGTGTGCCTGGGTGATGGATAGGGGCTGGGCTGGTGTCGTGTGCACCCACGGAGGAATCGGCCGTGTGTCGGTGCAGGTGGGTGGGCGAGGCGTGCGCTCCATTGGCGGGGCCTCGATGTGGTCTGCTGGGGAGACGAGGCAGAACGCGAGTGCGGCGGCACCGGTCACCACCGTGAACACGACGATGATGTCCCACATACGAGCCTGCCTATGCCTGGTCGTTCTGCGGCGGTCCAGGGTCGGATTCGGTCGTGGGCTCCATGTCCGCGAGATACCGCACGGCCGTCGCCTTGCGCGGGCAGGCCGGTTCGCACCCCTCGTGGATGGTGATGATCCCGCGCGCCCACCGCTCGGTGATGCCGGGCACGGACCCGTTCTCGCAGCCCTCGTTGAGGGGTGGCTTCTTGCGTGGCCTCAACTCATGGACGCTCACCGGTGGCTCCTCGCCGTGCAGGCGAGCCCCGCGGCGGTGAGCACGCTTATCGCGGACGCTTTCGCGCCGCATCGGCTGCTTGGGCAGTCGGCGTGCTCGATGGTTATCGCTCTGGCGACTTCGAGGCTGTAGGGGCGGAACGGCGTGTGATGCGAAGTCCGGATTCGGGTCGGCGATGCGGTGATCGGGACACGATGTCGACGGGATCGGAAATCGATGAAGAACGGGACGAGGACGAGCAACGACGACAACGGCGCTACCGCCAGGACTATCCAGATATCGTTGAGATACATCTCGAATCCCCTCTGACGAGTGTGAATTGGATCAGCGCGACGAAGCAGCAGACGATCAGCCTGCGGACTGTGTTGTAGACAAAGCTGACTCCGAATCGAATCCCAGCGCTCGCACGCACATTGTTTGGTCGGCACCCACTGCCGGGGATGTAGCGAACGGCCGATGAGGTCGCGGGATCGCCAACCGCTCGGTCCCTCGAGAGCATCGACCCGACACTGGGGCCGTATCGAGCATCGCCCGAATGGCCATGACCGAACGACGACACAACTGGCGTCCAACACCACCTATTCGGGGCGACATTCCGGCGTCATTGGATTAGCGTTGCCCTATGGGGCCCACACCGAACACCGCACTCCGCGCAGCGCGGTCCGCACGCCGAATGAGCCAAGACGATCTGGCCAGAGCGCTACGCGAGGCCGGCTGCCTCAGCGCGACGAAGCGGCTCGTCCAGCGGTGGGAAGCGGGAACCACCCTCAACCCCAGGGCCTCGCATGTTCGCGCACTGGAGAAGGTGATGGGATTGCCGATCGAGACACTGGGATTCGGCGCGGTCGAGCCGGGCCGATCCTTGTCCCCCGACGACGAGAACGGTCACATGGTGGATTCCCCCATCGGCCGACTCGCACACGACTCGAAGCCGGTCAGGGACGGCGGGCCGAATCTCGGCATCTATTCCGGAATCTGGCTCTCGCGCTACGAGTACTACTCGAGCGGCCGAGACGCCACGTTCACCGCGGTCCACCACGTCGTCGTGCTCCAGCACGACGACGCGCTGACGGTGCGGAGCCTGCCGGGGTCGGCGGTGTCGAGCATGGCGATGGACCTCACCGTCGATGGCAACGTCGTGACGGGCACGTGGGCCGAGCACACAGCCCAGGGCGGCTACTACCGAGGCGCGAAGTATCACGGCGCGATCCAATTACTCGTGGACCTGACAGGTACCCGGATGGCGGGCAAGTGGATCGGATTCGGGAAATCGTTCGATATCAACTCCGGTCCGTGGGAACTCATCTTGCAGGACCGATCTACCGCCAAGGCCACGATCGAGGCGTACGACCGGCCGCCTGCGCTGTCCTGAAGTCGGTCGGCACGGATTACGTCGTGCCCAGCGCTGGGGCGAGGAAAGCCGATGACGGGAATCGAACCCGCGCTGTGTGCTCGGGGAATCTGGGGAAGGGCGCCGATTTACCCTCCAAGCTGCTGCCGTGATGGGTGTACCGATGGGTTCTCGGATTATTTCTACTGGATGCATTGCACACGGCGAAAAAGCTGGCGCCGGCACAGACGCGCTACCGGAATGTGGGCTAGTGCGCCGTCCTTCAGGGCGGTGGTGAAGGCCCACGCGGGAGGGCCGCCAAGGCCCGAGCGTGCCTTGCAGCTAAACGTGAATAATGCTGCTGAGCAACAGGATTAGACCGTTCAGATGGTAAGATCCGGGGGTGCAGCTTCGGTATAGTTACCGCTTGTACCCCACGCCCGGCCAGCAGGTCACGCTGGCTCGCGCGTTCGGTTGTGCGCGTGTGGTGTACAACGATGCGCTCGCCGCCCGGAGGGAAGCGTTCGGCAGGGGCGAGCGTCTCAGTGACACCGAACTGTCGAAGCGGTTGACCGCGGCGAAGGCCACCCCGGAACGGGCGTGGCTGGGTGAGGTGTCGTCGGTGGTGTTGCAACAGGCGTTGGCCGATCTGAACACCGCTTACCGCAACTTCTTCGCCTCGGTGACGGGGAAGCGCAGGGGCGCACGGGTCGGGTTGCCTCGGTTCCGGTCTCGCGGGGATGCGCGGCAGGCGATCCGGTTCACGAGGAATGCACGGTTCGCGGTCACCTCGGGCGGGAAGTTGCGGTTGCCGAAGATCGGCGAGGTGAAGGTCGCCTGGTCGCGGGACCTGCCGTCTTCTCCGTCGTCGGTGACGGTCATCAAGGATGCGTCGGGCAGGTATTTCGCGTCGTTCGTCGTGCAGGCCGACGCCCAGCCGTTGCCCGAGCTGGATACCGAGGTGGGTATCGACCTGGGGTTGACGACGTTCGCGGTCATGTCGAATGGGAAGACGATCGACTCCCCGAAGTTTCTGCGGCAGGCCGAACGCCGTTTGCGCAAGGCGCAGCAGGTGTTGTCACGTAAGGAGAAGGGGTCGAAGAACCGGGCCAAGGCTCGGGTGAAGGTAGCGAAAGCGCACGCCAAGGTGGCGGATACGCGGCGGGACTGGGCGCACAAGAACACGACATGGATCATTCGCGAGAACCAAGCGGTGTTCGTCGAGGACTTGTGCGTGAAAGGTCTCGCCCGAACGCGGTTGGCGAAATCGGTACACGATGCGGGGTGGTCGATGTTCACGACCATGCTCGAGGAGAAGGCTGCCCGGTATGGGAGGGTCTTCGGGAAGGTGGACCGTTGGTTGCCCTCGACCCGCATGTGCTCGCACTGCGGGGTGATCGGGGACAAGAAGCCGCTGCACGTCCGGGAATGGACATGTGTGTGCGGCGTGACCCACGACCGGGACGTGAACGCGGCAATCAATATTCTCGCGGCCGGACGGGCCGAGAGTCGAAACGCCTGCGGAGGGACCGTAAGTCCTGCCGCTTAGCGGAAGGCAAGTCCCTGTGAAACAGGAACCCACCGGAGCGGCACATCGTCCGCAGGAGGAATCTCGGTCCCTTCAGGGCCGGGAGGACGTCAAAACGCGATGGTGCCGAGACGGTCCGCGCTTTGGCCCGTGCAGATACGCGCAGGGCGGAAGCACTGCACGATTTCGCGGTGTGGTGCGGCATCACCGACCGAGCATGATCAGCTCGGCAGGCCCTTCGCTACCGCCGGGGTGAGGAACTCGACCCGGAAGTCTCGAACATAGGTGCTGCGCTGGTCGAGGAATTGCCTGGTGTGCGGCTGTCGCTCGTGTTCCTCGAACGCTTCACGGTCGCGGTATACCTCGTAGAAGACTCGCGCCAGGGGCGCGTCCTGAACCACGTGGGTTGCGTAGACAAGTGTTCCCGGTTCACGTTCGGCGATTGCTGCGTTCGTCTCCGCGACCAACCCGTCGAAGGCTTGCGCTGCGGCATCGTCCTTCAGTTCAAATCTCACCACGAGTGCGAACATTGAGTCAGTTTGGCATATAGGTTGCGATGCCCTCTACCATCCGGGGTCCGCGATCTGGAGTTAGCCTTGCGATGGTATTTCGAACTGGTCGAGGCCGCTCGGAACCAGTGGCGAGCGGTCGACGCACCGCACCCGGTCGCTCTCATGCGCGCTGGAGCCTGCATTAAGTATGTCACACGATCATTCGAGTGTGAGGCACCGTCGATAGGTTGGAATGCGCCACTGACCTGCGCGAATGTGCACGGTTGGGTTGATCGGACCCGATGTTCGGTCTGGTCGGCGAGGGCGGTCGAATGGCCGATTTCGCCGATGGTGGCCGCTGTAACACTTTTGGTAACACCCTCGCCCGTGGCGGCGGTTCGGGGGTGGATCAAAAGGTGGATTGATCAGGGCGTTTTAGGTGGAGCCGATGACGGGAATCGAACCCGCGCTGTCTGCTTGGGAATCTGAAGAAGGGGGATGGTTCACCTTCCGAGCGGCGGCGATGCCTGCAGCAACGAGTGCTCAGATTGGCCCTTGTTGACCGGCTTGTGTGGCACGTGTGTGGCACGCCGGTCCTCGGGCTGGCTCTGAGATCAGACCGCTTCATTACGAGTCGAGTCCCTGACGTTCCGGCTGACGTCGGGGCTGTCCGCGCTCCTCCGTGAGGTGCTGAAACGCCTCCGTATGCGTTTCGTCGTGTCTGGGGTCGTTCGGGTGAGATGTGACAACGTGGTGACAACCCTGGCCCTGCTCGGTGGTGGGATGCGCCAATCGGCGACTGGCCGCGTCTGCATCGTGTACGCGACGGCGCACAGGGCTCGGCAGGCACCCGGGAACGATTCGAAGGGGTGTCGGCGCTGTACCCTACGATCTGCGGCCATGGGTAGATTTGTGACCGCCTACTTGGTCAAGCTCGATGAGGTGCACGACGCTGTGGGATCTGGTGATGAGGGACTGCGGCGGACAGTCGCAGTGCACTGTGCCGACGAAATCGCAGGAGATCGAGTCTATTTCGAGTCGTATCCGAAGTCGGTATTGAGCATCGACGATGCGTTGCGAGCGTTGGTCGCTGGCGGCCCCTACAATCCCGATTTCAGCTACCGGTACAACTACGCATTCCGGCTTTTTTGCAAGACGCTCTCAATACGGGACTACGGCAATGGGCCTTACCGCGGCAACTGGCTCTCAGAGGTTGACGGCGGTCTCACATCCATCGGCATCGAGGCGATCAGTTTCACCAGGTTTGAAGGATTGAGGCTGCCCTCCAACCAACCACATCTGGAGGAGGGCGGATACGGCGAGTGGGATCACCACGATTGCATTGCTGCCCTAGATCAGCTGGCGGCCACGGGCTCGGATCGGTTGCAGGAATTGGACTCCGATACCCGCGGGTGGGTCGAGTTCGGGTTGGACGTTGCCGCCAAGGCTGCTTCCCGGCCAGATTTCGGCGTCGCAGGCTTCTTCAACACCTGACCGACCAGAGCGGCCCGCTTTGGGAGCGGAGGGTCGCAGGTTCAAATCCTGTCACCCCGACAGTTGGGCCGAAGGTTCCGCCCTGGTGAGGGGCCGTGCGACAGTCTTCGGCACGTCGGGGCGGTCACCGCTCGATACCGGGATTGACCGGTTTTCGCCGACCGCTATCGCACGTAGATCGCACGCGGATGACTTCTCGGCCTGAGCCCGACTTCGACTGCTGGACGTCGGTGGAATCCGATACATTCCCCGCTATGCCTGTCGGGGAAGAACAACGAGCGGCGCTGTTCGCCATCATCGATCTTTGGGCCGTGTACCGCGATAGGTCACATGAGAGCATGACCTACTCACTTGAGCAGCCCGACCCGAGAGGGTTTTGCCCGGACAGCGCGCTCGTCGATGCACTTCGTGAAGATGGACTCACCTACTGCGAATGTCGGATAAGGCCGCCGCAGATCCGCATGTACCTTGAGAGCCTCCCTGCGGCACCACCTGCACTGAACTGGGAGTGGTTCACATGGACCAAAGATGACGACTGGGACTACGACGACATTCAGGAATTCGTGGGCCCACTGGCGGAAGAATGCCTCGCGCTGGATACCGCGGTCGTAGGCGTCGACGTGGATGGGGATGGGTTCACCCTGGGTTTCATCGAGGCGGATAGGGTTGATGCACTGCTCAGCCTGGCTGCGACGGCCGGGGCGAAGATCGTAGTTCATCATGCGAGTCCGCCGACCGCGTGACTTGGCGCCGTTGGCGACTTCCCTTCCCCTGCTTTCTCGTCCTGGCCATCGCTGAGCTGAGGGAGGTCGTGTCAAGGGCGTTCTTTCCCTTGACACGACCGAGTGAGGTCAGACAATCGGGCCATGAGGAGGCAGGGTTTCGCAACCACACGATGCCCCGGCGACAGGATGCCGAGTACGGCTGTCTCTCGTCGGATTTTGTTCAGCAATTCATCCGCACAGCTCAGCCAGGTTTCGAACTTCCCACGACTGGACCACAGTCGGCCCCACGAGTGAGTGCCGGCGGATTCGCCGGGCAGCTGCGGGAGAGCAAGTCGGGGACGGCCGACGAAGCGCCCAGCACTACTCGGTGAACGAAAGAGCGGCCAGCTTCGAGGAGTCCGCGTGCTGCCCCGTCGCCGAAGCGGATGCCAGAACACGCGATCAGGACCAAATGCGCACCGGCGGCGGCGCGCAGCGCCGCCGGTGCGCCTTGAACTTTCGCGACCAGGAAATCGGCAGAGCAGTGGTTGTCGACCACGGAAGTGCAGATCTTGCAGGGGGATTGGATCGATCCCGAGCGCAGCAAGGTTCGGGTCGCGGCATACATGGAACGGTGGATTGATCAGCGGCCGGGTCTTCGTCCGAAGACGGTGCAGCTCTATCGCTGGTTGCTGCGTGCGCACGTCGAAGGAACTGCGCTCGGTGGTGTGGAGGTCGGCAAGTTGACGACTCCGATGGTCCGGCAGTGGCGGGCGGATCGGCTGGCTTCGGGCGCATCCGAGATCGCGACTGCCAAGGCGTATCGGCTGATTCGGGCGGCGATGAACATGGCGGTGGATGAGGACAAGCTCATTCCGCGTAACCCTTGCCGTGTGCGTGGTGCGGACAAGGAGAGCAGTCCTGAGCGGCCTGTGTTGACCATCGCCCAGGTGTTCGGGCTGGCGGCTGCGATGCCGGAGCGGTATCGGGTGCTGATTCTGCTGACTGCCTTTTGTTCGCTTCGTTGGGGCGAGGTGACGGCGCTGACCCGGGCGGACTTCGGTACCGGCGCCGCCTCGGTGCGGATCGCGAAGGCGCTGGTGGAGTTGCCCGGTAAGGGGCTCGTTGTGGCGGCTCCGAAGTCGCGGGCGGGTGTTCGGACTCTGACGGTTCCCGAGGCCATCCGCTCCGACGTTCTCGCGCACCTGGACGAGTTCGTTCGCGCCGACCCGGACTCGTACGTGTTCACCGGTCTGCGTGGGAACCCGCTGCGGCGCTCGAACTTCACTCAGATCGTGAAGTGGTCGAAGGTGACCGCGGCGGCGGGAGTGGCCGGCACTCACTTCCACGATCTGCGCCATGCGGGGAACCTGTGGGCGTCGAAGTCGGGGATGTCGACCAAGGACCTGATGGCACGTATGGGGCACGACGACATGCGGGCGGCGCTGATCTACCAGCGGGCCACTGACGACGCGGAACGGCGGATCGCTGACGATTTGTCGCGGATGGCGACGGCGTATCGGGAAGGTCGTTCCGGCGAGTAAGTGGCACGTGTGTGGCACGCGGGGGTTTCCGACCGTGCCGGAGAAGAACAATGACCAGGACAAAAGTCCTGGTCATTGCCTTTGAGCCGATGACGGGAATCGAACCCGCGCTGTCTGCTTGGGAAGCAGAAGTTCTACCATTGAACTACATCGGCGTGCACATGAGCGCAACCGATAGCCTAGCAGAACAGGTGCTATGCAGGTCAATCCTGCTGGTCCGAGGTCAGACCTGGATCGTTACGGCCCAGGTTGCGATTCACTCCAGGAGTTCATCAGACCTCGGCGCGGTTCTCCAGGGGGTTCACGAGGGGCAGGGGTCTCAACGCGGGTTCGGTGTAGTGCCGTCGGGTGGTGGCGCTGCTGGCGTGGCCCATCTGCGAGCGGCACTCGATGTCCTTGCCGCTGATCTTGGTGCCTGCGGTCTTGCAGGAGGTGTGGGGCATGGGCAGCTCGCTCGGTCGCACCTGGCCCGGTCTGGGCGTTGCCGAGGGGTCGGACTCATTCCTCTGGCTGGGCCATCACGCCGAACGGGTTGTCGATGATGTAGCGCCACAGGCCATCGGTGCCTCGCCGCGCGACGTCGGTGGCGGTGCCTTCGATATGGACGCGTTCGCTGTCGGGGCCGATGCCGTCGATGACCCAGTCGACGATCAGCAGCGCGATGTCGTCGACGACGTAGGTATGGCGAGGTCGGACGGTGATCGGCAGGCCCAATGCCAGAAATTGCGCTGTCGCCGATGCCAGAGCGGCTCCGGTCAACGGCGTACCGGGTTGCGGTACGAATACGGCCCGCTGTTCATAGACCTCGGCGACCGCGGTCGGTGACCCGGAGTTGAAGGCTGCCGCGAAAACCGCTGGGTGTTGCCGGGGATCATCGCTGAGAGCGACAGTGGACGCATGGACAGTGTCGGTTTCGGAACTCATGCCACCAGCCAAGCGCGCGCGAACGCAGCTCACCAAACAGAAACCCACAGCTGGGACACCGAATTGGTGCCGACCGAATCCGGCCGGACACAGCGACCCGACACCGCATGCCCGGTCGAGGTGGCGTTGTCGGCCGTCTCCGGCCGCTGGACAACCTTGGTACTGCGAGAACTCCTGAACGGCCCGAGCTCGTTCAGCGAGCTCGCCGAGCGGCTGCCGGAGATCAGCCCGAAGGTGCTCACCGAGCGCCTACACAACCTGCGCGAGGGCGGGCTGGTCTCGCGGCAACGGTTGGCCGGATTCCCGACACGCACCCGCTACGTGATGACGCCTGTTGGGGAAGCGGTGCGGCCCTTGCTGATTGAACTGTATCGAACCGGTGAACGACTACAGCATCTGCGATAAACACCAACCCAGGACACCGAACTCCACATGCTGCCTGGCGTTGGGAATTGCTCGGCTAGGTGTCGCCCCCCAGCCGGTGCAGCACGTCGAGGACCTGGTCCCCGGTCCGCGCGGGCCCGTGCTTGGGCTTCGGCGGTGGACGGGCGTGGCTCGGGCGGGATCGGCGCGGCCGGGCTGTCGGAGAACAGCGACGCGACGACGCGGATGAGTTCCTTGGTGAGGTCGATGTGGCGCAACATCAGAAGCGTGGGCAGGTCGTAGTACAGGGGCGAGATCGGCCCAGGTGGCGCGTTCTCGTCGATCTCCTCGCGGGCTGATGTTCCCCCGGTTTCGTAGAGTCGAGATGCTGGACTTCAGGCCACGGGTTGGACGGACGGTTGCATCAGTTCGTACTCGATCGGGGTTCGCATGCCGAGGGCTGAGTGGCGGCGGCGCCGGTTGTGGAAGATCTCGAGGTACTCGAAGATCGCGTTCGCCAGCTCGATCCGGGTCTTCCAGCATTGCCGGTTGAGCAGGCCGGTTTGCATTCTGCCCCGAAATGATTCGATGACGGCGTTGATGCTCCTATAGCTGTCAAGCGGTTGACTCCTGGTCCGCACCGCGCGAGTCCTCGGCGAAGTCCTTCACGGTCGAGAATCGTCGCTCACCCCATCCTGCGCGCCGGCTGGTGGGTAGAGCCGGTGGATCGTGACGGCGGCTGCCAGGAGGCGGGAGTTGTTCGGCTCGTTCGGGTCGATGCCGGTGAGGTCACCGACACGACGCAGGCGGTAGCTGAGGGTGTTGGGATGCACGTGGAGGTGGGCCGCGGCGGCCTTGCGGTCGCCGAGGCGTAGGTGGGCTTCCAGTGCCTCGAGCAGGTGGGGAGCGCGTAGCAGCGGGACGATGCGTGCTGCCAGGCGGTCGCGTGCGGCGCCGGGGCGGGTGAGCTGGTATTCCAGGAGGAGGTCGTCGAGTCGGTAGAGGCCGGGGGGATGCCCCAGGAGCCGTGCGAGGGTGGCCAGTTCCGCGGCCTCGGACGCGGCGCGTGGCAGATCCGCGCGTGCCACGGTCTCGCGCTCCGCGAGATAGGTTGCGCCGCTCAACTTGTCGGCGAGATCGGCGGCCAAGCCCGCACCGCGTAGGTCGGGGCCGGATTCGGAATATATCGGTATGAGCGCGATTCCGGACGTCCCGTCGAAGGAGACCAGCGCCGTGCCGTTGGTGAACGTGTCGAGGGCGCGGTGCAGGACCCGAATTCGCCTGCGCGCCATGAGATCGGCTGCGGCGGTGGATGGTCCTTCGGGAGCTGTCTGGATCGCGACCACGGTGTAGTGGTCGGTCAACGGCATGTCGGCCCGCGCGGAGAGGTCATCGGCGGGTTGGCCGAGCAGCAGTGCCGAGCACAGTTCGCGGCGGGCCTCACGTTCGGCGTGGTGGATGGACTGGTTGACCTCGATGTAGGTCTCCATCACGGTGATGTTGATGTTCATCAGCAGATCGAGCAGGCCCGCGCCGACCACCACCAGCTGGTCGGTTTCGTCGGGCCTGGCGATGGCGGCTGCCTCGGCCAGTACCGACTGGGCCGAGGCGTGGATGGCCTCGATGAGGATGGCCAAGGGGAAGCGGTCTTCGGCGTGGCGTTCGGCGACCGGCGCGACGAACGTGATGACTTCGTCCCGGGTGAGCTTGCGGTTCTCGCCGAGGGCATGCAGCACTGCCCGCCCGCAGGCGTAGATGGCGGGCAGTACCTCCGGTCGGAAGTGGCCTTCGGGTAGGTCGGCGGCGGGTGTCGTCGCTCCGAGTCCATCAGCAAGCAGTCGTTCGGCTATCTGTGGCCATCGGGTGAGCATGCGGGCGAGTAGCGGAGGATCGGCGGTGGACGACGGCGGGGCGGCTGGCATAGCGCGATTGTTGCCGAGAACGCCGACGCGGAACAGCGCTCAGGCCACCGTCGCCGATACTTTGTCACTCCGACAACTCGAGGGTGCCGAACTTCGTTCGCCAGTGCAGTGACGCCGGCTGTCGGCCGGGACAGACTTCGGATACCGCAGCGGCGCAGCGGTGGCCATCACGTTCTCTCTGCAATGTGCTCTGGGGCATACCGATTCGGTAGTGCTGTGCCGACCGAACGGATGGGAAGTACGGGAAATGTTCGCAATGAGGCAACAGATGGGCCGGATCGTCGCGTGTGCGACCCTGGTCGCCGGCATAGGTCTCGCACAGGGAGTGGGACTCGGGGGCGCCGCGAGCGCATCGCCCTCACCTGAGGCCGAGCTGGCGGCTTTCGCCGACACCGTGTCCGCCGGACTCGCACCGGCACCGGACGGAAGGCAGCCGAAAGCCGTGGTCGATACCGGCGGCGATGTCGGAAGTGGATCGGGGAGCGGGTCGGGTAGTGGTTCCGCGTGGGGGCGAAGCAGCGCGGCGGCGGCAGTCGGCGAAGGTCCCGAGATGACGGCGCCGCTGGCGGCGTTCGCCTACGGGCTGACGAATCCGAATTCGGCGCCGGCCGGAGCCAATCGGTGGGACTGTGAGCCGAGTGACCGGCATCCGCGTCCGGTGGTGCTGTTGCACGGCACGTGGCTCAACGCCTACGACACCTTCTCCTACCTCTCGCCGCGGCTGGCCCGCGCGGGGTATTGCGTGTTCGCGCTCAACTTCGGCCGGTCCGGACTCGCGGAGGGCGGCGGTCTCGGCGCGGTGCTGCCTGGACGCTACGGGGTCGGTCCCATGGAGGAATCCGCACTCCAGGTCGCGCAATTCGTCGACCGGGTACGTGCGGCCACCGGGGCGGACAAGGTCGACATCGTGGGTCACTCGCAGGGCGGCACGGTCGCCAACCGGTATCTGAAGTTCGACGGCGGCGCGGACAAGGTCGGCAGGCTGGTGACCTTCGGGGCCACCCACCACGGCACCTCGCTGATGGGGATCGCCTCGTTGGGGCGGGCTGTCAACAATCTCGGTGTGAACATCCTGGGGTTCGTGGAACCGATCGTCGGGATGTCCAATATCCAGCAGGCGGTCGGTTCCCCGTTCTACGCCGCACTCAACGCCGACGGCGATACCGTGCCCGGCGTGGAGTACACCTCGGTGGCCTCGCGCTACGACGAGGTCACCAATCCCTACGACTGGGCATTCCTGCGGGCGGGTGCGGGGGCGACGGTCCACAACATCACCTTGCAGGACGGCTGCGATCAGGACCTGTCCGATCACCTCACCCTCATGTACTCCCCGCGCGCGGCGAGTATCACGCTGAACGCGCTCGATCCGGCGACCGCGACGACGCCGGTCTGCGCGTTCAACCCGTGGCTGATCGGTGGAGGCGGTGGTCTGTGAGCCTGCACCTGGAATCGGAGCCCGCCGAGCCGGTCCCGGTCCCCGACCTCGACGCCGACGGCACGCTGCGACCGGAGGACGATGAATTCTGCCGCCCGCCCCAGGGATTCGAGCAGCGTGCGCCCGGCGCTGTCCTGCGGGCCCGCGGCATCAGGGTCGCGCTGTTCGGCGTGATCCCGCAACGGCTCTCGGCATGGCAACTGCTCTATCGCACCAGCGATCTGAACGGGGTCCCGGATGTCGCGGTGACGACGGTACTGCTGCCCGCGGGGGCCGATCCCACGGTGCGGCGGCCCTTGCTGTCGTTCCAGTGCGCGATCGACGGCGTCAGTTCGAACTGTTTCCCCTCCTATGCGCTGCGGCACGGCGCGCGCGCACTCGGGGCCATTCCGCAGTTGGAACTGCCGGTCATCGCCGAGGCACTGGCTCGGGGGTGGGCGGTCACGGTTCCGGACCACGGTGGCATGGGCGGTCACTTCGGAGTCGCGCGTGAACCCGGATATCGGGCACTCGACGCCATCCGCGCGGCGCTCGGATTCGGGCCCTTGGGGCTGGATGCCGCCACCGATATCGGACTGTGGGGCTATTCCGGTGGAGGATTGGCCACGGCCTGGGCTGCGGAAATGGCAGCGGGTTACGCACCGGAACTCAATATCGTCGGTGCGGTGGCCGGTTCACCCGTCGGCGACCCCGGAGCCGCGTTCCTGCGACTCAACGGATCGCTGCTCTCCGGGTTCTCCACTGTCTGTGTGGCCGCGCTGCGGCGGGCATACCCGGAGTTGGACAGCGTCCTTCGTGCCCACGCCAGACCCGCATTCCACACCTTGCTGGCGGACGCGGCGTCTCGCACCACGTTGGCCCTGCTACCCCGGTTCGCGGGGAAGAACCTCGACGAGTACAGCGAATCCAGCTTCGCCGACCTGCTGAACGGCGCGCAGATGCGGCGTGTTCTGGACGACATCCGTCCGGGTGGACAGGCCCCGTCCATGCCGGTTCTGATCATCCAGGGTGTCAACGACGAACTCATCGCAGTAGACGACGTGGACCAACATGTGGACAGGTACCGACGCGCCGGCGCGCACATCCACTATGTGCGCGACCGGCTCAGCTTCCACCTCGCGCTGCTCTACCTCGGCACTCCGGCCACCATGAACTGGATGGCCGACCGATTCGACCGGAAGGATCTACCACCGGGCACGACCCGGACCGTGTGGTCGATCGCCTGGACCAGGCGAGAAGCGCGGGGTCACCTTCGGGGTATGGCTCTGCTCGTCCGCATGTTCTGCGGCAGGCCGGTCACGGCACGTCACGATTGACGGGAGGAGTGCGATCGGCGCGCACTCGCGTGCTCAGCAGACCGGCCGCGGTGGGTCGATTCGTGGCGGAGAGCGCGGCATCGAGGTGGTCGGGGCCCGGTACGCGCTGCCGATAGTGGAATACCGCGAGGCAGAACGAGACCCAGGCGATGCTCGCGCACCACGCGCCCAGCACGTCGGTCGGCCAGTGCACCCCCAGATACACCCGTGACCATCCGACCGCCAGCACGAAGGCCGCCGCGAGCAGCCCGGCGACGACCCGGACAGCGAGACGGGTGATGCGCGGGAGGAAGATCGCCGCGCAGATCGCGATGACGACGCAGCTGGCGACGGCGTGGCCGGAGGGGTAGGCGAGGCTGGGTTCGTAGGCGAGGCGGTCGGCGGCCGGTGGGCGTTCGCGGCCGATGAGGCGTTTACCGCCGAAGACGATGACGGCGGCGCCGAAGCCGGCGGCGGCGACGAGGGCGGCTCGGGCGCGGTCGCCGGAGCGCAGCAGGAGGGCACAGACGATGGTGCCGAGGATGGTCATGGACAGGGTGTCGCCCACGGTGCTGACGACGCGCGCCAGCGTGGTGAGAACGGTGGTGCGCTGCTCGATCGCCCAGCCGGAGATCTGTGGGTCGGCGGCGAGGATGCCGCTGTGGTCGTCGGCGCCGTGGGCGCGGACGTCGTGGACCACGACATTGACGGTGAGCACGCCGAAGCAGGCCGCGAGCAGGGCGGCGGTGAGGGCGAGCGCGCGGACGACCGAGGAGGGCTTCGCGGAGGGCGACGGAGGGCTCACCTCTCCACGATGACATCCCCGCGCCGGTAACCGGTGCGGGGATGGGGCTCGGCGGGGTCAGAACTTGCTGTAGCCGCCGTCGATGAGCAGGGAGTCGCCGGTGTGGAAGGCGCTGGCGGGGCTCGCCAGGTAGACGGCCACCGATTCGAAGTCCTCGGCGCGGCCCCAGCGGCCGACGGGCATGCGGGGCAGGACGCGGTCGCGGAAGCGGTCCCAGTGGAAGATGCCCTCGGTCATGGGGGTCTCCACCCAGCCGGGGAGCACGGAGTTGGCGCGGATGCGGTGCTTGGCCAGCTCGACGGCGATGGAGTTCATCACGGCGATGATGCCCGCCTTGCTGGCGGCATAGGACTGGCCGCGGGGGACGCCCTGCTGGGAGGCGAGGCTGGCGGTGGCGACCAGGCTGCCGCCGTCGCCCTGGGCGACCATCACCTTGGCCGCTTCACGCAGGGTGACGAAGGCGGCGTCGAGGTTGACCGAGGTGACGCGGCGGAACTCGGCGAGATCGGTCTCCAGGAACGGGACGGTGCCCTGGGGGACGCCCGCGTTGACGAAGCAGGAGTCGATGCGGCCCAGCTCGGCGGCGGCCTGCCCGATGGTGTCGGCGACCTGCTGTTCGTCGGCGACGTCGCAGGTCAGGGTCAGCACGCGGTGGCCGAATGCGCTCAGCTCCTTCGCCGCGGCCTCGTTGCGTTCGACATTGCGGCCGACGATGCACACGTCCGCGCCGGCGCGGGCCAGCCCGCGGGCGAAGCCGAGGCCGATGCCGGAATTGCCGCCGGTGATGACGGAGACGTGACCGGTGAGGTCGAACGGGGAGGCGTCGGTCATGGTGTGAGGTCCTTCCGTGGTGAGTCAACGAGAGGTTATCCGTCGCGGCCTGTCACTGTGCGGGCGATCACCGAAAGAGAGCGGACGCCGAGCGCATGGGCGCGACCGCTAGGCTCATGCCGTGCTGCTTTCCGATCGTGACATCCGTGCGGAGATCGCCGCTGGGCGTCTCGGGGTCGAGCCGCTCCTGGACAACCTGATCCAGCCGTCCAGCATCGATGTGCGCCTGGACCGCATGTTCCGGGTGTTCGACAACTCCCGCTACACCCACATCGACCCGGCTCAACGCCAGGACGAGCTGACCAGCCTGGTCGAACCGCGCGAGGGCGAGCCGTTCGTGCTGCATCCCGGCGAGTTCGTGCTCGGGTCCACGCTGGAGATCTGCACCCTGCCCGACGACCTGGCAGGTCGGTTGGAGGGCAAGTCGAGCCTGGGTCGCCTCGGGCTGCTCACGCACTCGACCGCCGGGTTCATCGATCCCGGGTTCAGCGGTCACATCACGCTGGAACTCTCGAACGTGGCGAACCTGCCGATCACCCTGTGGCCGGGGATGAAGATCGGCCAGCTGTGCCTGTTCCGGCTGAGCAGTCCCGCCGAGAATCCTTACGGCAGTGCCGCCGCGGGCTCGAAGTATCAGGGTCAGCGCGGGCCGACGCCTTCGCGGTCCTATCTCAACTTCCCGCTGCCGACCGAAGCGATCGACGCCGTCGAAGCCGAGCTGTAATTCGTTCGAGCCGAAGGGTTTCGGTCGGCGGGGACCGGCGACGCATTTCCGGTCCCCGCCGCCGAACTCCCGCCGCTTCCCCGGGATCGGCGGGAGCTCGCCGCGCCGACGCGCGGATCACCTTCCGGGAGTGCTCATTCCGGCGGCTCGCGCGCTCGGGCAGCTACATCGCTGCACCTTTCGAGGGTGCCCCGACACGCCGCGTGAGGGGGAGTTCGCCACGCGCGCCTTCTGCTGCCCCTCCACTGCCCTCCGCGCTTCTGCCGAATTGACTGTGGCCGGGGACACATCCGGATACGTACTCTGAGAAGGGAGTTCGGTCGGGGAAGGGATGTCATCGTGGTCCGGCAGTGGTCAGGGAGAGAGACCCGGGCCCTTCGCGATGCCAAGCGGATGAGCATTCGGGAGTTCGCCGCACACCTCGGTGTGCACGAAAGGCTCGTATCCAAATGGGAGGCGGGGGGTAGCCGGGTGCATCCGCGTCCGGTGAACCAAGCCGCCCTGGATACTTCCCTGGCCAGGTCCGACGAGGTTGTGCGGGCCCGGTTCGCGGCACTTGTCGATCAGCCGTTGCTGGATCGCGGGCCGACGGCCGAGACGGGGACGTCACCGGCGCGGCCGGGGCCGTCCAGCAGTGCGAGTGACGCGGATCTCCTGGCCCTCATCGGCTCCGGTGCGATCAGAGGTGATGCGTTGGCGTCGATTTCGGAGAGGGATCTGATCATGGCGGCTGCCCACGAGGCCAGCGATCACGTCGGCCGGGCCGAGAGCACCAATGTCGGTGCGACCACGTTGGAGCAGCTCGACGCGGATGTCGTGCGGATCGCCAACGACTACGTGCACATACCGCCGGTGCCGATGACCGTCGAGATGCTGCGCGTGCGCCGCCGCGTCTACCGGTTGCTGGAGGGCCATCAGCGCCCCGCCGACACCAGACACCTTTATCTGCTGGCGGGCACGCTGACCGGTCTGCTCGCCAATGCCAGCACCGACCTCGGCTATCTCGACGCGGCCGCCGAGCAGGTCAGGGCGGCCTGGGCCTACGCCGAGCTGTGCGATCACAACGGGTTGCGGGCCTGGACGCGCGGCATGCACGCGCTGATCGAATGCCGTTCGCAGCGGCCGCGCCGGGCGGTGCTGCTGGCCCAGAGCGGGCAGGAGTACGCCGAGTCGGCGACCGCGCGGGTGCGGCTGTTCAATATCGAGGCCAGGATGTGGGCGACGCTGGGCAATGCCGCCGACACCGACCGCTGCGTGCGAGCCGCCGACGAGGCGAGCACCCACGGCGCCGCCGATGACCTGCACGACGAGATCGGCGGGGTGTTCGGCTTCCCGGACGCCAAGGCCCAGTACTACGCGGGCGCCACGTACATCCACCTGGGACAGGCCGAGCAGGCGCTGGCCGCGACCAGCCGGGCTATCGAGCTGTATGCCTGCGGTCCGCTGGAGAAGCGGTCCTACGGCGCGGAGGCGCTCACCCGGGTGGACAGCGCCGCCGCGCATCTGATGAACGGCAGCCTCGACGGCGCGGCGGAGGTGCTCGCCCCGGTACTGGCGCTGGACGAGGATCGGCGGATCGCCCAGCTGTCCGAGCGGCTGTCCGGTGTGCGGCGCAGAATCGCTACGCCGCGCTTCCGCGACTCCGTTCGAGCCCGTGAGCTGGATGAACGCATCGAGGAGTTCTGTGAGGGGCCTTCGGCCAAGGGCATGTCGGCCGGTGGGCACTCGATCGGCGCCTGATGCGTAGTGGCGGCAGATGCGCCAGATAATCGGTTTGCTGGGGGTGGCACCATGGGAGAGGTGAGTCCTCATCTACCGCATCATCCGCCGCGTGTGCTCGAGCAGTCCACCAAGCTGCAGAACGTCGTCTACGAAATCCGTGGACCGGTACACGCACACGCGGCACGGCTGGAGGCGGAGGGGCATCGCATCCTCAAGCTCAACATCGGCAATCCCGCGCCGTTCGGGTTCGACGCCCCCGATGTGATCATGCGCGACATCATCGCCGCGCTGCCGCACGCGCAGGGCTACTCCGAGTCCAAGGGCATACTGTCCGCGCGCCGGGCGATCGTCACCCGCTACGAGCTGGTACCCGGCTTCCCTCAGGTCGACGTCGACGACGTCTACCTGGGCAACGGGGTCTCGGAGCTGATCACCCTGACCATGCAGGCGCTGCTGGACAACGGCGACGAGGTGCTGATCCCGGCCCCGGATTACCCGCTGTGGACGGCGATGACCAGCCTGGCCGGCGGTACGCCTGTGCACTACCTGTGCGACGAGTCCAACGGCTGGCAGCCCGACATCGCCGACATCGAAGCCAAGATCACCGACAAGACCAAGGCGCTGCTGGTCATCAACCCGAACAACCCGACGGGCGCGGTGTACTCGGCGGAGGTTCTGCAGCAGATCGTCGACCTGGCGCGCAAGTACCGGCTGCTGCTGCTGGCCGACGAGATCTACGACAAGATCCTCTACGACGACGCCAAGCACACCTCCCTGGCGACCCTCGCGCCGGATCTGCTGTGCCTGACCTACAACGGTCTGTCGAAGGCTTATCGGGTGGCGGGCTACCGTTCGGGCTGGATGGTCATCACCGGTCCCAAAGATCACGCGCGTGGGTTCCTGGAGGGCATCGATCTGCTGGCGTCGTCCCGGTTGTGCCCGAATGTGCCCGCGCAGCACGCGATCCAGGTCGCGCTCGGCGGATACCAGAGCATCGAGGATCTGATCCTGCCGGGCGGGCGGCTGCTGGAACAGCGTGATGTCGCCTGGGAGCGGTTGAACATGATCCCCGGAGTGTCGTGCGTGAAGCCGAAGGGCGCGCTGTACGCGTTCCCGCGGCTGGATCCGAACGTCTACGAGATCCAGGACGACTCGAAGCTGATCCTGGATCTGCTTCTCCAGGAGAAGATCCTGATGGTCCAGGGCACCGGCTTCAACTGGCCCGACCACGATCATCTGCGCATCGTGACTCTGCCGTGGGCGCGCGACCTCGCGGTGGCGATCGAGCGGTTCGGCAACTTCTTGGCGAGTTACCGGCAATAACCGGCATATTCGGCGAGCAGGGGCGATCGACGCAAAATCGCCCCGCTTCCGGCCTCAAAACATACCCAATGTTCGGATATCGGCGAGTTTTGAAGATCGGCTAGCGCAAAACGATGGGTTTTGTGTACAGTAGCTCTCGGCACTTCAAGTGCCCGGTCGGGTTGCCTACCCCCCCTGGGCAACCTGTACCTCGGGTTCCGGCCGCCTACCCCCCTGGGCCGCCGACCCTGCGGGCGGCGGAGACATCCCCCTGCTCTCCGCCGCCCCCTTCCCGAACCCCTCCCCTCGGCCGCTCGACTCGGCGGCAACAACCTCGGCGCGTGCCGTTTCGCCACATCAGCGCAACTCCGGCAGCCGAGCGGGGAGAGCTCATCCTTTAAGCTCGGCACCGCGTAGCTTCCCGGTCGCCGCCGTTTCCGTGTCCGGTCACGGCGCCCGGGACACGACGACAGGCAGGAGCCCGGTGAGCGACCACCACCATCACCACCACGACCATTCCGGACCCATCGCGATCGGCGCGACCGCGGCCCGGGTCGTGATCGGTCTGCTCACCGTGATCGGCGCGATCACTCTGCTGGCCACCGTCATGTTGTGGCCCGACCGCCAGAACATCGAGATCCCGCTGCCCATGCAGACCGCGGGCGGTGGGGCGGTGGAGACCGAGGCGGGCACGGTGGTGGCCGCCGATGTCGGCGCGTGCGGCAGTCCCTCCATCGGCAAGGTGTTCGCCGACAAGCCCGAGGCGCCGCGCAACGCCAACTACGAGTGCGAACGGGTGCTCATCGACATCGAATCCGGGCCGCACGCGGGCAACCGGACGTTGCTCGAGCTCTCACCCGGCCCCGGCCAGCCCTCGCTGGTGGCCGGCGACGAGATCCGTATCGTGCGCCAGACCGATCCCTACGGCACGCCGATGTACTCCTTCGACGACTACTCGCGCGGGTTCCCCCTGGCGTTGATCGCACTGGTCTTCGTCGTCGTGGTCATCGTGGTGGCCCGCTGGCGAGGTCTGCGGGCATTGCTCGGCCTCGGGTTCGCGTTCGCGGTGGTGGTGATGTTCCTGCTGCCCGCGCTGCTCGACGGCAAGCCGGCCATTCCGGTCGCCCTGGTGTCGGGTTCGCTGATCCTCTACGCGGTGCTGTACCTCGCGCACGGGGTGAACCTGCGCACTTCCTCGGCGCTGCTGGGCACGCTCACCTCCATGGTGCTCGCGGCGGTGCTGTCCTGGGTGGCGATCGAGATGACGCGGCTGACCGGGTTGTCGGAGGAACAGAACACCAACGTCGCCACCTACATCCAGCACGTCTCCATCACCGGACTGCTGTTGGCGGGGTTCATCATCGGCTCGCTCGGCGTGCTCAACGACGTCACCATCACCCAGGCCTCGGCCGCCTTCGAGCTCGCCGAGCTGGACAAAGAGGCTTCCCGCCGCGAGATTTTCGCCGCCGCCATGCGCGTGGGCCGCGACCACATCGCCAGCACGGTCTACACCCTTGTGCTCGCCTATGCCGGTGGCGCGCTGCCGTTGCTGTTGCTGTTCAGCGTGGCGGGGCGCTCGATCCGCGACGTGCTCGTGGGCGATGCGGTGGCGATCGAGATCGCGCGCTCCTCGGTCGGCGGTATCGCGCTCGCGCTGTCGGTGCCGTTGACCACCGGTATCGCGGTGCTGCTGGCGCGTCCGTTCGGCGGGTCGGGGGTCGTGACCGAGGCGGCGGTCGCGGCGTCGGGTCCACGGCACGGACGGGCTGCGGACGGGCGACCGGCGCGGCGGCGACCTGCCGAGCGGGCGGAGGTCGGGGTCCGACCGCGAAGGACCGGAGCGCCACGACGCAGGTTGCCGGGCAGCGAGACAGGTGAGCGGCAGGCAGTCGGTGCGACGGGTGATCGCGGATCGGCTCACGACGTCGCCGGCGGGTCGGCCACGACCGGCCCCGACACCGGTGGTTGGCCGATCGCGGGCGCGGGCACGCCCGGCGGCCGATCAGCGGAGAACAGAACCGTCGGCGGCCACCCGGCCGGGGCCGGGGCGACCGGCGGGTGGCCCGCTCAGAGTGGTCCGGCGGACCAGTGGTTCGCGGCGCGTCGGCCACACGAGAGCGCGACGGCTGCGAGGTGGCCGACGGACGGAGGGCCGGTGCAAGCGCCGTCCGGGAACACCACGGCCGCGGATGGTCGGCGGGCGGACCAGCGGTCGGCGGATGCCTGGCAGGAAGACAGCCGGTCGGCGGATGCTTGGCAGCAGGACAGCCGGTCGGCGGATGCTTGGCAGCAGGACAGCCGGTCGGCGGATGCTTGGCAGCAGGACAGCCGGTCGGCGGGTGGTCGGCAGGCGGACAGCGCATCGCCCGACGCGTGGCAGGCCGGCGACAACGCGGCCGAGGGGTGGCCGGGCGAGCGTGGTTCGCACGAGCAGGGGCGGTACCCGCGGGGCGCATACGACCAGCGCTGGGATGCCGACGATGTCCGCGGCCGGGATGCGGGCGAGGAGTACCCGCGGCGCTGAGGGCTCCCGCGGCCTGCGCAGGGCCGCGCCACGCCGGTGCGGCTCGTTCGGAGCGTGCGGTCGGACATCGGACACCGTGCTGCCGCCGACCGCGGTCGACCGAAGATCACCCCGGGGTGATGTGTGACGGTCCCCCGAGGAAAGAACCGGTAGGCGGATCCGGAAGTCCAGGACTCAGCGCGGCGGTGGCGCGGGGAAGGGGAAGGCCTCGGGCGGGATCGTCGGAATCACGATCGGGGGGAGACCGGGCACGACGAAGGTGTTGGGTCCGGGCGTCGTCGGTGGCACGGTGGTGGTAGCGCGCGGCGGGCCCACCACGACGGACTCCTCGACCTCGGTGGTCTCGGGGGCGACCGCGATCTGGGGTTCCAGGGTGGTCGTGCGCGGTGGGGTGGTGGTCGGGACCGAGGTGAGATCGTCGTCGCTGCGGTCGCGTTCGAGCACCTGCGGACCGTAGCCGAGGCCGAGGCCGATGGCCGCGACCACGACCAGTGCGCTCACCGTGAGCACCGCGCCGTTCACCTCGGGCCTGCGGTCGTTGCGCGTCGCGGCGGCCAGCCAGTCGGGCATGCTCGCGTCGAGCTTGTCGCGCTTGGAGGCTCGTTTCCTGGGCGCGGACGACAACCACGCGGGAGACATCTCGTCGTCGAAACCGCCGACCCGCCCGTTCTGCTGATGCGCGTTGGCGTCGGCGGGCACCGACACCGGCCGGGCGGGCGTGGGCGCCGGCCGGGCGGCGGCGGGACGGCTCTGCACCGGGCGCGCCAACAGTGCCGCGCCGCGCGCGATCACGGTCTCCGGGTTCTCCGGCACGATCACCTGCACGCCCATCCAGCGTTCGAGCACCTTGCCCAGCAGCGGGATCCGCGCGCTGCCGCCGATGGCGAGCACGCCGTGCGCCGGGCGGTCCGAGCGCACGATCACATCGCGGGCCATGCGCGCCGAGGATTCGATCGCCAGCATGATCAGCGATTCGAGGTTCTCCTGTGTGAGCAGCACCAGCCCCTGCCTGCTGGGCAGGGCGACCGCGGTGTTGGACGACAGCTGTTCCTTGGCCTCCCGGCACAGCACGTCGAGCGCGGCCAAGCCGGCCTCGTCCTGCGGGTGCGCGATCCGGCCGGAGGCGATCTGCTGTTCGCGGATCAGCGAATCCAGGTAGTCGCCGCTGATGTCGCTGGTGCGCTCGGTGTGGCGCACCTCCCTGGTCTGCGCGTCGACGACGCTGACCGTGAGCCCGGAACTGCCCAGGTCGTAGACCACCAGCGAGGAGATGCCGCGGATGTCCCCGGTGGCGTGCGCGTACTCCATCGCGGCGACGGTCTCGGGGATCAGTTCGTAGTCGGTCAGCTGCTGCCGGGCCATCGCGGCGCGCAGCGCGTGCGCCTGCTGCTCGTTGCGGTAGGCGATGGCGGTCGCGCCGATGTCCGGCGTGGTGGCCAGTGCGACGCCCACCGCTTCGGCGGCCAGCTCTTCGGCGCGCTGCGGGGGCGGTACCGGTATAGATTGAACGTCGAAGGCGTCCGGATCGAGGTTCGTGGCGGAGTTTCCGGCGTGTGGGCGCACCAGACGGACGGTGCTCGCCCCCACCGACACTCCCAGTACCGAACTCATCTGCTGCCTATCTCGTCCCGCGTGCGCTCGCCTTCGAACGCGCGCCTCTGCGCATGATCGACACGATCAGTGCGACCCGCTTCCGGCGACCCTACCGGCGGCGCTCGCTCGCACCGGAGGCTGTGCCAGCGCTCTCAGAGCGCCCGGCGAGGCCTCGCCAGGCCACTCTACGGGGTGCCGAGTCCGGCGTACACCCATCCCGCGGCTCGCCAGGACGCCCGATCCAGGCAATTGCGGCCGTCGATGATCGAGCGGGTGCGCACCACATCGTCCAGATCCACCGGCCGCAACGCGGTGAACTCGCTCCATTCGGTGAGCACGAGCACCACGTCGGCGCGGTCGCAGGCCTCGGCGATCGAGGTGGCGTAGTTCAGCGTGGGGAAGACCCGCCGTGAGTTCTCCAGCGCCTTCGGGTCGTACACGGTGACCACCGCGCCGTGCAGTTGGATCATGCCCGCGACGTTCAGCGCCGGGGAGTCGCGCACGTCGTCGGACTCGGGCTTGAAGGCCGCGCCGAGCACCGCGACGTTCGCGCCGAGCAGCGAACCGCCCACGGCCGTGGTCGCCATGTCCACGACCTTGGTCCGGCGCCGCATGTTGATGTTGTCCACCTCGCGCAGGAAGGCCACCGCGTGCCCGGCGCCGAGTTCCCCGGCGCGCGCCATGAACGCGCGGATGTCCTTGGGCAGGCACCCGCCGCCGAAACCCAGTCCGGCGTTGAGGAAGCGGCGCCCGATGCGGGCGTCGTAGCCGAGCGCGTCGGCCAGCACGGTCACATCCGCGCCGGTCGCGTCACACACTTCGGAGACGGCGTTGATGAACGAGATCTTGGTGGCGAGAAAGGCGTTCGCCGAGGCTTTCACCAGTTCGGCGGTCGCGAGATCCGTGCTGAGGAAAGGGACGTCGTTGTCGAGCAGATCGGCGTAGACCTCGCGCACCACGTCTTCGACCCAGGCCGAGGCGGGGCGGTCGCGATCGACGCCGAGCACCAGACGGTCCGGGCGCAGGGTGTCCTGCACGGCGTAGCCCTCGCGTAGGAATTCCGGGTTCCAGGCCACCTCGACATCGAGGTCGGTCAGTGCCCTGGCGCGGCGCCCGAGCGCGGCGGCCGTACCCACCGGGACGGTCGATTTGCCGATGATCACCGACGGCTCGAGCAGGCGGGGGACCAGCGCGTCGACCACCGAGTGCACGTGGGTGAGGTCGGCGGCGTACTCGCCCTTCTTCTGCGGGGTGCCCACGCCGAGGAAGTGCACGCGGGCGTGCGCGGCGGCCTCGTCGTAGGAGGTGGTGAAACGCAGCCTGCCCGCGTCGAGATTGCGTCGCAACACCGCCTCGAGCCCGGGTTCGTAGAAGGGGACCACCCCGTCGGAGAGCTTGGCCACCTTGCCGGGATCGATGTCCACCCCGACCACGTCGTGTCCCAGTTCGGCCATGCACGCCGCGTGGGTCGCCCCGAGATACCCGGTTCCGAAGACTGTGCATCGCATGATCGATTGGTATGCCGCCACGATGTCCACGCCGCGTCAGTGAGGCAAGGGTCACGGCAACAGCGGATGTACAGGCGGAAACACGCTGGTCGGGCCGTTGCGCGTGCCAGGAGGGTGGACACGCGGCCTAGCATCGTCGGGGATGAGTGGTGTTCGGCCGGCCGGTGCCCGGCACCCGCGACGACCGTCTCGGCCCCTGCTCTGCGCTCTCGCCGCGCTTGTCGTGCTCGGCCTGACGGTGGCGGCGCTGTGGCCGGTCTATGTGCGCCCGCGTACCGATCCACCCGCCCCGGCGGACGCGATCCTGGTGCTCGGCGGCGCTCACGACGGCCGTGAGCAACTCGCCCTTCGGCTGGCCCGTGCAGGCTACGCGCCGCGCGTGCTGTTCTCCGATCCCTATGAGTACAGCGCCCGCATGAACCGGATCTGTCACGGCGGCTACAGCTTCGAGGTCGTCTGCTTCGATCCCGACCCGCGCACCACGCGCGGCGAGGGCCGCGCGCTGGCCGCCCGCGCCCGTGCCGAGGGGCGGACCCGCGTCATCGTCGTCACCTTCACCCCGCACATCTCCCGCGCCCGCTACGTCATCGGCAAATGCTGGGACGGCGAACTGCTCTTCGCCGACCCGCGCCCGGAGTTGTCGGTCATGCGTTGGGCCTACGACTACCTCTACCAATCCGCCGCCTATATCGAGGCATTCTTCGAGGACTGCTGACGGCGGCAAGGGGTCTAACTGCGGGCATGTGGCATCAGTTTGATTTCCGCTGGCACCGGCCTTAGATTGAGGGTCGTGTTGGCCTGTGGCCAACAGCCTGTGAGCCGGGAGGACAGATGGATTTCAACTGGTCAGAGGCCGACCTGGCCTTTCGGGACGAGGTGCGAGCCTTTCTCGACGAGAAACTAACGCCCGAGATCCGCCGGGCCGGACGCCTCATGACGAGCGTCTACCCCGACCACGAGGCCAGCATGGCCTGGCAGGCGATCCTGCACGAGCGCGGTTGGGCCGCGCCGCACTGGCCGGTGGAGCACGGCGGCTGCAAGTGGAGCCTGACCCAGCACTACATCTTCAGCCGGGAATGCACGCTGGCGGGCGCGCCGGTGCTCTCGCCGATGGGCATCAGGATGGTCGCCCCGGCGATCGTCGCCTACGGCACCCCGGAGCAGAAGGACTACTTCCTGCCGCGAATCCTGACCGGCGAGGTGTTCTTCTGCCAGGGCTACTCCGAGCCCGAGGCCGGTTCCGACCTGGCGTCGCTGTCGATGGCGGCTGTCGAGGACGGTGAAGACCTCATCTGCACCGGTTCCAAGATCTGGACCACCCACGCCACCGAGGCGAACTGGATCTTCTGTCTGGTCCGGACCTCCCGCACCGGTAAGAAGCAGGAGGGCATCACCTTCCTGCTCATCGACATGACCACCCCGGGCATCGAGATCCGCCCGCTGGTGATGTCCTCCGGCGAGGAGGTGCAGAACCAGGTCTTCTTCGACAATGTGCGCGTACCCAAGGCGAATGTGCTCGGCACGATCGACGAGGGCTGGACGGTCGCGAAGTACCTGCTCGTGCACGAGCGTGGCGGTGCGATGTCCCCGATGCTGCAGGTCATGGCGCAGGAACTCACCGAGGCCGCGGCCGCGGTGACCGCTTCCGACGGCGGCAGGCTCATCGACTACCCGGCCTTCGCCGCGCGCCTGGCCGACGCCCGCATCCGCACCGAGGTGCTGGAGGTGCTCGAGCACCGGACGCTGTCGCTGATGGCGCAGGGCAAGAACCCCGGCCCGTCGTCGTCGATGCTGAAGATCCTGTCCACCGAACTGAGCCAGCAGCTCACCGAACTCGCGCTGGAGGCGGCGGGTCCGCAGGGCTGGGCCTACCAGCCGCACGCCACCGCGCCGGGCGGCCCGATCGCCAACTACACCCCGCCCGCCGACGGCTATCACAGCGGCGCGCCGTGGCAGGCCGTCGCGCCGCTGCGCTACTTCAACGACCGTGCGGGCTCGATCTACGCGGGCAGCAACGAAATTCAGCGAAACATTCTCGCCAAGGCAGCATTGGGGCTCTGATGGACTTCACACTCACCGAGGAGCAGCAGCTCCTGCGCGACACCGTCGCCGGTTACCTCGCCGCCCGTTACGACCTCGAGAAGAGCCGCGCCGCGATCAAGACCGGCGAGGGCTGGCAGCCCGCCATCTGGCGCGGATTCGCCGAAGAGCTCGGCATTCTCGGCGCGACCCTGCCCGAGGAGGTGGACGGCATGGGCGGCGGCGCCGCCGAATTGCTGGTCATCGCCGAGGAATTGGGTCGCGCGCTGGTCGCCGAACCGTTCATCGACACCGTGGTGGTCGGCGGTGGCCTGCTGGGACGCTCCGGCGGCCGGGAGGATGTGCTGCGCGGCATCGTCGCCGGTTCGGTGCGCACCGCGTTCGCGGCACTGGAGCCGACCTCCGGCAACGTCCTGCACGCCGTGCGGACCACCGCTCGCCGCGACGGCGACGAATGGGTGCTCGACGGCGCGAAGATCCTGGTCACCAGCGCCCCGCTGGCCACCCACCTGATCGTCTCCGCCCGCACCTCCGGCGAAGAGCGCGACACCGACGGCCTCTCGCTGTTCGTCCTGCCCTTCGACCCGCAGAACCTGCCCGCCGGAGTCGAGTACCACGGCTACCGCACGATCGACGACCGTCAGGCCGCCGACTTCGTGTTCACCGGCGTGCGCCTGCCCGCCGATGCCCTGCTCGGCGCCGAAGGCCGGGCCTGGGCGGCCGTCGAGCCCACCGCCGCGGACGCGATCGCCGCGATCAGCGCCGAGGCCGTCGGCCTGCTGCGCAAGGTGTTCACCGACACCGTCGAATACACCAAGCAGCGCCAGCAGTTCGGCGTTCCGATCTCGAGCTTCCAGGCCCTGCAGCACCGCATGGTCGACATGTACATGGAACTCGAACAGGCCGCCGCCGCTTCGCAACTCGCCGGCGCCGCGCTGTC
This sequence comes from Nocardia higoensis, assembly GCF_015477835.1. Lineage (NCBI taxonomy): Bacteria > Bacillati > Actinomycetota > Actinomycetes > Mycobacteriales > Nocardiaceae > Nocardia > Nocardia higoensis. The sequence goes on along the minus strand of NZ_JADLQN010000003.1, from coordinate 69,088 downwards.
GGCCGAACCCGCCGAGCGGGCCCGCGCCCTGTCCGCGGCCAAGGTCACCGTCGGCCGCGCCGCCCGCTTCATCGGCCAGAACGCCGTCCAGTTGCACGGCGCGATGGGCATGACCGAAGAGCTGGCCATCGGCCACTACTTCAAGCGGCTCACGGTGCTCGAGCGCGAGTTCGGCAGCACGGATTACCACCGCACCCGGTACGCGGAACTCACGCGGCCGTAAGGATTGAGGGAGGAGCCCGGAAACAGCTGTTTCCGGGCTCTTCGCGCATTTCAGACCTTGTGGGGCTCAGATATCGGTCGAGGCAGGAGCTGTTGCACGTCGGCCGTCGATGTGACACGCCCGGTCACAGGTGAACTTCTGAACTAGTTCAGATACCCTGGATGTATGGGTTCGACAGCAACATGGTCCGAGTTCCTACGAGACCCGAACCGGGTGATCGAGTCGATGGAAGCGCACGGTGACGTCACCCTTGTTCGCCGTTCTGCGACGCCGGTGCGTCTGTCCGATGCGGCGGAGGCGGACGCCACCCAGCAGACACTCGGTGCGCTCACACAGCTGCTCGCCCTCGCCATGGACGACGATGTGCTCGAGCGTGTAGTGGGTCGGCTGACGATCATTTTCCCGTGGATGGAACTGTTGCCGGAACCGGAGCGTGCCGAGTTCGTCGCCGATTTCCTGGCCCAGGCGCGGGGCGGTCTTTCGATAGGGCGGCTGAGTGGCCTCACCGAGACACTCGAGGCGTGGCGCGACACTGCCGCCGCGTATGCCGATCCCCGTATTCGCGTCGACGGGTCCGATCTCGACTACCTCGACGAGGCGGTTCCGGTGTCGGATCCGAGGGGGCGCGAGTGAGCAAACGTGGGGGAGTGCCGCGTCCACTGAAGCGGGCGGAATTCGAGCTTGTCTTCATCACGAGCGAGGCACAGAAGGGCTGGACGGATTGTCTCGCTGCGGCGCGTAATGCGATGGTCGAGGCATGGGAGCATCTCACCCGCACGCCCGAGATGCGATCTGCGCGACTGTATCCCTTGAAGGGGGACCTCAGGTACGGAAGCTACCGAGGACAGACCTACGAGCGATTCCAATACAAGTTCTCCGATGCTGGTCGGCTCTGGTACTTCGTTGAGCACGCGCCGAAAGGCAGCAGGACAGCCGGACGAGTTCTGCTCGAACGCTGTATGCCGGGGCACCCCAAGGAGACCGAATAGCCCGGGCGGTAATGCAGTGCGGCCCCCGATAGGTGGGGACCGATCCGGGGCGGGAATTCGGTGCCCTATCACATCAGACTCAGGCCCGACGAGAGACCGGGCAGGACCCATTGCGGGAACTCGGCGAAAGACACGCAATTGGCGGTGCTGCCGGTGCTGGGCCAGCAGTCACCTGCGACCACCGCGCCGCTCGGGAGCGGCTGGGCCTGGGCCGCGGCACTGAGTGGCGATCCGAGGACGAGTGCGGCGAAGACGAGGACAGTACTCGCGAGTCGCTTCATGCTGTGGACGCCGGCCATGGGCTACGCGGATCGGCAGACCGCATTCTCCGGGGCAACCGTGGCTGTAGGGGCGGGACTCCCTACGAATCGGCCCCGGATCGGTGGTGACCGATCCGGGGCCGAGTTCTGTTGTCTACCGCGTCAGTTGCGGCGGCCCGGTGCCTTCGCGCCGGACTTGAAGCCGAGGCCGCCGGGCTTGGCGGTCGGCGGGGCCGGACGGTCCGCGTCGTCGCTCGCGGCGGGCTTCGCCGAACCGTTCGTTTCCGTTTCGGCCGGAGCCTGAGCGGATTCCGCGGGAGCCGACTTCTCCAGGGTCGGAGCGTCGGCGGACTCGGCCGGGGCGGCCGCAGCCGGTTCAGCCGGAGCCTCGGTGGCAGCCGGAGCTGCGGCCTTCGCGCCGGGCGCCTTCGCGGCGGGACGCTTGAAGCCGGACTTCATGGCCAGTCCCTTGGCGGGCTTCGTCGGCATGGTCTCGGTGGGAGCCGAAGCCGTTTCGGCAGCGGGGGTTTCCGTCGCGGTGACAGTCTCCGCGGCCGGAGCCGTTTCGGCAGGGGCCGATTCCGCGGCCGGTGCCTTCGCACCCGGTGCCTTCGCGGCAGGGCGCTTGAAGCCGGACTTCATGGCCAGGCCCTTGGCGGGCTTGGTCGGCATGGTTTCGGCGGCAGCCGAAGCCGTCTCCGCAGCGGGGGCTTCCGTCGCGGGAGCGGTCTCGGCCGGAGCCGATTCCGCGGCCGGAGCGGCGGCTTTCGCGCCGGGCGCCTTGGCGGCGCCCTTCATGCCGAGTCCCTTGCCGGGTGCCTTCGCCGGGCCCTTCATGGCCAGGCCCTTGACGGGTGCGGCTTCGGTCGCGGTCGAGGCTTCCGCGGGCGACTCGGCGGGCTCGTCGGAGGACGTGGCGCCGGGCGCCTTCGCGCCGCCCTTCATGCCCAGTCCGCCGCCGGGTGCCTTAGCGGCGCCCTTCATACCGAGACCGCCGCCCGGCGCCTTGGCCGGGCCCTTCATGGCCAGGCCGCCACCGCCGCCACCAGGAGCCTTCGCGGGGCCCTTCATGGCGAGTCCGCCGCCGCCGGGCGCCTTGCCGCCGCCCTTCATGGCCAGGCCGCCACCGGCGGGCGCGGCCTTCTCCGCGGCGGGAGCCTCGGGCTCGGACACGGCCACTGTGGCCGCGACGGGCTCCGGCTCGGGCTCGGCCTCCACCTTCGGCTCCTGGACGACGACCAGGTTCTCGCTGAGCTTCGCCGACTCGACGCGCTCGATGGAGTCGAGCATCAGCTGGGCCACGTCGACGACCTCGACGCCTTCGCCTTCACCCTTCTCCTGACGGGCGGTGACGCCGTCGGTGAGCATGACACGGCAGAACGGGCAGCCGGTCGCGATCTTGGTCGGGTTGGTGGACAGCGCCTCGTCCACGCGGTCGATGTTGACCCGCTTGCCGAGCTGCTCTTCCATCCACATGCGCGCGCCACCGGCGCCACAGCACATCGAGCGCTCGCCGTGGCGGGGCATCTCCACCAGCTTCGAGCCCGAGGCGGCCATCAGCTCACGGGGAGCGTTGTAGATCTTGTTGTGCCGACCCAGGTAGCAGGGGTCGTGGTAGGTGATGTTCTGCGACACCGAGGCCACCGGCACCAGCTTCTTCTGCCGCACCAGGCGGTTGAGCAGCTGGGTGTGGTGGACGACCTCGTAGGTTCCGCCGACCTGCGGGTACTCGTTGTTGAGGGCGTTGAAGCAGTGCGCACAGGTGACGACGATCTTCTTCTTGCGATCCTCGACGCCCTCGAACACCGAGTTCAGCAGCTCGATGTTCTGCATGGCCAACTGCTGGAACAGGAACTCGTTGCCCGCGCGGCGCGCCGAGTCACCGGTGCAGGTCTCCTCCTGGCCGAGCACCATGAACTTCACGCCCGCGGTGGCCAGCAGCTCGGCCACGGCCTTGGTGGTCTTCTTGGCGCGGTCCTCGTAGGCGCCCGCGCAGCCGACCCAGAACAGGTACTCGTAGCCGTCGAAGCTGTCGGCGTCCTGGCCGAAGACCGGGATCTGGAAGTCGAGCTCGTTGATCCAGTTCAGGCGGTCCTTGGCGTTCTGGCCCCAGGGGTTGCCCTTGTTCTCCAGGTTCTTGAACAGGCCGGCCAGCTCGGAGGGGAACTCCGATTCGATGAGCACCTGGTAGCGGCGCATGTCGATGATGTGGTCGACGTGCTCGATGTCCACCGGGCACTGCTCGACGCAGGCGCCACAGGTGGTGCAGCTCCACAGCACCTCGGGGTCGATGACGCCGTTGACGTCCTCGCCGCCGATCAGCGGGCGCTCGGCCTCGGCGCGCGCGGCCTCGGGGATCTTGGCCAGCGCGGCCTCGTTCGCCTTGCCCTCGGCGTCGACCAGGCCGATCTCGTCGCCGCCCATGTCCTTGCGGCCGCCGGCCAGCAGGTAAGGGGCCTTGGCGTAGCCGTGGTCGCGCAGCGACATGATCAGCAGCTTGGGCGAGAGCGGCTTACCGGTGTTCCACGCGGGGCACTGCGACTGGCAGCGACCGCACTCGGTGCAGGTGGTGAAGTCGAGGATGCCCTTCCAGGTGAAGTCCTCGAACTTGCCCGCGCCCAGGGTGTCGTTGTCGGGGTCGACGTTCTCCATGTCGAGTGCCTTGCCGTTCGACATCATCGGCCGCGCCGCGCCGAGGGCGACGCCGCCGTCCTCGTCGCGCTTGAAGTAGATGTTCGGGAACGCCGCGAACCGGTGCCAGGCCACGCCCCAGGTGAGATTCCGGCCGACCAGGAACAGGAACAGGCTGCCCGACATCAGCTTGAAGAAGGCGAAGATCGAGATCATCGTCGGGCTCGCGGGCAGCAGCTCGGCGACGCGCATTGTGAAGAAGTCGGTGGCCGGGTTCGCGTGACCGTAGGTCGCGATCTTGCCCGCCTTGACGAAGATCATGCCGAGGCCCTCGACGAGGACGATGGACTCGATCACGTAGGCCGGTCCGAACTTGGAGCCGCTGAAGCGGGAAAGCCGTTCGGGATCGCGCGGGTGGTTCAGCTGGCGGATGACGATCAGCGTCACGATGCCGACCACGGTGCCGATGCCGAGGATCTCGTCCAGCAGGTGGTAGAACGCCAGGTCGCCGATGATCGGCCAGTGGAACTCGGGATTGATCGTCTGGCCGTAGGCCTCGAAGAAGAGGATCATGCCGGCGAGGAAGCCGATCATCACCAGCCAGTGCGCCCAGCCCACCGTCCGGAACTTGTTCATCCGGGTGTGTGCGAGGAACTCGATGATCATCTGCTTGAACCGCGGGAAGAACGGCCGCCACCGGTCGGGCGCGGACTGCCCGATCATGATGGTGCGCGCGATCTTCCCGACGCCGCCGAAGAACGACACCCAACACAAGAGGCTGAGCGCCGCCCCAATCGTGCCCAGCGTCACTGTCAGGGCATTCATGTCGCGACCTTTCTTTCGAGGCAACACGAGCGTGTGGCCGACGTGCGCCGACCGGTCGGCTCGTATCGTAACCGCCGGTAAGTTACCCGTCGGTAACTTACCGCCTCCATCGTACGGGGCTGTGGCGACCCGCAACCCCGCGTGCAGGGCGTCTGCTCGGCTCGGGCTGGTGATCGATCTCACACAATTCTGTTCCGGCTGCGTGTTCCGGGCCTTGTCCACCGTAAAGGTGCCTGTTCATGCCACTAGAGGTAAGGGCAGGCTCAGTCGGGTGATCTCGTGTCTTATATCGCATTTCGGTGTCCGGTCGGTTACGCTACCGACGACTTGTTCGCAATGGTCACATCCACGCTGCTCGGGGAGAATCCGAAGTGATAGACCACATTTCGGATCGAGTGAGTTCTCGCGCGTGCTGATGACCGTCGTGACCCCCGATGGATAGGACACAGAATTGAATTTCCGGAACAGCGCTGCTGCGGCCGCCCTGGTCATCGGCGCTATGACGGTGGGCTCCGGAGTGACGCACGCCGAGCCGGCACCGGAGGCTCCCGAGATCGACTACTCGGTGAAGCTGGTCGACCAGACGATCGTGACGAAGCTGCGCGGGGGAACCTTCTCGCTGGTCGATCTGGAGCAGGACAAGGCTCTCGAGCCGGGCGCGGCCGAGGGTGACGAGGTCACCGGCGCCGAGCCCGTGAGCCCGGTCCCCGCCACCCAGATCGCCGAGATCAAGGACGACGCGGGCAACGTCGTGCTCCAGCTCCCGCTGGTGTTCGACGTGCTCGGCACGCCGATCCCGGTGAAGTCCGAGATCGGCGAGGACGGCACCGTCCTCGAGATCACCCCGGAGAAGCCGGCGGGCCTGAACTTCGGCAACCAGCCGCTGGCCGTGAAGCCGGTCGCCTCCCCGGTAGAGAACCAGCGCGCGCAGAACGACTTCTCCAGCAAGTTCGGCATCGGCACCGCGATCGGCGGCTTCGTCGGCACCGCCGTGGGTGCGGCCATCGGCTGCATCGCCACCATCGCGGCCGGTTGCCTCCCCGGTCTGGTCACCGGCGCGGGCGTCGGTGGCATCCTGGGCACCATCGCCGTCGGCGGCCCGACCCTGGTCGCCGCGGGCGTCCAGCTGATCGAGACCTTCAACGCCCCGGAGGGCACCAGCATGTGGGCCGACAAGCCCGCCGAGCCCGCTCCGCCGGCGGAGGGCGAACAGCCGAAGTAATCAGGCTGAACCGAACCGGTCGAAGGCCCGCTCCGCATCGTCGGAGCGGGCCTTTCGCGTTTCGGAAGTCTCGGGCAACGCGCCGATCGGCGGCGGGGACTACTCCGGCAGTATCAGCTCTCCGGTGTGGGAGACCGAGCCCAGCGGACTGCCGTAGGTCGCGAAGGAGCGCTCGGCGAACTCGAATCCACCGTCCTCGCGGACCAGCAGCACCGTACTCGCCCTGGTGCCGTGATGGTCGTTGGCGATGAAACGAGCCGAAAGGGCCTTCTCCATCCGGTATCCGACCCCGGTGTCGGGCAGCAGGTCGTCCGGCGCCTCGGTGCGGTCGGCGAGCACGTCGAAATAGCGCTCGATCGCGGCGGGATCGGATTCGATCACCTTGCGCAGCTCGGCCAGCCCGTCGCCGACCTTCGGCCAGATGGGTTCCGGGGCAGCGGCGGCCGCGCCCGGCTCCGGTGCGGCCGAGGTGACGAAGCTGCCGTTGGAGAGTCCGTGATAGCCGGGCGCCAGCGCCCGGGGGCGCCGGGTGCTGCGGTTGCTGTGCCACCACAACTCGGCCAGATCCGACACCAGGACGTTGTAGCCGTTGTAGTCGTCGGGCGCGCCCGCGACCTCGGTCAGGTAGCGGCCGGGGCCGGGAAAGTTCGGGGCCGGATTGCGATCCTGCGCTCCGCGCAGGAAATCCATCAGCAGCGCGCCACGCGAGCGCGCGCCGGTGCGTTCGTTGTTCGGATTGCGCACATTTGTCACCGCGGCGAAGCGGCTGCGCGGGCCGAGACCGGACAGCCCGAGCCAGGTGCCGGGAGGATCGCCGGGTCTGCGGTCGAGCGCGCCCACGTCCCTGCCCGCGAGCAGGCCGGGAATCTCCGGCCACCACCGGGCGGACTCGGCCGGTCGGGTGTAGAACTCGTCGCGATTCGCCGCGACGACCAACCGGTATTCGGGATGGACTCGCCAGCCGATCAGCACCAAACACATGCGAACCAGAATGCCGGACCGGAACGCAGGCCGACATCGGGTTCCCTGTCGAGGGTCCCGAGAAGGGCGGCATCCATGCCTGCCTGAGACAGCGAAAAGGCCGCCTGCGTGGAGCGGGCGGCCTTTTCGCGATGCTGTGGCGTGGAGAGCGTCACTCGGTGCGGATGCGCAGCCCCGGGTTGTCGGAGAGCACCACCGAGATCGGCTGTGCGAACAGTTGGGGCGCGTTGCCGGTGAGCGCGCCGATCAGGTCCGGGATCGCGCAGATCGGGTAGTCGGCCACCGACGAGGCGCTGGAGATGCCCAGCGCGAGGCGGCCGGTGACGATCGGGCCGCCGCTGTCACCGGGCAGCGCGCAGATGTTGGCCGAGAAACTCTGGGTGAGCAACCGGTCGCCGACCTGCACGGACTGGTCGACAGCGTTGACGATGCCGCAGCTGAAACCGGTGCGCGAACCGGCCTTGCAGACCGGGGCGCCGACGACCGGGACCGCCACGCCTTCGATACGGACCGGAGCGGCGCCCGGCACCCGGATCCCGTTGTTGGCGAAGCGGCCCGCGACCGCGTCGTCGATCCGGATGATCGAGTAGTCCTGCGAGCCGAGCACGGACTTCTGGAACGAGCCCAGGCGCGCGCCGAGTCGTTCGTTCGGCAGCAGTTCGTGCACCACGGCGGCGTTCGCGGTGCCGTACTCCGGGTCGCAGTGCCCGGCCGAGATGTTGACCGTGGCGCCCGAGGCGTCGGTGGCGTTGAAGCCGAACGAGCAGCGCAGGGAGGACTGGCTGCCCGCGGAGGTGAAGCCGTCGCCGCCGGTCACCGAGCCGCGGTTGAGTTCGCTCGCTATCGGGGTGGCCTCGGGCAGCGGCTCGGCGGCCACCGGCGGAGCCATCACGATGACCCGGGACGGGTCGACGAAGCTGGGCATCGGCACGCCGGCCTGGTCCACCCGGACCGCGATGCTGTTGTTCACGGTGTCGATGACCACGCCGCGGATCAGTGCGGACACTGCCTCGGGCTGGGTCTCCAGCCACCGCTCGAACGCCGACTTCTCGCCGCGCAGCGTGGCCTCGCTCTTGGCCACATTGCGCACCTCGAAGCCCGCGGACTCGGCGGCCGCGCGGGCCTCCTCGGCTCCGGGGCCCTGGGCGAGGGCGACGACGGCCTTGCCCGCGTTGTCGAGCCAGGAACCGGCGAACACCTGCGGGTACTGACGTTGCGCGGAGACGGCGAACGCGGCGACCTGCTGGGCGAGGTCGGCCCGGCGCAGGTAGTCCTCGGGCGAGATCTTCAGATCGCGGCTGAGCGCTTCCACCAGCTGGGCGGGCAGATCGACGCTCGTCTCGGCGGAGTCGGAGGGTTCGGCGTTCGCCACGGCGGCTGTGGGGCCGAACAGCAGCATCGCCGCCGAGGCGGCGATCACCGACTTCCGCAGTGCAGTATGTCGTGCCGACCTGAATCGGCCCATCCGTGGCAGAAGCATGAAGCGACTATATGAGGTTCCGTCGGCTATTCCCACTCGAACTTGCTCCCCACTCGAACTTGCTTCGGCCCCGAACGCGCGGCCTGATGTCAGCCGGCCTGCCCGCCCGCGCGGACCTGGATGCCGCTGCCGAGGCCACCACCGGAGGTGGCGTCGATATCGGCGAGGATCGAGCGGATCGGAATGCCCAGCGTGGCGGTGCCGCCGTAGGGCGCGAGCGCGATGTTGGCCTCGTTGCAGTCCGGGGCGTCGGCGGCGTTGGAGCCGCTGGTGATGCCCAGCGCCAGGGTGCCGGTCACGATCGCGCCGCCGCTGTCGCCGCCCAGCGTGCACGCCGAGCTGGCGAAGCCGCGGATGGTGCGGCTGTCGCCGTCGGCGGTGTAGAGCTGTGTCTCCACCCGGTCGGCGACCACGAAACCGCAGGTGAAGGTGGAGGTCTGGCCGGACTTGCAGACCGGGGCGCCGATGATCGGATCGGCGGTGCCGGTGATGGTCAGCGTGGTGCCGTTGGCGCCGCGCACCACCGGACGGTCCATGCCGCCGCCGACGGCGGTGCTGTTGAGCTGGATGACCGAGTAGTCCAGCGCGGCGGACCCGCCGAGCTGGGCGCGCGCGAAGGAGCCCAGTTCGGGGCTGTTGGTGATGTCCTTGACGTTCGGCAGGTACACCGGAGCGCCCTGGTCGGCCTCGTCGATGTTCGGATCGCAGTGTCCGGCGCTGATGTTGAGCGCGTTGCCCGCCGCGTCGACGCTGTTGAAGCCGAACGAGCACACGTCGACGCCGAGCAGGGTGTCGTCCTGCAAACCGTCGGGCGCCGTGATGTAGGTGTCGCCGCCCATCGGCCGCCGCTCGACCGGGCCGCCGCTCTCGGGGGTGAGGACGACCTTGATGTTGGCGATCAGCGTCGGCAGATTGAGCATGTGCCCGGTCGGGGTGTTGGCGATGCTGACCACCAACTGGCTGTTGAGGACGTCGATGGCCACCGAGTTGATCACCGAGGACAGTTCGCGCGGCAGCCCGCTCATCCACTGCGCCAGCTGGGTCAGCGAATTCTCCAGGCTTTCGGCGGAGACCGGCGCGAGGTGGGCCGAGTAGCCGTCGGCGGTGGCGATGCGCGCGGCGTCGGCGGAGGTCACCGCGACCACCGGCTTGCCGTCCGCGGCGATCCACGCGCCCGCGAAGTCGTCCGGGCGTTCGGAGCGGAAGTCGCTGGCGTAGGTGCGCAACTGCTGGGCTCGGGCCGCGCGGTCGAGGTACTCGGTGGGCGTCATCTTCAGATCGCGCGAAATCGCTTCCACCAGTTCGGCGGGCAGCGCGTCCGCGCTGAGCTGTCCCGGCGCGGGCGGCTGTCCCGGTGCGGGGTTCGCGCTCGCGGTGCCGGACAAGGGGGCCAGGAGAACGGTCGCGGCGACTCCGAGGGAAGCTGCCCTGACCGCGGCGCGACGCGCCACCAACTTGCGCATGAAGTCCCTTCGTCGGCACGCGGGGCGTGCCAGGTGAATCCGTGGCCAGCGGCGGCGAATCCGTTGGCGCACAGAGATGGTCCAGCTCGACCGTGCGCCGGCCTGACAGCCGCGACTACGGTCAGCGACACACTCTAAGGCACAAACCGGTTCTGTGGTCGGTGACTGTTCTCGTCACCGACCACACGCTGCGGTCCTCAGCGGTCCTGACGCCAGTACGGGGTGCGCCAGCCGTCGGGGTCGTAGGGAACGAACGGGTTGCGCCGGGTGGTCGTCGTCGGTCCGGTGGGTTCCGGGGTGGTGGTCGGCGTCGTGGTCGGTTCCGGGGTGGTCGTGGGCGTCTCGGTGGTGGTCGGGGCTTCGCTCGTCGTCGGCACGGGCTGCTGAGCGGGCGCGAGGGAGGTCAGCGCCCCCGTCGTCGGCGCGACGGGCGCGGTCGGCGAGGCAGGCGGGGCGAAGGTGCTCGAGGCGCCGGACTTGGCATCGGGGAAATTCGGCGGCGCGGGGGACTGCTCGCCTTGGAACAGCACCGCGACGCCGATGCCGCCGAGTACCAGCCCGGCCAGCGCGGCCACTCCGACCAGCATCGGCATCCGGTTGGCGGGCTTGCCCCCCGCGGGTGTGGGCGCGGAGGGGGCGATCATGGTCTGCGGTTCGGCGGTGGTCTCCACGGGGCTTACCGTGGTCGGCTGCGCGGTGGCGGGGGCGAGCGCGGGAACCGCGGAATCGGCGGCGGGCATCGCGGCCGAATACGCCTGCTGCGGCTCGGGGGCGGGCACCGTGGGAATGATGTCGGTGACCACGGTGGAGTTCTCGGCCGTAGTCGGGTCCGGCGGGGTCAGGCCCGCGGGGGTGGCGAGCACGGCCGTCAGCGCCGCGCGCGCGGCGTCGTAGGCGAAGGCCTTGCCCGGTGCCGCGGTGTCGGCCGAGGGCAGGTCGGCCTCACTGGCCAGCACCACCGACTTGAGCCCGAGGTAGTCAAGCGCCTCGCGCAGCGCCTGCACGTATTCGGCGGGCCAATCGCCCGGGTGGGTGGCGAAGAACTCCGCGGCCCCGGACAGATGCTCGGTGGTGAGATCGATCAGGCAGAACAGCGCCGTGGCAACCAGGTCCTCGGCACGGTATGCCTCGCCGTCGTCGACGGGGATGCCCGCCGGGTCGCCCAGCTTGGCCACGAAGCCGGAGATGGTGTGCGCCGGACCGTCGGGTGCGGGCCCGCCGAGCGCGGTGTCGCCGTCGTCGGACATGTGCAGCACGCAGTCGCGCTCGATGTAGTGCAGTTCACCGACGTCGGTGAGGACGGCCGCCGCGCAGCCGTCATCAGCGATCCGCAGGCCCACCCCTGTGGCCATCACATCCCTCGCTTCGGCGTAGATCGGCGCGCGCGGTACTCACACGAGCAACGACCCGTGGCCCATGGCGCGGAGCATCGACAATAACTCCGATCGCGATCCGGCACCGATTCGACGCCTGATCCTGGCCACATGGTGCTCCACGGTCTTGGCCGAGATGTAGAGTCGCGCGCCGATCTCGCGGTAGGTCAGCCCGAGCAGGACGAGTTCGGCGACTTCGCGTTCCCGGTCGCTGAGCACAGCGGGCTCGGCCTCGGCGGAACGGGTCGCTCGCGCCGATCGGGTGGCGGGGGCCTGGGCGGCCGGTTCCTGGGGTCGGGCCCGGGTGCGCACAGTGCGCGCCAGTTTCAGCAGTGCGGTCGCGGTCGCGGAGTCCGGGGCCGTGAGCGCGGCTTCGCTGGCCAGCCGGGCGGCGTCCCAGACCAGGCCCGCTCCGGACAGCCCGGCGACCGCCGCCGTCACCGACGGCAGGTCGGCTTCGCCACGCAGGACGAGCACCCAGGTGCGGCCCGCGTCGGCGAGCACGGCGGCGTGTCGGTCACCCGCCTCGGCGGCCTGTTTGAGCGCGTGCGCGGGCGGCAGCAGTTCGTCGGGACGCTCGCGGGCGATCGCGGCCTGCACCCCGTACCAGTGGAAGGCGTTGGACCACGCGGGCGGACTGCCCTGGCGGCGCAGCAGTATCTCGGTCGCCTCCACCAGGGGATGGACCCGCGTTTCGTCGCGCAGCCGGATACCGGCGAGCAGCAGTTCGCCGACGGGCAGGACGGTGAGCAGGTCGGCGTCCACGTCGTCGAACAGCGGGCAGGCGGCGTGCCACGCACGGGTCAAGGCGGTGTGGTCACCGGCACGCCGGGCCAGCCCGACAGCGGCGCCGTGGGCGAGCAACTGGTCGCGCCGGTCCAGACGGGCGAAATCCGCCGAGGCCAGCGTGCGTGCGGCGGCTTTCTCGTTGCCGCCGAGCATGGCTGTCCAGGCGGCGAGCACGGTCAGCTGGGGGGTGCGCAGTCCGGAAGCCGCCGCCCGGCGCAGCGCGTCGCCCGCCCGGCGCGGTTGCCCGCAGCTCAGGCTCAGCAGGGTCGCGACCGGCAGCGCGCCGCACGGCAGGAACCGGGCGATCCCCGCGTCGGCGTGCACGGTCTGGATGAGCGCGGAAATGGCTGTCGCGCTGTCGGACTCGGAACCGTCGAGGCTGCCGCCGAGGGCGGTCGCGATGATCCGGGCGTGCTCGCCCGCCTCGGTGGGCGGCCACTGTCCCGCGGTCGAGGACAGTCCGTGCGCTCCGGCGGGGTCGCCGGTCAGATTCAGCACCGTGGCACCCACCGCCCAGTCCGGGCCCACTCGATCCGCGCCGAGCCAGCGATACAGCTTGGCCGCTCGGCCCGCCAGACCACGCCGGGTCAGCACGCCCGCACAGATCCGCACCGCCGCGGCCAGGTCGTCGGCGGTCGCGTCGGGGTCGGCGAGCACCGGCTCGGCCAAGCGCATCGCGGTCTCGCCGTCGCCGGCGAGGGCGGCGGCCTCGGCCCAGCGCAACGCCAGACGCGCCGGGTCGGCGCCCGCGGCCGTGGCGGCGGCGTAGTAACGCACGGCGGAATCGCCGTGGCGTTCGGCGGCCTCGGTGAGGAAGCCGGCCAGCCGTGGATCGCGCACGCCGGATTCGGCGAGCATCAGCGCGGTGTTGTCACGCAGCAACCCGGACTCCAGCCGGGTGGCCAGCAGGCTGCGCTGCACGGCCACGAACCGGCGGTCGCCGAGCATGGTGCGCAGCGGTGACAGGGCGGGTTCGAGCAGCAGATCGGCGTCGGTCACCAGGGCGGTGGCCCGCGCCCGGTCGATGAGCGAACGGGCGTCGTCGGCGCGCACCGCGAGCACGTCGGTCAGTTCGCCCGCGTCGAGACCGGAACCGGTGATGGCTACGGCGAGGACTTCCAGCAGGTCGGGTTCGAGGCTCTCCAGCTGGGTGCGGGCCCAAGTCGCGACCGCCTCGTCGACCGCGCGCATGCTCGCGTCCAGCCGGGCCGAGCAGGCCGCCGACAGTGCCGCCACGACCCCGCCGCGGATGCCGCCGGTCTGCTGATAAATGCGCTGGACCACCGGGCGCGGCACCATCATGCCGAGTTCCCTGGCGAAGGGCAGCAGCTCGTTGACCCCGAGCGGTCGCAGGTCGAGCACTCGGCCTGCCTGTGCCATCGTCTCGGTCAGCGCCCGCAGGCGCGGATCGTGCGGGCGCGGCTGCATCGCCACGATCACCGTACGATCGCCCGCCTCGACCTCGGCGCGCAACGCGTCCAGTTCCTCCGCGCCCAGCGTGTGGGCGTTGTCCACGATCAATGCCGCGTCATCGTCGCGGGAATCGCGCGGGGAGCCGTCGCGAGCCGACCCGGCCCGGTCCTGGATGCCGATGCCGCCGCCACGCAGCCTGGATCGGATCAGCGTGAGCAGCGTCGACTTGCCGGTGCCGGAGCGCCCCCGGATCAGGCAGGTGACCGGTTGTGCCTCGCGGTCGTCGAGGTCGCGCAGGATCTCGCGGACGTAGGGCATGGAATCGATCGCGATCTCAGCCACCGAGGCCCCCGAGCACGCCGCCGACGCCGTCGCCGATGCCTTCGCCCAGTTCACCGACTCCTTCGCCGACCTTGCCGACGCCCTCGCCCACGCCCCCGACCACTCCACCGAGAGTGTCGCCGACGGTGTCGCCGAGGCCGTCGACGGACGGGGCGGGCGGTGGCGTGTAGCCGCCACCGGGCGAGGGGGCGGGCTGGGGTGCGGGGACAGCCGTGTCGGCGGGGGCTTGTGCACCCGCGGGGACGCCAGGGGCGGGCAGTCCCGCGCCGGGTAGCGCGGTGGCCGATGGTGACCCCGGTTGCACCGCCGGCGAATCGGAGCGCGCGGGTGTTTCCGGGCGGCCGGCGGCCGGCGTGTCACCGGCCCCGGGACCAGAAATGTCCTGGACGTTCGCGGCAGCGGGTGGCACGGGGGCGGTTGCGCCAGAAGCCGGCGGCACGGTGGTCTGTTCGGACGAGGCGGGGGTGGCGGCCTCGCTGGGCAGTCCCGGGCCGACGGCGACAGTGCCCGTGGCGAGCAGGGCGAGGGCGGCGACGGCGGCGGCGAGGACTCCGGCGCGCTGTCCGCTGCCGAGCCTGCGGGGCCGAGGGGTGCGGGGAAGCACGGGGGCGGCGGTGCCTGTCGCAGCGACAGCGATTTCCGCGGTGTCGGCCGCCGCGAGAGTGTCGGGCACGGTGTGGGCGAGGAGGTCGGCGGCGACGACGGCCGCCCCCCTGGCCGCGGTGTGCGCAGGCTGCGGGGCGGCGACCACGGGGAGGCCGAACTCGCCCGATATCAGCTCGGTGACCAGAGGAATCGTTGCGCCGCCGCCGGTGAGCAGCACCCGGTCGAGATCACCGGGCCCGAGTCCCGCCCGGTGCACCACATCGCGGACCAGATCGAGGCAGGTCAGCAGACGCCCGCGTAGCAGTTCCTCGAGTTCGTTGCGCACCAGTCGAATGCGAGCAGCCGAGCCGTCCAGGGGAAACCGAACCGTCGTCGCGGTATTTCCGGACAGAATTTCCTTTGCGGCGCGGCAATTTTCGCGCAATAGCGCGAGCCTGCGCTCGGTGGCCGGATCGAACGGATCGATATCCCTGTCGCCGAGTGCGTTTGCCAATACGTAGCGCATGGTCAGCAGGTCGAATTCGTCGCCCGCCGCGTCCTCGGTGCGGGCGGTCGCCAGTACGGCCGATTGTGATCCGGTGCGCACGACCGTCGCGCTCGTTCCGGTCGCGCCGAGATCGAGGACGACGATCGCCGCGTCGGCGAGCGCTCCGTGCGCGCTCTCCAGCCAGCGGGCCGCCGCGAGCGGTTCGGGCATCAGCGTCACCTCGGTGACGGCGTCGGCGAACGCCGCGCGCTGCAGTTCGACGGTGTGCGCCGACCACCAGACGGGATGACAGAGAACCGCTGCCGCCGGCCGATTCCCGGTGGCGGCAGCGGCCTCGTCGATCAAGCACGCGACCGCGGTGGCCACCAGATCGTGGGCGGCATGCCGGGAACCGTCGTCGGCCAGGATGTCCACCGGGTCACCGACTCGGGACAGAAAGCCTTCCAGCACAACATCGTCGGCTCGCGGCTGCCCGGCGTCGGCGAAATCGATACCGCCCGTGCGGTTCACGCGTAACCCGCTGCGATGGGTCAGCACGAGGCCGCCGCTCACCGCATCGCCCCCCGTGACCGTGTCCGCGATCGCGACCGACCCGGCCGACCCGATGGTGATGCCGAGCGCCTGAAGCTCTGTCATAGGAACCTCTTCGGAGACTGGGTGATCCGCTGGGGATCGCGGGGTGCGGCGATGTCCCGCTGAGCGCGGGGCGGCGCCGTTGCCTTGCTGCGGTGCGGCCCGAGGGGCCGACCGAACCTGCCTCTCTTTCGGTTGCTGACGCCCAGCCGTTACTCACCCCGGGAATTTTGGGGGAAATTCCCCTAACGCGACACGACCCCCTAATGCGTTCGAAAGCCGGATCTCGGGGGTCTTCCCCGTTACGCCGTAACGCTTCGGCTACCTAGCGTGACAGGTATTCCAACGAGCGCGGAACGCTTCGGCCCCGCCCATTCCCAGGAGACGATCCGAATGACTCCCAACGCCATTCTCGAGTTCATCCTCGGCCTGCTGCGCGACCGTGAGGCCGCCACCGGCTACTGCGCCGACCCCCAGGCCGCCCTCACCGCCGCGGGCCTGGCCGAGGTCTCGGCCGAGGACATCGCCGCCGTGGCTCCGATGGTCGCCGAATCGGCACTGGTCAGCGGCGGCTCGCAACTCTCGGCCATCGTCGCCGCAGGCGGCGCCGGTACTGCCGCAGGCGGCGCCGGCACTGCCGCAGGCGGCGCCACCACGGCTGTGGCCACCGGCGCAGCGGTAGCGGGCGCAGCCGCGGACGCGGGCATCGACGTCGCCACCGGCGTCGCCGCCGACCTGGGTTTGAATCTCGGCGCGGACGCCGGAGCGGGTCTGGACATCGGTGTGGGCCTCGGCTCGGACGGAGGTCTCGACATCGGCACCGGCCTGGACCTCGGCCTCGGCCTCGGCGCGGCGATCGGCACCGGCGTCGAGGCGGGTGCCGGTCTCGCGGGCGGTGTGGGGGCCGGTGTGAACGGTGCGGTGGGCGCGGTGAGTGATCTGACCGCTGGTCTCGGCGGCGCTCTGAGAGGAGGCGCGGACTTGGCGGCAAGTATCGGTGCCGGTGTGAACGGTGTGGTCGGCGCTGTGGGTGACATGACTGGGGCTCTCGGCGGCGTGGCGAGCGCGGGTGCAGGTCTCGCCGCGGGTGTAGGTGCGGCTCTGAACGGTGCGGTGGGTGCCGTCGGTGATGTGACCGCTGGTATCGGTGGCGGGCTGGGAATCGGCGGTGATCTGGCCGCCGGCGTGAACGGTGCGGTGGGCGCCGTCGGTGATCTGGCCGCTGGTCTCGGTGGTGGCGTGGGCGTGGGTGCCGATCTGGTCGGGGGTGTTGGTGCGGGTCTGAACGGTGCGGTGGGTGCTGTCGGTGATGTGACGGCTGGTATCGGTGGCGGGCTGGGAATCGGCGGTGATCTGGCGGCCGGTGTGAACGGTGCGGTGGGCGCAGTCGGTGATCTGGCCGTGGACGCCGATGGTGTGCTCGGTGCCGACGGCGGCCTGACAGCGGGTGTGGGTGCGGTGCGCGACAGCGTGGTCGGAGACGTGTCGGCCGGTCTCGGCGGCGCGTTGGACGCCGCCGCGGGCATCGGGACAGGACTCGATGTGAGCGCGGGCGCGCAGGTTGTCAGCGGCTTGGAGACGAGCGTGACGGCGGGGCTGGGTGCTGTCCTGGGAGCCGGTGGCGAGTCGCCCGGTTCGATGGACGGCGGTGTCGGCGGCGGGCTGGACGGCCTTGTCGGAGGTGGTCTCGTTTCGGGTCTCGGCGGTGGGCTGACCAGCAGCGGCGGAATCGGCGCCGCATGGGATGGTGCCGTGGACGCCGGGGTGGAGACCGGTCTGACCGGGACTGCCGGGGGATCAGCAGATCTCTCCGGCGAGCTGGATGGCGCCATCGATGCCGCCGCCGGTCTCGGTGCCGGTTCAGGGGCCGGGTTGGAGTCGGGACTGGGGGCCGGGTTGGAGTCGGGACTGGAGGCCGGGTGGGAGACCGGCCTGAGCGCCGGGTGGGAAACCGCTCTGGGAGCGGGAGCGGGACCGGACTCCGGCCTGGCCGTGACCGATGCGGGTGCCGCGTTCGGCGGTGGTGTGACGGCTGCTGTCGAGACCGGTCTCTCGGGCGCGCTGTCCGGTGGCGCGGAAACGACCGGCGCGTGGGCAGGCGGTGCGACGGGGGCGGTGGATTCCTCCGGTGCGCTGGGCGGGTCGATCTCCGGCACGGTCGACGCCACCGCGGGTTACGGTGGCTCGACGGCCGGTTCGGCGGAGGCGGGGCTGGGCGCGGGATTCGATTCCGGCGCGTCCGGGGCGGCGGGCACCTGGTCGGCGGTCGACGTGTCGAGCGCGTTCGGTTCGGGTCTGGGTGGCTCGATCACCGGATCGGGTGAGGCCGGACTGTTCGGCACGGCCGATTCCGGTGTGCAGGCAGGTGCCGCCGCCGACCTGACCGGCGACGGTTTCACCTACTGAGGCAACAGAATTCAGCGCATCTCCCGGAAGGTCTGCACGAGCGATGGCGAGTATCACCCAGCCCCGAGCCGTACCGTTGCTGCCGGTACTCGCCGAGACCGTCGCGGTGGCGCGGGCCGCCGGGCGCACGGATCTGGTGGCGCGATTGGCGGCGGCGAGCGAACGGCTGCGTGATCCGCGGCGACGGATCGTGGTGGCGGGGCTGCTCGGGCAGGGCAAGAGCCGGTTCGTCAATGCGCTGCTGAACGCCGATGTCTGCCCGGTCGGCGACGACGCCACGACCACCGTCCCGGCCGTGCTGGCCGCTGGGCCGGCGGCATGCGCCGAACTCGTCTGCCTCGATCCGGGCGACGGCCGGGAACACCGGGTGCCCGTGCCGCTGGATCACCTCGCCGAACTCGGCGAACGTACGCCGCTCGCCGAGGGCAGGCGGGTCGCGCGTCTGGAGTTGCGGCTGCCCAATGCGCTGCTCGACGACGGAATCGTCCTGGTCGATACGCCCGGTGTGGGCGGCCGGGCGGGCGCGGGCGCGACCACCGTGCTCGCCATGGTGCCCTCCGCCGACGCGGTGCTGGTGCTCTCCGACGCCTCCACCGAGCTGACCGAACCCGAACTCGGCTTCCTGCGCCAGGTCCGCGAGTTGTGCCCGGCGGTGGCGCTGGTGCTCACCAAGACCGACCTGTATCCGCACTGGCGTCAGGTGCGCGACGCGGACCTGGCTCATCTCGAACGCGCCGGCCTCGACGTGCCGATCGTGCCGGTCTCGGCTTTGTTGCGCGCGCACGCGATGCGCACCCAGGACAGGCAACTGGGGCTGGAGTCCGGCTACGGCGAGCTGTACCGGTTTCTGCGTGAGCAGGTGGTCGCGCGAGATCTCAGCGCGAGCCGTGCCGCACTGGCCCGCGACATCCACTCCGCGGCCGAGCATCTCGCACTCGCGCTGGGCAGCGAGTTGCTCGCCCTCCGCGACCCCGAGCAGGGCGCGGCCGCGATCGCGGAACTGCGCTCGGCCAAGGTCGCCGCCGAGGATCTGCACCGTCGCACCGCCGCCTGGCAGCAGACTCTCGCCGACGGCATCACCGACCTGGCGGGCGACGTCGACCACGACCTGCGCGATCGCCTGCGCGGCATCGCCAGAACCGGCGAGGAGTGGATCGACGACCACGACCCCGGCAGGCATTGGGCACTGATCGCCGAATGGCTCACCGATGCCGTGGACACCGCGCTCGGCGAGAATCTGCTGTGGACCCACAAACGCGCGACCGCGTTGGCCGGCCGCGTCGCCGAGCACTTCGCCCACGGTGGCACGGTCGAATTACCGGACGTGCGCCACGGTGTCGGCGGTGAGAGCGGCGCGGTCGCGGCCGCGACCCTCGGCGAGCTGGAACCCGACATCGGCTTGGGCAGCAAGCTGCTGGTCGGCATGCGCGGCTCCTACGGTGGTGTGCTGATGGTCGGCCTGGCCAGTACCTTCGCCGGACTGGCCATGTTCAACCCGATCTCCCTCGGCGCCGGAGTACTGGTGGGCGGCAAGGCCTTCCGTGACGACAAGCAGGCCCGACTGGCGCGCCGACGAGCCGAGGCCAAGACCGCGGTGCGCCGCTTCGTCGACGACGTGGCGTTCCAGGCGGGCAAGGAGTCCAAGGACCGGCTGCACCGCATCCACCGCGGCCTGCGCGACCACTACGCGGGCGTCGCGGACCGCAGCCTCCGCTCCATCGACGACTCCCTGCGCGCCGCCCAGGACGCCGCCTCCATGGAATCGTCGCGCCGCGCCGCCCGCTGCGAGGAACTCGAACGCCAACTGCGCGTGGTGGGCGAATTGCGCGGATACGCCGAGCTGATGGGGCACTCGCGGCAATCCGGTGCCCACGACCACACGGCGGGCGCGGACGTGGCGGATCGCGGCGACACCGGGGCGGTCGCCCGGTGAGAGCCGCCACGCAGCCCGCGCCGGGAATCGTCGGCGAGGCCCATCGACTCATCGCCCTGGCCGGGCAGTCCTTCGCCGATCGACCGCGCCCGCGCGCCTTGCTCGCCGAGTGCGCGCGGCGGCTCGACCAGCCGCTGCGGGTGGCGCTGGCGGGGTCGATCAAGGCGGGCAAATCCACCTTGCTGAATTCGCTCGTCGGCCAGGACATCGCCCCGACCGACGCGACCGAGTGCACGAGGCTCGTCACCTGGTACCGCCACGGCTCCCTGCCCGGCGTCACCGCGGTCGCCCCCGACGGCGCGACCGCGGATGTGGCGGTCCGGCGCGGCAGTGGCGGACTGACCTTCGATATCGCCACGCCCGCCTGGAATCGGTCCGGCCCGCACGAGGTGGACCACCTCGAGGTGCGGTGGCCCGCGGCGACGCTGGCGCGCACCACGCTCATCGACACCCCCGGCACGTCGTCGCTGTCGCGGGAGGTCTCGCGGCGCACCGCCCGGCTGTTGACTCCGGCCGCGGAGGACGACGGCGATCAGGTCCACGTCCCCGGCGCCGACGCGATCGTCTACCTGCTGCGTCGCCTCGACACCAGCGATCTCGATTTCCTGGAGCGGGTCGGCGCGGGCAGCGGCTCCGCGGCCGGTCCGCTCGGCGTCATCGGGGTGGTCTCGCGGGCCGACGAGCTCGGCGCGGGCGGTCTCGACGCGCTGCACTCCGCCCGGGACGTGGCCGCTCGATTCGCGGGCGAGCTGGAGCGCACCGGACTGTGCCAGGCGGTGATCCCGGTGGCGGGCCTGCTGGCCTTCGCCGCCGCGACGCTGCGCGAACAGGAGTTCATCGCCTTCCAGGCGCTGGCCGCCGTGCCCGCCGAAGAACTGGGGACGGCCCTGCTCTCGGCGGACCGGTTCGTTCGCCCCGATCTCGCGCTGCCCGTCGACCCGCGGGTGCGGGCCGGGCTGGCGACGCGGTTCGGCCTGTTCGGAATCCGCATGGCGGTCACGCTCATCCGGCTCGGCGTGCGCGATTCCGCCACGCTCGCCGCCGAATTGGCCGACCGCAGCGGAATCGAGGAGTTGCGGGCGGTCCTCGACGTCCAGTTCGCCCAGCGCGCCGATCAACTCAAGGCGCACTCCGCGCTCACCGCGCTCGCCGGTGTCCTCACCGCGTGCCCCGGCACCGCCGCCGACGCACTGCTGCCCAGGGTGCGCACTCTGCTCGCCGATGTGCACGGTTTCGCCGAACTGCGCCTGTTGAGCCGCCTGCGTGCCGGAGAACTCCCGCTGCCACCGGACGACCTGGCCGAACTACACGGCCTGCTCGGCGGTGCCGGGGTCGCGCCGCATCTGCGGCTGGGGCTGCCCGCCACCGCGCCCGCCGCGGTGGTGCGAGGGCGCGCTGCCGAGCTGGTGCGCAAGTGGCGGGACCGCGCGTCGCATCCGCTGGCCGACGGCCGCACCCGCGCCGCGTGCCTGACCGCCGCCCGCAGCGCGGAAGGCATCCTCCCGATGCTCCGGCCCGAGCGCTGACCTGCCCGCCGAGCGCGTCGCCCGGATCCCACAGCCCGACCGCTTCGGTGCGGCCGGGGGCGGGTCAGCGGGCGAGTCGTCCGTGGTGCTCCGAGCGCGTCGTGGGACGCGTTCACCTCGGCGTCGACCGCGAATTCGCCGGAGAGCCTGCGGGTGGTCGGTGATCGTCGCCCGGACCTGGGTAGACCACAGGGAGCGAGAGGGCCGAAAAAGTATTTTGCCCCGTCGTGGAATAGATCCGCTGGGCGGTCGGTTGTGCTCACCGTAAGACTTGAGCGTAAGCAACTCAACTTGTAGTTGACGCCGGGGGAGACCGGGTGCAAGATTGAGCCGACCCCGCTCAGTGTTGAAGTGAGTAAGACGCCGAAGCGGCTGACCAGTCGCGGGGCAAACCAAGAGGAGGAAACACCCATGGCTCGTGCGGTCGGAATCGACCTCGGGACCACGAACTCGGTCGTCGCCGTTCTCGAAGGTGGTGAACCGGTCGTCGTCGCCAACTCCGAGGGTTCGCGTACCACGCCCTCCATCGTGGCGTTCGCGAAGAACGGCGAAGTGCTGGTCGGCCAGCCCGCCAAGAACCAGGCGGTCACCAACGTCGACCGGACCATCCGGTCGGTCAAGCGTCACATCGGCACCGACTGGTCGGTGGAGATCGACGGCAAGAAGTACACCCCGCAGGAGATCAGCGCGCGCACGCTGATGAAGCTCAAGCGCGACGCCGAGGCCTACCTCGGTGAGGAGATCACCGACGCGGTCATCACCGTCCCGGCCTACTTCGAGGACTCCCAGCGTCAGGCCACCAAGGAAGCCGGCCAGATCGCCGGCCTGAACGTGCTGCGCATCGTCAACGAGCCGACCGCGGCCGCGCTGGCCTACGGTCTGGACAAGGGCGACAAGGAGCAGACCATCCTGGTCTTCGACCTCGGTGGCGGCACCTTCGACGTCTCGCTGCTCGAGATCGGCGAGGGCGTCGTCGAAGTACGCGCGACCTCCGGTGACAACCACCTCGGTGGTGACGACTGGGATCAGCGCGTGGTCGACTGGCTGGTGGAGAAGTTCAAGGCGAGCTCGGGTATCGACCTGACCAAGGACAAGATGGCCCTGCAGCGCCTGCGCGAGGCCGCCGAGAAGGCGAAGATCGAGCTGAGCTCCTCGCAGAGCACCTCGATCAACCTGCCCTACATCACCGTCGACGCGGACAAGAACCCGCTGTTCCTCGACGAGCAGCTGACCCGCGCCGAGTTCCAGAAGATCACCTCCGATCTTCTCGACCGCACCCGCGCGCCGTTCCAGCAGGTCGTCAAGGACGCGGGCATCAAGGTCGCCGACATCGACCACGTCGTCCTCGTCGGTGGTTCGACCCGTATGCCCGCCGTCTCCGACCTGGTGCGTGAGCTGACCGGCGGCAAGGAGCCCAACAAGGGCGTCAACCCCGACGAAGTGGTCGCCGTCGGCGCCGCGCTTCAGGCCGGTGTCCTCAAGGGCGAGGTCAAGGACGTCCTGCTGCTCGATGTCACCCCGCTGTCGCTGGGTATCGAGACCAAGGGCGGCGTGATGACCAAGCTCATCGAGCGCAACACCACCATCCCGACCAAGCGCTCGGAGACCTTCACCACCGCCGACGACAACCAGCCCTCGGTGCAGATCCAGGTCTTCCAGGGTGAGCGCGAGATCGCCGCGCACAACAAGCTGCTCGGCTCCTTCGAGCTCACCGGGATCCCGCCGGCCCCGCGTGGCGTGCCGCAGATCGAGGTCACCTTCGACATCGACGCCAACGGCATCGTGCACGTGACCGCCAAGGACAAGGGCACCGGCAAGGAGAACACGATCAAGATCCAGGACGGCTCCGGCCTGTCCAAGGAGGAGATCGACCGGATGGTCAAGGACGCCGAGGCGCACGCGGCCGAGGACAAGGCCCGCCGCGAGGAGGCCGAGACCCGCAACCAGGCCGAGTCGCTGGTCCACCAGACCGAGAAGTTCATCGCCGACAACACCGACAAGGTGCCCGCCGACGTGAAGGCCAAGGTCGAGGCGGCCATCGGCGAGGCGAAGGAAGCCCTCAAGGGCACCGACATCGCCGCGGTCAAGGCGGCCGTGGAGAAGCTGGCCACCGAGTCGCAGGCGCTGGGCCAGGCGATCTACGACGCTCAGTCCGCCGACTCCGCCGCGTCGGGTGATTCCTCGACCGGCCAGGCCGACGACTCGGTCGTCGATGCCGAGGTCGTGGACGAGCCTGTCGACACGGAGAAGAAGTGACCGAGAAGGAGCCGATCACCGTGGTGGACAACCGCAAGATCGACCCCGAGACCGGTGAGGTCCGCACGGCGGGCGTGGACGAGCAGTCCGCGCCCGATCCGGCGGCCGACGGTGCCGCGACCGCAGCGCCCCCGGAGGCCGAAGTCGTCGAGGTCGAAGCCGAGTCCGTGGCAGACACGTCCAAGGCGGGCATGTCCGCGGGCGATGTCTCCGGTGAGCTCGCCGAGCGCACCGCCGACCTGCAGCGCCTGACCGCCGAGTACGCCAATTACCGGCGTCGGGTGGATCGGGACCGCAAGGCCGCCGTGGATGCCGCCAAGGCCGCCGTGGTCACCGAACTGCTCGGTGTCCTCGACGACCTGGACCGGGCCCGCGCGCACGGCGACCTCGAGTCCGGGCCGTTGAAGTCGGTGGCCGACAAGCTCGTCGAGGCCCTGCGCAAGCAGGGGCTCGAGGAGTTCGGCACCGAGGGCGACGCCTTCGACCCGACGCTGCACGAGGCCGTGCAGCACGAGGGTTCGGGTCACGATCAGGTGCTCGGCACGGTCATGCGGAAGGGCTATCGGTTCGGCGAGCGGGTGCTGCGGCACGCGCTGGTCGGCGTGACCGATGGCGTGGCGGACGCGACCGCGAAGGTCGCGTCGGACGGAGCAGGGGCATCGGATGAAGATGCCGCGAACAAGGATTGACATATCCGGCGCGACGAGCGGAAGGAGGGACTGACCGATGAGCCAACGGGAGTGGGTCGAGAAGGACTACTACAAGGAACTCGGCGTCTCCTCCTCCGCCTCGCAGGACGAGATCAAGAAGGCGTATCGCAAGCTCGCCCGTGATCTGCATCCGGACGCGAATCCGGGGGACACCAAGGCCGAGGAGCGCTTCAAAGCGGTCAGCGAGGCCCACGCGGTGCTCTCCGACCCGGCCAAGCGCAAGGAGTACGACGACACCCGCAGGCTGTTCGCCGGCGGCGGCTACCCCCGCGGCGGGTTCACGCCCGGCGGGGCGGGCGGCTTCTCGCAGGAGTTCAACCTCGGCGACATCTTCGGCGCCGGTGGTTCGGCGGGGGACGGCGGGCTCGGCGACCTGCTCGGCGGCCTGTTCAACCGAGGCGGCGCCCGCACCGGTGGCAGCAGGCCGCGCCGCGGGTCCGACGTGGAGACCGAGACGACTCTCGGATTCCGCGAAGCCGCACAGGGTGTCACCGTCCCGCTGCGGATGACCAGTCCCTCGCCGTGCACCACCTGCCACGGCAGCGGTGCGAAGCCGGGGACCAGTCCGCGGGTCTGCCCGCTGTGCAACGGCACCGGTGCGATCAGCCGCAACCAGGGCGCGTTCGGGTTCAGCGAACCCTGCGACGGCTGCCGGGGGACCGGTTCGATCATCGACGACCCGTGCGTGGACTGCCATGGCAACGGCATCCAGAACCGGACCCGCACCATCACGGTGCGGATTCCGCCCGGCGTCAGCGACGGGCAGAAGATCCGGCTGGCGGGCCAGGGCGAAGCCGGCCTGCGGGGCGCGCCGTCGGGCGACCTGTACGTGACCGTGCACGTCAGCCAGGACAAGGTCTTCGGCCGCAACGGCGACGACCTGACCCTGGTCCTGCCGGTCAGTTACGCCGAACTGGTTCTCGGCACCACGGTGTCGGTGCCGACCCTGGAGGGGCGCGTCGGGGTGAAGGTGCCGCCGGGCACCGCCGACGGCCGGACCCTTCGGGTGCGTGGGCGCGGTGTGCCCAAGCGCGGCGGCGGAGCCGGTGACCTGCTGGTCACCGTCAAGGTCGCGGTGCCGCAGAAGCTGGACGACGCCGCCGTCGAAGCGCTCGAGCGTTATCGTGAGGCGGAGAAGGCCGCCGGATTCGATCCGCGGGCGGGATGGGCAGGTGCGTGATGTCCGACGATCCGAAGGCGTCCGCCGGGGCGCGAGCCGAGTTCTTCATGATCTCGGTCGCGGCCCAGCTGGCGGGCATGCACGCGCAGACACTGCGCACGTATGACCGGCTGGGGCTGGTGACGCCGCAGCGCACTTCGGGCGGCGGGCGCCGGTACTCGGCCAGGGACGTCGAGCTGCTGCGCGAGGTGCAGCGGCTGTCCCAGGACGAGGGCGTCAATCTGGCGGGCATCAAACGCATCATCGAGCTCACCAACCAGGTCGAGCGCCTCCAGGAAGAGGTCGCCGAACTGCGAGCCGAGCTCGAGCGGGCCAGGGCGGGCTACCGGCCCGACCTCGCGCCCTCGCAGCGCAGCACCGCGCTGGTGGTCTGGAAACCCCGCCACCAGCGCTGAACGTCGACGAAAGGGCCGGGGCCGCGCCGAACGCGCGCCCCGGCCCTTCGTCGTTCGCAGGGCGGTCACAAAATTAGCCGAACGGCTGCTGCCACGGTCCGGGCCGACCAGTCTGCCGGAAAAACGGAGTCTATCGGGATCGTGGTCTGTTATATGGCGTGAATTTCCACGCCTTTCATGTTTCGGCGGAATTCGGTGCGCGCTGTCGTTTGTTATCGTTCCGTTGCCCAGCCCCCTCGCCTACACTCCTTGTGTTATCGGCTGCTGTCGAGTGCGCCGCACCACGTGCACTTCGAGCCCGGCAGCGCAGCACTCGCCGACGCTGTCAGTGTTCGAATGCGAAATGAGGTTGTGGCGCCAATGGATTCGCGGACCGTCGCTTTGATCAGAACTACCTTCAAGGCGGTGGCAGCGGAAGAGGACGGGCACGAGCGCCTGGCCAAGGCGTTCTACGCCACCTTGTTCGCCAACCATCCCCCCGTGCGCGATCTCTTCCCCGCCGCGATGGACGTGCAGCGTGACCGGCTGGTCAACGCCATCTCCTACGCGCTCGACCAGCTCGAGGACCCGGACGAGCTGATCCCCTTCCTCGCCCAGCTCGGTCGTGACCACCGCAAATACGGGGTCCGCGGCGAACACTACGTCGCCGTGACCACCTCGCTGAAGTCCGCGGTGCGCCGGTTCGCGGGCACCGAGATGTGGACCGACGAGGTCGACCGTGCCTGGGACGAAGGGCTCCAGCTCATCTCCACCACCATGCTCGGCGCCGCCGAACAGGAGTCCGCACCAGCGGTATGGTCCGGCCGGGTGGTGGAACACAGAGCGGTACTGCGGAATCTGTCGGTCATCCGGCTCCGACTCGATCAGCCGATGGAATACGCCGCGGGCCAGTACATGAGTGTGCAGATTCCCTCGCGCCCGCGCATGTGGCGATATCTTTCCCCGGCGGTACCGTCGAATCCTCAGGGCGAGATCGAATTCCACGTTCGCGGCATCATGGGTGGCTGGGTGAGCCCGGCGATCATCAGTCAGACGCGGATCGGCGACCAATGGCTGATCGGCTCCCCGCTCGGTGCGCTCGGCGTCGCGCGAAATGCCAGACGCAAGATGCTGATGGTCGGCTGCGGCACCGGCATCGCCCCGTTGCGCGCCCAGTTGCTGGAGATGGCGCAGCGGCGCAGCAATCCCAAGGTGCACCTGTTCGTCGGCGGCCACCACCCGTGCGATCTCTACGACCTACAGATCCTGAACGCGCTGGCGACGGAGCACGGTTGGCTCACCGTCACCCCGGTCGCCGAGAGCGAGGAGAACCCGTGGTGGTTCTACCGCGCCCCGGGCGAGCCGGAACCACATTTCCCGGGCTTACAACCCCGGCTGATCGGGCAGATCGGCAAGCTCGTCGCGGAGGCGGGCCCGTGGACCGATCACGACATCCAGATCGCCGGCTCCCCGTCGATGGTGCAGACCACCCGGTTCCGGCTCATGTCGGTCGGCGCGCGGGCCGAGGACATCCGCCACGACCCGATGTTCTGAGCCGGGTCACATCCCTTCGTACTGAATGGCCCCGCGCGGGGTCCCGGTCTCCACCAATCGGTCGACCGTCGCCCTCGTCATCGCGGGCGAGCCGCACACCAGCACCTGATGGTGATCGAACGCGCCGTGCGAACCGACCACATCGGCCAATGTGCCCTCGAGCAGATCGTCGGCCGGGAAGTCCACGTCGACCTCGGCCCGTGCGTGCTCATACCATTCGTCGGCCCAGTTGGGGTCCGAAAGCCGATCGACGACAGGAACCACGGTGAGCCAAGGTAATTCGGCCGCCAGCAGCACCAGCATGTCCGAGGCATACAGATCGCGCGGGCTGCGTCCGCCCACGAACAGGTAGGTGTGCGGCGGCTGCGGCGCGCGGGCCAGCTCCAGGATCTGCGCGCGCATCGGCGCCAGCCCGGTACCGCCCGCGATCATGACCACCTCGTCGCCTTCCGGATCGACGTGGAAGGTGCCCGCCGGCGCGCTGATCCGCCACTCGTCCCCGGCCTCGGTGTCGGCGACCAGGCTGCCGCTGAGCCACCCGCCCGGCACCGTCCGCACGTGGAACTCCAGCTTTCCGTCCAGCGAGGGCGGCAGCGCGGGGGAGAGCCTGCGGCGCACGCCGGGCTGCCCCGCGGTGCGCACCTCCACCGACTGCCCGGCGCGGAACGGCACGAACTCGCCGATCAGCCGGATGACGGCGATGTCGTGGCGTAGGCGATGGTGCCCGACCACGGTCGCCGTCCACTCGCTCTGCGCGACACCCTGATCGAGCGCCCCAGGCTCTGTCATTCGAACCGCTCCGTCATCCCGAACTCCTGTCCGCGCGGTCCGGCCGCGCTCTCCCGTCCGGCGATCATGCCCTATGCGATCGGGTCGCTGCTGATGATGTGCTCGGGGGTGCCGACCGCGATCAAGGCCCGCCGGGTGTCGGCGATCATCGACGCGGACCCGGCGATCTGGATCTGCCGGTCCTCCCACGCTCCGAAGCTGGCGACGACCGCGCCCAGGTTGCCGATCAATGTGCGGTGCATGCCGTAGGGCGCGTCGGTCGGCGGGTGCGGGTACCACCACGGATTGGTCTTCTGCTCACACACCGGCACGATCGTCAGCCACGGGTTGCTCTGCGAGAGCTGCCACATGTTCTCCACGTCGTACAGATCGCACGGGTAGCGCCCGCCGATGAAGAAATGCACCCGCGGATTCACCCCGCGCTGGCTCATCTCGATCAATTGCGCGCGCAACGGCGCGATACCGGTGCCCGAACCGATCAGCAGCACATCCTTGCCGCTGTCGCGGTCGATGTGCAGGCCACCGAGCGGTCCGCCGATCAACCAGCGATCACCCACCTGGGTTTCGTTGACGATCGCCGGGCTCACCCAGCCGCCACGCACCTTGCGGACATGGAATTCGATCTCGCCGTAGGGATTCGACGGAATGGCGGGCGAGAAATACCGCCACATCTTGGGCCGCTGCGGCACCGCGACCGGCACGTACTGTCCGGCCTGGTAGGGCACCGGGGTATCGGATTGCAGCCGCACGATCGCGAGATCGTCGAGCACCCGCCGATGCCCGACCACGGTCGCCTCCCAATACGGCTGGGATTTGTCGGAGTTGGCGCCGATCGCCATGGACGCCGAGATCAAGATGCACACATCCCGCCAGCCCTCTTCCAATTCTCTGGTCCAGGCCGGGCCGTTGTAGGTGCGGAACGCTTCCAGCAATGCGACCCCGGCCAAGTCGTAGTGCTCGGCGGTGACCCCGTATTTCCGATGGTCGCGGGCCAGTTGCTCCAGAAAGTTCTGCGCCCGGTCCCAGTCCTCGAGGTGGTCGAGAACGAAAGCGATCGCCGTCGCCAGCCGCTTGGGCTGCATATCCATGGCGGGGGGGAAGAGTTCGCGAAGCCCTGCGTTGTGAGCGAACATATGACCATAGAACGCACTGATCAACCGCTCGGGTCCGCTCGGTGACTGAATCACCGCACGGAGATTGGCGCGGACCAGCGCTGCCGAACGCGCATCCACGACAGGAGCTTCCTTTCTTCCCGTTCATCTGCGCATTCTTCGGTCACGTGCGCAGGGACCGCCGTGATCCGGCGGTCCATCGGCTCCCAGTATCCCTGAAAAACCGCCAGGTCGGGTGGACGGATTTCAGACCGCCCCACCGACGTGCGGGAGACCCCGGCTTCCCGGGCTACCGGTGCCTCGACCACGCTGCCTTCCACCGTCGACGGGACCACTGACGGGGGATGGGACGTGGTACGACGAACGGCCGGTCTGCAAGTGAGGCAAGTCACCTCGAAAGAGATTCGGCTATCACGCGAGAGAAACGGCCTACCGGATGTCGCGCGGCGTAGCGTGAAGGCTGTTGACCTGCTCATTTGCCGAATCGGCCGGGTGTGCGAGGGGCGGCGAGAATTTATAACTTGAGCGGAACAGACTCAACTTCGTATACGTTGAAGCAAGCAACACAACCGCACACGACCTCGAGAGGTGATGAGGTGGACTCGTTCAATCCCACCACTAAGACCCAGGCGGCTCTGACCGCCGCACTGCAGGCCGCCTCGGCCGCGGGGAACCCGGAGATCCGTCCGGCGCACTTGCTGGTGGCGTTGCTCGATCAGACCGATGGCATCGCGGGTCCGCTGCTCGAGGCTGTCGGCGTGCAGCCCGCGGCGGTACGGCGCGAAGCCCAGGATCTCGTCGATCGGCTGCCGCGCGCCACCGGTGCCACCACGCAGCCGCAGCTCGGCCGCGACGCGCTGGCCGCGATCACGGCCGCCCAGCGCCTGGCCACCGAGCTCGGCGACGAGTACGTCTCCACCGAGCACGTCATGGTCGGCTTGGCCGCGGGTGATTCCGACGTGGCCAAGCTGCTGGTCGGCCACGGCGCGCCCGCCGACGCGCTGCGCGAGGCGTTCACCAAGGTGCGCGGCAGCGCCCGGGTCACCACCGCGGACCCGGAGTCCACCTATCAGGCGCTGGAGAAGTACTCCACCGACCTCACCGAGGCCGCCCGCACCGGCAAACTCGATCCGGTGATCGGCCGCGACACCGAGATCCGCCGGGTCGTGCAGGTGCTCAGCCGTCGCACCAAGAACAACCCGGTGCTGATCGGCGAGCCGGGTGTCGGCAAGACCGCGATCGTGGAGGGCCTGGCCCAGCGCATCGTCGCGGGCGACGTGCCGGAATCGTTGCGCGGCAAGAAGGTCGTCTCGCTGGATCTCGGTGCGATGGTGGCCGGCGCCAAGTACCGCGGTGAATTCGAGGAGCGGCTCAAGGCCGTGCTCGAGGACATCAAGAACAGCGCGGGCCAGATCATCACCTTCATCGACGAGCTGCACACCATCGTGGGCGCCGGCGCGACCGGTGAATCGGCGATGGACGCGGGCAACATGATCAAGCCCATGCTGGCCCGCGGCGAGCTGCGGCTCGTCGGCGCCACCACGCTCGAGGAATACCGCCAGCACATCGAGAAGGACGCCGCCCTGGAACGGCGCTTCCAGCAGGTGCTGGTCGGCGAGCCGTCGGTGGAGGACACCGTCGGCATCCTGCGCGGCATCAAGGAGCGCTACGAGGTGCACCACGGCGTGCGGATCACCGACTCCGCCCTGGTCGCCGCGGCGGCGCTCTCGGACCGCTACATCACCTCGCGCTTCCTGCCGGACAAGGCGATCGACCTGGTCGACGAGTCCGCGTCGCGGCTGCGCATGGAGATCGACTCGCGTCCGGTCGAGATCGACGAGGTCGAACGCGCGGTGCGCAGGCTCGAGATCGAGGAGGTCGCGCTCGAGAAGGAGACCGACGAGGCGTCCAAGGTGCGCCTGGCCAAGCTGCGTCAGGAACTGGCCGACGACCGCGAGAAGCTCAACCAGCTGACCACCCGGTGGCAGAACGAGAAGAAGGCCATCGACCAGGTGCGAGTGCTGAAGGAGCAGCTCGAGTCTCTGCGCGGGGAGTCCGAGCGCGCCGAGCGCGACGGCGATCTGGGCAAGGCCGCCGAGCTGCGCTACGGCCGCATCCCGGCGCTGGAGAAGGAGCTCGCCGCGGCCGAGAAATCCTCGGGCGAGGCCTCCGGCGGTGAGCTGATGCTCAAGGAGGAGGTCGGTCCCGACGACATCGCCGAGGTGGTCTCGTCGTGGACGGGCATCCCGGTCGGCAGGCTGCTCGAGGGCGAGACCCAGAAGCTGCTGCGGATGGAGGACGAACTGGGCCGTCGCGTCGTCGGCCAGCAGGCGCCGGTGCAGGCGGTCTCCGACGCGGTGCGGCGAGCGCGCGCCGGGGTCGCCGACCCCAACCGGCCGACCGGCTCGTTCCTGTTCGTCGGCCCGACCGGCGTCGGCAAGACCGAGCTGGCCAAGGCGCTGGCCGACTTCCTGTTCGACGACGAGCGCGCGATGGTGCGCATCGACATGAGCGAGTACAGCGAGAAGCACGCTGTCGCCCGCCTGGTCGGTGCCCCTCCCGGCTATGTCGGCTACGACCAGGGCGGCCAGCTGACCGAGGCGGTCCGGCGGCGGCCGTACACGGTGGTGCTGTTCGACGAGATCGAGAAGGCGCATCCCGACGTCTTCGACATCCTGCTGCAGGTGCTCGACGAGGGACGGCTCACCGACGGCCAGGGCCGCACGGTGGACTTCCGCAACACCATCCTGATCCTCACCTCCAACCTGGGCGCGGGCGGTGACGAGGAGTTCGTGATGAACGCGGTGCGTTCGGCCTTCAAGCCGGAGTTCATCAACCGGCTCGACGACGTGGTCATGTTCCACCACCTCGACGAGGACCAGCTCCAGAACATCGTCGACATCCAGCTCGACCAGCTGCAGAAGCGGCTGGCGCAGCGTCGCCTGACCCTCGAGGTCAGCCCGGCGGCGCGGATGTGGCTGGCGGTGCGCGGCTACGACCCGGCCTACGGTGCGCGGCCGCTGCGCAGGCTGATCCAGCAGGCCATCGGCGACACCCTCGCCAAGGAACTGCTCGCAGGCAAGGTCGCCGACGGCGACACCGTGCACGTGGGTGTCAGCGCCGACGGCGCGGAACTGGTCGTCGGCCCCGCCGCCGATGCGCCCGCCGCCGTCTGATCACCGAGCGTCACCGCCTGAGCGCGGGACAGCGCAGACACATCCCCACCGGTCGGATCCGGTGGGGATGTGTCGTGTTCACGGGGCTTGCGCCGACCGCGGCACGAGCGGTCCCGGACCGGGAACGTGCGGCGGATCGTCGCGCGCACCCCTAGTCTGAGAGCATGACCAACCCGAAGGATCCCTGGGGGCAGCGGCCGGGCGATGCGCCGACCGAACACCTCGGGTCGCCGGGGGCCTTCGGGCACGGTGAATATCCGGGCACCGAGCAGTACGACCCGTGGTCCACGCCGCCCGCCGGGGCGACCCGCGAGATCCCGGCGCTGGACAGTCAGTGGGGCGCCTACGAGCCCGGCGGTCAGTGGCAGGGCGAACAGCAGCAATGGGCCGGTGCCCAGCAGCAGCAATGGGCGGGCGTGCCGGGACAGCCCGGGATGCCGAGTCAGCAGCCGCCGGGGGCGATCCCGCCGGCGGACTACGTGCCGCCGGGGCAGCAACCGCACAAGGGCAACACCGGCCTGTGGATCGCGCTCGGCCTGGGCGTGCTCGCGCTGGTGGGCGTGGTCGGCGTCGGCGCGGGGCTGATGTTCGGTGGTTCGGGCGACACCGATACCGACACCGCCGCCGCCGGTGGCACGAGCACCACGTACACGCTGCCGTTCCAGGCCGCGCCGAGCACCACGATGCCACCCGGATCGTCCGGCCCCGGTGGACTACCACCGGGATTACCCGATCTCGGCCTGGAGGAACTCGGCGCCACGGTCGGCACCATCACCGCCAACGACGGCGGCATCCTGACCATCAGCACGATGACCGGCGGAGAGGTCACCGTGCGCACCGACGACGCGACCCAGGTGATTTCGCTGTCGGTGCTGCGAGCCGCGGATCTGCCGGTGGGCGAGATGGTCGTGGTGCAGGGCGAGACGGGCACGGACGGCACGATTCAGGCCAGAATCATCGTCAGCACCGCGTTGCCCGGTGGCGGACGATGACCGGGATATTAGGGTAGACCGCGATGACGGCTATGTGGTTCGGGTTGGCGGCGATCGCGCTCGTGGGTGCGGTCGTACTGCTGTATTTCGATCGGGTCCAGCGGCAGCGGTCCGGTCACGCGCGCCAGGTGTGGGCGAAGGCCCAGGGATACACCTACGTGTCGGTGGAACCGGCGCTCACGTCGACCTGGCGGCGCGGTGCGCTGGCCAAGCTCGGCTATCTGTCCGCCGTGGACGTGGTCTCCGGCATCCGCAAGGGCGAGAAGTTCGTGCTGTTCGACCTCGAGGACGCCGCGACGCTGGTGGCCGTGCGCCGTCAGATCGGCTCGGACATCGACGTCGACATGCGCCTGAAGACCGCGTCCCCGCCCAAGGACGCCGATCTGGAGCTGCTCGGCGCGATCGGCGACCGGGTGGTGTTCGCGACCAACCCGGAGATCGCCCGGCACGCGGTGGACCAGCGGATGGTGGCGTTCATCGAGACATTGCCCGACACCGTGCAGATGCTGTGGAGCGAGGGCAACTGGACACTCGGCATGCTCAATGTCGGCACCGTGGCCCGGGATTGGGAGACCGCGATCGACGCCGTGCTGCGCCTGTCGGGCCTGCTGCACGTGTTGCCGCCGGTCAGCGAAGCGCGCGAGCCCGAGCGTGGCCGTCCGCGGCCGCCGGCCCGCGATCCGGAGTCCGACGATGTCGACGATGACCTCGACGACAACCTGGACGACCTCGACGACCGTGCCGACGGTGATCGGGAGTACGGCGACCGTGCCGACGAGCGCGCTGCCGACGACGACCGCGACATCGACGCGGGCGACGAGATCGCCGCGGCCAGGGCGGCGCGGGGCGAGGCGGAAGGGGCCCGGCGGCCCTCGCTGGCCGTCGTGCCCGATCGCGCTCGGGAGGAGCGTGCGGGCGAGGTCCGCGACGAAGAGCGCGACCGCGCTGCTCGCGACGACGCCGATTCCGATTCCGATTCCGATTCCGACCAGCGTTCCCGTCCCGCGTCGCCGGGCGATCGCCCCGGTGGACCGTTCCACCCGGGATTCCGCCCGTACCAGGGCCCCGTGCCGAAGTGACCCGGCCCCGTGCCGCGTCGACTCGGCCGGGTGCCGAGATGCCGGAATTCCTCGCCGTAGCGATGCGGGTTCGGGCCGAAGTACCCCTGTTCCGGGGCGAAACGGCCAGGATCGGTGCCGCTGTGGTGCGGCTCGGTGGCGAGGTGGTTGGATCGACCACGGACACACCCGAGCCCGCTTCGGCCGCGGCGACTCGGCACCGTGCCACCACGATCACCCCGTCGACCGGATTGGCGATGTCATGACCGACACCCCGCCCCCCGCGCGCCTGCCGGGCGCCACCCGACCCATCGCCCTGATCACCGGACCCACCTCCGGCATCGGCCAGGGTTACGCGTCGAAGCTGGCCGCTCTCGGCTACGACCTGGTGCTCGTCGCCCGCGACGTGGACCGGCTCCGGGCGCTGGCCGAGGAGCTGGAGCGCTCCTACGCCACCCGTTCGGAGGTGTTGTCCGCGGATCTGGCGAAGGCGGAGGACCGCGATCGTGTCGCCGCCCGGGTGGCCGATGGCATCGAATTCCTCGTCAACAACGCGGGTTTCGCGCATTCGGGCGAGTTCTGGGAGCTGCCCTACGAGCAGCTGCAGGCTCAGCTCGACGTCAATGTCACCTCGGTGCTTCGGTTCACCCACGCCGCGCTGCCGTCGATGATCGCCGCGGGCAAGGGGTCGATCGTCAATGTCGCCAGCGTCGCGGGCCTCATCCCCGGCCGGGGCTCGACCTACTCGGCCTCCAAGTCCTACGTCGTATCCTTCTCCGAGGGACTGGCGGGTGGACTGGCGGGCACGGGGGTGCGCATCCAGGCGTTGTGCCCCGGTTTCGTGCGCACCGAGTTCCATCAGCGGGCGGGCATCGAGATGTCCTCGCTGCCCGAGCCGCTGTGGCTCTCCGTCGATCAGGTCGTCAGCGGTTCGCTGCGCGACCTGGACGCCGATCGCGTGATCAGCGTGCCCGGCGTGCAGTACAAAGCACTCACCACCGCTGTCGGCCTCATCCCCCGGGGTCTGCAGGTTCGAATGAACCGGGGCCTGTTCAATTCACGCGGACGTACCTGAAAAAGGAGACGACATCATGATCGACCAGGCGCGGGCCGCACGGCCCGAGCTGTCCGGCGCGGACCGCGATGCGCTGGCCGCACTGGTACGCGAACTCGCCGTGGTGCACGGCAAGGTCACGCTGTCCTCCGGCAAGGAGGCCGACTACTACGTCGACCTGCGCCGGGCCACGCTGCACCACGAAGCCGGGCCACTGATCGGCAAACTGCTGCGCGAGCTGGTGGCCGACTGGGATTTCGACGCGGTCGGCGGGCTCACCATGGGCGCCGACCCGGTCGCGCTGGCCGTGCTGCACGCGCCCGGCAGGCCCATCGACGCCTTCGTGGTGCGTAAGGCCGCCAAGACGCACGGCATGCAGCGTCAGATCGAGGGGCCCGACATCGTCGGCAAGCGGGTGCTCGTCGTCGAAGACACCACGACCACTGGGAACTCGCCGCTCACGGCGGTGCGCGCGCTGCGCGACGCGGGGGCCGAAGTGGTCGGCGTGGCCACTGTCGTGGACCGCGAAACCGGGGCCGATGAAGTCATCGCCGCCGAGGGGTTGGAGTATCGTTCGATCCTCGGTCTCAAGGATCTGGCGCTGGGTTAGCCTGGACGATGATCTGTCTGTCTGCGTGGTGTAAGGACGTGTGAGTCGCCAGTGGTGAGCATTGCAGTTAACAAAGGTCGCGCGAACGTCGCGATGCTCGGCATCGGTGCCTACCGGCCGCAACGCATCGTCAGCAACGACGAGGTCTGTCAGGTCCTCGACTCGACCGACCAGTGGATCTACGAGCGCACCGGCGTGCGCAACCGTCGCTGGATCAGCGGCGACGAGACGCTGCGCTCGATCGCCGTCGCGGCGGGCGAGCGCGCGCTGAACAACACCGGTATCGACCGGTCGAAGATCAGCATGGTGCTGCTGTGCACCTCGAGCTGGCTCAAGCTCACCCCGCACGGCGCGCCGACGGTCGCCGCGGATCTGGGCATGAACGGCGTCGCGGCCTTCGACCTGACCTCCGGTTGCGGCGGATTCGGCTACGGCCTCGGCGTGGCCGCGGATCTGATCCGCGCGGGCTCGGCGGAGTACATCCTGGTGATCGGCGCCGAGACGATGACCGTCGGCCTGGACCCGACCGACCGCGGCACCGCCATGATCTTCGGTGACGGCGCCGGTGCGGTGGTGGTGGGCCCGAGCGAGGAGAACGGCATCTCCCCGACGGTCTGGGGCAGCGACGGCGAGAACGCCGACGCCATCGCCCAGGACATCGACTTCCTCGCCTACATGCACCGCGCGCAGGAACTGCAGGGCAC
The DNA here is from genome assembly GCF_015477835.1 of Nocardia higoensis. Lineage (NCBI taxonomy): Bacteria > Bacillati > Actinomycetota > Actinomycetes > Mycobacteriales > Nocardiaceae > Nocardia > Nocardia higoensis. The sequence continues at coordinate 31,997 of NZ_JADLQN010000003.1, read as the reverse complement.
CGACCCCGAGGTCGAGCCGGTGGGCCGGATGTCGCTGCGCATGGAGGGCCCCAAGGTGTTCCGCTGGGCCGCGGTCACCCTGCCACGCGCGCTGTCGAGCGCGCTGGAGGCATCCGGGGTGTCCAAGGACGACATCGAGGTGTTCGTCCCGCACCAGGCCAACGCCCGTATCAACGAGCTGATGAAGAAGAATCTCGGTCTGGCCGACGACATTCCGATGGCCAACGACATCGAGCACACCGGCAACACCTCGGCCGCGTCCATCCCGCTGGCGATGGAGGAGATGCTGGTGACCGGCAAGGCCAAGGGCGGTCAGCTCGCCCTGCTGCTCGGCTTCGGCGCGGGGCTGAGCTACGCGGGTCAGGTCGTCACGCTGCCGCCCGCTCCGAAGGAAGCCAGTTTCGGTGTCTGATTCGCGGTTGCGTCCGTTTCGGCTCGGCTATCTCGCGGCGGCGGCGGCGACCGTCTACGGCGCCGCCACCGGTCGCGACAAGGTGCAGTGGGTGGCCAAGCCGCTGCTGATGCCCCTGCTGGCCGCCGATGTGCTGACCGGCGGCGTGGATATCGAACCCACCGAGCGCACCGTCCTGCTGGCCTCGCTCGGCGCGGCGACCGTGGGCGACATCCTGCTCATCGACCCCGACGACGACGGCCGCCTGATCGCGGGCGCCTCCGCCTTCGCCATCATGCAGACCGGGTACGCCGGTCTGTGGTGGCGGCGCGGGGCGCGGCCGAGCAAGGCGATCGCCGCGCAGCGCGCGGCCGCCTGGCTCGGCGCGGGCGTGCTCATGCGGCTGCGCGCACCGGCGGTCGCGATTCCGCTCACCGCCTACGGCGCCACCCTCGCCACGGCGGGCGTGCTGGTGTCGGACCCGGAACTGGCGCCCGAGGCGGCGAACATCGGTGGACTGAACGTCCCCGACGGCGACCCGCGCAGCCGACTGGCGCTCGGCTCGCTGCTGTTCATCCTCTCCGACGGCCTGATCGTCTTGCGGCGCGTCTTCGCCCGCTCGATCCGGGCCCGTCGCGGTACCGAGGCCGTCATCCTCGGCACCTACGCCGCCGCGCAGTTCCTGCTCGCCGACCCTCGGGCGCACGCCCGCGCACACTGGCATCGGACGACATGACCTATCCACCGCACTACGGAAATCCGTACGCGTCCTACGGCCGGCCGCCGCAGGATCACCCACAGGCGACCACCGTACTGGTGCTCGGCATCCTCGGCCTCGTGCTGTGTCAGTTGTGCGCGCCCTTCGCGTGGTTCATGGGCAAGCGGGTGCTCGACGAGATCGATGGCTCCGGCGGCGCGATCGGCGGGCAGGGGACGGCGAAAGCCGGCTACATCTGCGGCATCGTCGGCACCGTCCTGCTGCTGCTCTACGTGCTCGCCATCGTCCTCGTGGTCGTGCTCGTGCTCATCGGCGCCATCTCGTCGTCGGGGTCGACCTACTGACGAGGGCGCGCGCCGGTCCCGGGGTCGGGCGGATCTAGCATCAGCGGCGTGGAAGAGCAGTCACCGCCGCAGACCTCCGGGCAGCCGGGAGCCGGGCCGACCGAGTGGGGTGAACACCCGCACGGCCTCGGCCCGTGGGTCGCCGAGTTCGGCACGCCGCCGCCCGCCGATCCCCGCCTCGACCCGGAACTGCTCGCCCACGGCGACCGGCGCAATGTGGTCGACGCCTATCGGTACTGGACCCGTGAGGCCATCGTCGCCGACATCGACAGCCGCAGGCACCCCTTCCACGTCGCGATCGAGAATTTCGCCCACGACGCGAACATCGGCACCGTGGTGCGCACCGCCAACGCCTTCGCCGCGGCCGCCGTGCACATCGTGGGCAGGCGCCGGTGGAATCGCCGGGGCGCCATGGTCACCGACCGCTACCAGCACATCGAGCACCACACCGATATCGACGCGCTGCGCGCCTACGCCGACCGGGCCGGGCTCACCGTGGTCGCCGTCGACAACGTCCCCGGCGCGGTGCCGCTGGAGACCGCCGAACTGCCGCGCGAGTGCCTGCTGCTGTTCGGCCAGGAAGGGCCCGGCGTCACCGAACACGCCAAGAATGCCGCCGCCATGACCGTCTCGATCGCCCAGTTCGGTTCCACCCGCAGTATCAACGCGGGAGTCGCGGCGGGCATCGCCATGCACGCCTGGGTGCGCGCGCACGCGGATCTGTCCGAGGCGTGGTGAACGGTGGCGCCGTGCCGCGGTCCGGGTACGGATTCGGCCGCCATCTGGTAACAATTCAGCGGCAGGAATCGTGGTGTACCTGGCACCATTGAGCTATGACCACGCGGAGCCCGCTGCCAGGGCCGGAGACAGCACCGACCCCCGCCCTGTGGTCCGAACGCGCGGACATGGCCGAATGCTCCATCGTCTCCCGGCACCTGCGCGCGTTGTGGGCTTGTCCCGGAACGGAATTGGCGGTTGTCGGTTGGCCCGCCACCCGGCGTGAACGGTTCTTCGCCTCCTGGCACTACTGGTGGCAGGCGCATCTGATCGAGTGCGCCGTGGACGCCGTCAACCGGAGGCCGACTCCGGCGCGGCGCGCCAGGATCGCCGAACTGGTGCGCTCACACCGGATGCGCAACATCACCGGCTGGACGAACAAGTACTACGACGACATGGCGTGGCTGGCGATCGCGCTGGAACGGGCCGAACGCACCCAGGGCGTCACCACCGCGCGCCGCGCGCTCGTCGCGCTGGAGAAGAAGCTCTACAGCGCTTGGCGGCCGGAGGTCGGCGGTGGCCTCCCGTGGCGGGAGCGCTCGGACTACTACAACGCTCCGGCCAATGGCCCGGCCGCGATCGCTTTGTGCAGGCTCGGCAGGCTCGCCCGCGCGCAGGAGATGTCGGACTGGATCGACGACACACTGCGCGACGAGAACACCGGCCTGGTCCTCGACGGCATCCACCTGCCCTCCGGGTTGATCGAGCGCCCCACCTTCACCTACTGCCAGGGTGTCGTGCTCGGCCTGGAGGCCGAACTCGCCGTGCACACCGACGAGCCGCGGCATCTGGAGCGGGTGCACCGGTTGCTCGGCGCGGTGGAGGAGCACATGACCTCCGGCGGGGTGATCGCGGGCGGTGGCGGTGGCGACGGTGGATTGTTCAACGGCATCCTGGCCCGCTACCTTGCGGTGGTGGCGCTGATGCTGCCCGGTGCGGGGCGCACCCAGGAGGCCGACCGGCGCACCGCGGCCTCGCTGGTGCGGGCCTCCGCCGCGGCGGCCTGGGGGAATAGGCTCGACATCGAGGGCGAGCCACTGTTCGGCGTCGACTGGACGAAACGGGCGCGGCTGCCCGGTGGGGCCGGCGGCGCGGGCCACTTCACCCAGGGCGGTTCGGTGACCGCTTCGGAAATCCCCGAACGTGATCTCTCGGTGCAGCTGAGCGGATGGATGCTGATGGAAGCCGCGTATCAGGTGAGCGCGGCGGGCCTCTAGGACGCGAGGTCAGCGGGAGGTGCCGGGCTCCCAGCGCGGCAGCACCACCGTCGGTGGATCGATCTCGCGGCGCGCGTCCATCGCGTATCGCATGGGCGCGGTGTCGGCGGTGGCGTCGACGGCTGCGAACGTCGCCGAGTCGTGGTTCGCCGTCCCGTAGTTCGCCGTGTCGTTCGTCGGGTTGTGCGCCGCATCGTTCTGGAGGGTATTGCGCATCTCCTGGCGGTAGCCCCGGATACCGACGATCGTGCCGACGACCACCGCGATCACCAGCGCCGCCGTCACGCCGTGCATCAGCCACGGTATCCGGGCGAGATGGCTGCCGGCGTAGAAACCGATCAGCAGCAACACCGGCGCCCAGACGATCGCGCCGATCGTGCTGGCGAGGGTGTAGCGACGGTGATCCATCCGCGCGGCCCCCGCCACCAGCGGGCACAGGGTCCGCACCCACGGAATCCAGCGGGCCACCAGCACGGCCCAGAAGCCGTGCCGCTGCAGCATGGCCGCGACCCGTTCCAGATTCTGGGCATTGACGTATCGGCCGTTGCGCCGGGCCACGAATCCGGTGCCCGTCCGTTGCCCGATCACATAGCCGACCTGGTTGCCTGCCACGGCCGCCGCCATCGCTCCGACGGCCAGCGCCCAGATGTGCTTCTCGCCCATCTGGTGGCCTGCCATCACGATGCCCGCGGTCAGCAGCATGGAATCGCCGGGCAGGAACAGGCCGATGATCACGGCGCACTCGAGGAAGACGAAGCTGATGACAACGGTCCACACGAGGGTGGGACCAGCGGATTCGAGAAAACTCATCCCGCTTGCCGCGGTGGTCATGTGCTCAGCTCTGACCGGGGGTGGATTTCACCACCGCGATCTCATCGGTGTCGGCATCGGCATCGGAGTCGGCGGTGTCCTCGCCCTTGCCGCGCCAGCGCTTGAAAACCTCGAGGATGATCGGCACCACCGAGAAGAACACGATGAGCAGGAAGATCAGGTCGACGTTGTCGCGGATGAACTGGATCTGGCCGAGCAGGTAGCCGAGCATCGTCACACCCGAGCCCCACAGGATCGCGCCGATCGCGTTGTAGACGACGAACACCTTGTAGCTCATCGCCGACGCGCCCGCGACGACCGGGGCGAAGGTGCGCACGAACGGCACGAAGCGGGCCAGGATGATGGTGATCGGGCCGTGCTTGACGAAGAAGGCGTGCGACTCGTCGATGTACTTCTTCTTGAAGAAGCGCGACTCGTTGTCCTTGAACAACGCCGTGCCGCCGCGCTTGCCGATCATGTAGCCGACCTGGTCACCCGCGAAGGCCGCGATCGGGATCAGCACCAGCAGCGCCCAGATCGGTGCGAACGGATCGATGTCCTCGGACTTCGCGGCCGCGATCAGACCGGCGGTGAACAGCAGCGAGTCACCGGGCAGCAACGGGAACAGCAGACCGGATTCGATGAACACCACCAGCAGCAGCCCCGCCAGCACCCACGTGCCGAAAGAGTTGAGCAAGTTCACCGGGTCGAGGAAGCCTGGCATCAAGGCGAGATTGGTCGTCAGGGTCTCCGAGCCGGCCAGCGCAATCACGTGGCCAAGGGTACCGATATTCCGAGACCCTGCCTAATTGTGGCGCGAGTCGCACTGCGGCTTTCGGGGTCCCTGTCGAGTGGGGCATCGTCTCGCTTAGGCTGATCAGCAGGATCAGCACCCGTCCCGCGCCGGCGGGCGGAGAGCGTCGTACATGGAGGTCTGTTCAGTGCCCATCGCAACCCCCGAGGTCTACGCCGAGATGCTGGCTCGCGCCAAGCAGAACTCCTTCGCCTTCCCGGCGATCAACTGCACCTCGTCGGAGACGGTCAACGCCGCCATCAAGGGTTTCGCCGACGCGGGCAGCGACGGCATCATCCAGTTCTCGACCGGTGGCGCGGAGTTCGGCTCCGGCCTCGGCGTGAAGGACATGGTGACCGGCGCGGTGGCCCTCGCCGAGTTCGCGCACGTGGTCGCGGCGAAGTACGACGTGACCATCGCGCTGCACACCGACCACTGCCCCAAGGACAAGCTCGACGGCTTCGTCCGCCCGCTGATCGCGATCTCCCAGGAGCGCGTCAACGCCGGGGGCAACCCGCTGTTCCAGTCGCACATGTGGGACGGCTCGGCCATCCCGATCGACGAGAACCTCGAGATCGCCAAGGAGCTGCTGAAGGCCACCGCGGCGGCCAACATCATCCTCGAGGTCGAGATCGGCGTCGTCGGCGGTGAAGAGGACGGCGTCGAAGCCGAGATCAACGACAAGCTCTACACCTCTCCCGAGGATTTCGAGAAGACCATCGACGCGCTCGGCGCCGGTGAGAACGGCAAGTACCTGCTGGCCGCCACCTTCGGCAATGTGCACGGCGTGTACAAGCCGGGCAACGTGGTGCTTCGTCCCGAGGTGCTGGCCGAGGGACAGCGCGTCGCGGCCGCCAAGCTGGGCCTGGGCGCCGACGCGCAGCCGTTCGACTTCGTCTTCCACGGCGGCTCCGGCTCGCTGAAGTCCGAGATCGACGACTCGCTGCGCTACGGCGTGGTGAAGATGAACGTCGACACCGACACCCAGTACGCCTTCACCCGCCCGGTGGCCGGTCACATGTTCACCAACTACGACGGTGTGCTCAAGATCGACGGCGAGGTCGGCAACAAGAAGACCTACGACCCGCGCAGCTACCTGAAGAAGGCCGAGGCCGCGATGGCCGAGCGCGTGGTCGAGGCGTGCAACGATCTGAGGTCGGCGGGACGGTCGATCAGCGCCTGAGCGCACGCGCCCGATCCCTAGGCTCTGATCGAATAGACGAGGCCCGAGCTCATGAGTCTGGACGTACGTGTGCTCGGGCCCGTCCGGTTGTTCGTCGGCGGCGAGCCGGTGGCGGTCGGCGGGCCCAAGCCGCGAGCTCTGCTGGCCGCGCTCACCGTCAACCGGCGGCGCGCGGTGTCGTCGGCGGCATTGGCGGACATGGTGTGGAACGAGGATCCGCCGGATTCCTACGCGGCCAGCCTGCAGGTCTTCGTTTCCAATATCCGCAAGGCGCTGCGCACCGCCGGGGTCGACCCGGCGACGGTGTTGCGCACCGAGTCCTCCGGATATCGCCTGGAAATCGCCGAGGACTGCTGTGACATCGGCCGTTTCGAAGCGCACTGCGATACCGGGGCCAAGGCCGCCGACATCGGCGACCACACCGGCGCTTCGCTGGCCTACGGTCGCGCGCTCGAGGAATGGAGCGGGCGCGCGCTGTCGGATCTGAGCGGTCTGCAGTTCGCCGAGAGCTTCGCCACCGCGATGGAGGAGGAACGGCTGCTGGCCGCCTCCGCCCGTATTGACGCCGAAATCGCTTGCGGGCGCGCATCTTCGGTGATCGGCGAGCTGGTCGCCATGACCACCGAGCATCCGCTGCGCGAGCCGCTGTGGGGTCAGCTCATCGCCGCGTTGTATTTGTCCGGGCGTCAGGCCGACGCGCTGGACGCCTGCCGCCGGGTGCGCACGGTGCTCGCCGACGAACTCGGTATCGACCCCGGCCCGGCCCTGGTGGAGTTGGAACAGCGGGTGCTGCGGCAGGAACCGTTGAGCACCAAGGAGTTCAAGCAGGTCGAGCGGATGGCGGCGGCGATGACCGAGACCGTCACCGAGGGCCCGCGCACGGTGCGCAGCGGTCAGCTCCGGCTGCCCGACGGCCGGGTGCTGCCGATCTCGCACGCGGGCATGCGTATCGGCCGGATGACCGACAACGATCTGGTCCTCGACGACCCCAAGGCAAGCCGCTACCACGCGCACATCATGCCCAGTCGTGCCGGTCTGCTGATCAAGGATCTGCATTCGGCCAACGGCGTCCACATCAACGAGGAAACGATCGAGAGCGCGCTGCTCGCCGACGGCGACATGATCCGCATCGGGTCCACCGTGCTCACCTTCAAGGCATCGTCCTAGCCGCGGTGCCCGCGCAGCGCGGGCGTCGTCTCGGTGCCGCGTCCTGATCCGGCATCGTCCTGACGCGGCGTCCTCCTGCCCCGGTACAGGCGGGGGTCGCCGCGCCGGGCGCCGCCGTCGTCGGAGTTCGCGCCCGCGGAACCCTGTGTGCCGGGTAGGGTCTGCGCTGATCACAGGCCTGCCGCTGATCGCGAGCGGTTTCCGACACGAGAGGTTGCGATGTCCATGCGGGTGAGCGCCGCGCTCGGCGCCGCGGGTTTGTTCGTTGTGTTGCACCAGGGTTCGGCGTGGGCCACGCCGGACGAGCGCGTGCCCATTCCCGGCACCGGCCCCTGCGTCACCGATCCCGTTCCGGTGCACGAGGATCTGATTCCCGAGACGGTCGAGATGCCGATCCCGTATCCGGTGATCACCGTGCTGCCGCCGCAAGCGCCCGAGCCGGAACCGGTGCGCGTCGAGATGGCGCTGCCGGAGAACCCGTGCGACAACCCCTGTCCCGATCTCACCGATCTGCCCGAGCCGCCGCCGAATCTCGCCGAACAGCTCGGGATCCCGCAGCTCCTGCTGAATCCCCAGCCGTTCCACTTCGCGCTCCCCGGTCCCAGCCCCGATCCGGGTGAGGGCCCGCCGCCGCCCGCACCGGTCACCCCGCCCACCGAGGCGGCTCCGCGTGCGGTCGCACCCGCCGCGCCGCACGTCCTCCGGGTGCAGGAGATCGCCAAGCAGACCGGTGCGAACTCGGTGAACCGCACCGACAAGCGCTGGCAGGTCGACGGCACCGACCTGGGCATCATGTGGGAGAGCGGGCCCGGGGAGATCGCCGTCGCCTTCGGCGACACCGTGGGGCGCGGCTTCCATCCGCCCGGCGGCTTCGGCGGGGACTGGCGCAGCAATGTGCTGGCCTTCAGCACCGACACCGACCTGTCCGACGGCATGGTCTTCGACCGAATGGTCACCGACAGCCGCTGCCACGCCGCCGAGGTGCTCTCCAGCCGCAAACTCGACAACATCGAGATGACCACCATCCCGACTTCCGGGTTCGCGATCGACGGCAGGCAGTACATGAGCTACATGTCGCTGCGCACCTGGAACAGCCTGCCCGGCACCTTCTACACGAACTACGGCGGCATCGCCTACTCCGACGACGGCGGGCAGACCTGGACCAAGGACCGCCACGCCCGCTGGGACAACATCTTCGGCTTGGCGAGTTTCCAGGTGAGCGCGATGGTTCCGCACGGCGAGCACGTCTACATGTTCGGCACGCCGAGCACCCGGCTCGGCTCGGTCGGGCTGGCCAGGGTCGCCAAGGACCAGATCCTCAACACCACCGCCTACCAGTACTGGCGGGACGGACAGTGGACCCCGGTCGGGGGCGCGGCGGGGGCGACCCCGGTCGTGGACGCGCCGGTAGGTGAGTTGTCGGTGCGCTACGCGGCCGACCGGGGTGTCTGGCAGATGAGCTACCTCGACACCGCCCGCGCCGCCATCGTGGTGCGCGAGTCGGCCACCCCGCAGGGCGCGTGGTCCGCGCCCTCACCCACGGTGACCGTGCTCGACCACCCCGAGCTCTACGGCGGTTTCATCCATCCTTGGTCCCGCGGCAACGAGCTGTATTTCACCATCTCGACCTGGAGCGACTACAACGTCTACCTGATGCGCGCCGAACTGGGGTGATCACCGGCGCCGGACCGCGCGCGGTCCGGCGCGCTCGGCTCAAGAGAGCCGGACGTCGGCGATCGCGCGGCCGAAGAGCTTGCGGCCCTGGGACGTCGCGCCGAGCATCACGGTGGCGGCGCGGCGATCGGGGTGCAGCGACTTGATCTTGCCGGAGAACTCGATGAGGGCCGGCTTCTGGACATCTACCGGGACGAACCCGGAGAAGCGGACGCTGAACGTCTCGATCGCGGCCGGATCGCCGAGCCAGGAGGTCAGGTAGTCGGCGGTCAGGCCCATGGTGAGCATTCCGTGCGCGACCACCGTCGGCAGGCCGACCAGCCGGGCGGCCTCCTCGCTGAAGTGGATCGGATTGGGGTCGCCCGCGACGCCGGCGTAGTTGACCAGGTCGCCGCGGGTCAGCCGGGCGCTGCCGGCGGGCAGTCGGTCGCCTTCGGCGAGTTCGGCGAAGGCCGCGGCGGTGTGCACCTGGGGCAGGTCGGCCATGCGCGCCTCCGGACTCTCGCCGTCGAGCGCGATCAGCGCGCCCGACTCGGCGAGATCGGCGGCTGGGGTGACCGGTCGGGAATGCATGAAGATGTTCTGCACCATCTTCGCCAGGTCCGGATCGATCTCCGCACCGCGACGGGCGACGATCGTGGTCGTGGCGATCTGCACGATCTCGTCGTGCTGATCGGTCATCTCGGCGCGCACGCAGATGAAATCGTTATCGCCGAAGGTACGGATCGACTCGATGATCACCTGGGTGCGGATGGCGTCGCCGGGCAGGAACGGACGGCGCAACTCGAAGGTCTGATCGGTCTGCAGCACCTGGGCCAGGTCGTATTCCAGCAGCACCGAGTCGAGCAGTGCGTTCGTGGCCGCCATACCGATCACCGAGGAGAAGGTGGGCGGGGCGATGAGCCGCTCGAAGCCGAGCCGGTTGGCGTCGGCGTCGGACTGGTGCGCGCCGTGCCTGTTCTGCACCGCCCGCGCGAACTCGCGCACCTTCTCCCGGCCCACGTGATAGGGGTCGCGCATCAGAAAACGGCGCCCCGCCAGCGTCTCTGTTGCTGTGATCCCCGGCGACCCCAGCGCTGAAGCGTCGGTTTCCGGTGCCGTCATCGTCTGTTCACTGCCCATGATCCCGGCCATGTTAGTGGCCGGGACGGCCGGTTGACCAGGTGAGTGTGACGACCGCTACCGGGCGCGCCGGGGCGGGATCACGGCGACTCGGTGGGCCGGTCGCATACCTTCCAGCCCTCCCCGGTGTTCTCCAGATCGAACGTCCGCTGCGAACGATTCCCCGGATCCGCGGCGGTGTACACCGTCGCCAGTGCCAGCGCGGTGCTGTCGGTGATCTTGATGGCGTCCACGCTGGCCACCACCGGAATGCTGCCCTGGTCCACCGACAGTTGATGCACCCCGGCGAACTGGTCCGCGGGCAGATCCCGGTAGAAGTCGTGCAACGTCCCGCAGGTGCTGTCGCGCAGGCCCTCCAGGTCGCCGTCGTGGAGTGCCGAGGTGTAGTCGCCGATGGCGGTCCGCACCTGGTCCTCCGGCGAGTCACCGCCGCCGATGACCGTCGCCGCCACACCGATCAACGCCAGCACGAGCACCACCGCCGCACCGACCGCGAGCAGCCACCGTCGCGACTGTCCGGCCTCGGACTCCGCCTTCGCCTTCGCCTGCGCGGCAGGCGGCGCGGAAGCCGGTGGCACCCGCTGTGGCTGTGCGATCTGCCGTGGCCGATCGTCGAGCGGTTGAGCGGGGCGGGTCGCGTTCTGATCCGCCGGAGAGGGGGCGCTGCCCGACTTCACCAGCGGCGGACCGCCCGGTCCGACCCGGACGGGGCCTTGCTGTGCGCCGTGCTGGGGTCGCTGGGGACCGCCCTGACCGGGGCCCTGCTGATGACCCTGCGTCGGAGCCGGACGCTGGGGACCGCCCTGCGGCGAACTCTGCGCACCGCCTTGCGCGCCGGGGCCCTGGGGTCCGCCCTGTCCCGGACCTTGCGTCCCGCCCTTGACGAGTCCTTGCGGCCCGCCGTGCCCGGAGTTCGGCGGCCCGCCGCGTCCCGCCCCCTGGGGTCCGCCTTGACCGGGGGCAGACGGCCTGCCCGGGGTCGTCGGTCCCTGCGGTCTGCCCTGCTCGGGACCATGCGGCCCGGCGGGCGGTGGACCCGAGGGCCCGGCCTGCTTGGACCCGGCCTGCCTGGGCCCCGACGTGGGACGCGGCGTGCTCGGCGGCTTGCTCAACGGCGGCCGCCCGGTCACCCGATCGGTCTGATCCGGTCGCTGGATCGGCAGCGCTGTCGTCTTCTGATCCTCGATCGGAACCATCGGCATGGCGACTGTCGCCGTGTCGTCGGCCGCACCCGCGTCACCCGGGAGGTCCGGTTGGTGTCCGGCCTTCCGCTCTCCGGCCGGGGCCTGCGCGTGCGAACCCTTCGCGCCCTCAGCGGCCCGGCCCGGCTTCCCGGGGAGGTCGGACCGCCGAATCACCACCGTCTGGTTCGTATCCGCCGACGGCGCGTCCGGCCCGGCAGCCCGAGCGGCGGAACCCGCCGCACCGGCCGCCGCCGTCGCGGCCGAGGTGACATCGTCCCGTCGGATCACCGCCGTGGGCGCGTCGGCATCCGCATCGCCCGTGCCCGGCTGTTCGCCACCCGCTCGACCGCCGACGGCGTCGTCCCCGCCGTCCACCCGACCCGCATCCGCTGGAGGCGCGGCCGGAATGGACACGGTCCGATCCGGATCGCCCTGGTCGTTCGCGGAAGCAGATGTGGTCGCTGCAGCCGGTGTCCGCTCCGAACCGGGTGGTATCGGATTCGCGGTGCTGTCTTCTTCGGGCTCAGCGTCTTTCGTCCCCTCGCCGACGCCGGTGCGCTCCCCGTCCGAAGCCGCCTGTGTCGTGCCGGAGCCCTCGGGCGGGTTCCCGGCCGTCGGTGTCTCGGCATCGTTCGCCGCATCCGAGACCGTGGCTTTCGCGTCGGCCGTCGAATCGGCGGCGGCAGGCGCGCTCGCGTCCTTGTACTGCTCCGACCCCGGTTCGTCTTCCGTGGGACCCGGAGAACCGGCAGCGGTGGCCGTCGCCGCACCGCCCCCCTGCGACGAATCGATCCGCTGAGTGACGGCCTCGTCGTGGCGCTTCGCATCGGGCACCGACGCCGGGCCGGGGGCCGCCGCCTCCGGGGCCGATTCCGCGCCGGAAGCCGCCGCCTCGGCGGTCGGCTCTGCGCCCGCATCCGGCTTCGCTGTGCCCGCATCCGGCTTCGCCTCCGCCGCCCGTTCCGCTGAACCGTTCGGCGATTCGGCCCCTGGGCGCGCGATCTTCCGCGTGGGCGCGGAATCGCTCGAATCCGTTCCGCTCGCCGCCTCGACGTCGGACGAGGGATCTGTCGCCGGGGAAGAGGTCGCCGCGGTGCCGGGCAGAGGGATCTGCTGGGTGGGCGCGTGACCGCTGGGATCGCTCGCGGCCGAGGGATTGCCGGATGTCGGCGCGCCAGATGCGGCCGGGTTGCCGGAATCCGCGGCCGAACCGGGCCGCTCGCCCGCAGGAGTCGGCTCCGGTCCGTCCGCCGCCCCCGCGGCCGGGCGCGGCGCACCGGTTGCGGGCGCGGGCGGCCGCTCGCCACCGACGACGGTCGTGCGGGTGAACGGGGCTCCCTGAGTACGGGCGGCGCCCTCGCCTGCGGCCGAGTCCGGACGTTCCCACTCATCCTGCCCGCTGGGGGCCGAACCACCGGCCGTGGACCCGGCCGCAGGGGCGGACGAGGCCGTCGCGTCGTCGGAGGTGCTGGTCGAACCCGGCTGCCGACCAGGGGTTTCGGTGGTCGAGGAGGTCGAACCGGACGAGTCGGCGGGCGCCGGGCGGCCGGTGGCGGCACTCGATTCGGTGGCCGCGTCCGGCCGGGCGCCGGAACCGGCGCCCTCGCGCGCCGGGTTCTTCTCGTCGTTCGGGTCGGACACCACTACCCCTTGCTCGCGCCGATCTGAAGTGAACTCGACGGCCAGCCTATCGACCGCGCGGGGTGGGGGCACCGATTCCCCCGTCGCCGCGGCCCGGGCGAACCGGTGCACAATGAACCGCATGACCTCGTTCGGAGACCTGCTCGGACCCCAGCCGGTGTTGCTACCCGAAAACTCCGAGGCGGAGGAGGCCTTGCTGAACAAGGCCGACCCCGTTCAGGTGGTGGCCGAACATCCGGCTGCCTCGATCGCGTGGGCGTATCTGGCCGAAGCCGCGCTCGAGCGCGGCGCGGCCGCGGACGCCGCGGTCAACCACGACATCGTCTCGGCCTACGCCTTCGCCCGCACCGGATACCACCGGGGCCTGGACCTGTTGCGCCGCAACGGCTGGAAGGGTTTCGGCCCGGTGCCGTGGAGCCACGAGCCCAACCAGGGCTTCCTGCGCAGCGTCGGTGCGCTGGCGCGGGCGGCCAAGGCCATCGGCGAGAACGACGAGTACGCCCGCTGCCTGGATCTGCTCGAGGACTGTGATCCGCGGGCGGCGGCCGAGCTGGGCCTCGACTGACCCGGGAGTGACCCGCGCGGACTCCCGCTTCGGAGCGGCCAGGGCGAGCGGCGCGCAGCGATTGCGCGCCTCCTGGGCGCGGCTGCGGTTGTCCGCGCTACCGATCGTGCAGTGCGCGCTCGGCGCGGCGCTGGCCTGGTTCATCGCGCACAACGTGATCGGCCATCTCAACCCGTTCTTCGCTCCTACCGCCGCCGTCATCTCGATCGGCCTGTCGTTCGGGGCGAAGATCCGGCGCTCGGCGGAGCTGGTGGTCGGCGTCGCGGTGGGCATCGGCATCGGCGACCTGTTCATCTCCGCGGTGGGCACCGGCGTCTGGCAGATCGCGCTGGTGGTGGTCGTCGCCATGGCCCTGGCGGTGTTCGTCGACGGCGGTTCGATCATCAGCATCCAGGCGGCCGGTTCGGCGGTGCTGGTCGCCACGCTCATGCCGCCTTCGTCGAACGCGAGTTTCGACCGCATGATCGACGCGCTGGTCGGTGGCCTGGTGGGCGTCGTCGTGGTCGCGGCGATCCCGGCGCATCCGGTGCGCCGGGCCCGCGAGCACGCCGGGAACGTGCTGAAGGTGGTGCAGGAGGCGCTGGCGGACAGCGCGGACGGCCTGCTCGAACAGGACCCGCGCAAGATCGGTCACGCACTCGAGACCGTTCGCGGCACGCAGTCGGCCATCGAATCACTGCGGTCGAGTCTGGAGGGCGGCAAGGAGATCAGCCGGATCTCCCCGCTCTACTGGAATTCCCGCCCGCGCCTGGACCGCCTGCGCGCCACCGCCGACCCGGTCGACAACGCGGTACGCAACACCAGAGTGCTGCTGCGCCGTTCGCTGACGCTGGTCCGCGACGACGAGATCCTCGATCCGCGCCTGATCGAGGTGGTCGCCGCCCTGTCCGAGGCCGTCGACGTGGTGCGCCGCTCGATCCTGGCCGAGCCGGGCGAACAACCGGATCAGGCCGAGGCCGCGCGGGTGCTGCGCTCGGTGGCCCGGCAGGCGCGCCCGGAACTCGTCGAAGGCGCCGGACTGTCCGCGCACGTGGTTTTCGCGCAGGTCCGCTCGATTCTGGTGGACCTGATGCAGGCCTGTGGGATGCAGCGCATATCGGCGATCGCGTTGCTGCCGCCGACGGTCCCCAATCCCTATGTCCGCCCCCACCATTCGATCGAGTAGTGCGCTACTCGCGATCACCGGCGTTCTCACTCGTAGCGTCGGCGGTGGCCGGGGCGACGAGGGGTGCCGCGGCCGGACACCGGAAGCGCTCCGGTCGCCCGTCGCGACCGGAGCCCGGTTCACCGCTCGCCGAAGCTCACATCCAGAACCGGACGAGCCCCGCCCCGCGCGCCACCCACAGATCCGGCACGCCGAACAGTTCGCAGATCGCGTAGATCGCGTCGAAGAACGGACCGTTCACCGCCGGGGTGAGGATGAGCGCGAACAGCAGCAGCATGCCCAGCGGCTTGAGTTGATCGAGCGAACGGCGGGTCTGGTAGCTCAGCGAGGGCTCGAGGATGCCGTAGCCGTCGAGGCCGGGAATGGGCAGCAGGTTCAGCAGCGTGGCGGTGACCTGGAGGAAGCCGAGGAACGCCAGGCCGTACCAGAACGCGGAATGGCTTGTGGCACTGCCGAACAGCGTCACGGTCAGCAGGATGACCACACCGCAGACGGCGTTGACCGCGGGCCCGGCGCCGCTGATCATCCGCTGTTCGCGCGGGCTCACATTGTGGGAGTGCACGTAGACCGCGCCGCCGGGCAGGCCGAAGCCGCCGAGGGCGATGAACACCACCGGCAACACGATCGACAGCAGTGGGTGGGCGTATTTCAGCGGGTTGAGCGTGAGGTACCCGCGCAATTCCACTTCACGGTCGCCCGCTCGCCAGGCGAGATAGGCGTGCGCGAACTCGTGCAGGCACAGCGTGACGATCCAGCCCGCCACCACCAGCACGAACACCCCGATACCCGCGGTCGTGCTGCCGGTCTCGGAGAGCCAGGCCAGCACGCCACCGGCCACGGTGACCGCGACGACCAACAGGAAGACGGGGCTCGGTCGCACCGCGCTGCGACCGAGCGGAGAAGACAGACTCATCGCACCAGCAGCCAGGGTTCGTGATGACGGTAGAAGGTGGAGCGCGGCACGGCGCGGGGACCGCGGACACCGTCACGGGTCACCACCGCGCCGGGCGAGCCGAGCTGCGCGGCCCTGCCCTCGAGCCAGCGTCGTTTGCGCAGTCCCTTCGCCACCGCGGCCCGGACGCCGGGCATGTGCAGGGTGGGGGAGATGTGCATGGCATTGACCTGGCCGGTGAACAGCAGCGTGTCGTCGACGTAGGCCTCGCCTTCGAGCTTGCCGCCGTCGGGGCCGGTGATGCTGGCCCGGCCGACCAGCACCGTACCGGTGTCGTCGCGGATCAGCGGTGTCTCGGCGGCCTTGCCGCCGATCGCGCGCTTGGCCGCGGAGTTCCCGGTGCCGGTCTCGTAGGCTCGCGCGCCGTAGGTCCGGTCGATGGGGACGTAGCCGATTTCGACGTGCAGGCGTTCGGTGCGCATCAGGTGGGTCAGCACGGCCGCGAGCGCGGCGTCCTCACCGAGCACGATCAGGCGCGGCAAGCTGTCCGCGGCGAGCACCGGCAACAGTTCGTCGATCACCGTGGTGTCCGGGATGGCCGCCGTCTGAGTGGTCGCCAGCGCCGCTAGCGCGATCGGGACCGGCGCCCGGTCGCAGCGGAGAACGTGGGTACTCAAACCGCCGTACACCCTCCTGGTTTCCGGCCGACCCGAAGTCGGCCCTCACGCATGAGCGGGCCGTCCATCCGGCTCGCCCGCAGCAACCATAGTCTCGTTCGAGCGCTCACGCCCGGGCCGAGTCGTCATTGTGATCGCAGCTGCGACGGCCCTCGTGAGTACAGCCGCGACGGCCCTACCGAGTACAGCCGCGACGGCCCCTGTGAATACACCGCGACAGCCCTGTGGATACAGCGGCGCCGGTCTGGTGGATACAGCCGGTGCAGCTGGATACAGGCCGGATCGGATTCACCAGGACGGGGCGCGGGGTGCCTGGTTGGCGGCACCTCGAGGGCACTTGGGTAAACTGTCCTTCCGGCCACCGCCTCGAGACGGCAGGTAGCCGCAGCACAGACGTGCTGCGTGTCGATCCGTAGGAGACCCACAATGCCGGCAATCGTCCTCATCGGCGCCCAATGGGGCGACGAGGGTAAGGGCAAAGCGACCGACCTGCTCGGTGGCCGGTTGCAATGGGTGGTCCGATACCAAGGTGGCAACAACGCTGGTCATACCGTCGTTCTGCCCAACGGCGACAAGTTCGCGTTGCATCTGATCCCGTCGGGCATCCTGACCCCGGGCGTGCGCAATGTCATCGGCAACGGTGTCGTGGTCGACCCGGGTGTGCTGCTCGAGGAGCTCGAGGGGCTGGAGAAGCGCGAGGTCGACACCTCGGGTCTGTTGCTCTCGGCCGATGCCCACCTGATCATGCCGTACCACGTGGCCATCGATAAGGTCACCGAGCGATTCCTCGGCAACAAGAAGATCGGCACCACCGGCCGCGGTATCGGCCCCTGCTACCAGGACAAGGTCGCCCGGGTGGGCGTGCGGGTCGCCGACGTGCTCGACGAGAAGATCCTCACCCAGAAGGTCGAGGCCGCCCTGGAATTCAAGAACCAGGTGCTGGTGAAGATCTACAACCGCCGCGCGCTGGATCCCCAGCAGGTCGTCGACGAGGTGCTCGGTCAGGCCGACAGGTTCAAGCACCGCATCGCCGACACCCGCCTGCAGCTCAACGAGGCGCTCGAGCGCGGCGAGACCGTGCTGCTGGAAGGCTCGCAGGGCACCCTGCTCGACGTCGACCACGGCACCTATCCGTATGTGACCTCGTCGAACCCGACGTCGGGCGGCGCGGCCGTCGGTTCCGGCATCGGGCCCAACAAGATCAGCACGGTGCTCGGCATCCTCAAGTGCTACACCACCCGCGTCGGCTCGGGTCCGTTCCCGACCGAACTGTTCGACGAGCACGGCGAATTCCTCGCCAAGCAGGGCGGCGAGGTGGGCGTGACCACCGGACGCGCCCGGCGTTGCGGCTGGTTCGACGCGGTCATCGCCCGCTACGCCACCCGCGTCAACGGCATCACCGATTACTTCCTCACCAAACTGGATGTGCTGTCCAGCCTGGACCGGGTGCCGATCTGCGTGGCCTACGAGATCGACGGGCAGCGCGTGGAGCAGATGCCCACCACACAGACCGATTTCCACCACGCCAAGCCGATCTACGAGGAGATGCCGGGCTGGTGGGAGGACATCTCGCAGGCCCGCACCTTCGAGGATCTGCCCGCCAACGCGCAGGCCTACGTGCTGCGGCTCGAGGAGCTGTCCGGCGCCCGGATCTCCTGCATCGGCGTCGGTCCCGGCCGCGATCAGACGATCGTGCGCCACGACGTGCTCGGCTGAGCCCGAACGGTTCGAAGCCGGAAACGCTGTCGAGCGGAAGCGAATTCGCGCGAAACCGTTGCGGACCGGTATCGAGTTGTCCCGAGGCAGGCGAGTTCCCGCGCGGGAGCGGGGCGACGCTCTAGAGTTGCCCCATGGCTCGGAACTGGCCGATGGTCGAGCGCGAGACCGAGTTCGAGACAATCCGCGCGGCCATCACCGGCCCCCGATATGTGGGCGCCGTACTCACCGGTGATGCCGGTGTCGGCAAGACAACGCTCGCCCGGCAGGTGGGCGCCGCGATCGGCGGCCGGATCCGCTGGGTGGCGGGCACCGAATCCGCCCGCGGCATACCCCTGGGCGTGTTCGCGCACATGGTCGGCGCCTACACCGCCCATGATCCGGTCACCTTCATGTCCGCCGCGCGCGAGGCGCTGCTGGCCGACGGCGCGACCATCATCGGTGTCGACGACGCCCACCTGCTCGACCAGCTCTCGGCCACTCTGCTGCTGCAACTGGCCATCGACAAAGTCGTGCGCGTGGTGGCGACCGTGCGCGGCGGCGTGCCGGTGCCCGACGCGATCACCTCGCTGTGGAAGGACGGGCATCTGCTGCGCGTGGATCTGCGGCCGTTCACCGAGCAGCAGAGCGTGCAGTTGGTGGAGTCCGTGCTCGGCGGCCAACTCGAGGGTTTCACCGCGAACCTGATGTGGGAGTCCTCGGGCGGAAATGCCCTGTTCCTCAGGCATTTGGTGGAGGGAGCGCTGGAGGCGGGCACGCTGCGGCAGGTCAACGGGGTGTGGCAGTTGCGCGGCCGCGCCGCGGTCACCTCCGAACTGGCCGCCCTGCTCGAGGACCGGGTGGAGCAACTGCCCGATTCGGTGCTGCGGGTGCTGGAACTGCTGACCTTCTGCGAGCCCATCGATCTCGACGTCCTGGCCGAGCTGGCCGGCGAGGAGGCGGTGGAGGCGGCCGAGACCCGCGGTGTGGTCAAGGTTGTCGAACACGGTCGTCAGCTGACCGTCCGCTACAACCATCCGCTCTTCGGCGAGGTGATCCGCCGCAGGCTCGGTATCGCCTCGACCCGCAGGCTGCGCGGCCTGCTGTTCTCCGCGCTGCGGCAGCGCCCGGTGCACTCCGCCTCCGAACGCATCCGCCTGGCCGAATTGGCCTTGTACAGCGACAAATCCGCCGACCTCGCCCTGTTCGAGGCCGCCGCCACCGATGCCATCGCGGTCGCCGACCTGCCGTTGGCCGAACGTTTCGCCCGGGCCGCGGTCGAGCGCCGGGGCGGGGTCCAGGCCGCGGATCTGCTGGCCCGCGCGCTGCTGTGGCAGGGCCATCGCATCGAGGCCGAACGCACCCTGGCCGCGTTCGATCCGGGCGAGCTCACCGAACCACAACTGGCTCGATGGGGCGGCACGCGGGTGTCGAATCTGTTGTGGTCCATGGGCGATGCCGATCGCGCCGACGAGGTGCTCGCCCGAGTGCGCGCGGGCGTGAGCCACCCCAAGATCGTGGCGATCATGGCCGGTCTGTCCTCGGCCTGCGCGGTGAACGAGAACCGCGTCGACGACGCGCTGGCCGAAGCCGAAGCGGTGATGACCGATCCCGGTGCCCCGCCCTGGGCGGTGTGGTGGGCCGCGTTCGGCGGCGGGCTCGCGCTCGCGCTCACCGGTCGTGGCGCCGACGCTCGTCGCTACGCCGCGCGCGGTCACGCAATCGACCACCACATCGACGGTCTCAACCGCTTCATGACCACCCACGCCGAGGTGCTCGGCCTGCTCTACACCGGTGACTACGACGCCGCACGACGATGCGCCGCACCGCGATTCAGCTATTCGGCGCCCGGTCAGTACCTGGCGTGGGGCATGTCGAAGATCTTGCAGGGCACGGTAGACGTGGCTCAGGGGCGTTTCCCCGACGGCATCGAACATCTCGAACAGGCGTTGGCGGCCTTGACCGCCGAAGGCGCTGCCGCCTGGACCTTTCCGGCCCGTATCCGCCTGGCGGAAGCGTATGCCGCACTCGGCCGGACCGTCGAGTGCGCCGAGTCGATCGCCGAGGCACACCGGAGGGGCGGCAGGCACAGCGCCGTCTACGAGCCGCAACTCGCCATCGCCGAAGCCTGTCTCGCCGCCGCCGAAGGCGCCGTCAGTACCGCTGTGCGTTCGGCGCTCGATGCCGCCGATGCCGCCGCACGCGCGCACCAGTACGCCATCGAGGCCATGGCCCTGCACGTCGCCGCCCGCTTCGGCGAACACTCGGTGGCCGACCGCCTGACCGAATTGGCGACCAGGGTGGAAGGCAGGCTGGTCGTCGTGCAGGCCGCCCACGCCCGCGCGCTCGCCGCGCACGACGGCGCGGGTCTGGATGCCGCCGCCGCCGATTTCGAACGGGTCGGTGCGCTGCTCTCGGCTGCCGACGCCGCCGCTCAGGCAGCGTCCGCGCACGAACGCGCCGATGACAGGCGGCGCCTGACGGAGTCGGCCGCCGCCGCGAACCGATTGGCCGCGGCCTGTGGGGGCGCGAGCACCCCTGCCCTGCGCGCCGCGGCCCAACCGCTGCCCCTGACCGCACGAGAACGCGAGATCGCCAATCTCGTCGCGGCAGGCCTGTCCAACCGCCAGATCGCCGACCGGCTCACCGTCTCGGTGCGCACCGTGGAGGGTCATCTCTATCGTGCCTGCGGGAAGGTGGACGTGACCGACCGCGAGGCGCTGGGCGCACTCATCCGCGGCGAAACGAACCGGTGACCGATCGCCCCCGGATGCGCGCGGGTACTACGGACACCCCCGCGGGGCGCGGGTCCGCTGTGCGCAGGTCCGCTGTGCGTGAAGACAGCGCAACGGGGTAGGCGCAGAACATGACGTCCCCCGAGAACACCTCCGCGAACCCCGAACCCACCGAAGCCACCGCCGGGAAGAACCCCGATGTGGAGCTGATCGGGTACTCGGTGCCGCCTGCCGACGATCCGGACAATCCGGAAGAAGGTCCCCGCGGCGAGTAACCACTCCGGCCCTGTCCACCTCTCCGGTTACGCTGACTGCTCCCGGTCGGCACGGAGGGCTGAAAATGGACAGACTGGTTCACGTGGTCGGCGCCGTGGCGGCCGTCCTGACTCTGAGTGCCTGCACCGAGTCCGGTTCGCCGGTTCCGGCCACGTCCCCTGTCACCACCTCCTCGGCGTTGTCCCCCGAGCAACAGGACAACCTGCGCATCGTCGAGCGCTTGGCCGAGCTCGGCTGCGACACCAGCGGCTGTATCCAGACCTATTTCGCCTGCAAAGACGGCTATCTCACGGGCGAGGCCTGCGACTTCTACCGCAAGAACCCGATGTGATCGACGATGGCCTGATGCGCACTCACGAGGGCACGGAGGGTTTGCGCCAGGTCAGCGTGTAGCGGAAGTGGAACCGGCGGCGGAGTCGGTGGCCGGGGAGAATCGCCGAGGCGGTGCTTCGGATCTCGTCGATCGACTCCTTCGGCTCCGCGATCACCATGCCGGGGTAGGCCGACTCGCGGCGGATTCTGCTGACGACCATCACCGGGACGCTCATCGCGGCCGCGGTGAGATGGTCGGCGATCGTCTTGTTCTCGGACAACCCGACGATGTGGAGCGTGCCCCCCGTGCCCAGTAGTTCCCTCATGCGTTCCAGGGCGGGGGCGAGCGGCATGTGGTGCAGGGCCGCCACGCAGGTGATGAGGTCGAAGGGCGGTCCGTCGAATGCGGTGTCGAGGAAGTCGCCGTGGACAACCTCGGCGCGAGGTGTCTTCGCCAGCCGCGACCGTGCGGAGATGACGGCCGCCTCGTCCGGATCGATCCCGACGACGGAACCCGCTCTCGCCGAGAGTCTGTGGAGGAGAAGCCCGTCCCCGCAGCCGATGTCGAGAACTCGTGCGGCCGGGCCGGGGACGGCGGCGACCAGTTCGGGATGGAAGGCCGTGTTGTGATTCCAGTACGCGGACATCGGTTTTCAGTGTGTCAGAGCGCGCCGTCCCCGGCGGCCCATTCGGCGACGGGAGCGGCGATGAGTTCGGCGTTCTGGTCGTGCCCGAGGTGGGGCAGTTCGCGGTGATGGGCGAGCGGTAGCGCCTTCGCGGTCGCGTCGGCGGCGGTTTTGATGTTCGCGGCGCTGTCGGCGCCGGACAGGACCAGGGTCGGGACCGTCAGACCGGACCAGTCGGCCGGGCGCAGGGCCTCGCCGCGGGTGTAGGGCCCGATCACGGCCCAGTCGTGGGCGGTGGAGGCGGCGAGCGCTTTCATGGAGCGCCAGTAGGGGGTCAGGCGCATGGCGGTCACCATCGTCGGTGGTACCCCCATGACCTTGCGCAGGTAGAAGGCGGCGGCGCGGCCGGACTTGCCTTCGGCGATCAACTGCTCGAGGCGGGTTCCGAGATCGGCGGGCGGAACGTGGCCGGAGCGGTCGACGACGAACGGCGGTTCGAACGCGACCACCCGCGTGACGCCGGGAACCCGGCCCGAGGCCGCCGCGCGCAGGGCGAGCACCGCTCCGGCGGACCAGCCGAACAACGTCACCGGCTCGCCCGCGGCCGTCACCAGGGCCGCCAGATCGTCGATCTCGTCGCCCGCCTGGTAGACACCCGGGGTAGCACCGCTGTCGCCGCGTCCACGCCGGTCGTAGACGATCACCGTGATGCCGTGCCGCTCGGCCAGCAGCCGGGCCAGCTCGGTGAGCTTGGGAGAACGCCTGTCCTCGAGCGCGCCGCCGACGAGGATCACGGTGCCCCTGCCCGCCCCGTCGCCCGCACTCTCCGCGCCCGCACTCTCCGCGCCGGCACTCTGCGCGCCGATCCGGTCGAACGCGATCGTGGTGCCGTCCGCCGAGGTCACCGTCTCCATGCGTGTGTGCTTCCTTCCGGTGTCGTCGTCCCGGCCACTCCTCCGGCCGCGCCCTTCCATCATCCGGTGCGGTGCGCGGTTTCCCGGCACCGCCTCCACAGTGCCCGCGATGCCGAGGTGACGCCCCGCGCGTCGGCGGTATTGATAGCGCAATCACATATGTGAGCGGGCGGCGTCGGAATGATTACGATGGCTCGGATCCGGAGGAAGGCAGCTTGTGACAGCAACATTTGACGTGGGTGCGCATTCGCAGTCGCTGGTGGGACACCACTACCGGCTCGACGACTACTACGAGGTCGGGCGGGAGAAGATCCGTGAATACGCCCGCGCCGTGCAGGACTACCATCCCGCGCACTGGCAGGAAGCCGCCGCGAGCGAGCTCGGCTACACCGGCTTGGTCGTCTCGCCCACCTTCTTCTCCATTCCGGCGATGCTGGCCAACCGCAGGCTGTTCGAGTCCGTCGTCACCGGCTACGACGTGTACGTGCAGACCGATCAGGTCTTCGAGTGGTACGCCCCGGTCGTCGCGGGCGATCGTCTGACCAGCGATGTCGAGCTGTCCTCGGTGCGGCGGATCGCGGGCAAGGATCTGCTGACGGTCACCAACACCTTCACCGACCAGTCCGGCTGTGTGGTGCAGGCCATGCACACCACCGTCGTCGGCATCACCGCCGACGAGGTCGATCCCGGCATCGGCGAGGCCATGAAGAGCGTTCTGATGCACGGGCTCGACGTGGCCGCCCCGGCCACCACCGTCGACGAGGGCGCCGATCGGTCGCCTGCCGCGAACGGCACCCTCTCGACCAGGATCGCCGCACCCCGCACCCCGCACACCGCGGTGCGCTTCGACGACGTGGCGGTCGGTGACACGCTCCCGCCCCGCACCGTGGCCCTGACCCGCGGCGACCTGGTCAACTACGCCGGTGTGTCCGGCGACGCGAACCCGATCCACTGGAACGAGCGCATCGCGAAGCTGGCGGGCCTGCCCGATGTCATCGCGCACGGCATGCTCACCATGGCCTGCGGCGCGGGCTTCGTCACCGACTGGCTCGGCGACCCGGGCGCGCTGGCCAAGTACACGGTCCGGCTGTCGAACTACACCGTGGTCGAGGCGAATGCCGTCGGGACCGTCGAATACACCGGCCGCATCAAGTCGGTCGATCCCGAATCCAAGACCGCCGTCGTGCTCATCACCGCGAAATCGGCGGGGCGCAAGATCTTCGGCCTCGCCACCGCCGAGGTCCGACTCTCCTGAGCCGCTGTCGCGTGGCGCCCGGTCGTCGTCGGACGGCCGGGCCGGCCGGGCTCATCCGGCCCGGTTGCGGACCCAGGAGGGCTGGATGAAGATCGCATCCGCTTCGACCGTGACCCCCTTGTCGGTCGACAGGGAACCGACGACGAACGTCTTCGCCCCCTCGACTCGGTCGACGCGCGCCTCGACGCGGATCTTCCCCAGGGGCGTCGGCTTCCGGTATCTCAACGTGAGGGTGCCGGTGAACGAGGGCTGTCCGCCGTGCGCCGCTGCCTCGCCGAGGATCTGGTCGAGCAGCAGGGCCGAGATCCCGCCGTGCACCAGTCCGGGCGGCCCCTCGTAGGCGGCGCCCAAGGTGAGTTCGGCCCGGTGCAGGCCGGTGCCGTCTCGTTCGACCACCATCGGCGGCGCGATCGGATTGCGGACACCCACCGCCGCATTGCCCCACGGCAGCATGGTCCCGTCGGAGGTGAATCGGGCCCCGAAGGAGCCGTCGATCTGTTGCGCGCGCAGCCTGGCGGTCGCCGCGCGGACGGTCGCCTCGACCTCGCGAATGGTGTCCTCGTCGACCTCGGTGCGGATGGTCGCGTCCGCGAGCTCACGGACCGCCTGGGTGAGTGGACCGTACAGTGCGATACGACGGTCGATTTCGGCGGCGTCGATGTCGTCGAAGTGGATCTGCACGTGCTTTCCTGCCGTTTGATAGCCGATCGGGTCCGGTGGCCGTCGAGACGGGCCGGGCATCCGGTGACCCGGATTGCCGGATCGTAACGCAGGCCCGTGCCGCGCCCGCTCCGGCTGTGTCCTCGGTCGACTCAGAACAGTGTCGGTTCGCCGAACCCCGGGGTGCGCTCGATCTCGAGCAATCGGGCCTTCGTGCCGATCCCACCGGGTGCGGAGAATCCGTGCAGCGCGTGGTCGGCGGCGAGCACCCGGTGGCACGGGACGATCAGTGCGATCGGGTTGCGGCCCAGCGCCTGCCCGACCGCCTGCGCCGCTCCCGGCAGCCCGGCGCGTTCGGCGACCTGCCCGTAGCTGAGTGTGTGGCCGGGGTCGATGGCCCGGGTGATCTCGTACACCGTGCGGTGGAAGCCCGGTAGGCCGGTCAGGTCGAGCCGGATCCAGCGCAGATCGTCCAGTTCACCCGTGAGGTGGGCGCGGACGCCCTCGATCGCCGCGCGGATGTTCTCGGTCGGCTCGGACTGCGTGGCGCCCGCTCGCCGCAGC
Organism: Nocardia higoensis; assembly: GCF_015477835.1. NCBI lineage: Bacteria > Bacillati > Actinomycetota > Actinomycetes > Mycobacteriales > Nocardiaceae > Nocardia > Nocardia higoensis. Next base: position 6,640 of record NZ_JADLQN010000003.1, on the reverse strand, counting down.
CGTTCCCGCGCGGCGTCCGGGTCGGCCTCCGGCAACCGGAACCCGACCACGGCATCGGCACGCCAGCTGATGGCGCAGATGCCGATCGCTGTGTCGAACAGCGCGATGTCGGCGCGCGTGGGATCCGGCGACGCGGCCCCGGACAGCGCGCGATCGATCCGACGGGCGGGGGTGCTCATAGGACCAGTGTGCACCGGGGGTACGACGGGAACAGAGCCGTGCGGGAACGGGTGCGGCAGCGAGCCGGGAGTCCCGGCCGAGATCGTGCTGCCCGCCGTGCGCGGCGACTACCAGGCGGTGGAGACCTACGACCAGCGCGGCGGAGAGCGGACACGGAGTCCAGTCCAGTCCAGTTTTGCGCAACTGGACTGGACTGGTTTCCGGTCGCGCGCATGGCGCGGCACGGACCGGCGAACGGACGGGCCTGCGTGCTGCCGCGAGCGCGGTTCAGGCGGCCTCGTCGAGCTCCTCGTGGGTGCGCACGGCCGTGATGTCGCGCAATTGTCGCTGGTGGTCGTAGAATCCGGGATCCGAGTCGCGGGGAACGACCGCGCCGAACAGCGCGTGCACTCGCGCGCCGACCGGTTCGCGGCGGACGGCCCGGTAGGCGAGGAGGGTGACGGCGAGGGCGATCAGGAGCGGCAGCGCAGTGGTCATGTCTTTCAGAGTCGGACCACTGGCCTTGCTTTTGAATATCCACTACCCGAATACTGGACTCTATGGCGACTCGAGTGATCGGTGCGGCCGGGCTGGCACGCGACCTGGGCAACTGGCGCACGGTGGGCGCGGAGGAGACCACGCACCGCGGCAGGCCCGCGTACCTGGCGCTGGCCGAGGGCATCCGGCTGCTCATCCACGACGGTCGCGCACCGCTCGGTGTCGCGCTGCCCAGCGAACGCGATCTGGCCGCCACCCTCGGCGTCAGCCGCACCACCATCACCTCAACCTACGCCCTGCTGCGCGAGCACGGCTACCTGATCAGCAGGCAGGGGTCGCGTTCGACCGTGGCGCTGCCGCCCAGCGTGCCGAGCGACGGCACCAAGGCCTCGCGTGGCATTCTCGCCACGATCATGCAACCGGAGCTGACCACCGTCGATCTCACCTATGCCGCCATGACCGCGCCGGAGGGCATCGAGAACGCGTATTCCGATGCTCTGCAACGTCTTCCGACCTACCTGGGCACGCACGGCATGGATCCGGTCGGCATGCTCGCCCTCCGTGAGGCCGTCGCCCGCCGCTACACCGCCCGCGGCCTGCCCACCGATCCCGACCAGATCCTGATCACCCTCGGCGCCCAGCACGGCTTGCGCCTGCTGCTCAACGTGCTCGCCGCGCCCGCGGCCCGGGTGCTCATCGAACACCCCACCTACCCGAACGCCATCGAGGCCATCCGCGATGTCGGTGCCCGCCCTGTCCCGGTGCCGCTGCTGCCCGAGAATCCCTCCGCCGGTTGGGATCTCGACGGCATTCGCAGTGCCGCCCGGCAGACCGCGGCCACCCTGGCCTACCTGGTGCCCGATTTCAACAACCCCACCGGCATGATGCTCGACGGCGAGGGGCGCGCCGAACTGGCCGCCATCGCCCGCGAGACCCGCATGACGATCATCGTCGACGAATCCATGGTCGATCTCGGCCTCGACCCGCACACCGAGACCATGCCGCCCCCGGTGGCCGTGTTCGGCAAGGGCAGCGAGATCGTCACCATCGGCTCGGCGTCGAAGTCGTTCTGGGGCGGCCTGCGGGTGGGCTGGATCCGCACCGGTACGTCGTTGATCACCAAGCTGCTCGGCAGCCGATCCACTGTCGACCTCGGCACCCCCGTGATGGACCAGCTCGCCACCGTCCACCTGCTCGAACACGCCGACGATGCCCTCGCCCTCCGCCGTGACCAGTTGCGCGCCCAGCGCGGTGCCCTGCTCGACGCCCTCGCCGAGGAACTGCCGGACTGGAAGGTGCAGCCGGGTGCGGGCGGCATGTCGGTCTGGGCGCAACTGCCCGCCCCGGTCTCCACCGCGCTGGCCGCCACCGCGCCCAATCACGGTGTATTGCTGGCCGCCGGGCCGCGCTTCGGTGTCCAGGGCGCCTTCGAGCGCTTCGTGCGCCTGCCCTACACCCACCGCGAGTCGGAACTGCGCCTGGCCGTCAAGTCGATGGCCTCGGCCTACGCCGCGCTCACCCCGCGCGCCGCGCAACCGCTCGACCCGTTGAACCTCTCCGTGCGCTGAACGACGGGCCCGCCACATGCGAACGGCCCCGCGCGCGAATGGAAGTCGCGCGCGGGGCCGTTGCCTCGGATCTCAGTCCGCCCAGACGGTGTCGATCGGGGTGCCCTCGTTCGGGGGCGGGGTCGGCACGGCCGCCGGGGTGCGCGAGAAGCGCGGGGCGGGCGCGTGCTGGACGACGCCGTCGATCTCCACCAGGCCGGTGCGCGCGACGATGTGCTCGTTCTCGGTGGCCTCGCTCAGCGTGAGCACCGGGGTGGTGCAGGCGTCGGTGCCCGCGAAGATCTCGGCCCACTCGTCGCGGGTCTTGGTCTTGAACTTCTCGGTGAAAAGCTTGCGCAGATCTTCCTGGGCATTCGGGTCGATCTGGGCGGGCAGATCCGCCGGGTCCAGCTCGAGGCCCTTCAGCAGTTCGGCGTAGAACTGCGGCTCGATCGCGCCCACGGCCATGTACTTGCCGTCGGCGGTCTCGTAGGTGTCGTAGAAGGCCATGCCGGTGTCGAGCAGGTTGGTGCCGCGCTCGTCGGACCACAGGCCCACGCCGCGCATGCCCCAGATCATGTGCGAGAGCGCCAGCGCACCGTCCACCATCGCGGCGTCGATGACCTGACCCTTGCCCGAGCTCTGGCGTTCCACCAGCGCGGCGAGGATGCCGAACACCAGGAACATCGAGCCGCCACCGAAGTCGCCGACCATGTTCAGCGGCGGCACCGGCCGCTCACCCTTGCGGCCGATGGCGTTCAGCACGCCGGTCAGCGAGATGTAGTTGATGTCGTGGCCTGCCCGGTCGGCCAGCGGGCCGTGCTGGCCCCAGCCGGTCATGCGGCCGTACACCAGGCGCGGGTTGCGGGCCAGGGTCTCCTCGGGACCCAGGCCCATGCGCTCGGTGACCCCGGGACGGAAGCCCTCGATCAGCACGTCGGCCTTCTCGATCAGGCGCAGCACCTTCTCGATGTCGGCGGGATCCTTGAGGTTGGCCTCGACGATCGTGCGGCCGCGCCATTGCGGGCGCTCCATCAGGCCGGGGAACTGGCCGGGCCGCTGGACGCGCACCACGTCGGCGCCCAGGTCGGCCAGCAGCAGCGCCGCGTGCGGGCCGGGACCGATACCTGCCAGCTCGACAACGCGGATGCCCGCCAGCGGGCCCTGCCTGGTGGCGGTGGATGAAGTGCTCACGCCTTACCTCGGTTCGTCGTTGATCCAGGTCACCGGCAACCGGTGCCTCCCGCCGGAGCGGGCCCGGCGAGCTGTATTGACAGTATGACAATAGCCTCGGCGACAACAGCGGGGCCGCACACCGGCTCTGCCCCACGTGCGCGCGACGGCACGATCGGCGAGAATCGCCGACGGCGCGCGACAGCGGGCGGACGGAGGGATTCGAACGTGAGTGTGTGGGGCGAAATCGTTGTCGGCCTGGTGATCCTGCTGGGATTGGTGGGCATCGTCGTGCCGGTGCTGCCGGGTGTGCTCGCGATCTTCGGCGCGATCCTGGTCTGGGCGATCATGACCGGCGGGACCACGGCGTGGACGGTGTTCGCTGTCGCCACGGTGCTGCTGGTGATCTCCGGGGTGATCAAGTACCTGTGGCCCGGCCGCAATATGAAGGAAGCCGGAGTGCCCAACCGGGCCCTGTTCCTCGGCGCGGCCCTGGCCCTCGTCGGTTTCTTCGTGATACCGGTGGTCGGGTTGTTCGTGGGCTTCGTCCTCGGCGTCTACCTCAGCGAACTGGAACGGTTGAACGACAGCAACCAGGCGTGGACCTTCACCGTGCACGCCCTGAAAGGCGTGGGCCTGTCGATCCTGATCGAACTCGCGGGCGCCCTGCTGGCCACCGGCGTATGGGTGATCGGCGCGATCGCGGCTTGAACCGGGCGCTGTTGCCCGCTCATCGGACGGCGAATACCGTTGTCTCGCATGGTGACGTGGACGCAGATCGTGACCTTCGCAGGACTGGCGTTCGTGATGGTGGCGCTGCCGGGGCCGAGTGTGCTGTTCACGATCGGCCGGGCGCTCACGGTCGGAAGGCGGGCCGCGCTGTACACGGTGGTGGGTAACGCCGCGGGGGTGTACGCGCAGATCATCGCCGTCGCGTTCGGGCTGGGGGCGGTGGTGATGGCTTCGGCGACGGTTTTCACCGCGATCAAGCTGGCCGGCGCGCTGTACCTGGTCCATCTCGGGGTGCAGGCCATCCGGCATCGCGCCGAGCTGGCCCGAGCCTTCGAGACGACCACGGCAGCGCCCACCATCGCCACGTCGACAGTGCTGCGCGACGGGTTCGTCGTCGGCATCACCAATCCGAAGACCATCGTCTTCCTGGTCGCCCTGCTCCCGCAGTTCGTCGACTCCGCCCGCGGCACGGCGACCGGTCAGATGCTGGTACTGGGGATCTGTATCCCGGCGTTCGGACTGGTCTGCGACACGGTGTGGGCGCTGGCCGCCGATTCCGCACGGACCTGGTTCGCTCGCACACCTCGCCGCCTGGCCGCCGTGGGCGGAACGGGCGGGCTGGTCATGATCGGCCTCGGCGCTTCTCTCGCGCTGACCGGCCGCAAGGACTGAATCCCGTCAGCGCTCGATCGCGCCGAACGGGATGGTGTCGGCCGGATCCCGCGGGGATTCGTGCCGGATCGGCCCCATCGCCTCGGTCGCGGGCAGCGGCAGGGTCGGATCGGGGTCCTCGAACTCGGGACGCTGCCTGGCGGGCAGACGGTAGAACGCGCGTGCGTTGTCCTCGAGCACCGCGTGCATGTCCGCGCCGACGACATCGCAGAGCAGGTCCACGTCCGAGTCGCGGAACGGGCGGCCCGCCCTGGTGCCGGGCAGGTCGCTGCCGAACATGAGCGCCTCGGGATTGACCGCGTGGATGCGGCGCAGCGTGTCGGCCACGTTCATCGACACCCGGCCGAAACCTGTCGCCTTCACCCGCGCGCCCCGGTCGACGAGGTCGAGCAGGTAGGGCAGACCCTCCTCGGACATGCCGAGATGGTCGACCGAGAGCGCGGGCAGCTTGGTGATCACCGGTTGCAGCGAGGCGAGCATCTGCCCGTCCACATAGACCTCGACGTGCCAGCCCGCCAGTTCGTGGGCGCGCAGCGCCTGGACGGTCATGCCGGTGATGTCGGTGGCGGCCCGCTTGAGGTTGAAGCGCAGCGCGCGCACGCCGACGCGGTCGAGTTCGACGATCTCGTCGTCACTCGCGTCGAGGTCCAGGCGCGTCACGCCCACCCAGTTCTCGCCCAGCTCGGCCAGCGCCGCCTCGAGGTAGGCCTGATCGGTGCCCTGGAACGAAGCGCTGACCACGGCTCCGCCCTGGACGTCGAAGCGCGCCATCCGCTTTCGATAGTCGGCGATGGTGTACGGCTCGGGCAGATAGCCCTCGTTCTCGGTCAGCGGGAACCGCGGATCGATGATGTGGACATGTGCGTCGAACACTTGTACAGAATGCCTCGAGATCGCGTCGCTGTCGCACCCGTCCCATCGGGAGACGACCGCAAGCGGACATGGGAGAGGGGCGCACGCCGCGCCCCTCTCGGAGGATGAATTAGAAGAGAACTAGACCTTGTTCGGTTCGCTGGCGCGCAGCATGTCCTCGCGCTCGACGACCTTGACCCGCTCGCGGCCTTCCGGCTCGCCCAGCGAACGCTCGTGCGCGTCCAGGCGATACCACCCGGCCCAGGTCGTGAACGGCAGGCCCTTGCCCTCCAGGAACTCGATCACGGCCTGCGGATCGGGGTTCTCGGCCGGGGTGAACGACGGCGCGTCGTCGAGCAGGCAGGCGATGGTCTCGTTGGCGTCGCCCTTGGTGTGACCGATCAGGCCGACCGGGCCGCGCTTGATCCAGCCGGTGACGTAGGTGGCCGGGACGTAGCGGTCCGCGCCGTCGGCGTTCTCGTCGGCCAGCACGCGACCGGCCTCGTTCGGCACGGTGCCCGCTTGGTCGTCGAAGGGCAGCTCGCTGATGTTCTGCGAGAGGTAGCCGACGGCGCGGTAGACGGCTTGGATGTCCCAGTCCTTGAACACGCCGGTGCCTTTGACGTTGCCGGTGCCGTCGAGTTGGGTGCGTTCGGTGCGCAGGCCGACGACCTTGCCGTTGTCGCCGAGGATCTCGGCGGGGGATTCGAAGAAGTGCAGGAACAGTTTGTGTGGGCGGTCGCCCTGGTCGCGGATGGCCCACTGTTCGAGGGTGTTGGCGACCATGTCGACCTGCTTGGAATGGCGGCGGGCGGCTTCGGAGCCTTCGTCGTAGTCGATGTCGGCGGGGTCGACGATGACCTCGATGTTCGGGGAGTGGTCGAGTTCGCGCAGTTCCAGGGGGGTGAACTTGGCTTGGGCGGGGCCGCGGCGGCCGAACACGTGCACCTCGAGGGCCTTGTTGGCCTTCAATCCCTCGTAGACGTTCGGTGGGATCTCCGTGGGCA